>CAZGGA010000001.1:0-105399 GCA_964524555.1 uncultured Acetatifactor sp.
GTTTCCGCAATGTTACAGATTGCAAATTTTAATCCGCCGCTATAATCCCAAATTAGCTTTGTTGCTAACTTTTTTTCATATACACCTTTATATTTTCCGTTCAAAGCCTCTGTTATCGATGTACTTTTTTCATTACTCAGTGCAATATTCTCATTCGGGTGTGTCAGGATGGTTCCTTCCTTTGATGCCAAGAACACATAATTTCCGCCATCATAAGAACTTTCAATCAGTGTAACCAGATCATCCATATACATATCCATTCCGGCTACGCCAATGATGGAATCACCGCTATATATCACTTTCGAAAGAGTGATGCAGATATTTCCAGATTGTTCATCTACATATGGCTCCGACACATACACGCCCTGTGTACTTAACGCACCTTTATACCAGGAACGCTCAGACACCACAAAATCTTCTCCCGGAAGCCATCCGCCTGACATATAAGTCATGATTCCATCTGAATAGATCACGCCGCTCTGCTTTACGCAAACATATACCGCTGATACATCATCATACTGTTCCACCATCGCATCCACATACGCATAATAGTCTGAAGCTGCCATTCCGGAAGAAGCCCCTGTTGCAACAGTATTGATAAATGCCATTTTTTCTGACATTGTATTATCTATCTGCGAGCTATATAACTGCACCTGCTTACTATTATCTTTAATTGTATAAGAAATAATAATAGCAAGTATTATTACCCCGGCCAATAAACATAATCCGAAGATGATTCTTCTGATTAACAGACCAGCTTTCTTATTGACATTTGAACTAAGCTTTTGTAATTCCATTGTGTAATCTCCTTTGTGTCTAATATGTCATACAGATAAATTATATCACATTTCTTAATTTTTACAATCATATCCGATTTATAAGTTTAATCCTCACAAATACTTTTTAATGCCTTGTAACCAGATTTTCATTGTCCATCTTTGTGGCAGCAGTTTTACATTTAAATGCTGGCACTTTACATAGAAAGAGCAGATCGACATATCCTTACCTTTTTTTGCATCTTGTAATGCCTTCTTCACAACTTTTTCAGGCGCAACAATGCCCGGAAAATGTACCTTTTTCCCCTCTATCTCCTTTAGCAGCATGTCAGTATCTACCCAACCTGGACAAACTGCTGTCACTGTAATTCCACAAGGTTTTAATTCTGCATTGAGAGCCCGTGAATAGCTGCGTTCAAAGGCTTTTGTGGCAGCATATAAATTGATATAGGGCACAGGCTGAAACGCAGAAGCGGAAGAAATATTAAGTATCTTTGCCCCTTTTTCCATAAACGGAATACAAAGGTTGATAAGGACAGCCGGAGCCTTACAATTTAAGTCGATTGTCTGCTCTATTTCTGAAAATGAAAACTCCTTTGAGGGTGCCATTCTTGCAATTCCGGCATTATTTACTAACCATAATACAGACACTTTTTGCACTTTCAATAAATCAGAAAAAGATAGCAAATCTGCACTTTTTGTCAAATCTTTACATATAGGCACAATTTTCCCGCCGAATTCATTTTTCAGCGCAAGAAGCCGCTGCTCGTTTCTTCCCACTATCCAAATTTCATCAAGAATTTCCTTTGTCAGTTCCCGCACAAATACCTGTCCTATACCGCCGGATGCACCGGTTACAATCGCAATTTTTCTCATATAAACTTCTTTCCTATTCATCTATCTTTCACTTAAAAAGCTCTGCATTGCACAGAGCCTTTCTATTCAATGGCATATTCTTATGTTCAATACTTTCGTTGCTCCTTCAGCTCTGCATACAACTGGCAGTAATTGTCATACCGCATTTTGCTGATGCTTCCCTCCTCCACGGCATCCCTGATGCCGCAAATCGGTTCGTTTATATGGGAGCATCCCCCAAATTTGCAATACTTCTCATAATCGGCAAACTCAGGATAGTATGCTGCCAATTCCTCTTTTTCCATGTCAAACAAAGAAAGGGAACTGAATCCCGGCGTATCCAAAATATAAGTATCGTCTTCTATGGCAATCAGTTCCGAGTGTCTGGTGGTATGCCGCCCTCTCTCAATCTTTTTACTGATATCGCCTGTCTCCATGACAATATCGCTCTGCAGGCAGTTCACCAAAGAAGATTTTCCAGCGCCGCTTGGTCCCGCCACTGTGGTGGTTTTTCCCCGAAGCATTTCCTTAAGCACATCTATGTTGTACTTTTTTGCTGCACTGACACAGAGAATTTTACATCCGCTGTCTTGATAAATTTTCTCGTATACAGCGCTATCCCCCATCTCATCAATATCCAACTTGTTAAAGCAGATAATACAGGGCAGCTTCTGCTGCCCCATCATAATCAAAAACCTGTCCAGCAAATTAAAATTGGGCCGGGGCTTTACTATGGCAAAGATTACCAGCGCCTGATCCACATTTGCAACTGCAGGGCGCACAAGTTCACTGTGTCTGGGCAAAAGCTCCGTGATATTTCCCAGCTTCTTTTCCGCATCCAGCACATCCAGCTTTACATCATCCCCCACCAAAGGCTTTTTCTTATCCTTGCGAAACACCCCTTTGGCCTTACACTCATAAACCTGTCCTTTTGCCTGCACATAATAAAATCCGGCGATTCCTTTTACAATTTTACCAATCACAGCAATTATTCCTTTACAAATTCCACCCGTCTGGTAAAGGATTTTTCCTCTGTAGTTCCGGGCGTATTAACCACTTCTCCGGTATTTGGATCTGTTGTCGTGGTACCGGCTTGAGCCACAGTATAAGTCATGGTAATAGTTCCCCCTGAAGAAGTTAGTCCATAATAATTCTCCGACCTTGGGAACACACTCACTTTCGTATCCATCAAAACTTTACCATCGTCCGTTTCTAAAACGATTTTCACCTCCGTGCCGGGCATATAATCCGGCGCCTCATCTTTGGTGGGGGCTGCTATATTAGCATTATATTTATAAGTGACCGGTGATGGTCCCTGACTCACTTTAATATCAATTTCGGTTCCCGGATCCACCATAACGTCTTTGGAATAGCTCTGAAAACAGATAATTCCCTCCGCTTCCGTATCGCTATACACATAGGTAACATTACCTATCCGCAGTTTCGCCTCAATGGCTGTAATGGTTCCGTCCTGTTCTGTCAAGCCTATCAGCATGGGCACACCCACTTTGGTCTCTTCTTTACCCAGACTGACATCTATGGTAATCACACTGCCCTTGGGCACTCTGTTGCCGCCCTCCGGCATTTGATTGATTACAAGGTTCTTTTCCACCGTATCGGAATAACTTTCCTTCTTGTTTACCGTAAATCCTGCGCTGACTAGTTCCGCATTTGCCTCTTCATAGCTGAATCCTGTGACATAAGGCACATCCACACCCTGTTTTCCCATGCTGGTGGTAAGGGTAATGGTACTGCCAACCTGAATCGGAGTATCTGCCGCAGCATCGGCTCTAATCACAACACCTGTGTCAATGGTATCCGACTCTTCATAAAGCACATTTACATAAAATCCAAGATTTATCAATGTATTTCTGGCATCTTCCACGCTCAGCCCCACCACATTGGGCATATCCTTATACTCAACCGAGGATGTCTGTGAGGTACTGTCGTCTACAATAGGACCGCTTGGCCGGGTTCCTTCCTCACGATTTTCAAATATCATAAACACAATAATGATAAAGATAATAGCAATAATGATTGCCGCCAATATGGCAAAAAATGTGGTAATACGCTCCACTTTGGAATCTTCCGGATAGTCATCCTCGTCCTCCATCTCTCCGGCATCTTCATAAAGTGCCGCTGTATCAGAGAGAAGCCGCATAGGCTCTTCCTCCGGATATTCCGCATAACTCTGATAAGAAGACTGCGAGGCAAACGGCGGAGCAGTTTGCCTTTTTATCTGCTCCATATCAGAATCCGAAATCATTCTTGTGCCGCCCTCCATATCAGGATCATTCATGGCAACAAAATCTTCATCGGGATTTAAAAGAGATTGCTTTAAGTCCCCTACCAGCTCCTGCATATTCTGATAACGCCTGTCGGGAGACTTCTGGCAGCATTTTAATACAATGCCTTCCACGCTGGCGGGAATCTCCGGCACATATTCCTTGGGGGATGGCATCTCCTCCTGAATATGCTTGATTGCGATTGCCACTGTGGTTTCGCCATTAAAAGGCACTCTGCCAGTAAGCATTTCAAACATGGTAATTCCCAGAGAATAGATATCGCTTTTTTCATCACTATAACCGCCTCTGGCCTGCTCCGGGGAAGTATAATGCACAGAGCCCATCACATTGGAGGTAATGGTATTGCTGGTGGCAGCCTTTGCAATGCCAAAGTCTGTCACCTTCACTTTTCCGTCCTTGGATATAATAATGTTTTGAGGTTTAATATCCCTGTGAATAATATGATTGTTATGCGCCGCCTCAATTCCCATACTCACCTGAATGGCAATACTGACTGCCTCTTTGTAAGTAAGCCGCGCTTTCTTTTCAATGTATTTTTTGAGAGTGATTCCCTCCACCAATTCCATGACAATATAATGAATGCCATTTTCTTCTCCCACATCATAGACATTTACAATATTGGGATGCATAAGACCCGCTGCCGCCTGGGCCTCAACATGGAATTTGGACACAAAATTCTCGTTTTCGCCAAACTCCTGCTTCAACACTTTAATTGCCACAAAACGGTTTAATTTATGGCATTTTGCTTTATATACATCTGACATGCCGCCGGTACCGATTTTCTCTAGTATCTCATAGCGGTCTCCTATCATCATTCCTATCTTAATCATGCTTGTTCTCCATTCCCATCAGCCTAAGTATCCGTAACACAGTCCTATGCAAAAGGCTCAATTATTATCACGGAAATATTGTCTCTGCCACCATTTTCATTGGCTGTCTTCACCAGATTTTGCGCCTTTTCCACGATGTCACGACCCTCGCTTATGGTCATGCGGATTTCCTCATCCTCGAGCATATTGGTAAGTCCGTCCGTACACATCAGCACGGTATCTCCCTCCGAAAGCTCCACAGTAAAGAAATCTGCTTCCACTGCCTCGTTTACGCCCACTGCGCGGGTTATAATATTTTTATCCGGATGATTTCTGGCTTCCGTTCTGGGAATGCCTCCCATCCGCACCATCTCTTCCACAAGAGAATGGTCCCTTGTAATCTGTCTGATTTCTTTTTCATTTATTATATACAGCCTGCTGTCACCCACATTGGCCACCTGTAAATAACCGCCGATAAAGACCGCAGCCACAACAGTGGTTCCCATACCTTCAAACTCGGTGCTCTCATGGGCTTTTTGATAGATTACCTCATTCGCCGCCTCAATGGCTTTGCCCATAATCATAATGGGATTTTTCTCAAAACAGGAAACGGCTTCCTGCACCATTGTCTCCACAGTCACCTTTGATGCATAATCTCCTGCATTGTGTCCTCCCATGCCGTCCGCCACCACAAAAAGGTTGGGCAGATTTCCTACAGGCTGTTCCGAAGTATATACATAATCCTGATTCACTTTTCTTTTTCTACCGATGTCGGTCAAAGAAAATGTCTTGATCACATTCTATTCCTCCGTTAGTACATAGATCTCATAATACATTATTTCACATTTAACAATATTATCATACAAATTTCAAAAGAGCAAGTATCAGACAACAGCGTTTTTGTAACATTTCAACTATATCATTCACAAATCGTCGGAATTGACAATCTTCCCGCTAGTGATATGGCTTCGTCTGAGCTGCCCGCAGGCACCGTCAATATCCCTGCCCATCTCCCTTCTCACAGTGACATTCACTTTGTTGTTTTCTAGTTTATCTTTAAAAGCATTAATCCTATCTCTGTTAGGCTGTACAAAATTTCTTTCCTTAACGGGATTGACCGGAATCAGATTGATGTGTCCATGCAGAGGAGCCGCTAGCGCCGCCAACTCTCTGGCATCCTCGTCCGTGTCATTGACGCCGCTCACCAGACTGTACTCAAAAGTTATGCGCCTGCCGGTCTGCTCAAAATAATAGCGGCATACTTCCATCAGTTCATTCATGGAATAGCGCTCCGCAATGGGCATCAGCCTTCTTCGCTTCTCATCCGTTGTTCCATGCAGGGAAAGCGCCAGAGTAATCTGCAGTTTTTCCCCTGCAAGTTCCCGCATCTTTGGCACAATGCCGCAGGTGGAGACAGTGACATTCCTCTGACTGATATGCAATCCATCCTCATCTGTAAGCATGTGGATAAAAGTCAACAAATTATCATAATTATCCAAAGGTTCTCCGGTCCCCATGACCACTACATTTGAGACTCTCTCCCCTGTAATTCGCGTAATGGCATAAATCTGATCCAGCATCTCCGAGGGCAGCAGGTTTCGCTCAAGACCTCCTATGGCAGAAGCACAAAAACGGCATCCCATGCGGCATCCCACCTGAGAAGATATGCACACACTGTTTCCGTGCTTATATTGCATCCAGACACTCTCCACCAGATTTCCGTCGGACAGTTCAAACAAGAATTTTTTAGTGCCGTCCAGCTTGGACTCTTGCACCCTCACAGCCTTAAGGGCAGTATAAAAGTATTCCTTCTCCAATTCTTCCCGCAAAGCCTTGGAAATATTGGTCATTTCCGAAAAATTTCCTGCACATTTTACATGAAGCCACTGATAAATCTGCTTTGCCCGAAAAGCCGGTTCCCCTCTCTTCTCCAATTCCTGAGTAAGCTCCCTAAGAGTCAGGGATTTTATGTCCGTTTTTCCTGAGACTGCCTCCTTGATTATCATATCCCAATTCCTGCCCTTTCTTCCATCTTTCTCTTGAGCCTTGCATAAAAGAAGCCGTCCGATTCCGCAATTCCCGGCAGAATCTGATTGGAAGCTTCCTGTTCAAAGGGAAAATTCTCCACAATCCACTTCACCATCTCCTCATTTTCCCCGCGGTGAATGGTACAGGTACTGTACAAAAGAATGCCGCCTGGTTTCACATACCGCCAGCTGTTCTCTATGATTTTTTTCTGTAAAGCCACAATCTCCCCAAGGCTCTCCTTTGTCACATGATATTTGATATCCCGCTTTTTCCCCATGACTCCCAGACCGGAGCAGGGCACATCCGCCAAAAGCACATCCGCTTTTTCCCTGTATTTCCCATCCTGCACAGTGGCGTCAAACATTTGCGTACTGACATTATCCGCCTTCATGCGGCTTATATTTTCTTTGATTCGGGCAAGTTTTTCTTCAGACACATCCCTTGCGAGCACCTGCCCCGTGCTTCCTGCCTTTTCCGCTGCAAAAATGCTTTTTCCGCCGGGGGCTGCGCAAATATCCATGACAAAATCCCCCTCTTTAATCTGCGCCGCCTCCACTGCCAAAGCGGAGCTTGCATCCTGCACCATAAAAGCTCCCTCTCCATAACCCGGAAGGGAGTCTACACCATCAATATTGCTCACAAGGTAAATCAAAGGATGGACTTGACTTTGTGTGACAATGGCTCCAGCCTCTTTCATCCGTCCCACAAGATTCTTGGCCTCTTCCTCCTGCAAATTCGTTCGGAATCGTAAAGACACGGGGTGAATCTGCAAAAGCCCCTCCAGAATGGTCTCCGTGTCCTTCTCCCCATATTGGGAAATCCACATTTCCACCAGCCATTTGGGCATGGAATATTTCACGGAATAAAATTCCGCTCCCTCCCCTTTCTCCGGCAGAGACAGACTGTCTTTTTGCTTTGCCAGATTCCTTAAGACTCCGTTCACAAATCCCTTTAGACGGTGGAATCCTCTCTTTTCGGCTAACTTGCAGGCTTCATTGCACACTGCGCTGTCCGGCACGGCATCCATATAAAGCAGCTGATAAGCGCTCATGCGCAAAAGACATCTGATCAGGGGTTTCATTTTGGCAACAGGCACGGATGACACCTGATTCAGATAATAGTCAAGTTCTATCTGTCTTTCTATGGTTCCTTCCGCCATACGCTTTATAAAGGCTTTGTCCCTGCCGGGAAGAGAGCCCTGCCTGTCCAAAGTTTCCTTTATGAGCTTATTGGAAAAAGTATGCTCTTTTTCCAGCGTAAGCAAAATATCCAACACCGATTCTCTGGCATTTTCTTTCATCTTTATATCCCTTTCCTTCACTGCTTTAGCACACATTGTACAAAAAATGCTGCTATCTGCTCAGGCGTATATTGCTCATGTTTGGTAATCCACCACCGCACTGTTTCAGAAAAACTGCAGACAACATGATTTAACAGATAATCTGCCGGAACATCGAAATGCATTTCCCTGATAAATATGGGAAATGTCTGTTCCAAATATTCTTTGAAATATCCCATAAAGATATCCCCGCTGTCGCAGGAAAGAAGTCCTTTCAGATTTTTTCTGTTATCTTGTAAATGGTATAAAATATGCGAGATTTCTTTTTGAAAATCATGCCCTGCATGGGAAAAGTCATGACTGCTTTCCTGTCTTAAATCATCGGAAAATACATGCTGAAAAATGTCCGTACACATTGCTTTCAACAGACTGTCCTTTGTTTCGAAATGGGCATAAAAAGTGCTTCTTCCTACATTCGCTTCATCTATGATTTCCTGAACAGTAATATTGCTAAAATTTTTCTTTTCAAGCAGACTGCTAAATGCATTAAAAATGGCCTGCCTTGTTTTCTGTTGTCGTCTATCCATAACATCTCCGCACATTTTAATCAAAATGTTCCGTATCGTACATAAAAAGCATTTTGATTATTGATTTACTTCTTGAAATTGCTACTATAAATATATAGAACAAAATGTTTTATAACATATAGATTGTACAACTGCTGCAATTGGTTGTCAATGAGAAACAATATATTTTCAGAAAGGCGGTATTATATATGATAAAACGTATAAATGATTTTTTGGCAGGCCTGCCAATGACAATCGTGGGCGGTATTTTTCTGGTTATGAGTTTTGTATTTCCAAGCAATTTATCACTTTGGGATTTATCACTTTGGGATTTATCGCTTTGGGATCCGGCTTGGGTAACTGTAATTATCTGCGGGATTCCTTTATTATATCTTGCGGTATGGCGAGTCATTTATAATAAGGGAATCAGTAAGATTTCCTCTGCACTGCTGATAAGTATTGCCATGATTGCAGCGATTGCCATAGGTGATTTGTTTGCAGCCGGTGAAGTTGCCTTCATTATGGAGATCGGCGCTATTTTAGAAGATATGACAACAAACAGGGCAAAAAAAGGATTAAAGAAATTGATTAGCCTTACCCCAACCCATGGACGGCGGATTACAGACAATAACTCCGGACAGGAAGAAATGATTCCGGCAGACCAAATCCGCCAGAATGATATTCTTCGAATATTGCCGGGAGAGGCAGTTCCTGTAGACGGTATCATCATTCAGGGTGAAACTTCCATTGACCAATCCATTATGACCGGCGAATCGCTTCCGGTCGATAAAAGTATAGGAGAGAATGTTTTTTGTGGAACCATCAACCGCTTTGGCTCTATTGATATCAGGGCAACCAAAATAGGCGAAGACAGTTCTCTGCAGAAAATGATACGAATGGTTCAAGATGCCGAAAACAGGCAGGCGCCCATGCAGAGGATTGCAGATAAATGTGCAAGCTGGCTTGTGCCTGTTGCCTTGTTGATTGCTATTATTGCAGGTATTACAACGCACAATATTGTAAGGGCTGTCACAGTCCTTGTTGTATTCTGTCCTTGTGCATTAGTGCTTGCCACTCCAACCGCCATTATGGCAGCCATAGGGCAGGCAACAAAGCATGGCGTGATTATCAAATCCGGGGAAGCACTTGAAAAAATGGGAAAAGTAAATACCATAGCCTTTGATAAAACAGGTACACTGACCTATGGAAAATTGGAAGTAAGCGATATTGTCTCCTTTGACAGCAATATCAGCGAAAAGGAGTTGCTTTCCCTGACTGCTTCCGCAGAGATGAAGAGCGAACACCCATTAGGAAAGGCGATTGTGGCTTATGCGAAAGAAAAAGAAATATCCATAAAAAATTGCGACTTTTTCCAAATGCAGAGCGGGAAAGGCATTTGTGCAGAAGTATCCGGCAGGAAACTGTATATTGGAAATGAAAAATATATTCTTCAATGCGGGATAATGATTTCGCCAAGCGTCGAAAATGAATTGGAAAAACTGCGCATTCAGGGAAAGGCATCTATTCTTGTTGCTGACAGCAATTCCTGTTTCGGGTTACTTGCGTTGTCCGATGTATTAAGGTCTGAAGCGGGAGAAATGGTTTCAGAGCTGTCAAATATGAACACCGACACGGTACTACTGACAGGCGATAACCAAAAAACTGCCGCTTATTTTGCATCACAGGCAGGCATTACAAAAGTAAAGGCTGATTTATTACCAGAAGAAAAAGTACAAAGCATTTCCGAAATACAGGCACAGGGAAATAGCGTATGTATGATAGGCGATGGTGTGAATGATGCCCCTGCACTTAAAGTTGCCGATGTCGGTGTGGCAATGGGCAGTATGGGAAGCGACATTGCTGTGGAAGCGGCAGACATTGCCCTTATGAGTGATGATATTTCCAAAATCCCTTACCTTAAAAAGCTATCCAATGCTACGGTTACAACCATTAAATTGAGCATTACCCTTTCCATGTGTATCAATTTTATTGCAGTCACCTGTTCTGTCTTAGGTATTTTGAATCCCACAACAGGCGCTTTGGTCCATAATGCAGGATCCTGCTTTGTGGTTTTGATTGCTGCATTACTCTATGACAGAAAATTTGAATAAGACTGAAAACAAGAGAGAGCTGCTCATAAAGGCAGCTCTCTGATAAAGCAAGGTTATACCCTTACTCCTGCCACAAAAATTTCAATCCCTATGGCAATCAGGATGATTCCTCCCAATATTGCCGCCTTATTGGAAAATTTCAATCCGAATTTTTTGCCGATAGCAAGCCCTGCCATACAGATAATAAAAGTTACAACGGAAATAATAAGAGCGCATACTATGGCCATGACCAGACCGTAGCCTGAAATCGTAAATCCAACAGAAAGGGCGTCTATGGAAGTGGCAATGCCCTGCAGTAAAAGGGCTATGGTACCAACCTGGGGAGGCTCGGACTCCTCATCTTTATTTTTGATACCCTCCATCAGCATATTTCCACCGATACTTGCCAACAAAGCCAAAGCTATCCATGGTATCACCTTTTCAAATGCCTGAAAATACTGAAGTATGGTATGTACGCAGAGCCAGCCAATCATGGGCATTGCGGCCTGAAAGAAAGCAAATACTCCTGCCACCTTGCACATTCTGGTTTTTTTCATATCCGGCTCGTGCAATCCGTTTGCAAGGGATACCGAAAAGGCATCCATGGCAAGCCCAACGCCCAAGAGCGCACTGTTAAAGAAAAATAATACATTCCATTCCATCCTTTGTCCTCCTGTCTCATTTATATGCTCCGTGTTTTTCCTTTGATACACAGAGATAAATATGATGGCAATAAAAAACCAAGCACAGCTGCAAAACTATACTTGGTATCTGTCTAAAAATATACGGACTTCATGCATAGTTTTGCTATACATGAGTCTCGCAATTTAAAACAAGCCAGACCTGACGGTCAGTATGTTGACTTGCTACGATATACGCTTGCTACTCCCTCATGGAAAATAGATTTATCCTAACTTTATCATTCGATGCCATATTTGTCAAATGCTTTTTAGAATTATTACCGCCCTAGCTTTTCCCCTTCCGTCATCTTGACTCCCAGAAGAAAGTCATGGGCGCTCATGCGTTTTTTGCCCTCAAGCTGCAGTTCATAAATGTCCAGAAATCCCTCTCCCGCAGCTACCCGGATATGGTCTTTGGCTACGGCAGTAATCATTCCTGCCATTTCTTCTGCCGTCTCTTGTAAATTGGAAGCCTGCCCCGGGTTCTGCGCCGCCGGCAGGGCTTTCCATATTTTTAACTGCTTGCCCCGATAATAGGTGTATGCGCTGGGCCACGGAGTCATCCCTCTGATTAAGCGGTCTAACACCACAGCGCTCTTTGTAAAATCAATCTCCCCCATGCTCTTTTCTATAAGAGAAGCATAGCAGCTTAAGTCATCATCCTGCTTAACGGGGATAAGCTTTCCCGCCTCTAAAAGGGGCAGCGCCTCGGTGATGGCTTCTCCCCCCAATGCCATGAGTTTATCATGGAGGGTTGCAAAGGTATCCTCCCCGTCAATTTCCACCGATTTCTGATAGAGAATATCTCCTGTGTCCAGCTTGGTATCCATCTGCATAATGGTTATGCCGGTCTCCGTCTCCCCGTCAATAATCACATTTTGTATGGGGGAAGCGCCCCTGTATTTAGGTAACAGGGAAGCATGGATATTCAGACATCCAAACTTGGGGATGTCCAAAATCTCCCGTGAAAGAAGCTGTCCGAATGCCGCCACGATATAGACATCCGCCGGATATTCCTTTAATTTTGCCACAGCCTCCGCCGTCTTTATCTTTTGGGGCTGGAATACGGGAATCCCGTATTTTAAAGCGCATTCCTTTACAGGGGGAAATTGAAGCTGTCCGCTCCGCCCCTTTGCCTTGTCGGGCTGGGTCACCACCGCCGTAATCTCATGCCCTGCCTTTATCAATGCTTCCAATGCGCCCACTGCAAAATCCGGCGTTCCCATAAATACGATCCGCATATCTGCCGTCACACCTTTCTGCTTTTTATTCTGAATCTTCCTCTTCTTCTACGGCATTATCCCGCAATTCTCCCTCTACCTTCTCCACATACATATGTCCGTCCAGATGGTCAAGCTCATGACAGATGGCTCTCGCCAAAAGCTCCGTCCCTTCCACCTCGATGGGTTTCATATTGATATCCAGCGCAACTGCCTTTACATAATTGGGTCTTGTGACAATTCCGTTTTTGCCGGGCAGGCTTAAACAGCCCTCACTGCCGGTCTGCTCGCCGCTTTGCTCCACAATGCGGGGATTGATAAGAATGTAAGGGTCTTCCCCAGTGACGTCAATGACTACCACTCTCTTTAAAACGCCCACCTGCGGCGCTGCAAGCCCCACGCCGTTTGCCTCATACATGGTATCCAGCATATCTTCAATCAACTCCCTGAGTCTGGGAGTCATCTCTTTTATTTCCTTACAGGTCTTTTCCAATACTTCATCACCATATTCCCTGATGTTTCGAATCGCCATTTTCTGCCTCCGTTCTCTTGTGAATTCTTATTTTATATCTCTTTCTAAAATGTATTTAGCGGGTCAAAGTCAAACTGTACCATCTCCTCCACGCTCTGCCATGCCTGCAGCCTTTCTTCCAACGCATCTTTTATCTGTACCAATTTATCATATTCTCCATGTTTTACATAAAACACAAAGCGGAAAATATCATTAATTTTCCCAATGGATGCAGGCGCCGGTCCAATCACTGCAATGGATACATCTTCTATAGACTTTACCACATCTGACAACCTTTTCGCAAGCTGTTTTGCCGAATCTTCGTTTTTGCCAAAAATCTGAACTGCCAGCATATGGGCTATGGGAGGATAGCCCGACAATTCCCTGTAAAGCAGTTCCTCCTCATAAAAGCTTTCGTAATCCTGCTTCGCCGCATAGGTAACTGCGTAATGCTCTGGCTGGTAGGTCTGTATCACAGCCTCCCCCGGCATATCTCCTCTGCCGGCACGACCCACAGCTTGGGTCAGCAGTTCAAAGGTTCTCTCTCCCGAACGATAGGAGCCGGCCCCCAGCGACAAATCCGCCGCCAGAATTCCCACCAGCGTTACATTGGGAAAATCGTGTCCTTTCACAATCATCTGGGTTCCAATCAGCACATCTGCCTCCCCATTTGCAAATGCCGACAAAATCTGCTCATAACTGTCTTTTGTCCTTGTGGTGTCGCCGTCCATGCGAAGCACACCTGCTCCCGGAAAAAGTTCCTTCAGTTTCTCTTCTATCTGCTGGGTTCCCGCCTTAAAGCCCAAAATATACTTGGAACCGCACTCCGGACAAAGGGCGGGCTTATTTGTCTCATATCCGCAGTAATGGCAGATAAGCTTGCCTCCCCGATGCTCCGACAGGGATACATCGCAATGGGGGCATTTCAATACCACGCCACAGGAGCGGCAGGATATAAAACCCGCATATCCTCTGCGGTTTAAAAACAGCATAATCTGTTGTCCTTTTTCCAGCCTGTCCGCCATCAGCTCCTGAAGCTTCCTGCTAAAAATGGAACGGTTTCCCTCTTTCAATTCCTGTCTCAAATCCACTGTGTGCACCGCAGGAAGTTCGCCCCCTGTAAGCCTCTTATTCAAAGTAAACAGCTTGTATTCTCCCGATTTGGCGCGGTAATACGCCTCCATGGAAGGAGTTGCGGAGCCAAGCACCACACTTGCCCCTGCAAGCCTTGCCGCCTCTATGGCAGTCTCTCTGGCATGGTATTTGGGCGTACTCTCGCTTTTATAGCTTCCCTCATGCTCCTCGTCCATAATGATAATGCCCAGATTGGGAAAAGGTGTGAACAATGCGGATCTGGGTCCGATAATCACATCTATCTCACCCTTTTTTGCCCGCTGACATTGGTCGTATTTCTCTCCGGGGGACAGGGTGGAATTCATCACACTGACCCGGTCCCCAAATCTTTTATAAAATCGAAGAAGGGTCTGGTAAGTCAGGGCAATCTCCGGAATCAGCATAATCGCCTGTCTGCCTCTTTCCACTTCTCCTGCAATTAACTGCATATAAACTTCTGTCTTACCGCTTCCGGTAATGCCGTGAATCAGATAGATTCCACTTTTACCCTGCTCCCTGTCACGACTGATTTCCTCTACAATCTGTCTTTGTTCCGGACTGAGTCTTTTTGCTCCCTCCAAGTCCGCACTGACTTTAACGGGATTACGATATTCTTCTTCACTTAAAAGTCTGAGGGCACCAGCATTTTCTAAACTCCTCACCGTGGCGGAGGATACTCCCAATTTGCCCGTTACCCACTGATAGGGAATCTCCTCCTGCCCTGCAAGTTCTCTCAGAAGCCTTGCCTTTGCAGTCTGGTGTTTCCGCTCACATTCGCCCAGCAGGGAAATGGTTTCCTCTCTGCTTAAAATGCGCCGGACTGTCTTCCGCTCCAGCTTTTTTACAGACTGTTTTGCGGGAAGCACCGTCTTTAGCGCCTGAATCATGGTTCCGCCAAAATTCCTGCGGATAAATCCCGCCAAAGCAATCATGCGGCTCTCGATATCGGCGCTTTCCGCCTCAATTTCCAGAATATCCTTTATTCTCTCCGAGTCATATTTACATTCTTCCCCGATATCTATGACATAGCCCTTCCGCTCCGTATTTCCCTGTCCAAACGGGATTTTTACGCACATCCCCACCTTAAGGATGCCCTGTAATTTCTCCGGTATGCGGTACTGAAAGGGTCTATCCAATTTTTCATGGGAGATATCTATAATGATATCCGCATATAATTCACTCATGGGTACACCCTCTTACGACTCACGCTACTATCCTTTCAACTGCTCCATAACGGGAATTTCTTCCTTCGCCACATGATTTTGCTCTTCCAGAATATCACGAATCAGATTTCTCTCGTCCATGGGATATTTTACCCCTTTAATTTCCTGATAATCCTCATGTCCCTTGCCTGCCAACACGATGATATCCCCGGGTTCTCCATGGGAAATGGCATAGGCAATGGCTTCCTTGCGGTCACAGATTTCAATGTAATTGCCGTTGGTCTTGTGCATTCCCACCTTGATATCGTCAATAATCGCCTGAGGTTCCTCAAATCTGGGATTATCCGAAGTGATAATACTCAAATCCGCAAGTCTTCCGCTGACCTCACCCATCTCAAACCGACGGCGCTTGGAGCGGTTTCCTCCACAGCCAAACAGACATACCAGACGTTCCGGCTCATACTCCCGCAAAGTGGTAAGCAGGCTCTCCAGCGCCATGGCATTGTGAGCATAATCAATCAACAGAGTAAAATCATCCGACACCTTCACCATCTCAATGCGTCCTTTTACTCTTGCAGACAAAAGTGCTTTTTTAATGTCCTCCGTACTTACTTTAAAATGGCGGCAGATAGCCATGGCAGCCAGCGCATTGTATACGCTGAAGCTTCCCGGAGTGGGCACCTCCACCTCAAGCTCTAAAAGCCCTTTGACTAAAAATGCCACTCCCAGCTCGCCGGGCTTATTGACCAATCTTGGATTTTCCGCCCGCAGCATACAGTTTTCTCCCCTGCCGAAGGTTTCCAATTCACAGGTATGCCCTTCCACCACTTTGTCAACATGGCTGTCGTCCCCATTTACAATTCCCACTTTACACTGCTTAAACAATAATCCCTTGCATGCCATATATTCTTCAAAGCTTGCATGTTCATTGGGTCCGATGTGATCTGGTTCCAGATTGGTAAAGATGCCGTAATCAAAGGTGAAACCCTGCACTCTGTGCATCATAAGGGCTTGGGAGGATACCTCCATAACCACTACATCCAGCCCTGCTTCCACCATCCTCGCAAAGTATTCCTGCACCAGACTAGATTCCGGTGTGGTATTGTTGGCATGGATATGGGTGTCTCCGATAATAACCTCAATGGTGCCTATTAATCCCACCTTATAACCGGCATTTTCCAAAATGGATTTGACCAGATAAGTTGTGGTGGTCTTGCCCTTAGTGCCGGTAATGCCGATGACCTTTAACTTTTCTGCCGGATGCCCAAAGGCGGCGGCGGACATATATGCCATTGCGTAACGGGTGTTATTTACCTGTATAACTGTCACATCCTTGCGGTTTACACCTTTGACGGGCTTGGATACCAGCAGCACCTTGGCGCCGTTTTTCACTACCTCAGCGGCAAAGGCATGACCGTCAAAATTAGCCCCCTCAATGCAGACAAAGAGACAGCCTTCCTCCACTTTTCTGGAATCACTGATGATTTTCGTAATCTCCGTGTCCACAGACCCCTGAATGCACTCATACTCCACTTCGTATAATAAATCCGACAGTTTCATGATTTTCTTATCCTTCCTGACAATCTTCTCACTGATATATTCTTATCACTCTTATTCTACTCCTTTTTTCCAATTTCTGCCACCCTAAATACCAAATCATTGCCAGACTGGCAAATTAATATCATAACTCCCCTTCCCAATAGATATTATAAAAATCCATTCCTGTCATTTCATGGTAAGCCCTCAGCCACTGCTCTTTTGTGGGATATTCTCTTGTCAGAAATTTTCCGTCCTCATTATTTTTCAGTTCCTCCTCCGTCTTTGGGCGGGCTCTCAAAAAATAAGTACCTCCGCCGCCTACTCCATAAGTATCCGGAAAGTATTCTTTATAATACTCCATTTCCCAATCCTGCATTCCCTCGCCATCATAAAAGAAATACAAAACCAAAGCATCCAAAAACTCTCTATTCCACTTCTCATCAAAGCGGCATAATTCATAATATGAAGTTCTCGGACCGCCGGAGACATTCCATTCATAAATCAAATTGCCGTTTTCGGCAATAAACAGGAACTCGGTCCAATCATCTAAGTCATAATACACCAAATCCACTTTTCCATCCTGATAAGAAAAAATTAAGCAAACCTGCTTTACAGATTCCGAATTTTCTTCATACTCAACTCCTGCCAGTAGCTCCGGCATACCATCGCCGTTTACATCCACGCGCCACCAATTTTCTTCCTTCATTCCCCACATATACTCCAAGCCTTCTATATATGTGACAGGGGACCAATCCCCCTCCTCTATCCTGTCAAATTCTCTGCTGCATTCGGCAAAAACGTCCGCATCCTTTGTTGCATCATATTTTTTCAGAATGCAGGGTTCTGCCGTCTTATCCCTCGTTTCTTCATTGATTTTCCAATCCACATAGTACACCTTTCCCGTTGCCTTATAGGTGCCACCGGCTTCTCCTGTTAAGACCACTACATCCTGCTCCAAGCTGATTTTTGTCAAGTCCACCGTTAAACCGGCAAAGGCTCCCTGCACCTGATTTTCTTGTAAGTGATGGGCGCTGCAAAGCATCTCTTCTATCTCAAGGTCATTTAAAATTTCACTCTGAGAACCCAAAAGATTTCCCGTATGGTCTGCAAAGGAAATTTTCTGCACGCTTCCGGGCTCTTTTCCATTCCGAATTTCCAAATAGAGCGCACTTTGTTCTTCATCAACTAAAAATTCTTTTACCGGATAAATCTGCCGCCATTCCTCAGGCGTATGTATCAATAAAACATATTGATTGCCCGGAAAAGAAAGCGGTGCCAGCTCTGCATAAATATATTCGGAATAAATCTCTATGCCGTCTTTCTCATATTCTTTTTTACACGTTTTCAAGTTAAGTTCGTAGGTTGATTCCTGCCCATTGTATGTCAGCATAAAGCTGCCTGCATTTGCAAATACCGGGTTTTTTGTCATATTTTGTTGTTCATTTTCCTCCTTGGGTTTCTCCTGCTCATACTTTTCTGATTCTGATTCTTCTGATTCCGTTTTTTCTGTTTCCGATGTTTCCCATTCCGCCAATTTGGTTTCTGCTTCCTTTGTCTGTTCTTTCTTGATTTGACGGAAAATAAGGGCTGCACTGCCTGCAAAGACTGCCATGGCGACCGCCACCAATATTCCTGTCAGTATTATTTTGAATTTTTTCTGTTGCATCTTTATATCCATTCCTCGTTTTTATTTTTCCGTAGGATTCACATGAACCATGCAGTGCTTGCAGTCGGGGAAATCCCTTTCGATGACATTATGTACCTGTTCTGCAATCGCATGCGCCTCACCCAGCTTCAACTCCCGATCCAGCAAAATTTCCATATCCACATAGATTTTATCCCCAAAGAGCCTTGTCTTTAAATCATCGATTCCCTGCACTCCTGCAACGCCTAATGCTGCCGTCCTGATGTTCTGTTCTGTTTCGCTGTCACAGCTATGGTCCACCATTTTGTCAAATCCGTCCTTAAAAATGTCATATGCCACCTTTAGAATACAAAGGCAGATAATGACACTAGCAACCGCATCCATAACAGGATATCCAAGTCTCGCCGCCAAAATACCGGCAAAAGAGCCTATGGAAGAGAGGGAATCGGAACGGTGATGCCATGCATCCGCCATCAATGCTCCAGAATTTACTTTTTTTGCCGCTGCTCTGGTATACCAGAACATCCATTCCTTTACCGCAATGGACACCACCGCTGCCACAAGAGGAAGCCTGCCAGGAACGGTCAGCTCTGCATAATTTCCCGCTGCAATCTTTTGAATGCCTGAGGCACCGATGCCCGCCCCCACAACGGCAAGCAACATGGCAAGAATAATGGCAGCGGCACATTCCATTCTCTCATGCCCATAGGGATGATCCGCATCCGCTTTTTTCCCCGCCATCTTAACCCCGATAATCACCACAAAGGTACTGAATACATCCGAGGCAGAATGTACCGCATCGGAAATCATGGCGCTTGACTGCCCCAATATGCCCGCCACAAACTTTAACAAAGAAAGCGCCAGATTTACTATGATACTTACCACGGAAACCCTGACTGCCAGATTTTTGTTTGTCTTTTCGTTTTCTTTCTCATTCATAGAAATTGTCCTTCTTTCTCATAAGCGGAAACTCCCTATCTCGTATTGGATAAAAAAACACCTGTGAGGCAATAGTAGTAGCTACTGTCCCACAGATGTTAAAAATCTGCTGTTACAATTTGTAACCCGGCCTTGCAAAATATTTGGCAAATGCCAAAATCCTCTGCCGCCTGCTCAGTTTGTACTGTAAATATGCTGCTTTTCATGCAGTTTGCAGTGCAAAGAGTTTTATATTTATTTATGCTTTTTGTAGTCCTATTATGCTATAGCAAAGCTCATTCATTTCACTACGAGTATAGTTATGTTAGCACAATTTCCTTTTTTGTGCAAGCCTTACTTGACACAAAATGAGTGGACAGCTCACTAGAAGCTATGGCCTCCGCTGCTGCCTCCGCCTCCGCCACCGCCGGAGCTTCCTCCTCCGCCGGAACTTCCTCCGCTGCTGCTGGAACTTGGCGGATCATAAATTTTAGTAGTATTTATATAGTCCGCCCGGGTATTGGTCAGGCTATAGTGAGAATTCACATTCCGCAGCCAATCCTTTTGCGTAGGCATACTGTTCTTTGCCATCCGCCGCATAATCAAATAATTCAAAAGCAGAGCCGCAATAACGGCTAACAGCGCATTACTGATATATTTCATAGGCAGGGCAATGGAATTGCCTGACATCAGAGTGACAACCTGCCTGTACACTCTCTGGGCACAGCCATAATAATCCTCCCTGCTTGCATATCGGTAAACATTATCCGTAATCGCATCGCAATAGGAATTTGTAACGATTCTGCTAATCTTTCCGTCACATTTCACCCACAACATACGATTATCCATGTCAATCAGAAAGACGATTCCGCTCCCTCTTCCAAACAATTCCCGATAATAAGAGTCCAGATATCTTTCGGCAGTGGTGGAATTATCATCTATGCTTTTGAACCCCACATTTCCCCATCTGGTGATGGTTTCCATTTCTTCAGCCAAAAGCTCCTCCTCCTCGTCCGTGAGCAAATCGGCATCATCCTCCACAATAACCACATAGTCTGTCTCTGGATTGGTATAAAGGGGTACTGCTGCCTGTGCCTCTATTCCCCCAAAAAACACTATAGAAATCACAAGCGCTATTCCGGCAGCCGCCTGTTTCCAACTTTTAAGCATTGTCATCACCTCCCCTTTTCTCAAATTGGGGAAGCTTCCTCATGGCAAGCCTGTTATAATTGCGGATTAAATCTCCCAGAATAAAAACCACTGTCAATAAAGTCAACAGGGCTGCACCATAATACCACAAGTCGGACACCGGCTGCCATACGGCTATTATGCCGCTTACCACAATCGCTGCCGCTGAAAAAAGAAAACCCAGACCTCCTTTTAATTTCTCAACGCTTCTGTACTTCTTTATGCCCGATACACATAAAACACCCATACAGACTGCTACGGCCAGCCATATGATAATCTGCAGCGCAGCACCTCCAGAAATCCCTGCAGAAATGCCTACATATACCAAGCCAAGCCACATTCTGGATGTTACTATGAAAAAGACACTAGCACTTGCCAATATTACGCCTGTCATCTTTTGCTTTTTCTTTTTCTCTTTGAGTCTGCCTGCTTTCGCTTGAAGTCCTCTGTCATCTTCGTTGTTCTCCATGGCAAGTATTTTGGAAAGTTCGCCGCTATAGAGAGCTGTCGCCGCTAATGCCAGAATGGCACTGCAAATCAATAAAATGATGGGGCGCAGCATAAGAAACAAATTCAAAATAAAAAACAGAGGAATGGCTAACAGCAAAGAGCTGACAAAAAACCTCTTTTCATCCACAGGCAGGTCAGCCACAATCTTCCCCGTTTGTCCATTCACTGTGGCGTAGGCAATACGGTCCTTATTCCGGTAAGACATAAACCACACAGGAAACATGGCGCTGTCCTTTCCGTCACAATTAGTATAAAGCGCCGCCGCCATTTTGCTTTGGGAGGGCTGTACCAAACCATATCTGCGGAAAACAGCATCCTTCTTCAGCCTGTCATAGGTTGCCTCCGCCGCCATCTCCTCGGCATCCTGTTTATATACATTCGGACTCACATCCGCTGTTTCCGCATAAAAACCGCTTAGGAAAGAAGGCGTAAAATTTTTTATCTCATTGGCGGTATAAGGTCCCAGAGCCTGACTGATGTTATCGTAAAAATTGGAAGAGGCATCACAGGAATACCCTGCATAACCTGCATCCAAATCCCCTGACAGGGTATAATGGTCTTTATATATGTAATCGCCTCTTCGCTTTTCTGTAACTCCCGAAAGACTGACTCTCCCTTTTTGAGAAAAACGGTAACTCCAATAAGGCATATAAATGCCTCTGAAACCGTCAATAAAATCGGAATTTTTATATTCTTTGGGAACGAAAAAAGCTTTTCGCATTTTGGCTCTGTAAAGCTTTTTACAATCCTCTTTGGTAATTTTAAAGGGAATAATGAATTGGGGGCGCTTCTCCCTGCTGATACGGCTGGACAAAATATTGGAGGCTCCGCAATAACTGCAAAAAGATGTGGCGTCATTGTCACCGCTGAGCATTTCACCGCCGCATTGGGGGCAGGAAAATACATTGGTTTCAAAGAAATCCCCATCCACTACATCCGTTTCCTTTTTTATGTCATACGGGTCAAATTTTGAGTCACAGAACCCACAAGCTAGTTGTTGGGAGGGAATATCAAATTTCAGATTTCCCCCGCAATTTGGACATTCGTACATTTTTATCCTCCATATGTCAGCTTACTTTTAAGGCAGCCTATGGTTGTATTTTCAGATATCCGTTATTTCTCTTTAAAAGCAGACTTGGGCTGCCTGCATACGGGACAGGCATAATCCTCCGGAAGTTCCTCAAATGGGGTATCACCCTCATATACATAGCCGCAGACACTGCACACATAGCGCTTGCCTGATTTTTCAGAATCCGTGGCATCTTCGGCTAAAACGGCATCCTCCGCAATATAGGTGGGAGCATTTTTAGGGCTCTTACCTTTCACCACATTATGGTAATAGGCATAGGTCATGGCATCATCCTGCTTCAAAACATCCGCATCCACCACTTTTCCCAAAAATACGGTGTGGGTGGAAGTCTCCATTTTGTCAATCACTTCACACACGATATAGGCGCAGGCATCCGCCACTACAGGCATATAGCCTTTCACCAGCTGTTCTACCTTCTCAAATTTATCATTGTCCCTTCCGCTCTGGAAGCCAAATGTTCCTATAATTCCAGGGTCCGAATGTTCGCCCAGAATGGACACAGCAAACTTGCCCATTTCCTGAATACATTGGTTGGTATAATTGTCATGGTTGATACTTACGGCAATGGTGGCAGGCTCCGAGGTAATCTGCATGGCGCTGTTGGCCGTACAGCCGGTGGCCCTTCCCTTATCCCATGTGCTGATGACATACACACCATAGCTTAATTGTCGAAATACATTTTTGTTCATATTTCTGCCTCCTGAATAAAATGAGATAATTCCAAATTTATCAACATAATTATAATTGATTTTTATCAGAAACACAATCTAAACTTAAACAGCAAAAGAGCCCCTGTGGATTAGGAGCTCTTCACTGTTTTCAAAAGAAAACATTTCTTATGAGGGGGGAGATAGTGAATAAATCAACTATCTGAAATATATTCTATCCCAAAAGTGTGTCTAAAATGTGTTTAATTTCTAATGAAAATCTTAAAAAATTATAATGTATTCAAATTTTATTCACACTTTCAACAGTAATGCTGCATAACAAATTGAATCCTTGTCCTGCCCTGAAAAGTATTGAGTGAAAGTTGGTAGGTTATGGACAGTTCGAAATCCCCTCCGCCTTCATAAAGAACCTTATCGCTTCCTTCGCCGTATTTTTCATTTAAAAAGTGCCCGAACTGCTCTAAATCTCCAAAAAACACTGTCTCCGCTTCTTTTCCCTCCGGCGTGCGCACCCTGAATCTAGCACAGCTTTTGTTTGCACCCATCTTATATCCCTTCAAAAAATGCAGGTTCTTCTGGGCAAACAAAGGCTTGGGATTTTCCACTCCAAAGGGTTCCAGCACAGAAAGCTCCTCCGCCAGCTTTTCATCCGCATAAGAAAGGGGCATGGGTACATCAATATGCACCTTAGGAATAAAATCTTCGTCGCAAAGACCGCTGTCCTCATTTAAAAACTTCCGCAGGGGCTCTATATCCTCCTCCTTCATGGAAAGTCCCGCCGCCAGCTTGTGCCCGCCATACTTGGTGAAGTACCGTTCCGCCCGCACCATGTGTTCAAACATATGATAGGCTTCAATGGAACGCCCGGAACCCTTCACGCCCTCTTCCCCTTTTGTCAGCACAAACACCGGATGATGATACTTCTCGCGAACGCGCCCAGCAATAATCCCCGCCAGGCTCTCATGCACATCCGGCAGAAAAATAAGCATCACATCATCCTGCTCTATCTGATGTTCTCTAACATACTGTTCCGCTGCCTCAACTCCCTGCATGGTCAGGTTCTTACGGCTGTCATTCAAATCCTTTAATTCCCTTGCCGCACTCATAGCATCTGTCTTTGTCCTGCTCTTTAAAAGTTCCAGCGCTCTCTTTGCCGTGTCAAGCCTGCCTGTTGCATTTAAGCAGGGACCAATGATAAAGCCCAGGTGATAAGCGTTTATTTTTTCCGGCTGGATTTTATTGACCTCCATCAATGCCTTGATGCCCTGATTTTGTGTCTTTTTTAATCTCTGTAACCCCTCTTTTACCAGAATGCGGTTCTCATCCTTTAACTCCATAACATCACAGACTGTGGCCAACGCCGCAAACTGCAAAAATTCCTCCATGGCTTCTTTCAGCTCTTTATGTTCCATGCGCTGGGCAAGGGCTTGTATGTATTTATAAGCCACCACTGCTCCACAGATGTTTTTATAAGGATAAGGACAGTCCCCTCTTTTGGGATCCACCACCGCAAGGGCCGGGGGTAAAAGCTCCCTCCGTTCTCCTTCTTCCTCCGTAAAAGGCACCTCGTGATGATCTGTCACCACCACTGAAATCCCCATGGATACCGCCAGCTCAATCTGGGATGCAGCGGCAATTCCATTGTCACAGGTCACAATCATCTCAATTCCTTCCTGTTTTGCTATATTTATTAAATTATCATTTAACCCATAGCCGTCATGCATCCTATGTGGGATGGCTGTATCCACCCTGGCACCTAAGATTTCAAACCCTCTTGTCAGGATATAGGCGGAACAAATGCCGTCCACATCATAATCTCCTATAACACGAATAGCCTTTTTCTCCGCCAGCGCCTGCTGCAGTGCATCCACCGCCCTGTCCATATCTTTTAAAAGCCATGGTGAATAACAGTCTTCCAAGGTTCCCTGCAAAAATTTCTTAATATCCTCCTCTTCGGTTAAATCCCGGTTTCTGAGAATTCTGGCCAAAACAGGGCTGATTCCAAAATCCTTTGCCCATTTGTCAAAGTCTGCTTTCTTAGCTGCCACAAACCACTTTTCCATTCTGTAGTCCTCTTCCTATGTTTTGGTTATATATTTAATATTGTTTTAATATATTTGCTCTTATAGTCATTTATAAGCCTTCTCATCTTCAAACAACCTTCAAATCCTGATTCTTTTACACTAACTAGCTCGTAAACACTTCGCTCTTTGTTCATATCACCGCTGGAAAAGCAATTCCTTACGCAATGCGTTTCCTACATTTAATAAATCTTAATATAACTTTTATCGCGAACAGAGCATCTATATACTATTCTTCACTTGCATTCATCATTTATCTCTTGCCTTCCTAGTCCCAATAAATATCTAATCATAAAATACCAACCGTTACTTATAGTATCACATTGCCAGCTTATTCTGCAGTATTTTACTTTTGCTTTTTTCTGTTAAAAGTGCTATGATAAGAAAAAATACTTTTATGAGGAACAAAAGAAAGGCGTATCATGAGCAAACACTCTGAAAAAATAACGGAACAAGCGTCCCCAAAACAGACTCAAAAAATAACTTCCAAGCAGATAGTTGCCATTATTGGCATCCTGCTGCTCATAGCTCTTTATGTTACAACATTAATCGTTGCCTTTGTGGACAGCAGCGCCTCGGGCAGACTGTTCTTTCTCTGCCTGTATGCCACCGTGGCCATCCCGCTCATCATATGGGTCTACACATGGATGTATGGCAAACTGACAGGGAAAAAGACGATTGCTGATTTTGAAACCGATGAGGCTTCAAAAAAATAACACGCGTTCCGAAAAATAGCATTTTTTTCATATTTACATATAAGGAAAAAGACCTGCAGGATTGTCCTCAAGCCTTCACTCCCAATCCCCGCAAGTCTTCTTCTGCCTGCTCTTTTGTCTGAAACCAAATTCCCATCATACCCTCAGCTTGTGCTGCCTCTACATTTTTCAGCGTGTCATCCAAAAAAACACACTCCTCTGGCAACAGCTCATATCGCTTCAGTAACAGCCTGTAAATCTCAGGATTCGGCTTAATCATCTTCTCCTGATAAGACAGGATACCTCCATCCGTATAAGGCAGAAAAGCCAATGCCTCTGGGCATTCTTTCTCCGCCTTCTTGGAAAAATTGGATAAAAATAACACCCGGTATCCATTCTCTTTCAGCTTCTTTATCCATGGAATAGCATATTCCCTTGGAGTCACCATTCCATGAATATCTTCGTATGCTTCCCGCAGTTCCTCTTCAATCTCAGGGTCCCTTTCCACAAATGCCTGTAAAAGTTTCTCCTCAGACCACTCTCCCCTGTCAATCTCATTCCACAGGGGACTTTCCACAGATGCCTTGGAAATTCGCTCTATCATGGCTTCATCAAAACCTTTATCCTGCAGAAAGCCTCTCCAGCGAAAATCCGCAAGCACATTTCCGATGTCAAAAATAATATTACGAATCATTTGGATACCTCTATTTCTTCAAAGGACTCTTGCGGTAAATAATATCGCTTCTGCTAGGGCCATTACTTACCATAGTAATAGGGAAGCCAATCTGCTCCTCGATAAACTCCACATATTTACGACAGTTCTCCGGCAGTTCATCATAATTTTGGATACCCCTGATATCGCATTTCCAGCCGGGAAGTTTTGTAAATACCGGTTTTGCTTTCTCCAACTGACAGGTCACAGGGAAATCCGTGGTGATTTCACCGTCAATCTCATAGCCTGTGCATACGGAAATCTCGTCCAGATAACCCAGCACATCCAACACCGTAAAGGCTACATCCGTAGTTCCCTGCAGACGGCAGCCATACTTGGATGCCACACAGTCAAACCAGCCCACTCGTCTGGGGCGTCCTGTGGTCGCGCCATACTCGCCTCCGTCACCGCCTCTGCGCCTTAACTCCTCAGCCTCATCCCCAAAGAGCTCTGACACAAAAGCACCTGCTCCCACTGCGGAAGAATATGCTTTACATACAGTAATGATTTCCTTAATCTCATAGGGAGGAAGTCCTGCGCCGATAGCGCCGTAAGCCGCTAATGTAGAGGAGGAAGTCACCATGGGATAAATGCCGTGGTCAGGGTCCTTCAAGGTGCCAAGCTGTCCCTCAAGCAATATGGTTTTTCCGTCCTTTAACGCCTGATTTAAGAAAGTTGAAACATCCCCCACATAGGGAGCAATCATATCCCTGTACTCAAGCAGGGTCTGAAACAGTTCCTCCACATCAATGAGAGGCTTATGATACAAATGCTCCAAAAGCACATTTTTGGTCTGGCATACACGCTCCACTTTCTCTTTTAAGCGCTCCTCGTCAAAAAGTTCGCTGACCTGAAAACCTATTTTGGCATATTTATCGGAATAGAAAGGAGCAATACCTGATTTGGTGGAGCCAAAAGATTTGCCTCCCAATCTCTCCTCCTCATATTGGTCAAACAAAATATGATAGGGCATCACAATCTGGGCTCTGTCAGACACCAGAATCTTAGGCATCGGGACATTTCTGTCTGTAATGGATTTGATTTCTCCTAAAAGAATGGGGATGTTTAACGCAACGCCATTGCCGATTACGCTGGTAATGTGGCTGTAAAATACTCCCGATGGCAGAGTGTGCAATGCAAATTTGCCATAGTCATTGACAATGGTATGCCCTGCATTGGCACCGCCCTGAAATCGCACCACGATATCAGCCTTCTCGGCCAGCATATCCGTAATCTTTCCCTTTCCTTCATCTCCCCAGTTAGCACCTACGACTGCCTTAACCATAATTCCTCCATTCTTACCCAAAAGGGTAACCTGTCAATAAATTATCTATGAATAACATTTCTGATTTCAGACAAAATACCGTCACTCTCTGCCGTCCCAGCAATAGGTACACAGCTTTTCCCTGTCAATTCCCACCGCCTCAAGCATATCGTCCAATCTGTTAAAACGCAGACTTGTAAAATTCAACTGCCTGCCAATACGCTCCACCATATCCTCATACTCCGGCGTATCGGGATTCACATAATTCTTTAAGTCAATCTTTCTACCTTCCTGCTCTATTTCCTTTAAAACTCTTCTGGTAATTAAATCCATCTCCGAAGAAGATCTTGAAAAGTTCAAATACTTACACCCATACAGAAGGGGCGGACAGGCAGGCCTGATATGTACTTCCTTTGCCCCGCTCTGATACAAAAATTCCGTGGTTTCCCGAAGCTGGGTACCTCTGACAATGGAATCGTCAATTAAAAGCAGGCTCTTATCCTGTATCAAATCATGCACCGGAATCAGCTTCATCTTGGCAATGAGATTGCGCTGTGTCTGAATGGTGGGCATAAAAGACCTCGGCCATGTGGGCGTATATTTGATAAACGGTCTTGAAAAAGGAATTCCTGACTGATTTGCATACCCCACCGCATGTGCCGTTCCCGAATCAGGAACTCCCGCAACGATATCCGGTTCCACATTGTCCCTCTGAGCTAGTTTTGCACCACAATTATAGCGCATCTGCTCCACGCTGACACCCTCATAGGAAGCGGGGGGATAACCGTAATATACCCAAAGGAAGGTGCAGATTTTCATATCCTTTCCGGGATTTACCAGCGTATGCACGCCTTCCGGATCCATAACCACAATTTCACCCGGTCCCAGCTCCCTCATGGGAGTGTAACCCAGATTTAAATATGCAAAATTTTCAAAAGACACACAGTATGCATTCTCTTTTTTACCGATACACACAGGAGTCCTGCCCATGCGGTCCCTTGCCGCATAGATTCCCTTGGGAGTCATGATCAAAAAAGTCATAGAACCGTCTATCAGCTCCTGGGCATACTGCATCCCCTCCACCAGATTCTCTCTCTGATTCACAATCGCCGCCACCAGCTCCGTGGCATTGATATCTCCGCCAGAAAGCTCTAAAAAGTGGGAATGCCCCTTATTCAGAAGCTCGGACAAAATCTCTTCCGTATTGTTAATCTTACCCACCGTGGTAATGGCATAGGTTCCGTGATGGGAGCGCACGATTAAGGGCTGCGGCTCATAATCAGAAATGCATCCAATGCCAAGGTTTCCTTTCATTTGATTCATGTCCTTGTCAAATTTCGTTCGGAAAGGGGAATTTTCAATATTATGAATTGCCCTGTCATATCCCCTTTCCTTGCTATAAACAGCCATACCCGCCCGTCTGGTCCCCAGATGGGAATGGTAATCCGTCCCAAAAAACAAATCAAATACACAATCCTCTTTTGCCGCAACTCCAAAAAATCCGCCCATATTATGTCTCCCTCATTATGTATGCTTCAACTTGTGGCCCGAACCTTGTTTCTTCACTTGTGCCTCAGGCTTGTTTCTCAGCCTTATACCATCATCTTATGTTTAAACATTAATTTCCGCTTTTACTCCCAAAATATCTTTGTTTTTCTCCAGAATAGGCCGAATTACCTTCTCAAGGAAAGCCTCTACCTGTTCCTTGGAGCGTCCCACATATCGGGAGGGCTCCATGGTTTTTTGCAAATCCTCCAAAGTCATGTTAAACGCCTTATCCTCCGCAATCAGCTCCAGCAGATTATTATCCTTTCCTTCCACCTTCACATTGCGCCCTGCCTCCATGGAAAGCTCTCTGATACGCTCATGAAGTTCCTGACGATTGCCGCCCGCCTTAACCGCATCCATCATGATATTTTCCGTTGCCATAAAAGGCAGCTCACTGAGCATATGCTTTTCAATCACTTTGGGATACACCACAAGGCCATCCACCACGTTGAGACACAAATCCAAAATACCGTCCACTGCCAAAAAACCCTCGGGAACGGACAGTCTCTTGTTGGCGGAGTCATCCAGCGTTCTCTCAAACCATTGGGTGGCTGAGGTAATTGCCGGATTCAGCGCATCAATCATCACATATCTGGCCAGAGAAGCAATTCTCTCACTTCTCATGGGATTTCTCTTATATGCCATGGCAGAGGAACCAATCTGGCTCTTCTCAAAGGGCTCCTCCACTTCCTTTAAATGCTGTAACAGCCGAATGTCATTGCTCATTTTGTGAGCGGATGCCGCAATGCCAGCCAATACATTTAAAACTCTGGTATCCACTTTTCTGGAATAAGTCTGCCCGGATACCGGATAACACTCCGCAAATCCCATCTTGGCAGCTATCATGGGGTCAATCTTATCGATAGTTTCCTGATCCCCGTCAAAAAGCTCCAGAAAAGAGGCCTGCGTACCGGTGGTACCCTTGGAACCCAAGAGTTTCATATGACTCAGCACATGTTCCAAATCCTCCAAATCAAGAGAAAATTCCTGCAGCCACAAAGTCGCTCTCTTACCTACAGTAGTGGGCTGCGCTGGCTGAAAATGGGTAAAGGCCAGAGTGGGCTGCTCTTTGTACTTATCTGCAAAATCAGCCAGCTCTTTCATGACATTAATCAGCTTCTTCCTGACTAACCGCAAAGCCTCCGTCATCACAATAATATCCGTATTGTCTCCCACATAGCAGGAGGTTGCACCCAGATGAATGATGCCCGCCGCCTTGGGACACTGCTGCCCATAAGCATACACATGACTCATGACATCATGGCGCACTTCCTTCTCTCTGGCTTTCGCCACCTCGTAATTAATATCCTCTGCATGAGCTTTCAGCTCCTCAATCTGCTCATCCGTAATCACCGGCTTGCCGTCCTGAGACAATCCAAGTTCCTTTTCCGTCTCCGCCAATGCAATCCATAGCTTTCTCCATGTACGAAACTTCATGTCCGGTGAAAAAATATACTGCATCTCCTTGCTGGCATACCTCTCCGACAAGGGACTCTGATATCTGTCTGTACTCATGTAATCTCCTTTCCTAGCTCCCCATTACCTTTCGTACTGCTGATGCCGGTTTTCAGATTTATAAACCCTCCGGCAAAAATACCACAGACAAAATCATTATATCTCTTTGAGGGCTGAAAATCAATCTTTTCATGATTTCCGCAAATCTAAATCGCAGTGCCTGTAAGCAGCTCATATCCCTGCAGGTACTTATCAATGGTCTTCTGCACAATATCCTCCGGCAGAGTCCAATCATTGCCCGGGTTCGCCTTCAGCCAATCCCTTGCAAACTGCTTGTCAAAAGAAGGCTGTCCATGTCCCGGCTCATACCCTTCTGCAGGCCAGAAACGGGAACTGTCAGGAGTCAGCATCTCATCTCCCAGAACGATATTGCCCTCCTCGTCCAAGCCAAACTCGAACTTTGTGTCCGCAATGATGATTCCTTTAGTAAGGGCATAATCCGCACACTTTTTATAAAGAGCTATGGTATAATCCCGAAGCTTTTGACCATACTCCTCACCTTTGCCCGGAAAACGCTCCTCCAGATAGGCAACGCTCTGCTCATAAGAAATATTTTCGTCATGGTCACCGATTTCTGCCTTGGTAGAAGGCGTGTAAATCGGCTCCGGCAGCTTATCCGACTCCTTAAGGCCTTCCGGCAGCCTGATGCCGCATACCGTACCGTTTTCCTGATAGCTTGCCCAGCCGCTGCCCGTAATATATCCCCGCACAATGCACTCTATAGGCAGCATATTCAGTTTCCTGCACATCATACTGTTACCGTCAAATTCCTCTTTTCTGAAAAATTCCGGCATATCCTTTACATCCACGGAAATCATATGATTGGGAATGATATCCTTTGTCATGTCAAACCAGAATCTTGACATCTGGGTAAGTACGGTTCCCTTCTTTATTACCTTATTTTTCAAAATCACATCAAAACAGCTGATTCGGTCAGTAGCCACCATAATCAGACTGTCCCCATTATCATAAATCTCCCTTACCTTCCCCTCTTTTACAGGTCTCCATTCCATATTACTCATGCCTTACACCTCTCTTGTTTTATTTTTATTGTACATCATACTTCTCCACCATGTCCAGAATCTCCTGCGTATATGCCGGATATTTTCTTGCCACGTCCATAATTTCCTTTCTTGCCGTCTCCGCCACATCATTATTATAATCCAGCTGTTTGCGAAGCGCCTGCCTTTGAAGAATCAGCTCATGGCGAATCTCCACCATCTCCCGCTTGTCACAAAGGGCTGCGGACTGATTCATCCAGCGTTCCGGCGTCTCAATGCGGTAATTGGACAGCTTGGACATCAATTCCTTTTGGTAATATTCTTTTTTTGCCTCCGCTTCCGCATACTGCTTTCTTTCTTCCTTCTCCTGCTGATAATTATCCCACAGCTTTTGCAGCTTGTCTGCGCTGTCCGTGTTATATTTGATATACAGATATTCCAAAAGCTGGGAATTATTCACATAACGTATCTTAACTGTATTTTGAAGCTGTATCAGTTTATTAATCGTCTTTTCCACTCTGGTCACTTCACGCTCTCCGTCCATAAACTTCACGCAGAGTATGGTAATCGCTATTGCCGCTGCTCCTATGGAAAGGAAAAATCCCACTGCCGTATCCATCTCAAAAGCAAACTGCAGCACCAACAGCAAAATAACACAAAAAACCAGCGCTGTCAGGAAAATAGTTGCCATCCCCCTCAAATTTGCAAGCATGGTACGCAGTTCCTTCTTTCGGTATGCATAAGCCTGTCTCTCACTGTCAAGCCTCCGCAAATCCCTCTTTATCAGCCCCGCATACTTCTCGCCCTCTCTCAGTTTCGCAATTCCTGACTCTACTTCCGCTTCCTGCCCTCTCATTTTGTAATATTCCGCATCCTTCATACGGTTTTCCCTTCCCCGATAACGCTGTACTTCCTCCTCGAGTCCGACCAATTTACGGGCAATGCGCTCCAATTCCTGCTTCTCCTTATCCGGCAGCGCTTCCACTTCCTCAATATCCGTCAGATAGGACGTCACTTTGCCATATTCTCCTGTAAGCAGCTGCATCTCCTTAGTTGCCTCTGCAATCTGTTCCAGACAATTGACGATATAACGGCTCCTCTGCTCCTCGTCCTTAAAATCAACATCATCCCTCGCATAGACAACCTTATCCCAATCTTCCTCCTGAGAGCGTTCTTCTTTTTGTTTTCTTCCAAAAATTTTCTGCCAAAAACCCATATAACCTGTTCCTTTTTCCCATTATTCAGTGACATATTCCCGGTAACTGTCCTCCAGAGCTCTGGTCAGTCTGTCATTCTCGTCATAATATTTCTGCTTGTCGCCTCCAAAACGCATGGATTTCCTCGCCTTAAGCCGCTGGCAGTCCGCCTGCTGCTCCCATTCTTTTCTCAGACGCTCCATTGTGCGTTCCAACTGCAGCGTACTCTCATAACTGTCGGAAAGCTCCGCTGCAAATGCAATATATTCCTCTTCCTTCAGCTCCATGCGCTTTGCCGCCAAAAACGCCATATAATGCGCATTCTCGCCATTTGCTTCATATGCCTGCATAAAGCACTCTGCAGCACACCCGTATCTCATAAGTCCGGTATAGGCTACTCCCATATTGTGAAGAATTGCCGCCCGCACCCATGCGGCAGGCAGTTCTCTGTTATCCTGTTCCAGCTCCCGCCACTTTGAAAGAAGTCCTTCGTACCCTTTGACTGCGGAACGGTATTTTTTCTTTTCTACCAGATAATCAACCTGTTTCTTGCGTCTCTCAATACTGCTTAAGCCTGCGCCCTTTTTTAGCACCTGCTCCACGCCCCGGATGGTGGACACATCATACAGTCCCACATACTCCAAAATCATAACCGCAAAAGTACTGAGGGTTCCCTGCCTGTGCACCAGAGGCTTAAGCTCTTTCGCAAGTTCCTTTAAGCCGCATTTTGAGCCTATCCAATCTATCAGGGCATCATTCATGAATCCGGCGTCCAGAAGAAATGCATTCTCTTTTATACAATAACACAATTCTTCCGCACAGTACACAGGAATTTCCAATCCTGAAACCACATATGGAGTTGTCGTATAATCACCGATGCTGATGCTGGTGCGCATAATGCCCTCCTTATTATATTTCTATCTCTTCCCGCCAAATATTATGGGTGGCCGGTCTGAATGCCCCCAGCCCCAAATCTTCAATTTCTACCACAATATGGTGCTCGTCCCTAAGACTTAAGTGGGCTCTGAGACGGCTCAGTTCCTCCGTCAAATCCTCAAGAATCATTTCCGCCAGCTGATTGCTTTTTCCGATTACGGAGGTAATCCTGATTTCCAGATGATTACCTCCCTGTTGGTAAAATTCAAAGGTCTGCTCTGCCTCAAACCAATTCACCCCCGCATCCAGAAGGGCAAAGTAAATCTCTTCCCCCTGACGCAGGATTTTCATTCCCACATTGACCTTCAATTTATCCTTTCCCAAAAAGACATGATTTTTGCCTGCCTCGCTGGGTTCCAGCCTTTCTAACATACTAAAACAGGCACCCTTGCTGTACAGATTGTTTCCTTGAAAAACCCTCTGCCTGCCGCACAGATATCGAAGAGATTCTTTCATCCACTTATCGGAAAATTTGTCCCCCAGCAGATATACGCTGGCCACGGAATTATCACTGCAGATTTCCTGACAAATTTCCAACATGTCCCTGTCCATCCGGTTTAATTCCATGGCGAGCACCTCTTCCCTGTTATTCGGTTCATACAAAGAAAAAGGGAAATCCTGCTCGTTGATATATACCACCCGCGGGCTTGTTCTCTTATTGCACTCCATGGAATACGCCCTGATGTTTTCCTCTGCATATTCCATCAATACCACTCTCGATCTCCACAACTCTTCCGGCTGATAAAGCATAAAATGATAAAAACTCTCCACATGGCTCTGGTAAAACACTTTGTCCGTCTTCAGATGAAGCCCTGCCACCGCCTGTCGCAGCACCTCCACCATCCGGGGCGCCATCTGCCTGCAGGTAATCATAAGCGCCGCAATCCTGTCCGGTGAAGCCACCCGCGCAAGCATTCCCAAACTTCTCTTTAAAAACAGAGTCAGCAGGGATATTGGTTCAAAGCTGTTGCCCTCTATCAGTACCGGTTCTCCATCCACTGCAAGTTTCAAAAGATTTCCCACTAAAATTCCGCCGTTTTCCTCGGAATACCTGAGGGCTTCCCTGCCGCAGAACCACTGATTGGTTCCCTCTCTCTTACACAAAAGAGTGGGGATATTATAATCCTGCGCCCCTTCCACTAACGAAAATGTCTCCACATTATCCCTGCCGGAAACGCAATAACTTATCTGGGAATAATCGTCATTCAAATCATACCCTACAATCAATTTTCCGCCACCTAACAGCTTTAACATAATGTCCTCCCCGTCACCGTTACAGAAGCCCGAAAAGCTCTCCGTTCAAATATTCCCTGCGGTAATACTCTTCCAGCAGATCATCCAAAGTATCATAATCCTGCATGCTTTTGCTGATAATCATATCATTAATGAGACCGAATCTGCTCATTTCGGTCTCGTTGCCCGACTCCTCCCTCTGCAGGGTTCCGCTCTCCGTCAGCTGTTCTTCTCCGCCACTTTCTTCCATAATATAATATTGAATACTCTCCCCAAAAAACAGCACAAACTCTTTAAAGCATACCCCGCCGTAAACTTCCTTCATATACTCCGACAAATATTCACCGGATTCTCCGTCATCATAGACTGTCACATAATGAATGCGGGCTTTTGAACCCGGACGGGCATGGTATTCTATAATCACCCGGTCTTCTAACTCCGTCAAATCCGCCAATTGCCCATACTCCCTGAAAAAGTCCAGATGAATTCTCTCTGCCAGCATTTCCTTTAAAAAGAGGCGTATCAATTCTTCTTTCTCTCTGTCCAATTCTTCGGGATTCTCAGAATAGTATTTTAAATATGCCAGCTTGCAAATCTTCTGCACATCCTCCCCGCGCCGAAACATCCCCTGTATCTCGCGGAAAATGCCCTCTCCAATAATTTTTTCTTTTACAAAATAATCATAGGCACATTGTGTCAGAAATGCCTCTTCTACCTCCGGTTTGGCTCCCTGAGAGATATAATACTCAAAGATTTCCATTTTCTCGCCTACAAAGGCTCCCGTATAGAGCATCTGCAGCAACACTCTTTCACACAGTTCATAGCAGTCCACCTCAAAGGAGCGGGCCGCTTTCCAGATATCTCTCATCTCCTTGGTGCTTCCCTGATAATGGTGTACCAGATGCCGCAGGATACAGCTGTCATATTTCCCTTTGCGGAAAGTATAAAGCGCTGCTGCCGTAAACACCTCATCCTGAATGATTTCCTCCTGCTGCGCCATGCCGTTTAACAGGCGCACCAAAATCTTCGGGTCTGCAAAATAGGGACCATACTGTTTCAACCACTCGCAGGCGTTTTTGTATTTCCCCTGAAGCACCATATATTTGACGATGCTGTCCCTTTCTTTCATGGTCAGACGCTCTGGGCTTATCACATCCAGATACCTGTCAAGAGCCCGCACATCATCTTCCTCATAATAATACTGCAGCAGCTTCATGGTCAGCTCGCTTCTAAGCGCATCCTCTGTATCCTCGGACTGTGCTAAAAACAGCCATCTTTCCGCATCCGCCAGGTTATATGCTTTTTCTTTATTGTGTTCGCACAGATAAAGATTCAGCCCCTGCGAATCCTTTACAAAACCGGCTAATGTCTGTAAATGCTTTCCCGCCAGCATGAGTTTTTCTAAGGAATATACCATACTCCTTACAAAACGATTTCCGTAGGCATCCTCAAAAACCAAGGTATAGTCATTGCCATAAATAACTGCCCAGATGCCGGATTCCTGCAAAACATATTCCGTAGGCGTTACTTTGTGAGGCTGATAGACATAGAGCTTCTTTAAACGGGAATCCTCCACCCTTATCCAATGGGCAAACAAAAGCCTTGAAAGGCTTCCGGCAGTCTGTTCACTTATCATTCCGCCGTTTAACATTTCCTGATATAGCGCTGCTAAATGCCTGTTGATATGTTCTTTTTGTATCTGGTCTATCACAAAATGTTCTATACGCCGACTGTAATTCTCGTACAAATCTTCCAATTCTTCTTTATGCAGTATCAGATAATGATACAGATAGGCACTGCGCTCATAGTCCAAATTGTTCTGATAGGCAAAATACATCAGCACAATCTTGGGAATGGGCTGCATGACCTCCAAATCTATGGACATCATATAATACTCATATAAATTTGTAATGCGCAGCTGTGCGTCCACGCCCAGCTGATACCATTCCAAAAAACTCTGTCCCACTCTGCCGCCGTTGATCAAATTGGCGCAGATTTCCTGTAAAATGCGGGCATCCTGATTTTTGGCATACAAAAGCTTCAGCGTTGCTAAAAGCACCTTAGAAAACTCTCTTTTCCGGGAACAGAGATATAATATCTGCTCTATCACCTCGCTGCTCAAGCTGTCCTGCACCGCTCCATAGTGGATTACCTGCAATTCAAACTCCCCCAGCCTGCGCATCAGCACAGGATTGGCATTCAAGATTGTCAGCGCCTCTATGTAAAGAACAGGGCTGGTACATCCATGTGAAAACTGCTTCTCAAGAAAAGTCCATTTTGCATCCGGTCTGCCATATTCCCCCGGCAGATACAAAAGCAGCCATGCCACACGCCACTCTTCCCGTCTTCTATGATATATCCTCTCCACTCTGGCTGCGGCTTCCCGCACATAATCCTTATCCGTATGAATCAAAGTGGTCAAATACAAATGATAGGCCGCCTGCGCATCCATATCCTTTCCGCTTCGCTCTATCAGATCTGCAGCATGCTCTAAAATAAAGCCGGCTTCATTAAAACGCTCCTCCGTAATCAGCACCTGGGCCTGAAAAAGCCTTGCCTCAATGTCATCCTCATCCATAACCACCAGCTTTTCCACAAGCTTGCCTGTCTCTTTCAGCCACGCTCCCCGATGCATCTTCTTTAAGCGGAATTTTTCATAAGTCCGCATCATCTGCAAAATAATCTTTTTTCTGGCAAGACTAACGCCATGCGCCGTACTTTCTTCCCCTATCCGCACCTCTATGGGAATGATCAGCGACACATAAGAATTAAACAGATAAATCCTTCCGAAATTCTTTCCTCTGCGGCATCTGTCCGTGTCAATAAACACGGGAAGCCTGCACACATTTCCCAGAAAATCATCATCTGTCAGAAATTCTTTCTCCGTAAAACAGAAATCTCCCTCACATTCTATGTTTAATGCCGTATATCCCCAGCCGTTTCTGATAATCTCAAGTTCATGCTCTGTCACGGCATAAGGACTGTCCGCTGCTGCCATGGACAGCTGAATGAAGGATTCTCCCGTCACATACTCCACCTTCTGCTTTTTGTTCATGCAAATCAAGAACTCTTCCACATTCTGCTCATTGCCGTAATTTGCGGAAAGCCCCTTATAGCAGTCAAAATATCTGGCATCGTTTCCGGTGAATATCCGGCAAAAATCCGGCGAATAAAATGCCGCCACCGCCTCCCGCCAGCTGCTCTTTGCAAGATTGGCAAAATGAAACAGATTCTTGATACTCCCTATGGAAGTCTCCAATATCGTATGTTCTATGGACACCACAAAAGGAAGATAATACTCTCCCCGGTTGCTGATAACAGAAAAGGCTCCCTTTACCACATCCCCCTCCTCCAAATGTTCCCCATGGAAACAATAAGCAATCTCTGCATTGCTTCCGGAAAACTCAGGAGTCAGGCATTCCATCCTAAGGTCAGAGCTTACCACATATCCATCGGTAAGCTTCCCCATGGCGGAATTAATGTAAAAGGAGCCTTCATATGTACTTCCCTTGCTTAACTCAAGTTCAATTTTAGAGCATGAAAAATCAAGAGAGCCGTTTTCGTAATCAAAATCGCCATCCAAAATTCTCCTGATCATTTCCTGCATCTGTGTCCACCCGCTTTTGTCCGTAGTATAGATAATTGTATCATATCTCTATATAGTATACCAAATTATCGGACATAGGGCAAATGATTTCCTCACTAATTCAAATTCAGCTTTCTCACAATAATATAATGCGATAAAAAGTACAGGCATACCGCAATCGATACTTGAAAGATGATTGTAATATCCATAGTAAAAAACAGCACTGAATTTACATTATAGATTCGTTCTGACATTGTAAGTATCCTGCCCACGTTGCTGACAATGCTAGTCAAAACCGAGGTTGCCATAGTAATGCCAAAATAGATAAGAATCCCCATCAGCCCTTTATGTTTTCTGGAAAGCTGTCCAATGGTAAGCGCTCCGAAAAGTGTGGCAACCATACAGAAAGGTCCTGCTAATGCCAGCACGACAAATGCTGCAAGATAATGAATTAACACCGACATACCCTCCGCGCTAATCTCCGACAATACCTCCTGAAATAGCTCCTGTAGTTCGTATAGAATCTCTCCTATCGTATATCCATCTGTTACCGCCATGCCAAATGACATCACTAAAACAACCATGCATACCGTCATGACAAAATATATAATCAAAGTCCACAGTCCGCCTACCAGAAATTTGCTGAAAAGCAGCTGATGCGGCGTTACCGGCAGTGTATGCGACAGATATCCCTCATCCGAATACATGGTCTTTTCAAAATTCACGCCAATGTAAATCATATTACCATAGGTCAACCCCACCATAAGCATAATACAGGCCATTACGCTTGCCAAAAAAATCAGAAACCCAATCACCACAACGGGTTCTCCCCTGTCAAACGCCCTGCTGTTCCTTACAAAATCCGTCATGGGCGTAAAAAACAAAAGAGATTCTACCACAGTAAACGCCACCATAATGATTAAAAGCAGACCATTCAGCTTAGATATCCTTTTCCACTCATGCTTGATTAATTTTCCTAACATGCGAACACCTCCCTGAAATAAGCATCTACAGATTTCCCATGCTGTTCCCTGATATTATCCACGGAAGTATACAGCACCACCTGCCCGTACCGCAAAAAAACCACCTCGTCCAGCACCTGTTCCACATCGCTGATTAAATGGGTGGAAATCAACACTGTTGACTCCGGATTATAATTGTTGATAATAGTGCGCAGAATATAATCCCTTGCCGCCGGATCCACCCCCGCAATAGGCTCGTCCAGCACATACAAATCCGCCCTGCGGCTCATAACCAGAATCAACTGCACCTTCTCCTTGGTGCCCTTAGAGAGGGTCTGCATCCTCTTGTCCGTTTCAATATTCAAGTTTTTAAGCATTTCCTCCGCCCGGTTTCTGTCAAAATCGCTGTAAAAATCGCAGAAGAAATCCAATATTTCGGACACTTTCTGATTGCCCGACAGATATGTCCTGTCCGGCAGATATGCCACATGCGCCTTAGTCTCCACACCCACTTCGCTTCCTCCAATGCGGATAGTTCCCTCAGTGGGTGTTAAAAGCCCGTTTAGCATTTTGATAATCGTGGTCTTGCCGCTTCCGTTGGGTCCTAAAAGCCCCACTATCTTACCCCTTGTCAAAGTCAGTGAGACATTATTGACCGCAGGACTGCTTCCGCCATAGTTCTTGGTCAGATTTCTGATTTCTACCAATTCGTTCATTCGCTTTTCTCCCTTTCATATGATTGTTCCAGAAATTCTACCGCATCCTTTTGGGAAAATCCAAGCTTCTGCATCTTCTCAAAAAAATCCTCTTTATACTCCGCTGCCAGCTTCTGTCTGATATTGTGAATCAGCCCTTTATCTTCCGTTACATTGCGCCCGTTGGTACGCTGTGTGATAATCAGTCCGCTGCGCTCTAATTCGGAAAATGCCTTCTGCATCGTATTAGGGTTCACCGCTGCCGTTGCCGCCAGCTCCCTCACAGTTGGAAGCTTTGCCCCCGGCGGATAACTTCCGGATACAATCTGCATTTGAATGATTTCCACTAATTGAGTATAAATAGGTCTGTCATTCACCAAATCCCATGCCATGCTTTTTCTCCTTTCCTCTGGTTATCATTTTTTAACTATTGTGTCACTGTGTTGTGTTCGTAATACAATGATATCCTAAAATACCCCCCCTTGTCAAGATTTTTTATTTAAAAAATGATCCATCGAAAACAGGTAAATAGGCAGCTCTCAGATATCCCCTGAAAGCTGCCTGTATTATCAAGTGTATCAGTCACAAATGTCTGCAAAAAAGCATATATACCCTTCTTGCTGGTTGATGTAAAGTCCCCCATTATAATAGCTATACTCACAAAGAACGAGCACCTCCACATTTTTCTTTTCTTCATTCGTCATATCGTTGACTATGGGGAACCTCATACTACGGTTTCCGCTCCCCTCCGCTCTTTCCCAAGAATCTACCTGAAAATCGCTTTCTCTATAGGTGTATATCTCAGCATTGGGGGCATATGTATCATACACCTCGGAAAGATATTCTTTATCTGCATAAAAGAACAGGGCTTCGTGACCTCTGCCCTGCATAAGACTTGGCATACATACCCACTTTACTTTAAATGCATCTGCCGGAATTTCATCTGGAAACTGCGTAAAACACTGCCCTCTGTATCCTGATTTCAATTTTTGTATATCCTGTTTATACTCATAAGGAGCATGATAGGGATAAAATATATCCAGCCATTTAGTCATATTCCATACAATCACAAGGCACAGAAGCGTTCCTATCGTATTCAGCCAAAGCGTTTTTACCTTCCATTCCCTTTTAGAAACAGCTATCTGGATACACTGAATTATGCCGCAACAAAGGAGAATCCCCTGATTGACCCGTGGATGCAGTACCATAAGTCCAAGAAGTGTCATGGATATAACAATCCAGAGGATAAGATGCCCCTTCCTCGTTTTCACTTGTATATCCCTCCTCAGTCTACCACTTCAATGCTTTCAATAATGGGCCGGTTTTTCATGGGAACAATCCAATTGTTATCCTCATCCTGACCTGGGGTGTTATTGCAGATATCATCCACAATATCCATTCCCTCCGTCACATAACCAAATACAGCATATTGACCATCCAAATAAGTGCTGTCCTCATGGACGATAAAAAACTGTGAACTAGCACTGTCCTCCGCTTTGGAGCGCGCCATGGAGATTGCTCCCCGGACATGGCTTAAGGGGTTATCCACTCCGTTTTGGGCAAATTCGCCCTTAATCTTCTTCCCTGACCCACCGTTTCCGCTGCCCTCAGGGTCGCCCCCCTGCATCATAAAGCCTTGCTTGATGCGGTGAAAGGTAAGTCCGTCATAGAAACCCTCCTTGGCCAGATTTACAAAGTTGGTCACCGTAATGGGTGCGCTGTCTGCATCAAGCTCTACCGCAATGGTTCCCTTATCCTTAATATTGATGTTTACATGATGCTTTCCTGTAAGAAGTTCTTCCTCCGAGGATGCGCCTTGGTTTTGTGCATTCTCCTGCCCAGACTGTGTGCCTGCTGCCCCTGTCTGCCCCGAAGATATCTGCTGATTTTCTTTACCGTTTCCGCAGCCCGCCAATAAAAAGACACATCCCAGCCCTATAGCGGCTGCCTTTACCCATACTTTTTTCATACTTGCTCCTTTCGTCTGCTTCCCCGGCAAAACCTATTCTAATCTTCCATATCTAATTCTATGCCCGGCATTTCCTTACTTTTTATCATGCTCACTGATGAAGACATTTTCAATGTGACCTTTTGGGTCTGGTTTGTCCGAACAAAAATAGTGCAGTCTTCTCCGGCATAGATGTCTTTTAACTCTATCTGATACTTACCGCTCTCCGTATAGGTACTGCTGGAGATCGTTTCACCATCCAATTTCTTAATTTCCACGGAAACACTTCCTGTATCTATCTTTAAGTCTACATCCAAGACAACACTAGAATAAGCTTCATCAAAATGAATGGCTTTTTCCCGTTCTGAATCTTTGGGAGCTGATGAGTTAAACTGAAAGCTAAACCTTGTTCCTTCCATTCCGCATCCTGTCAATAACAAAATACTAATCAGCCATAATGCTATTACCTTATAATACAATCTTTTTTTCATGTCGTTCCTCCTATCTTATTGTCAGTGAATTCACTTCCATTTTGTCTACAATACCCTGAGCGTCCACTCCCGGATGAGTCACATAAATCCTGCAGACCTGTTCCACAAATTCTTGTTCCACACCCAGCTTATCCGCAATGGCATCCACACTCTGTCCTGCCGACATCCCGCGCAGAATTGTCTCTACTATCTGCTTGACATTGCCTGCAGTCAGACTTACAGACTTTCTGTGACCCGCTTGACTGACTTTTTCCTTTGCCGGATCTGTCAAATCGATTTTTACAACTCTCCACCGCTCTGTATCGTCCTCCCACTGCCCTGTACCGTCATATACTTCCAACACCGCCATGGTTGCAGGCAGATTAAATCGTCTGGGTCCGCAGCTTCCCGGGTTTAAGAAAAACACTCCATTCACCGTTTTCTCTTCATATTTATGGGAATGCCCATAAATAAAAATATCAGTTCCATCATTATCTGTCTGAAAGTCAATCCCTGCATTCTTTTTATTATGTATCATATAGATGCGCAGTCCAAACAGCGTAAGGGTAAGTTCCTCTGCCATTCCTTCCGCCCATTCCTTGTCGGCATTACCCCGCACCGCATACACTGGCGCAATCTCCTTAAGCTCGTCCAATATCTTTCTGCTATTCATATCGCCGCCATGCAGGATGACTTCACAAGTCCGAAGCACCTCCAGAACTTCCGAACGCAGCAAACCGTGTGTGTCTGACAAAATGGCGATTCTGTGCAGTTTCCTACTCATGATATTCCTCCATCCGCCCTGATAACAGATTCTATTGACTCGGATAACCTTTTTTATTATACTCTTCTCTCCCTAAAAGAGCAATTGATTTTTTAAACGGTTTTTCGTTTAAAAAATCTTTCCAAAAAGTAATTTTTTTGTAGACTTTTACTTTGACCTATGCTATACTATCTCTACATTGGAAGCAAAACTCTTGTAATTCTCTATTGCAAGGTAAAACGCAGCCAATATACCAAAAGAGAAAGGAGGTATGCATATGACTGACAGTCAAAAGTTGGATTTGATTCTCAAAAAGGTGGACACTCTGGATGCAAAGGTAAGCGACTGCATTCAGATTTCCAATGCCATAAAAGCCAAACAGGAAATGCAGGATATTTTTATCAATATGCATGATAACAAATTGAGAGCCTTATAGTGCGACATCATAATTTAACAAGACTTCCTCTTACCTCTTTTCATAGTACATTTTTCATGTTACAATGAAAAAAATATTAGTTCAGCAAAAGAAACGGAGGAAAAAAATGTATTACTTATCAGAGTTCTGCGGCAGTTTAATCTTTTTATTGGGCGGTTATGCCTACATGTGCAATATTTCTTTAAAAAAGACCCTTGTTGCAAAATTAAATTATGTGGAATTGGTCATTGCATGGAGCCTTGCGGTGGGCTTTGGTCTTGCGGTTGCCGCCGCTATGGGCGGGGATGCTCTTTTGAATCCAGGTGTTGTATTGGGTCAGGTAATCTGGAACGGAATGGCAATCACGGATGCTTTGATTTATCTTTTAATGGAGTTTTTGGCAGCCGGCGCAGCCGTTGGTCTTTGCATGATTTTCTTCTGGGATTCCTTTAAGGCATCCAAGGAAGAATCCAAGAGAGGCATTTTTTCTGCATACCCTGTAGAGAAAAATCTGGTGTTAAACTTTATTCAAGAGATTTTGGCAACTTTCCTCTTCCTTTTCCTTGTATTTATCGGTATTGCAGGAGCAACATCCACTATCTCCGCAGGGGACGGTGCTTCCCTCACAATGGGGGCTTCTCCTTTTGTCATCGGAATTGTGGGTTTTGGAGCTGTGGCTCTTTTAGCTCTTTCCTTAAACTCCACCGGTTTCAGCATGAATGCAATGCGTTCCGTATTCAGCAGCATATGGTTTGCACTGCTTCCTATTCCCAATAAAAACGGTGAAAAAGTGGATTGGACATATCAGTTAATCGTAAATCTGGTAGGTTCCTCCATCGGGGGCATTTTGGCAGTGATTGCAACCTCTGTGATTACCGCTGCATTATAATTTTATGTCACATCTTTCTTGCCTTCCGCATATAGATACAGTAATGAAATCGGCAGAAAGATAAAACCATGTCTAATTTGAATTCTTTTTTCCTACAAGCAGCTCAGGAACCGGAGGAAGCAAATGCAGCTTACTCCGGCTCCCTGAGAATTAATGTGGTATCCTCTCTGGGAATGATTCCCGTAGAAAATGCAACAGTCACTATATCCTATAGCGGTGATCCGGAATCTCCTCTTATGACTTTGACCACAGATAGTTCTGGCCAGACTGAGATTGTAAGTCTCCCCGCACCTCCTCTAGAGCTTTCCCTGCAGCCGGACCCCAGCTCCCAGCCTTATTCCGAATACAATATCACTGTAACCGCCGATGGCTATGAGCCCGTTCTGGTGACCGGCTCCGAAATCTTGGCAGATGAAGTTTCCATACAGCCAATCCGTATGAATCCTCTGGCAGCCACGGAGGAGGACGAAAAGCTGGTGGTGATTCCCGTCCATACCCTGTTTGGCGACTATCCCCCGAAGATTCCCGAAGACGAGATAAAGCCAATGGATGAATCCGGCGAAATCGTCTTAAGCCGTGTGGTCGTTCCCGAATACATTATTGTGCATGACGGTGTTCCCTCAGACCCTACTGCTACCAACTATTGGGTGCGCTATAAGGATTATATTAAAAATGTGGCATCCTGCGAAATCTATTCGACTTGGCCGGAGAGCACCCTGTATGCCAATATTCTGGTCATTATGTCTTTTACATTAAACAGAGTGTATACAGAATGGTACCGGAATCAGGGCTATGATTTCACCATAACCTCCTCCACCGCCTATGACCAAAAGTGGGTGTACGGCCGAAATATTTACGAAAATATTGACCGTCTGGTGGACACCATCTTTGCAAACTATCTGTCCCGTCCCGGCGTGCGCCAGCCCATTTTCACTTCCTATTGCGACGGAAAACGCGTAACCTGTTCGGGCTTAAGCCAATGGGGCTCCAAATATTTGGGAGACGAGGGATACTCTGCCATTGAAATTATCCGTTATTATTATGGAAATGATATGTATATCAACACCGCAGACATTATCTCCGGGGTTCCATCCTCCTATCCCGGCTATGACTTGACCATAGGCTCTTCTGGAGAAAAAGTACAGCAGATGCAAAATCAGTTAAACCGCATTGCCCGCAACTATCCTGCCATTCCCACCATTACTCCGGACGGCATCTATGGACCTGCAACGGCGGACGCTGTGCGCACCTTCCAAGGCATTTTCGGACTGCCCAAGACAGGAGTTACGGATTATGCCACATGGTATGAGATTTCAGATATTTATGTAGGTGTTACCAGAATTGCGGAGCCGGATTAGTGTAACTTGGTACTTGATGTTTTAACCCTCCTGATTTGATATAGTAAAATCGCTTGACAGCAATCCGAAATCGGACTATAATGCAGTAGTCCGATTTCGGATTGTTGAGTTTAAGAGGAGATACACATAAAAATGGAAACTAAACTGAAAAACTATTTGCTTCAACTTAATCAGCAGGAAAAACGAATAGAATCTTTATACCGCAAGGCGGCTGCTTCTTTAGGGCTGTCTGACTGTGCCATGTGGATTATCTATCTGCTTTTAACGCAGGAAACCGAAATGACACAGCAGGATATGGGGGAATATTTGATGTTTCCCAAACAAACCATCAATTCTGCTGTCTCTTCACTCTTGAAAAAAGGATATGTGGAACTTCATCCTCTGTCGAACGCAAAAAACAAAAAAGCCGTATCTCTTACTGCCGCCGGGAGGCAATTCACAAAAGACAGTGTGGATCGAGTCATTTTGGCCGAGAAACGAGCAATGCTCAAAATGTCAGACGATAAGATGGAACAATTTATAAAGTTAAGTGAAGAATATCTCTGCCTGCTGGAAAAAGAATTTCAACAGGAGAATTTTTGTTAGGAGGAAATATTCCATGAACAAAAGAATATCTTTGGGCGAACATTTTTCATACCAAAAGTTAATTCGTTTTGCCCTGCCAAGCATCATCATGATGATTGTAACCTCGCTATACACAGTGGTAGACGGTCTGTTTGTTTCAAACTTTGCTGGTAAAAGTTCCTTTGCATCCTTAAATCTTGTATGGCCATTTCTGCAGTTAATCAGCGCTGCCGGTTTCATGATTGGCACAGGAGGAAGCGCACTTACTGCGTTATATTTGGGGGCAAAAGAGCCTGAACGAGCAAATCAGATCTTTTCCATGTTAATAAAGCTTCTGATTTATTTTGGATTGTTGATTTCCATAATCAGTTTTATATTTATGAGGCAGATATCCGCTTTGCTGGGAGCAGATGCAAACCTGATTGATGATTGTGTAATCTATGGAAGAATCCTTGCAGTTTCCAATATCTTTATGATGCTGCAGGCAGCATACCAGAGCTTTTTAATCACTGCTGAAAAGCCCCATCTGGGATTGGCTCTTTCTATTCTGGCAGGACTGACAAATATTATTATGGATGCTGTTTTTGTCTATTTCCTGCAATGGGGCATATGGGGCGCCGGTCTGGCAACTGCCATGAGCCAATTTGTGGGAGGAATTGTTCCAACCATATATTTCCTGCGAAAAAACAACAGCGCCCTGCGCTTGGTAAAAGCTAAAATGGATTGGTCTGCCATCGCAAAGACCTGTTCCAATGGCGCTTCCGAGATGATGACCAATCTCTCCGGCGCCATCATCGGATTACTCTATAATTTTCAGTTATTGAAGTTTGCCGGTGAAAACGGTGTTGCGGCATATGGGGCAATTATGTATATCGCATTTGTCTTTCAGGCATTTTATTTTGGTTATGCCATGAGTTCTACTTCTATTGTGGGATACCATTTTGGCGCTGACAATAAGATGGAGCTGAAAAATGTATTGAAGAAGAGTCTTGTGATAACCGGAATCACTGCACTTATTATGACCGTTTTAGGTGAAGTATTTTCCTCTCTCATCGCCCGGATATATGTGGGATATGATCAAAGACTTTATGAAATGACTACTATGGGAATGCGGTTATATGCCCTGTCCTTTTTAACTGCGGGCTTTAATGTTTTTGCATCTGCATTCTTCACAGGATTAAATAATGGGAAGGTATCCGCAATCATTTCCTTTTTGCGGACCCTTGTCATTCAGGTAGCAGCAATTTACATCCTTCCCATATTCTGGGACTTAAACGGAATCTGGCTAGCCACTGCGGCTGCCGAAGGCGTAACATTGTTTTTATCCATCGGAATGCTGTTTGGCAACCAAAAAAAGTATGGGTATTAAGCTTGCAAAAATAAACTACCTTGAAAATATGTTCTTAAATTGAAGCATTCATCACATATTTCCAAGGCAGTTTGCTTAGTTTTAAACAGTTAGCATATTTTTTACTTTGCCAACAACATCATAATTTCGTTGCTGCGATTGATGAATTTCGTCATAGCTTCCGCAGACAGGGGGGCATGTTGAATCTTTGCCAAGTCATAAAGCTGTTCGCAAATCATCTCCACATTCTTATCCTCCTGATGTTCTGTCACATACTGTACCAACGGATGGTTTGCATTCAAAATCAGAGTCTCTCCCTCGCCTCCAAATGCTCCCATATCCATGCCCGGCATGGAGTACATCTTCATCATATCCTGCATACGTCTGCTCTCTTCTGACAAGGTAATCATGGAAGAAATCTTCTTGTTTTTCAGCTTCTCTACCTTGATGGTAATCTTGTCATTCTTAAGCGCTTTCTTCATGAGCTTGGCAATATTCTCTGCCTGCTCCTCCATCTCCTTTTCAGCCTTCTTGGAGGTCTTGGACTTCATGGCATCGGTCAAATCTGCATCAATACGCATGAAACGGATTCCTTCATTTTTGGACTCAAGCTGGGAAATAAAGTGCTGGTCAATATTATGAGTCAAAATCACAGCATCCATCTTGGCAGCCTTAAACATATTGATATATTGGCTCTGCTGCTGTTCATCCGTCACATAGTATATAATTTTCTCTTTTTTCTCGGCATCCTCTTCCGCTTCCTCATCTGCAGCATCCACATCCTCAGCCTGCGGCTCGATGACTTCCGCTTCCACTTTTTCGCCGTTTTCGTCCACAGCACCGCCTTCATTTTCAGCGTTTTCACCGTCTCCTTCGCCGTCAATGGGCTTTGTCTCCAAGCACTCGGGCAGGGTTAAATATTTTCCCTCCAGATTCTTAAAGAGAATATAGTCATTCATCTTCTCGCAGAATTTATCATCCTTCAGGCAGCCGAACTTGATGAAAGGACTAATATCATCCCAATACTTATCATATTCTTCTTTTTCGGTCTTACACATACCGGCAAGCTTATCTGCCACTTTCTTGGTAATGTATTCCGCAATTTTCTTTACAAAACCATCGTTCTGCAATGCGCTTCTGGACACATTTAAAGGCAGGTCAGGACAATCAATGACACCTTTTAATAAAAGCAAAAATTCGGGAATCACTTCTTTGATATTGTCCGCAATGAATACTTGATTATTGTATAATTTAATGGTGCCCTCGATGGATTCATACTCCATATTAATCTTGGGGAAATACAAAATACCCTTCAGGTTAAAAGGATAATCCATATTCAAATGAATCCAGAACAAAGGCTCCTTGTAATCCTGAAATACCTTGCGGTAAAATTCCAGATATTCCTCCTTTGTGCAATTATTAGGATGCTTTGTCCACAGGGGCTGTGTCTCGTTTACAAGCTCCGGGCGCTTTTTTATTTTCAGTTTTGTGGGTTCCGGCTCTGCGGAATCCTCTTTTTTCTCCGGCTCAATTACCTCCAAAACCTCGTCATCTTCTAGTTTCTCATCCTCTTTGATAATCTGGGTTTCCTTGGTGTCCGCCTTGGAGAGATAAATTTCCGTGGGCATAAAAGAGCAGTATTTCTTTAACACTTCCCTTGCCTTGTACTCATTGCAAAATTCCAGACAATTCTCATTTAAAAACAGGGTGATAGTAGTGCCAACCTGTTCCCTATCTCCGTCCTCCATAGAAAATTCGGTACCGCCGTCACATTCCCAATGTACAGCTTTTGCACCCTCTCTATAGGACAAAGTGTCGATATGAACCTCATCCGCCACCATAAATGCCGAGTAAAAGCCAAGTCCGAAATGTCCGATGATCTGGTCGGAATTGCTCTTGTCCTTATATTTTTCAATAAAATCCGTAGCGCCGGAAAAAGCAATCTGGTTAATATACTCCTCCACCTCATCCGCCGTCATGCCAAGACCGTTGTCAACAAATGCAAGAGTCTTATTTTCTGGATCCACCACCACATCGACTCTGGGTTTATACCCTTCGGGCAGGCTGTACTCTCCCATCATATCCAGCTTTTTTAATTTGGTCACGGCATCACAGCCGTTGGAAATCAATTCCCTGTAAAAAATATCATGGTCTGAATACAACCATTTCTTGATAATCGGGAAAATGTTTTCACTGTTAATTGATAAGCTTCCGCTTTTTGCTGCCATATTCTCCACATCCTTTTCTTAATCGGGTTTAATGCATCCCCTTTTTTATAAAATCAGTTTAAAACCCTCTAAAATAAAAGTCAAGTCAAAATTAGCACTCATCCGGTGTGAGTGCTAATAATTTACTTGAAACCCTGATAAACAGCGGATTTGCAAAATTCTAAAATTTTTATTAACGGGCAAAACAATTATCATAAACCTCAAAAAAGTTGGATGTAGTCAGCTGGTCATCGTGAATCAGCGTAATTTCATCCCAAAGCTTATCGTTCAGGTTGCGCACAAGAGTATCCACAAAGGCATCATATTCCTGTCCAAACACTTCCTTCCTGCGTTTCTCCACAATCTGCAGCTTATTGGCATCCGTCTCCTCCCTGTCAAAGGTGCTCAGACATTTGATAATATGATAACCCTGACTGCTCTCCACTACCCTGCTCACTTCGTTGGTTTCCAGATTAAATGCCGCAGTCTCAAAATCTACATCCATCTCGCCCTTGCCAAAGGAATAGGTAATATTGGTATCATCGCTATACTGCTCCGCCAACTCTGCAAAATCATGCTTTCCGTCCACCGCAAGCTCCCTGACCTGACAAACCTTATCGTATATTTTCTGTTTCTCCGATGCGGGATAGGGAACACGGTTGCCCGCTCCGTCCTTGATGCTGGTGCTGAAAAAAATATGCTGTACTTCTATAATTCTGGCTTCGTCATCACTGATTTCCGGATTGATATCCCGTATGATTTCCTGATAAACCTTGTCTGCCATGGCATATTCACGGTACATTTCTACTATGATATTCCGAGATACTCCCAGAAGCTCCGCTTCTTTTTCGGTTAGAGAAGCAAAAAAGGTATCCGCCGCCTGTGCCACTTTGGCCTCCTCTGCTTCATCCAATGTCACGCCCTTTTCCCTTGCCAGCAGATACATGGTTTTTATCTGAGCAATTCTGGCAATCACAGTCTCCTTTACATTTTCCTCCAAAGTCACGCCCTCTAACGAGACATTCCATATTTCTTTTCCGTAGACATCCTCATATTGGTTTTGAATAGTGGTCAGATATACCATAATCTCCACCTGTTTGCAGGACACATCTTCAATTCTGAACACCTCATCCTTGCGAAAGCCTGTGGTAAACACAATACGGGTTCCATCTTTGCCACAGCCGCTTAAGCCTCCCAGACAAAGTATCACCAAAAGCATTCCCAGCCATATTCTCTTTTCTACTTTAAATCCCATTTGCTGGCACCTTTCGTTTTGTATATTAATTAGACTAGTTTCGTACTTGCACAGTATTAGTTCACACAGTGAACAGTTCACTCTGATAACTATTTTGCCCTGTTTTTACTCTTATAAAAACATCCGGATATGATATATCCAAGGCTCATCATATCCGGATGACTTAATCCATCTTGAAACCGCTTTCTTACTCTTTACTCAATGACATGAATCCAGCCCTTAGGAGCCTCAATTCTGCCCATCTGAATCCCTGTCAAGGTATCATAGAGCTTCTGGGTAACCGGCCCCATTGCAGTCATACCGCTGGGCAGACAGATTTCCTGTCCGTGATCTACAATCTTGCCCACAGGTGAAATCACTGCTGCAGTACCGCAAAGACCGCACTCTGCAAAATCCTTTACCTCGTCCAAATATACTTCTCTTTCCTCCACTTCCAGATTCAGATATTCCTTTGCCACATGCACCAAAGAACGACGGGTAATAGACGGAAGAATACTGTCTGACTTAGGAGTAACTACCTTGTTATCTTTGGTGATAAACAGGAAATTCGCACCACCTGTCTCCTCCACCTTGGTTCTCGTGCCGGGGTCAAGATACATATTTTCATCATATCCCTCCTTGTGGGCGGATACAATGGCATGAAGGCTCATGGCATAGTTAAGTCCTGCCTTGATATGGCCTGTCCCATGAGGTGCCGCACGGTCAAAATCACTGACACGAATGGTCAAGGGCTTTACGCCTCCTTTAAAATAAGGACCTACCGGAGTACACAAAATACGGAACTGATACTCGTCTGCAGGCTTTACTCCGATAACAGGGTTGGAACCAAACATATAAGGGCGGATATAAAGGGTTGCACCGCTGCCATAAGGAGGCACAAAAGCCGCATTGGCCTTTACCACCTTGGTCACAGCATCCAAAAAACGTCCCTCCGGCAGAGTAGGCATCTCCAGCCTTGCAGCAGAAGCATTTAACCTGTCTGCATTCAAATCCGGGCGGAAAGTCACGATATGCCCGTCATCCGTGGTATATGCTTTCAAACCCTCAAAAATAGTCTGTGCATACTGTAACACTCCTGCACACTCATTCAGCACTACATTGGCATCCTCTGTAATGACGCCTTCATCCCATGCGCCATTCTTATAGTTGGATACATACCTGTAATCCGTCTGAACATATCCAAATCCCAAGTTGCCCCAATCAATGTCTTTCTTTTCCATTACAAATTCCTTCTTTCCGTTTCGTTTTATAATGTATTGGCAGACAGATCCGCCCGCTTTTTTATTTGGTTATAATTATCATACTTTTACATAAAAAAGTCAATAAGCAACCTTATTTTAATCCATTGGCATCTTGCAGGGTGATTCCGTTTACACCCAGAGGAATCGCATGGTCAAGCCCCACAAATTTTCCGTTTTCCTGCCACAGTACTTCTTTTACAAAATTGTACTTTTCGCTGTCCCATGTGGTGAAATCATCTAAAAGCAGTCCGCCGGTATCGCCGGAATTTGCATTCAGGCACCAGAAAGTGTGATTCAGATGATAAGTGGAAATCAGCTGCCTCATATAGGTCATCCATTTCAGATTGGGCTCCCTCATGAAGCCGCCCCACTCACCGATTAACAGCGGAGCAATCTTCTCCTCATGAATATAAAGCCAATTATCATGCCAGCAGTCCTTCATCAGGCTGTCATAAGTATAATCTTTCTGAAACCATGGCTGTGCATACACTGTAGGACCATAATCATGGGGAGAATACACCAGCTTGTTTTGGTATTTGCCAAGGTCAATGGGATAATCCGCCACTGCCCGCAAATTGCCTCCCCACCAATTAAAATAATAATCGTCCGCATTGGCAGAGGAATAATCTCCTCCCTTTTTAATGGGATAAATCTCTGTGCCTTCCACCAAAATCAGTACATTGGGATTTTTGGAAAGTACCTTGGCAGCAGCAGTCTCAGCCACATATTTCCAATTGTTGGCATCTTTGGAATCATTCCAGATAGCGGCGCTTTTACCCTCGTTGGGCTTGCCGTGGGGCTCATTCTTTAAATCATAAGCAATCACCGTGTCATTGTCCTTATAACGCTCTGCCATCCACTCTAATGCCCTATAATAATCTTCCACGGAAACCTTGTCCGTATACCAAAGATTTACATTATGTCCGGAAGCATCGGTCTCAGCGCTGTGAATGTCCATCATGACCTTGATACCATTCTCCTCCGCAAGCGCCAGAAAATACTCAAAAATCTCCAGCGAATTCATGGCATTTAATTCTTCATTATAGGCATTGTTGTAATTTGCCCTAGGGTAATCCCCCGCCGCCCACTGATTGATAAGCTGGGCGGATATCGGCACGCGGATTAAATTAAATCCATGGTCGGCAATACCCTTCACAGTGGGACGTAGCTGACTGTTCCACAGACCGTCAAAAGTATTGGTGCCCGTGTTATAGCCAAACCAATTCACCCCGGTAAGCCACACCTGCTTGCCATCTTTGTCCACAATCTTATTGCCGTCTGTAAAAAGCCAATCATCTCCTTGTACGGCATTTTCTGGTCGTGTCAGCAATGTGGGCACATCCACAGTTTTGTTCTGTCCGTTACCATTATTATTCTGGGTGTTATTCTGGGCATTTCTGTCCACACTGCCCTTTTCCACATTGCACTTTGCATCATTTAATGCTGCCGAGGCAATAGATAAATCCGTTTTTGTTCCTATATTACAGCCCAGCACAACGCTTGCACCGGGAGCTATGGACTTATTATATTCCGCATTGGTAATGGTCACAACATCTCCATCCACAGACCATGTTCCATCCCATCCCTGAGCAGAAACCAGATTGTCCACATTGAGTACCAGATTCCAGCCCTCCACGGCAGTGTCAGAGTGATTGGTCAGGCTCAGTTCCAGAGAGCACATCTTGGTATCCCCATCCGCCCAGCCGTTTCCTGCAGAATAAGTGACCGTATAGGCTCCGTCTCCGACAGGCATTCCTGAATTTTGCGTGCCGGAAGAGACAGAACTTTGAGAATTACCCCCATTAGAGACATTGGCATTAGCGGTATTATTGGATGCATTCGTATCAGAAACAGCCGCCTGAGATGTCCCTTCTACGGACTGCTGGGAATCAGTGCTATTTGAAAGCGCCGCCCTGCGCAATGCATTATTCTCTGCAATGACCGCAATCAGGGCAATGAGCAAAACTGCAATGATGCCGCCCCCAATTAAGGGAAGCCCCCATTTTTTGTCCAAACGAAATTTCTTACTTTCTTTGTCCGTATTTTCCCTTTCTGTGCTGCCATTCTCTATAGCTTCCTTCTCTATACTTTTCTTCTCCATACCTTCCCTCTTTCCGGACTTTCATGCGTCCTGTATACATCACTTCCCACACCTAGCATTACTTTCTCTCATATTTCAAAAATTGATATGCCACATCAAAATAAGTCTGCTCATCACTGTCCGCAGTAATCTCCCACTCCGGGGACTCGTCCAGATTGGGGAAATAAGCATCCGCCGCATATTCCCTGTCAATCTTGGTCACATGAGCCACATTGCAATAAGGGAGCAGCTGCCTGTATATACTCTCCCCCCCAATCACATATACATCTTCCTCCTTGTAAGGCTTTACCTGCTCCAATAATTCCTCCACGGAATGCACCACAATAGCATCCTTCACCTGATATCCCGGATTCTTGGATAAAATAATATTGGTCCGATTCTTTAAAGGCAGCCCCTGAGGAAAAGTGTCCAGAGTTTTTCGTCCCAGAACAACTACCTTTCCCGTAGTTTCCTCCCGAAAATGCTTATGATCATTGGGAATCCTGATTAAAAGCTCGTCCTTATAGCCGATAGCCCAATTATTATCTACTGCAACGATTAAATTCATCTTTTCCTCATTTCTGCAAGCCGCACTTAGCATAACAGCCTGCCCTTACTTATATTTTATTCTTCTCACACTGCCACAGGAATATTTAAAATCTGCTCTCCTGTCTCATAGCCGTCCACACGCACATCATCCCTCGTAAACTGATAGAAATCATGCACTTCAGGATTCAGCCAAAAAGATGGGGCAGGCTTTGGCTCCCTGCTTATCAGCTCCTTGATAATGGGAATATGCCTGTCATAAATATGAGCATCTGCAATCACATGGACAAGCTCTCCTGCCTGCATATCACACACCTGCGCCAGCATATGCATAAGCACCGCATACTGCGCCACATTCCAATTATTTGCCGTCAATACATCCTGTGAGCGCTGATTCAAAATGGCATTTAACACCAGCTTGTCCTCCCCCGCCCTCTGGGTTACATTGAAAGTCATACTGTAAGCGCAGGGATACAGCCGCATCTCATGCAAATCCTGATGCACATAAATATTCGTCATAATCCTGCGGCTGAAAGGATTGTTTTTCAGGTCATAAATCACCCTGTCCACCTGATCCATCATACCTTCCTTGTATTGATGCTTTACTCCCAGCTGATAGCCGTAAGCCTTGCCGATGGAACCATTCTCATCCGCCCACTCGTCCCAGATATGGCTGTGAAGGTCATGGATATTGTTGGATTTCTGCTGCCAGATCCAAAGCATCTCATCCGTGGCGGATTTAAGGGCTGTACGCCTTAAGGTAATCAATGGAAATTCTTTGGACAAGTCATAGCGGTTCACCACACCAAATTTTTTAATGGTATAGGCGGGTGAGCCGTCCTCCCAATGAGGCCTCACCTTTTCCCCTTCCGTGCTGGTACCGTTTTCCAAAATATCTTTACACATATCAATAAATATCAAATCCGCCTGACTCATCTTTTCCTCATTTCTGCAAAGGTATCTTCTGTTATCTTCTGCAATTGATTGTTTGAATTTAGACTGCTCACTTAATTCTCTATTTTATCACAAAGAGAATTAATCTGATCCGCCAGCCTTGCCATATCCTTATTTGCCATGCCGTCATTTCTGCCAATAACCGCCGCCAATCTCTGGGCTGCCGCAACAAGCCTTGCATAAACCGCAGATGCAGGTCTTGCCTTTTTCTTCACCATTACAGGCTCTGCTTCGTATAAAAATTTATTGCTGATTAAGTCAAATTCCGTTCCGCTGTAGGGAGCATAAACCCTCTGTCCATGCTCTAACTTTAAGCATTCTGCAAAGGACAGGCATACCTTATCCTCCCCATGCACCAGAAATACCTTCTTGGGCTTTTCCTCAAAAGAGTTAATCCACTGAATCAGGCCGTTTTTGTCCGCATGACCGCTTAAGCCCGCTATCTGCCTGATATCCGCCCGCACCTGAATGGGCTCGCCAAAGAGTTTCACCTCATCTGCACCTTCCACAATAGCCCTGCCCAAAGTGCCTATTGCCTGATAACCCACAAACAAAATCGTGCATTCCGGTCTCCACAGATTATGTTTTAGATGATGACGGATTCGCCCTGCCTCGCACATACCTGAGGCGGAAATAATCACCTTAGGCGTACTGTCAAAGTTAATTTCCTTGGACTCCTCGCTGGTAATGGACAGCTTAAGCCCTCTGAAAGAAATGGGATTAATGCCCTCTCTCACCAGCTCCATAGCATCCTCGTCAAAACACTCAAACCGATTTTCCTGAAAAATCGCCGTTGCTTCCACCGCCAGCGGGCTGTCCACGTACACCGGAAAATCTTCATGACCTTCCACAAGGCGTCCTACTTTTACTTTTCGCAAAAAATACAACATCTCCTGAGTCCTTCCCACTGCAAAGGAAGGAATTACCACATTGCCGCCTCTGTCAAAGGTTTCTTTTAAAATCTTAGCCAATTCCATGACATAATCCACTTTTTGCTTGGTATGCAGCCTGTCTCCGTAAGTGGATTCCATCACAACATAATCAGCTTGTGCCGTAGGTGTCGGCTCCTTTAAAAGGGGCTGGTCTTTGTTACCAATATCCCCTGAAAACACGATTTTCTTGGTATTGCCCTCTTCCGTCAGCCATACTTCAATACTAGCTGACCCTAAAAGATGCCCGATATCCGTAAAGCGGATTTTTACACCTTCGCATACCTCCACCATACGATCATAATGGCAGGGTACAATGCGCTTAATGAGCCCTTCCGCATCTTCCATGGTGTAAAGCGGTTCATGCACATTGCCTTCCGCACTTCTCTTGGCTTTTCTATTCTTCCATTCCGTCTCCATCATCTGAATATGCGCACAGTCACGTAGCATGATGCTACACAAATCTGCAGAAGCATCCGTTGTATATACCTGTCCCCTGAATCCTCTGGCATATAAAAGCGGAAGCATGCCGGAATGATCTATATGGGCATGGGTCAAAAACACATAATCTATCTTTGCTTCGTCCACCGGCAAAGGAGCATTCTCAAATACGTTTATGCCCTGTTCCATGCCATAATCCACCAAAATATGCCTGCCGCCTACTTCCAGATAATGACAGCTTCCCGTCACTTCATGGTCTGCACCGATAAATATAAGTTTCATTCGCACACCCTCTCTCTCATTGATATATTTCTATTGTATTATGTTATGGCACAGTTCGCAAGAAAAAAATAAGCCTGTTTTGCAGGTTGTTTTACAGATTCACAATGATGAATTTTATTGATTTTTCAAATTGTATGTACAATTTCAAAAAAATCCCATAAAAATGCCACAAAAGAAATCCAATTTTTCTGTTGACATTTGAGAAGCAATATAGTATATTAATATTTGTCCGTAAGACATAGGACATATGCGCGAGTGGCTCAGCGGTGGAGCACCTCCTTGCCAAGGAGGGGGTCGCGGGTTCGATTCCCGTCTCGCGCTTTTTTTATTGCACATTCACAGCAACTTCTGTTATTAGCTGCCCGCCAATTGTTTTCGGATATCCTCTATCAGGGACAGTCCACAATCTGCAAGAACAACAATGTCATCATCGGAGAACCCACTCTTTAACATATTTTCCACAACAGTTCGGGTTTTGTCGAGCCTTCCTTCTGCCATTCCATCTTCATAGGCATCTTCCCTCCATGCCTGTTTCACTGCCTCTTCATCATATTCAAATATGCTCATTTTCTTTACCTCAGCTTTGTTCTGCAACAGAAATTCCCTCAGGATATCCTGTCTGATACACTCTTCCACGGCTCTGTCCACCGCTTCTTCTATGGGCATCCCTCTGGCATAACTGCGGACTTTGGTTACATACTGCATATATTCCTTTAATGTCCGGCACTGCTCTTTCAGGTCTTCGTTATAGCCGCCGTTAATGTTCAGGACTTTCACCCGCAGCTCCAATTCCGGCATATCTTCCCTTGTGAGAAACGCATCCGACAGCTTTAACTCCTGTCTCTCTGGACAGGATGCAATGCCGTTATAGAACACGATAAAGCGGGGCGATGGTATCTGTACTAATTTGTCCCTGTATAGGTCTTTGGATGCCAGAAGCTTTTCATACTCCGTCGACACATACTGCAGAAACCTCAGTGGCATATTGGGATTGACAGTTGACTGATGTTCAAACAGGTAAAGATTTAAGTCAATGAGAAATGCAAGGTCGTTTTTCATCCCCAGATAGACCGCATTCTCCAGCGTGACAATCTCCAATTCCTCCGGGTCCGTATAGTTCTTTCCGCTGACGGCATTGTATAATCCCAGCAGGCGCTTCCTGTCCTTAAAAAGCATACGGAATACCGTATCCTTGTAGTTTCTGTTGACCGGATGTTTCCCTGCCGCTGTTTTTCTGCTCATGCTTCCTCCTTCCGGAATTGCCGAAAGAAAGAATGCCCGCCGTCTTCATCAATTCTGAGACGCCCTGCTTTCTGCTTCCTCCGAAATTCCATGCAGTTTGATTGATTGAATGAAAAGCACAGATTTCAAATGAAGTCAGATGGGATTGGATTCCCAGAGAAAACGGCTCTGCCGTAAGAGTTCAAAAGAATATATGCTTTTAAGGATAGTTTAACAGGGTACGGAGAATTTTGCAAGTACTAAAATTATATCTTCTTGCTAAGTTTGTTTGATTTGGCTTGATTGTAGAAATTGGTTTAAGGGGGTTTTGTCAGATTTGAGCATAAAGGAGCCATCGGCTAGGAATACCGATGGCTCTGGTAAAAAAACTTTGGATGATTTTTTGTTCACCTCTTCCCACTTTTGTTACTTTTTAACTGACCTGCCCCTCTTTAAAATCACAAGCAACGCCACTGTCACTAATACCACCAAACCTACAAGCACAGCTGCAACACCAATTGTCCTATAACCCTGTTTAGGCACAATGCGTTGGGTCTTCTGACTCTCTGAGCTCTGAGACTGTTCTTCCGAACTCTGGGACTGTGTTTTTTCTTCCTCCTTAGCCGTTCCAATCTGTGGTCCCCCATCCGGATACAGCTGCTCATAATCCGCTGTTGGCTGGTCAAGACATACCCATGCATTCCTCCGGCCAAAATAATATCCTATAAATCCCCAGCTATGACCCTTCTCATCCGTATATACATCGTTATATGTGGGCAAGTCATTCTGTATTGTCATGGGATAGCACTCCGTAGCGCCGGGATAATGCCAAATATACACACTCCCCTTCTGATACTGTTCTTCCAAAGTTCCTTTCTGCTCTATGATTTCCTCACCATAATCCTCAAAAAATGAAATATGGTCATAAATCACTTCCATGTACTCCATGGGCATCCAGCCGCTTTGCGTGGAATTATCATATATACCCCACAAAATACCGTCTTCATCTTCATAAGTAAAAGAAATATATGCCTCAAATCCGTTTTCCCATGTAGTGACAACCTTGGATGACTTCGGACTCTTATAAAGGATAACAACACCGTCCGGACCGTTTGCAGTAAATCTGCGATTGACATAAGTACATTGGGATTCGTTTTCCTGATAAAAAGAATCCATCGGCTGCCAGATAACATCCGCCTTCACAAAAGATGTGCATAATAGAAAACAAATCACCGTTCCCAAAAAACATAACCATTTTTTCATAAATATACCTCCATTCACCTATAAAACACTAAACCAATCAGCCACGAGCACATATTTGCTATAACCGCCATCAGAATTGGCCGTTTTATCTGCCACTGTGGTTCTTTAGCAAAGCTATGATAAATACAAGCCTCCACTGCCACTACCATGATTTCTACCGCCAGCTGCACCCATAATTCCGAAACATGCGGCATATACAGCCTTCCTAAGAAGCACAGCAACACTGCCGGCGGATTGGTGAGAACATTTACAAGAACTACAAGCGCTATTCCCTTCCCCTGCTGCTGTCCAAACAAAGGAAAACGCACCCTTGAAACAAAAAATACCACTGCCAGCTCCACTACTATTGTTAAAAGCAGCGAAACCCCAAACATCTCAATCAGATAATTTGTCACAGCCGCCCCCTTCTCCCTCCTTGTGTCCCTGCAACACTTTCAAAAACAAAAAACGCTGCAGTTAATTGGTTGACCTTGTGGGCCTAAAACGCTTTTCCAAATTTATGTTAAGCAGCTTTTTCGGCGTAAATAATGCGTCAGAACCAACACTAGCAGCGAAAGCACACTTCCCATGCTTCCAATGATATTCCCGCCCACTATGGACTGTAGCCCGAAATAGCTGGGCAAAAATCCCAAAAACAGGGCAAAGGTCAGAAATCCAAAGGCAAACCCGGGCATTTGCGGAAAATCGCACACCATCCAATACAGGGTAGTCGGCATTGTCATGTTAAAGAAAACCAAAGCCGCTAACCCCATGGGCATAACAAAAGAAAAAAGATAACAGAAAGCTGCCAAAGATAAAGAAACCACCGTTGTCCTCATGGCACCCTTCCACGCCGCCAAAAAGCCGCCCATCACTTTTCCGCCCGCCAAGGCAAAGACACTGAGCATTCCGGCCAAAATTCCTGTTTTCCACGAAAAACTAACGGTCATGCCTATATAGGAACGCAGAATAACCACCAAAAAACAGCCAATCGCTAATTTGAGTTTTCCTTTATCAAACTGTTGCGAGCAATGTTCCCCATGCCTTCTTTCCGGTATTCTTTCCCCATCAGCCTCACCTGCTTCCTGAAAACTTCCCCGTAAATACCAGATTCCCACACACAATACTATTAACATGATAACGCTTGTGCCCAGAAACCACAACTTCCATCTAGTCATTTGGGCAATCAAAGTTCCAAAATGCAATCCCAATGCCCCCGGTGCCACAAATATACCAAGATAAATACCATGCCTATCCTTAACATGATCTTCCCGAATCGTTCCCACGCCGCCGCCCACATGGAACAAGGCATTTCCGATTCCCAATACCACAGGATGGGTAAGCGCTCCTATCATAGTGCAAAGGACACCTGTGACTGCAGTCAAAAAAGCGAAGTCCAACTTTTGTTTTCCTGTTTTTGCATTCAGGGCATCCAATACCACGCCAAAGGGCATCTGCAGTGCAAACGCACAAAAATTATACAACAATATGTAAAAATATCCATCTTCCTGTGGAATAAATTTCCCGAACATCGCCATGGCGCACACGCCGTCCACCAACAAATGCAGAATGGAATATAGGACTGTCATTGGCACACCCCCGCATATCTAAATCATGATATAATTTCCACCTGACACATCTTCATGGTAAGCAGCGCCGCCTCATGGCTTTCAGGTGTCACACCTGCGCAGCAGGATGCATCCACGCTCACTTTGATTTCCGGATAGACAGCCTTGATAATCAGCGCATTGGAAACCACACAGATATCCGTGCAAAGACCTACTATCTCCACTTCCTCCAGATGATAATCTTTCCAATTCAGATAACCGAAGCTGGGCTTGTTGATGTAAATGGCGCCCTCCACCTCCAGGCCTTCCGCAATCTTCCAGCCAGCCGTGCCTTCAATGCAATGTTCCACCGGAAGGTGCCTGCCTTCATTTGTCTGAAGATAGTCTTTCTGATGGGTGTCTCTGGTAAAGATGATTTCATCCCCTGCCTCATGGTATTTTGCAATCTTTTTCCTTACATTCTCTACAATTGCTTCTGCTTCTTTGGTTCCCAGAGAACCGTCAATAAAGTCATTTTGCATGTCTACTACGATTAAAGTTTTTTTCATTTCTAAATCCTCCTGTCTGATTGAAATATTGATTTTCTTATTTTGTTTAGGTTTTGTGTAAACGCCTTTTATATATCATAAAGCATATTATACTGCAAACCAGATGCGTTACCATTCCAAATCCAAACATCATACAAATAAAAGTTATGCTTGGCGTAAACACACCCTTTAACATCAATCCATACACAATCGGATAATATATCAGATTTACGATTACTGATATAACAAAACCATAATATGTTTTACCGTAACCGATTAATATATTGTCAAATAAAACAGTGTAATTGTATGCCAGATAGAATGGTATTAAGACCACTAATATATGTTTAATTGCGCCAAAATTTTCAATCCCCATAACATTTCTTAAGAATGGATTTAGCATTGGGATAAAACACAGCCACGCCAAAAATGTTATGATTATGACTGTATTATAATGCTTCATTTTTATAGGGGTCAATTCATCTTTGCAGTCCTTTTTTATAATTTCTGCCAATGCCAATATGGGAATCAGCATCAATCCCCATATAATATTATTTGCTGCCCAATAATTGCCCTGCTCCGCTACTGCATTAACCATTTTGCAGACTATGACAGAATAAATAATATTATCTAACAATATTTGACATCCGCAGAATAAACCGATAACCAGATACTTCCTCACAAACGATTTTTCAATTTGAAAGGAAACTGCCATTAAATGTTCCCTGAATACCACAATCAGACATAATACAACACATACTAAACTTACTGCGATATTGGAATATGCAACGCCGTCCACCCCAAACTTTGGAATCAGAAACACATCTCCGATTATTGTAAACATTGTTTTCAAAATAACCATGGCATATATGTATAACGACTTTTCCAGCACAACAAAGAGTACATTTACAAAACTGACCACATTCGCAATAATAAATCCTATTGTTTCCAGCCTAAGGTATCTTGTTACTTCCCCTACACGCTCAAAAACCATTGTTGATACCATATGGCTGCAGTATATAAGAACGATAATTGAAAATAAAATATACACAATATTAACAATCAGGAATGTCTGAAAAATCCGCTCTTTAAATTTCTTCGCATCCTTCATACACTCATTCAGCAGTGCAAATAAGGGTACAATCAAAAATGCTTGTATGGTCTCATTGATTAAATCAAACCATTCAATGTGGCCTGCAATACTCAAGCCGTCTGTTGACGGGCTATTTACGATTAAGTTTGTCCTTACAAGCGTATATATAAACGGAATAAAGCTCAGCAGCATCAAACTGCAAAACAAATTAATGGGGAACTTAGCCTCTTTTTTCTTCCTGTTCATAACTCTCTGCACCTTTTTCCTCTGATTGTAATACACATTCATTTTGGAATTGGGAGTAAAGTATTACTTTATAAGTTTCCGAACAATATAACTCCCATAAACACAATTCCTAACATAATTGCTAACACAATTGTAACTATAAAAAATAAAGTCAGCACAAAATAAAAGGTCTTTATCTCTCCCCCTTCATTATCGTTTTGAACGGATATTAACGGTTCTTGTGTACAGATTTCTTCATCAAACGCACCTTGTCTATGTGCTAAGTCATTTCGAATATGACGATAATTTATTTCCGGCACACCTTTCATATCATCTATATAATGAGTAATTCCGGCCTCCGTATTTTTACGCTGTGTAACGGACAACACTTTTGTATTCCCAATTTTTTATAGAAACTTTCTGTTCGCTGGGCAAATCAAATCTATAAAACCATGCTTCGGCTGCCATTTCTGCCTTATCAAAAAAGCACCCATTCATTTCTGAACAAATGCTTTCCCTTACGCCACTCCTTAACCAAGAGCCTGCTCAAATACTTTCAGCAGCAGCACAAAAGCGGAACCTATATTTTCCACTGCCACCGCCGTCATGACGGCCTCCACCGTAGGTGCGGTCAATTCCAATGCGATGACAAAATTTACCATACTTTCTACCTTTCCGCCATACCCGCATCTATTTATATTGAATGCCGCAGAGTATTTGGTACTAAAAATACAATATTACAATTTTACTGCTATGTCAAGAAATAGTAACTTTGAGGTTTATTGATGTTGTATCCAAAAAATAGCAAAAAATTACATCAATAAATAGTTTCTTTTTGTTGCAAAGCCCTATAGAACTTTGGTATAATGAAAAGAAATATATCTTAGGAAATACCGAATTTTTCTGATTACCATTAAAAATTATTACGGAGGATAAAACATGAAAAAATGGATAGCGGCCTTTGTTTGTTTGCTTGTTTCGGCGTCTGTCGTTTTGGCAAATGTTGTTCCAATAAATGCTGCCACGGAGACAAACGTAAATGCAGGCAGTCTGACCATAACGGGCGATGACATTACGGAAGGTGATGACTATGATTATGTCTACGATGATGATGAATCTGCTGGACTACTTACCATTCTGAGCGAAAAACCTATGAAGATTTCGGGAAATTCCTCCTCGGATCGAATCGTGGTAAACAGTCCGAACGGGGCGAATTTAATACTTTCGAATCTCACTATTGATTCAAGTACTATTAAGGTTGCGGCGCTTGAAATTGACGCCGGCATTACGAGCGAGGATGCAATAATTAATATTACTCTTGAAGACGATAATATGCTGAAATCCGCACCGGATTGCGCAGGTCTGCAAAAGAGCAGTGAAACCTGCAAACTTGTAATAAGCGAGATAAAAGACGGGGTTGGTACGCTTACGGCAGAGGGCGGTCAAAATTCAGCGGGAATCGGCGGCGGCCCAAACGGCAACGGGAGCAATATAACAATAAATAGTGGTACTATTACAGCCACAGGCGGCACCCTCGGAGCGGGAATAGGCGGCGGCAACGGCGGCAATGGGAGCAATATACAAATATATGGCGGCAATATCACAGCCACAGGCAGAAGCGACGGCGGCGCAGGTATCGGCGGCGGCAACGGCGGCAACGGCGAAAAAATATATATATATATGACTGCGAGGAAATCATTGCCTCAGGCTCCAGCGGAGGCGCAGGAATTGGCGGCGGCTTAAACGGTGACGGTGATGATATACAAATAAAAAAAGGCAAGAAAATCGAAGCCACAGGCAGCGGCGACTCCACCGGCTATGGCGGCGGCGCAGGTATCGGCGGTGGCAGCAACGGCAACGGCACCAACATAACAATAAGCGGCGGTTTAGTTGAAGCCAACGGTGGCTCCGGCAGCGCGGGTATCGGCGGTGGCTCGGATATCTACAACAGCGGCAGTGGCAACGGCAGCGGCATAGAAATAAGCGGCGGTTCGGTCAAAGCCACCGGCGGAAACGGCGGCGCAGGCATCGGCGGCGGCGGCAACGGCAGCGGCACCAATATAACAATAAGCAGCGGTTCAGTCGAAGCCACCAGTGGCGGCTTCGGCGCGGGTATTGGTGGCGGCAGAGGCGCAACAGGTGCCAATATAACAATAAGCGGCGGTTCAGTCGAAGCCACCGGCGGAAACGGCGGCGCAGGTATCGGTGGCGGCTACGGCGGCAGCGGCGCCAACATAACAATAAGCGGCGGTGATAATATCATAGCCAAGGGCGGCAGCGACGGCGCAGGTATCGGCGGCGGCGACCAAGGCAGCGGCAGCGGTATAACAATAAGCGGCGGTTCAGTCGAAGCCACCGGCGTCAACGGCGGCGCAGGCATAGGCGGCGGCAGCAACGGCAGCGGCGGCGCGGCTATAGAGATAACAGACGGCGGTGAGACCAAAAGCTTCAGCGACATAACAATAAAAGGCAGCGCAAAAGTCACGGCTACCGGCGGCTATAGGGGCGCGGGCATCGGCGGCGGCTATAGGGGCGACGGCAGCAATATTACAATAGGCGATGATTCAGATAGTGCCACCGACATTGCAAACCGTGTGGTCATAGCTAAAAGCGAAGGTGCTTTCGAGGGTCAAAACGGCAACGGCGCAGGTATCGGCGGCGGTGGTGCTGGCAATGGCGAAACTATTATAATAAACAACGGTAAGGTCATAGCTACAAGCGACTTAGGTGCAGGCATAGGCGGCGGTGGCGTAACCGAAGCCAACGCCTCCGATTGCGGTGGTGACGGCAAAATAATAACAATAAACGGCGGCAATATCGAAGCTACTTCCAATGGCGGCGGCGCAGGCATTGGCGGCGGACAGCAAGGCGGCAAAGGCACCGATATAACCATAAATGACGGCACGGTCACCGCTACAAGCAAAAGCAACACAGGTAATGGCAGCGGCGCGGGCATTGGCGGCGGCAGCAGCAACATTAATTATGACTTCATAGGCAACGGCGAAAATATATTAATAGAGGGCGGTAATATCACTGCCACCGGCACCGGCGGCAGCGCAGGCATTGGCGGCGGTGACGGCGGCAATGGCACTAAAATAACAATACGTGGCAACGCTGTGGTCACAGCCACGGGAGCAGTAATAGTAAACGAGTGGGGAGGGACTTATGGCGGCGGTGCAGGTATCGGCGGCGGCAACAATGGCGGTTCAGGCACCGGCATAACAATAAGCGGCAACGCTAAAGTCACAGCCGCATCATTAGCAAACGGCGCAAATATAGGCGGCGGCAGCAGCGGTTTGGGCACAAATATAACAATAAGTGACAACGCCGATGTCACAGTTGACAACCAGGGATGCCAAGTATGTATAGGCGGTTGGAGTAACGAAGATAGCGTAATAAAAATAACAGGAGGAACCGTTAAAACTACCACTAATACAAAGACCCCCATGTTAGGAATCGGCAGCTTAGGACAGGTAGATATTACAATAAGCGGAGATGCTAATGTCGATGTAGCAGGCAGTATAGCCATAGGCTCTATGAGAGGCCTCGGCTCCGTTAAAATAGACGGAGCAAAAGAAGTTACAGCTACCGGAAATGACGCGGGAATAAACTGCAACACCATTACAATAAACGGAAACAATGATACGAAGGTCACCGCCACATGCAATGGCAATAATCCTTATAATCCCAGCGTAGGAATTGGCAGCACCACTAATAATGGAAATTGCACAATAACAATAACAGGAGGAGAAGTTAGAGCTACCAACAAAGGTGGCGGCACAGGCATAGGCGGTGCCGAAGCCACTGACTACACAGCAGAAGTTGCCGTTGCCGTTGACATAAAGGGCACAAATAGCACTTCCTACCCTTGGGTATTCACAAACAAAATTACAAGCGTAAACGGCAATGACGATTATTTTGGTATCGTCTTTGACGAAAATCATAAAAAAGATTATGTTGCTGATACGCCTGTTGCGGGTGAGGAATCTTGTAATTCTGATGATCCTAAGAAAGTTTATGGCGCTGACGGTGTCGTTTACGGTAAAGGTCAAGATGTCGTGCTTAACAAAGAATATACTCTGGAATCGGGCAAAGTGCTGAGGGTACAGGGCGGCGCAACACAGGACGGCGCAACATTTAAGACCGAAAATATGCTTACCCTTGAAGCCGGCTCCATTCTGTATATTGAAAAAGGCGCAGATCTGGATAAATATGACAAGATAACTTACGAGGGTGAAGGCAATGACAAAGGCAAGGTACTGCATGAGGCTAAATCAATATATGTAGATGTCACGGACGAGGACGGAAAAACAAAGAAGTTATGCACACTCTGCGGTTCGGAAACAGTTCATACTTGGAAAACCGATTGGGTTTGCAGCAAAACCCATCATTGGCATGAGTGTGAAAAAAACACGGACTGTTCCATTCATGAATACAAGATAGATTTATGCAACATAACCGAGAACGAAGATAAGGACGGTTATGGCGAACACAATTTCGTCAAGACAAGAAACAACAATATCGTGACTTTCATATGCGGCGATTGCGGATATAGTTATAGAGTGATGTTCCCCGAAATCAGTATATATAAAGTTGGCTACGATGAGGAAGTTGAATCCCCCCTTCCTGGCGCTAAGTTCGGGCTTTACAGTAATGCGGACTGCACCGAACAGGTCGGTGAGGAAGTCACAACGGCCAATAGGACGGTCAATGGCGAAACTAAGGCGATAGCTGTCTTTACCACCGATATTGAGCTTGACACACTGTACTATATAAAAGAAACTAAAGCTCCGGACGGCTACAAAAAATCCAATAAGGTTTACACGGTTAAAGTTACCGCAGAAACAGACGAATCAGACGAGCCGATGGAACTGCCGGTAGAACCACAGACCATAAACGGAAAGGCGGCTTACGGCGTTGTAGGTTCCACAGACACCTCTGAGGAGATACCTGTATGCGAAAACTATGCCATTGAGGATATTGTATCAGACCCCATGAAGATCATCAAGGTGGACGGCGAAACCAACTCTCCTCTTGCAGGCGCTCAGTTCCGTGTTTACAGTGATGCAGCCTGCCAAAATCCGATAGCGAGTATGACCGCAACTACAGCAATAGATGCAGACAAGGCGTCCGTCACTTATAATAAGGCGGTTGTCTCCTTCGACACCGAGCTTGACACGACATATTATATCAAGGAAACCAAGGCACCGGAGGGCTATACGGCTTCCGATAAGGTGTTTAAGGCGGTCGTTGGCGCAGACGGAAAGGTAACTTACGGCGTTGTAGGTTCCACTGCCACCTCTGAGGAGATACCTGTATGCGAGAACTATGCCGTTAAGGTTATTATATCCGCCCCCATAAAGATCATTAAGGTGGACGGCGAAACAGGTGATTCCCTTGCTGGCGCTCAGTTCGGTATTTACAGCGACGCGGAATGCAAAAATCTGATTACAAGCACGAACTCGACCGCAACTACGGCAATAGATACAGACAAAGCGTCCGACACTTACAATAAGGCGGTTGTCTCCTTCGACACCGAGCTTAATGAGATGTATTACATCAAGGAAATCACCCCCCCGGAGGGCTACACGGCTTCCGAGGAAGTATACAAGGCGGTGGTTGGCGCAAACGGAAAAGTGACTTACAGCATTGTGGGTTCCACAGATACCTCTGAGGAGATACCCGTGTGCGAAAACTATGCCATTAAAGTTATTGTTTCTGACCCCGCAAAAATCATTAAGGTGGACGGCGAAACGGGAGCTCCCCTTGCAGGCGCTCAGTTCGGTATTTACAGAGATGCGGAACGCACCCAGCTGATCAAGACCATAACTGCGGAGATAGACACTGACAATGCCTCCGCTACCTACAATAAGGCGGTTGTCTCCTTCTCCACCGAACCAAACAGCACATACTACATCAAGGAGACCTTTGCGCCGGACGGCTACAGGGTTTCTGACGAGGTATTCAAGGCGGTGGTTGATGCAGACGGAAAGGTAACTTACGGCACTGTAGGTTCCGAAACAACCTCGGCAGACATACCCGTGTGCGAAAACTACGCTGTCGGGGTTACTCCCGATCCAATAGTTATTGTATCCGCCCCCGCAAAGATCATTAAGGTGGACAGCGAAACAGGCTCTCCCCTTGCAGGCGCCCAATTCGGTATTTACAGCGACGCGGAATGCACCAAGCTGATCACCACCGGGATTACAGTAATAGATACTGACAATGCCTCCGCTACTTACAATCAGGCGGTTGTCTCCTTCTCCACCGAACCGAACAAAACATACTTCATCAAGGAGACCAACGCACCGGATGGGTACAGGGTTTCTCACGAAGTGTTCAAGGCGGTGGTTGACGCAGACGGAAAGGTAACTTACGGTGCTGCAGGTTCCGCAACTACCTCGGAGACCATGCCCATATGTAAAAACGAAAAAACGGATGAAGATGACGATATATCTGATCTGGAGCCTGATCCGGAGGATACACCCCCTGCCAAAGCAGTCAGCCCGAAAACAGGGGATACATCGGGGTTTGGTACCGTGGGAATGGCAATCCTGAGCGGAATTACCTGTGCCGTATCTCTTGTAGGATTGGTACAGAAAAGAAAGAAAAAAACAGCGGTATAGCTGAATGAAACTAAAGAGAGACTAAAGAAGCATCGCTCCATAACTAATAATTAGTTATGGAGCGATGCTCTATGCTCTCAATATGTTCAAGATTTATTGCATCCATATTCATTATTCTGATTTCCATTAAACAGCTAAATTTACAACCAATCCCGTTATCAGAGAAAATACCATTACAAAAACAAGGTACAAAATAAACCGTTTCATGCCGAGTATTATTTTTACCGCACCGAGATTTGTAATTTTGGTGGAAGGCCCGGTTATCATAAATGCCGCAGCACTTCCCATGCTCATTCCATCATACAGCCATGCCTGCAAAAGCGGAATCGTGCCGCCGCCACAGGCATATAATGGAACCCCTATTGTAGCCGCCATCAATACTCCAAAACCCTCGTTGTCTCCAAACAAACGGCTGACAAATTCCGCCGGAACATATCGTTGAAAAAGTGCAGATAATACAATACCAATAAAAAAGTACAGCCCTGTTGCCTTTACATTTCTGCCAAAATTTTTAAGAAAACGCAATAAAAGTTTTGGATCGGTATCCCGATTTTTCGGTTCATCAAATCCGCTAAAATCAAAAAAAGATTTATGATGATAGAAAACGCGCACTAATACTCCCGCAAGACTTCCGCATAAAAAGCAGGAAATAATGCGTACAGTAAGTGCCGTCTGTCCCAAGGCCGCGCTGTACATAATGAGCTGTGGATTTAACAAGATAGAACTCATCATAAAAGCGGCAAGCCAATCATCTTTCATTCCTCCTTTGGAAAAAGAAGCTGCAATAGGGATGGTTCCGTACATACACAGTGGGGATGCAATGCCAAGGGCACTTGCTGCAAAAATCCCCAAAATTCCCAGCTTCTTTTCCCCCATAGAGCGAAAAATATTGTGAATGTAATCTTTTAAAAACACAGACACAACACTTCCCAGCACCATGCCCAATACCCAATACCGGAAAATCTGCTCAAATTGGATACTGAAATAGTACCAGAAATAAATCATCTCACGTCTTGCTATCTCAATCATCTATATTCACCAATTGGTATTCCCTACTGCCAAGCCCAATCTTTTCTGCCTGTTCCAGAGTATGCAGTCCATTGCGGGACTCCATACGGTTGATCAGGGATTGTCCGTCCTCTGCCCCATACACAAGGTCAACACATGCCTGATCCAATGCTACGGGATCAAAGGAAGCCAGAATTCCAATATCATGCATATCCGGTTCTGATGGGCTTCCGTCACAATCACAGTCTACAGACAGCCGATTCATTACATTGATATACAGGATATTCCCGTCCAGATAATCCACAACGGACTTTCCGGCTTCTGCCATGGACTCCAGAAAAGCATCCTGATCACCGCCCCACATACTGCCGCCTGTACCGCCGCTGTGAATATGTGCTTTTCCTTCAGAAGAAGCGATTCCGATAGAAATATTTTTAATTGCACCTCCAAAACCAGCCATGGCATGACCTTTAAAATGAGATAAAATTACGTAGTAATCATAATTGGCAAAATTCTTTCCCACATAATTTTCCGTAAGATTATCCCCGCCTTCTACATCGAGGGTCATAGAACCATTCTCGTCCATGATATCTACATTCGCAATGTCGGTGTAACCATGATCCTTGGCCACCTGATAGTGCATTACCGTATTGGCCCGGGAACCGCCATAAGCCGTATTGCACTCCACTATGGTTGGATTATCAAAAGACTTGACAAAATCTCCAATTAAATCAGTACGCAGGTAATTACTCCCCGGCTCTCCCGTAGACAGTTTAATCGCAATCCTGCCAGACACAGATGCATCAAGCGCTTCATAAACCGCCATAAGGCTTTCCGCACTGATTTCAGTTGTCATATAAACAACCGGCACGTTCCCGTCTCCGCTGGAGGGTTCCTGCGCCAAAGGGGAATCCTTATCTGTGGCATCCGGCAAGTTAGCATCTTTATCCTGCAAATTCCCCGCATTTTCCTGTTTTGTATTTTCACTGCCCTGCACAGACTGTCTGTTTTCCGAAGACATATCATTTGTCTTCCCTTTTTCCTTTTCACTGCATGAAACAAGAGAAAACACCATGCCAATACATAAAAGCGATACAAGCCATTTTTTCATTGTCGTCACCTTTCTTATTTCAGACCACCGTAGGAAGCATCATCCACTGCTTCCAGCCACTCATTAGAAGCGTCCACACCGGGAACCTCCACCGCCAGATGGGAAAACCAGCTATCCGGCGCAGCGCCATGCCAATGCTTCACGCCGGCAGGAATATTGACCACATCTCCAGGATGCAGCTCCTGCGCTTCTTTTCCCCATTCCTGATAAAAACCACGTCCGCCTACACATACCAGAATCTGTCCTCCGCCGGATGACGCATGGTGGATATGCCAATTATTGCGGCATCCCGGTTCAAATGTGACATTAAAAATTCCAACCTGCTCCGTGGACAGCGGCGCCAAGTAGCTTTGCCCGATAAAATATTGTGCAAATCCGTCATTTGGATTTCCGATGGGAAACAGCATACTTTTTTCATATGCTTCCTTCGTGCCGTCCACAGTGACATCCTCCGTCCAGACTTCCTTCGCCATATTGAATACTGCCCAGCCCTTCGGCCATCCTGCATAAAACGCCACATGAGTAATAACAGCAGCAATTTCCTTTTTCGTCACTCCCGCTTTCTTTGCATTTTCCAGATGATATTTCAGTGACGAGTCCGTCACACCAGACGACATTAGCGCCACCACTGTGATGATACAGCGGGTCTTGTGGTCGATGTCGTGATTGTTCCAGTTTTCCCCAAACAGCACATCATCATTGTAATGTGCAAAATCAGGAGCAAACTCTCCCAGCGAATTTCTTCCTGCGGTTTGTACTATTTTTTCATTCATACTCTTTTCCTTCCTTTACTTGGTATAGTTTATTGTAATCATAATTTCCAGCCTTTTACTTGACATTCTGTGCCATAACACCCACAAGGGCATGGGGCACATAGGGCTCCTCCAGATATTCATTTTCTTCTTCTGAAAGAACCAAGTCTACAGCTTTGGCCGCACCCTCAATATGATGCAGTTTTGTGGCGCCCACAACGGGGGCCGCCACCTTTCCCAGAAGCCATGCAAGAGAAATCTCCGTCATGGATACCCCATGTTTTGCTGCAAGCTCCGCCACACGACCTATAACAACGCCGTCCTGCTCTGCAGTAGCATCATATTTGAATTTCGCATAACTATCTTCTTCCAGACGCTTTGATGTTTCACCGGGAGCCTTCGATAAACGCCCGCCTGCAAGGGCGCTGTAAGGTGTCATGGCAATGTTATCTTCTGCACACAGTTTTGCCATCTCCCTTTCCTCCTCACGGAAGATCAGGTTGTAATGACCCTGAATGGAAACAAACTTTGCAAAGCCCTCTCTTTCTGCCAATGCGTTCGCCTTTGCAAGCTGCCATGCAAAACAGTTGGAAATACCGATATACCTTGCTTTTCCCGCCTTAACAATATTGTTAAGCCCCTCCATGATGTCATAAAGCGGTGTCTGGTAATCCCACATATGGTAAATGTATAGATCAACATAATCCATGCCGAGATTTTCAAGGCTTTTGTTTACCATACGTTCAATATGCCGCTGTCCTGTGATTCCTGCTGCAATGTCATCCTTCGTGCGAGGCAGAAATTTTGTTGCTACAATTACCTCGTCCCGCTTTGCAAAATCCCTTAATGCCCTGCCCACATACTGCTCACTAGTGCCGCTCTGGTATGCGATTGCCGTGTCAAAGAAATTAACTCCAAGCTCAAGTCCCCGCTTTATGATCTCACGGGAATGTTCCTCGTCAATCGTCCATGAATGCTGCCCATTTGCCGCATCGCCAAACCCCATACATCCCATACAGATACGGGATACATTCAAATCTGAATTTCCCAGCTTTGCATATTTCATGTCCTGCTCCTTTCCTATATTGATTTCCCAAGCTGATACGCCTCTGCATAATAGCTCTTCGGCATCATCCCCACTGTCCCTGCCCCTTTTGCAAGGACCATGCCACTGTTCTGGAAAGACAGATAGTCAAAAATGATGTCAAAATGAGTTTTGATGCCTTTCATGACAACTTCGTCATCGTTCCACGCAGTGGCAATTAACGCTGCTTTCATCCTTTTTCGTGTAATCGCACCGTTTCTTGCATAAAAACGGTCAATCATCATTTTCAATTGTGCGCTCATCCCAAAATAATAAACCGGGGTTGCGAATACCACAGCATCTGCCGCAAGGAGCTTTTTCAGTACTTCATTCCCATCATCTTTCTGAATGCAGTCCCCATTCATGCCGCAACAGTCACATCCAAGGCAGGGATGGATATTGCCATGAGCACAGTCATAGACCGATGTCTTATGTCCTGCCTCTTCTGCTCCTCTGATAAATTCTTTTACAAGTGTATTGGAAGTTCCCTCCCTGTGGGGACTTCCGCATAAAATCAATATGTTCATTCTTCCGCGTGAGACTTAGAATTTCTCCGCGAAATAGCCTATGCTGTGAGCGGTTAGAAATTCTTCTCACGCTACTCCCAGCAGTTTCTTCACACAAGTGTATGTCATCTCATAAACAGAAAAGTATACAAACCCTACATCTGCCTGTTCCATCGCCTCTTGCTGCTTGTCTGTCACTACCGTATATGGATAGACACCATACATAAACGGGAAAAAGCTATAGAGGAAATCCTGTCTTTCACCCTCCGTCATTTCCGGGCAGAATTTTTTCAACAGCCAATTCACTGCCTTGATAGATGCCCCATATGCCCGTTTGAATTCCACCAGATGCTCCATCCTGCTGTTTGCTTCCATGTCATAATGGTTCATACTCATAATCTTAAGTAACAACACTCTTTTATCTACTGATTGTGCCAGGGCTTTTGCAAGTTCTCCCCTGCTCATGGTTTCATGCCCCGCAGCCAATCCATCTAAATCCTTCACCCATAACTCATATTCCTCCTGAAGGATAGCAAGGAAGATTTCTTCCTTGGTCTCAAAATAATTATAGATGGATGTGCGGGTAAAGGATGTTTCCTCTGCAATATCCTTGATCGTGATATCCTTAAAGCCCTTTGTTTTGTACAATGACTTACAAGCTGCGATGATTTCCTCTCTCCTGGCATTTGTAAGTTCAATTGATCCTCTTGGCATAACCTTTCTCCCTACTCTTCTGTATTTCCTTTAAATGACAAGCACTTTCCCAGCATGTCCCCAGTCTTTAAGTATTCATAAGTGGGAAATTCAAACAGCACAGGCTTTAAGGTATGGTAATTAACCTTCCCCTCGGTATTCAGATATTCTTCTTCCACATAGGTGTTATCAATCGTACAAATAAAGCTCTCAAATCCTGGCGTGTTGTAAATATCCTCCACGGAACACTCCAATGACAGCGGCGACTTTGTTATGACCGGCGCCCCGACATCTCCTAGTTCATACGCAAACAAATCCGACTTATCCGTTTTTGACCCGCTTACACTTCCTGCATAATCCGCTTCCGGCAGGATTCCCTCATCCACCATATTGATGGAAAGCTTTCTGCCCTGTTTGATAATCCTGTTAATAAAGTGTGGTGCTGCAAGGCTGACAAGCACTCTGTCATGCCCGATGATCCCTACATGAGCTACCAGCGTCCATGTAGGCTTATCTCCATTCATTGCCCCAATTACTGTAACAGGCATGGGGTACAGTGCTAATTGTGAACCGATATTTTTCTTCATTTTTATACGCCTCTTTATTCATTTTATATTCTGACACAGTGTCATTTTAATCTATTATACTCTATTCTGACGCAGTGTCAATAGTTTTCCATAGTTTTTACATTACTTTCACAAAATAATAAAGGCTTTCAGTTACGCTGAATGTGACGAAAGCCTTTATTTCTGGTACTATAATCTATCTTTGTTTCGGTATTCACAGAAAATTTCTATCGTTAAATATTCTGACACAATGTCTCCATCCACGAAGACCTTATTTCCAGCAAGAAAATCTGTCTGTGTGCCTGCCTCCCCTACATTCCAATCATAGAAGAAAAATCCTTCATCATCTCAGATATTTTAATCTGCTGCGGGCAGACCTGCTCGCAGCCTCTGCATCCGATACAGCTGGCAGGCCGTTTTTCCTCCGGCATACTTCCCACTGCCATAGGCGCAATAAAGCCGCCCCCTGTAATCTTATGTTCATTGTATAATGCAATCAGTTCCGGTATGGGCAATGCCTTGGGACAGTGGCTGGTGCAATAATGGCAGGCTGTACAGGGAAGTCCGCCTTTTTTCGTCTCCTCATCGGCATACTTTACCAGAGTATCCAATTCTTCCCCGCTTAAAGGCTCATCCGACTCATAGGTAGCAATATTGGCTTTCAGCTGCTCCATATCGGACATACCGGACAGCACCATGGTTACGCCGGGAATACTCTGCAGAAAACGGAATGCCCATCCAGGAACCGTTTCCCCGGGACGCATGGACTGCATTGCCCCGGTTAGTTCTTCGGAAGCTTTTGCAAGTTTCCCGCCCCGCAGCGGTTCCATAACCCAAATGGGAATGCCTGCCTTCTGCAAAATCCCCGCCTTTTCCTGCGCATTTTGAAAATGCCAATCCATGTAGTTGAGCTGGAGCTGGCAAAATTCCATGTATTGACCGTAGGCGCCAAGAAAACGCTGAATCACTTCCGCACTGCCATGAGCCGAGAAGCCAAGATGCCGAATGCGTCCATTTTCCTTCTGTTTTAACAAATATTCCAAAATCCCATATTTCGGGTCAAGGTATGCGTCAATATTCCCTTCATAGACATTGTGGAACAAATAGAAATCAAAATATTTTGTCTGGCATTTTTCAAGCTGCTTTTCAAATATTTCCTCCACCTTCCCCATATTGGAAAGGTCATAGCCCGGAAATTTGGTAGCAAGGTAATAACTCTCTCTGGGATACCTTGAAAGATACTTTCCCGCCACCAGCTCCGAATTACCGTCATGATAACCCCATGCCGTATCAAAATAATTGATGCCATTTTGGTAAGCATAGTCGATTAGTTCTGCGGCTGCGGTTTCATCCACTGCCCCGTCATTGCCATTAAGCACCGGAAGCCGCATCATTCCAAGCCCCAGACCGGATAACTCTATTTCCTGAAATTTTCTGTAAATCATATCCTCTCTCCTCTCTTTTATTGAAAGCTAAATAGGTAATTACGAAAATTGAAATTTTGTATATGTCTATCTTATTGTAATATGGCATTAGAAAAATATCAAATTCATATATGGAATACTTTTCCATACCTAAAAGGTATGGAGTAAATCAGGGAAATGCTCTTAACATGCTTTGCAGAAAGCAAGCACTTTCTCCCACTTCAGATTTCCTCCAAATAAATCAAGAGCGCTTCCCACAGTGACATTGACCCGGTTTTCTCCAAGGGTTTTGATAAGTTCCAAATCATGAAAATCATGGACCCCGCCGGCATATGTAACCGTTCTTTGGGAAAAGCTGCCGAGGAGTGTTACCAGCTCTTTTTCGATTCCGTTTGCCATGCCTTCCACATCCACTCCGTGAATCAAAAATTCATCACAGTATTGGGACAGCTTTTCAAGCAGAGAAAGAGAAACTTCCTCCTTTGTCACTTTCTGCCATCTGTCCGTCACCACCAGATAGGCGTCTCCACATTTTTTGCAGCTTACATCCAACACCAGACGCTCCCTTCCCACTGTCCGCACTAATTCCTCCAATCTGTCAAAATGAATGCATCCGTCCTGAAACACATAGGATGTGACAATTACATGGGATGCTCCTGCCTCTATATATTCCGGTGCCGTCTGGGGCGTGATGCCGCCGCCTATCTGTAGCCCTCCGGGATATTCCCGCAGCGCCGAAAGAGCCTGCTGTTTCGTACTCTCGTAATACTGACTGTCAGCTGCATTTAACAGGATAATATGTCCTCCCCGAAGACCGGCATCCCTGTAGAGCCTGGCAAAAAAAGCCGCGTCCTGCTTTGCCACAAAATTTTCCTTTGCCTCATTGTTTTGGTCTTTTAAGCTTCCGCCCACGATTTGTTTTACTTTTCCGTTATGAATGTCAATACATGGTCTAAATTCCATTTTTTGCCAATCTCCTTTTTGGTTCTCTGGTTGCGTTTGTTTTAATTATTCTGCTTATTTACTTTACTAATTTGCTTTTCCTTATTACTATTTATTCTATTTTTATTTTAGCATAGTTTTTTAAAATTCACACATACTATTTGCAGGTAAGTCGAATTCTGCCCGAATTTGGCTGCCTAAAAATGCAAACACACTATTGAAAAAATTATATGAAATGGAGGATATTATGAAAAGGAAAGTTTCAAAAAAAGTCCTTGCGCTGGGCATTGTTCTTGCCTATATGTGCATGGCTACTGCTTGTAACCGCAACAACAGTAAAAATAACGATAATTCCGGCAGCATGGCCGGCGGCGGTGCCCAGACAGAAAGCGGCACCGCTTCTACTACTCCGGGAAATAACAACAGTAACAATAATAGTACCGGAAATGATGATATGAACAATGACAACAATAGCATCGGAAACAATATGTCAGATGGAGTACTTGATAACAACATCGGCAATGGCAGCAACGACACCAATACCGGCAATGGTACTAACAACAGCGACAGCACCAATATTGGCAATGGTACTAACAACAGCAATGACACCAACATCGGCAGCGGTACCTTGAATGATGGCTCCTTTAATAACAGCGTTACCGAAGGTAACGTTGGCACCGAAGGCACCACAAACAATGGCAGTAACAGTACTATAGGCAATCTGATTGACGATGCCGCAAACGGCGTATCCAATGCAGTCAATGATTTGATGGGAAATGACAATAACACAAACAATAATTCCAGATCCTATGTCAGATAATTTGCAAGGAAACTTTTGACGCAGAGAAGGACTGTCTCATTTTGTATTTACAACAAATTTGACAGTCCTTCCTGTAATATTTATTTTATATCCCTTTCATCCCCGCTTCCACAGCTTCATTTGTTTCATAATTTTGCCTCTCTGCCCTGCAGTTTTAAAAATAGCAAAAGCAGAAGTTTTCCGCACTTTTCGATTATTATGCAGAAACTTAAAAAGCGTAATCAGCCAAAGAAACGGCCAGAGCAAAAAACATCTGCCGCACCTTGGAAAATTCAGATGCATCTGGTGATGGAATTCCCTGACATAGTCCGCTATGCCATTGCCCCGAAGCGCAACCATCCGTTCCGGCGCAGATTTGCCAAATTCCTCAGCGGACAGAATCTCCTCCATAAAAGCCGCCCCATCATATTCCCCTGTCACAGAAAGGCACTCCAGAGCCTCCTCTGACAGCCCTAGATACTGAAAACACACAAGGCTCACCATATCAGAAAACCCTTTTATCCCGCTCTCCCTTACCAGCAAAAGATACTTTTCAGCTTCCCGTCTGTTCTCCTCCTGATTCCAGAATACCACCCAATCGCACAAAAGCTTTAGTCCAAAGCCCGATCTCAAAAAATGCTGCAGCATATGAAGCAGCAATTCATAAGCATGGCAGGGTGCATCCAGCATGGGCAGAACAAATCCCATCATATCTGCTCTGCAGATATGATCTCCGCATTCTGCTGCTATTTTCCTGATATATTGATTCATCCGCTGATTGTCAAAGGGCTCCGCCAGCATGGTATGAAGCTCTATCTCCACTCCATCATCTGATTGTAATACCACATGGTGCAGGGCTGGCTGTCTCTCCATGACCCTTAAACCCTTCGCCTCCAGAAGCTCACAACATTCCGACAGTCTCTCTTCCTCCAAAAGCATCAAATCTACATCCCCCGCCTTTCGAAGCTCCGGCACAGGATAAAAGGATGCCGTGGCAACGCCTTTTAACAAGACCACAGGAATCTGGGCTTCTTCCAGCACATATATCAGATATTTGGACAAAAACAAAAGGCGGTAACTCTGCTTGACGGTCTGCCTTGCCACAATCTGCACCCGTTTCCACACCCACTCAGGCACAGCTTGTTCAAAAGCTCCATAGAGCAAGGACAGCACACTGTGAGCTTCCGCAAGCGCTAAAAACTCTCCCCAATTCACCATGGAAAGGTCTTCGTCCGATATACTCTTATCTTCGCCGCCAAGCTCCTGTCTTAACAGCTTAAGTAACAGCTCCTCTTCTCTTTTCACGCTAACCTCCGCCGTTTCTTTAAAATGTCCACCGCCTTACGCTTTAACAACAGAAATTCCTGAGTACGGCAATAAAGCGCAAGATATGCCAGATTCGTCACCACAAAACACACCATCAGGCGCAAGATGCATACCACCCACACATTTCCCGTAATATAACTGCATATCCTGCTCTGCGCCACCCAGAGCAGGAATGTTACCCCTGCATAAATGCCATAACGCAGGAAATAGGGCAGGGAGGATGCCTGCAGCCTGTGTTTGTATAACACATAGGGCTCCACCCACAAAGATGTGGTCACGGTACTGACCATGGTTCCAAGAAATACGCCAATAGTTCCCATATATTTTCCCAATACAAGAGATACTGCCAGATTAATGAAAGCCTCCGCCGGCGCCTTGTACCTGTCATAGCGGAACAGTCCCATAGAATCTCGAAAAACCAGCGTAGCCTGCCGCATGCCTGTCAGATAAAAATTCAGACATAAAACCAAGGTTATCTGTCCGGAAAACACATACTTCTGCCCAAAGCTTGCCCCCACAAAAAGGTCTAACACCTCATACATACAGATGGCGGTCAGCCCATACATCCACTGCCCGATAAAAAATGCCGCCTCAAATATCTTTTGAATGCGCTGTTTGTTTTCCTCAACCCCCATATTGCCCACGCTGGCGGTAATTCCCTGAAACATCTGCTCCAAGACCTGCTTGACGGAACCGATAATCAAAAAATAATTGGAATACCGTCCCACGCTGCCAGTTCCCACCAACGCCGACAACAGCAGATTATCTGTGTTGTTCACTGCCACATTTCCGATTTTATGCATGAGCATAGCCCGGATATTGCTAAAAATACTCTTTTTTTCCTCCGCAGATAGGGGCTTTATATCTTTATCCCGCAGATAGGGATACATTCTGTCCGCCCGTCTGGAAATGCAGATATTGTTTCCGATGGTACACAATATCTGTATACTCAAAAACAACATAAAGTTTTTGGTAGCAATCAGCACTATAATCTGCAGAATATTTTGAATAACCCAGGAGGTAGTCTGATAAACCACCCCGATATAGCTTAATTGATGAGCATCTATCAATGTCCTTTTATAAATCATGATATAGGATGCCACCGAATTTGCCAGATACATCAGATAAATTAAGGTCAGATGGGGCACATCGGGCTGATCCTTTATCAAAACATCCAAAAACGGAAGCACCAAAAGCCCGCCTGCCAGCACAATTCCTGCCACTGCCCGGTAAAATCCCTGATATGCCTTCATCAGAGATTTCTGCTTTTCCACATCTCCCTCCGAAATAGGCTTATACAGGGCATAGGTGATGGCAACTCCCACTCCCAGCTCCGACAGTGCCAACACACTCAGTATATCCAAGAACAATCCGTTAATTCCCACATACTCCTCACTCAGGGTATGGGTAAATACTACTCTTTGGGCAAATCCCATGAGAATGGCAGTCATTCTGCCCACCATTGCCACGGTGGTATTGCGCGCCGAGTATTCTGTTCTGCTCATCTTCGTCACAATACTTCCTCCACGACTTCACTTTTCAAATGAAGAGCGTTCCGGCAAAATCCTCTCAAAAGCAGCGCAAAGCTCCGTCCGCACCGCCTCCTCATCCCTGTTTATGGGGGCATCATTGATGCAGAGCATCCTGTGTTTATGCGCTTTCATTGCCCTGAGAAATTTCCCGTTATCATCGCCAATCTCATAATATCCAAAAAAACGGTGCAGATTGAGAGGTACAAAATTTCCGGAGAGCTTCTGCCACTCTCTGAAAAGATACTGCGTCACATCCCCAGCACTGCGGAAACGATTAAGAGAAACCTGTCCCAAAAGCTCACCTTCCTTCTCCCACACCTCCATAAAAGTACTTTTACAAAAAGGCGAAGGACCATGCACCGTATAAAAGCCCGTATAGCGTGGAAAACCTAGTTCCAGCAGATTATACCAAAAATATAAGGGCGGGTATCCTATGTTAAAATATTTTCCCGGCTGCTTCCCCACATTTTCCCTCTTGGCAAAATATTTTGACAGAACCAGACTGTTATTCAGCAGAGTCTGGGACATAATAGGATTGGAAGGATTCGCCACCACAGGCTGGAATGCAAGCATATCACAGGGCTTTCCCTTCCTGAAAAAATCCTCTGGCGCCGTCTTTCCCACCAAAAACATATCATCATTAAAATAGACAAAATGTTCCGAGAGCCCTTCTATTTTGTGCAGATACAACTCCAGAACATTGCTGTTAAAAGTAGGCAGGTATTCTGCCGGCACATACTCCTTATGCCTTACCACATGCAGCTTTGGATTTTCCTCCTCCAGCCACTCAGGCAGCTGTCCATAGGTAACAAAATGAATCTTTCTCACCCATGGCGCATATTTCTCCACGCCCCTGAACCAATATTTTAACAGCCCCCAATCGCGATACCGCTCTCTTCTTCTGTCGGTTCTGAGCGTTTTATCCCTGTCCGCCCGGGCACAATATTCTGCTTTATTTTGGCGATATGTCTCATTCCATTCCTCATCAAGGACATTTACCCATGTTATCACAAAATCAATCGGAGCTTCCATACTGCCACTCCCTTCCTCTGATATCACCATATACTCAACTGAAAAAGATTCTCAGGATTCTGCCTGAAATAATAACAGATAAAATCATCATCCTCATAGTAGACTCTCATCTCATAGGGATAGATTGCCTTAAATTTCTGACACCATCTGTAGACCTGAGATTCTAACAGGGTGCGCATGGCAATATTGTCATAGGTGCTGGAAGTACCCATAAACCACCTTAAATCCGTCTCCTGTGTAGAAATCTGCGAAGCGGAAATCTCAGGACACTGACTTACAAAAAGGTTGTAATAATCGGGATATTTCTCCCATGCCAGCCAATCAGACCCCTCAAAGAAATGACTCTGGGCATACTCAATGGGTCTTTTCTCCACATAGATAAACACATGCTCCGTTGGAATCACATAATTGTTCACTCGGGTGTTATTCATAAAACTTGTCAGCTCCTCATGCCAGCCATACTGAATCATCTGATAAAGCTCATCTGTGGGAGATATGATGGTATAACTGCCTTCAGGCATGGAACTGACAATGGAATAAGTAGTCATAACTGCACTATTATAACGGGTCAGCTCATAGTATAAATATCCGTGGAAGGTTCCTGTCATAATGGTTCCCACATAGATACCCACAACGCCAAGAGCGGACACTGCGCCCAAAATCCCTCTATGTACAATAATCTGTGCCAGCGAAAAGAACATATCCACCGGTATTGCCAGCATGGCAAGAATCAGCATCTGGGCCGAAGAACAGATTCTGGAACCGGCAATCAGGGAAGGCAGTCCCAGACTGCCTGCACAATACAGCATGACAAAAAGCACCGATACCAAAGCAATGGAAAAATAGCCGTCATAATACCCTGTATTCCATCTCTCTGACCACTTGCTTTTCCTGAATTTAAAGAGTATTTTTGCAAACAACAAAATCACTTTTGCCGCTGCCCACAAAGCAAATGCCAGAAAAGTACAATTCACAATAAAGCCCGCTCTCTCTGTCCGATACAAAGTAACATATCCGCTCCAATAAAGTGCATCCGCCTTCCTAAAGAGCAACTCCTTCACTCTCTGCAACAAGGGCTTTTTGGGTGCGGCAGGAACCTGCTGGGAGTTTCCTATTACAACATTTCCCCCTGATGTGCTTTCTTCCCCTTCTTTTTCCTGCTCTGTGCCTGCACCATTCCCTTCCGTCTTTGTGCTGGAAGAACTTCCTCCCCACGAAAAGGACAGACTGCCTGTAATTTCCTCTCCAGTCTCCTCATCCAGAATAATATTGGAATTACTCTCCTCATCTTCCCCATTAATCACATTCACTGCCCAGCCAATGGAACCCTGCAAAGGAATTCCTGATATCAGTGCTCCCGCCATGGGAATCACGGCAATCATAAATCCCAATGCCGTAGCTATCACCAAAGGTATCAGCCGCTTTTTGTGAAAAATTCGCAATGCTAGTATGGGAACCAACGCCACACACACAAAGAATGCCATTATAGTAGGATAAAAATGTATGGCAAGCGAGGCGGCAAGGGCCATGGCAAAGACAAAGAGATTCTCGTCCCAATAGCCTTCCGTCAGCTTATTATCCTGAGCCAGCTCATCCTCCAGCGAAAATTCTGGTATCATCGCGGCTATCTTGAGTCTTTCCTTTCGATTATAATAGTTTCTGATTCTGGTAATCGGTCTTAAATAGATTACGGGAATCTGCTTGGTACTCCGGGAATAACGAATCAAAAAGGCTCCGCATAAAAACAAAGTATACAGCCCAAATTCCTGCGGCAGCGACCATTGCAGACGAGACATACTATACACTTCATCAATGCACAGCAGATCCACTGTCAGAAAAGCCGTCAGCACAAACAGCGGCGTATAGCGGAAACGGAAAAGTTCTTTCATAAGCACATAAGCGGACAACAGATATACCACCACATGAATACCTGCCAGAAAAAGCATACAGCTATAAATTCTGATGCCAAAAAGCGTATGAATGCTGTATGCAAAGCAATGCATTGCCTCAGGATAAATGCCTGCTGAAAAAATCTTTCCCTGAGTCAATCCGTAAATCCATGCGCTGTGGGGGTACATATCTCCAAATCCATAGGAATAGTCCTGAAAAGCGCCATAAGTAAAATAAATCATTCCGAATATCAGGATGACAACAAGCAGCCCATAGTCCCACCAATGTCCCTGCATGAAACCACAGAATTTGCGGAACAGATAGCGTATAAATTTTCCCAGATCACTCATCCTGTCAGCTATGTAGGACTTGCGTCCATAAGTTCCCATAACCAGATGCTTAAAATCCTGCAGCTGTTTGTCATTGATTTTGATATTCCGGCATACAGCCCAGATAAAAGAGCCATAAAACAGTATGCGGATCACCCAGGGATTCAAAAGATGCACAAGCCCCAGCAGAAGCACCACACTATTCACCAGAACAACCTGCGTGGTAACGCAGAACCCAAATCGAAAAGTTTTGGATCTGCCCTTCATCACAGGAAAAAATACCGCCGATGGCCAGATAAACATCAAAAATAGATATGCCAGAAGCATCTTGGTATATTCAAATGCCCAATATAGCGTAATCACTTCTTCACCTCCCGCCGCTGCAAAGAGCCAAGCTTCGCCCTGCCGTCCTCCCCTGAGAGATTGGCAAAGCGGATGCATCTGCAATCCTTTTTTCTCCTGGCATATAGATACAGACTGCAATCCTGCACCTCTATGACACAGCTTATTTTCTGCACCCTGCCGGCTTCCCATTTTCTCATATCACATTCAATCTGCTGGGAAGAAAGCATTTCTTCTTCCTTAAAGCATTCCAGAAATACTTCCGCTTCCTGATAAAATCCCGCAAAACCCACATTTTCTATCTCTATCTCCACAAGGCACTGCTGCCCTGTCTGCTTAAGAGCCACATCCTGTATCAGGAAACGATACCCCAGATGAGCCCCGATATAATCATACATACTCTTTCCTGACCAGACTCCGTTTCCCCCATAGTTCCACTTTTTACAGATATCAAGAGTCCTGACATCATGGGCTTTATTTAAATAAGTAATACGCATTTTTCTGAGCGTATCTAACATCTGCTTTTGAGAGAGTTTCTCCGTATATCCCTCTCCATAGACGGCTTCTCCGCCGTTTGGCACATAATTTCCAAGCTCCTCTTCAAAAGCCATCTCCTGTGCAAATCCCCATTGGCCGTCCCAGCCTGCGCTGACCCTGTCCCCCGTGCCAAAGGTTCCCAGATGACTCTCCGAACCAAACATCCCGTCATCAAAAAGTCCCATGCCATCCTCCGGTATTTCCGTGATATGCAGGGTATAGGTGTGCAAAAGCCTCCATTGGGCAGGGCGTCTCACTGCCAGATACATCTCTTTGCTCCTTTGCCTGCTCAGGATAGCCGCCATTTTTTTCATCCTGTCTGCCGTCAAATGTCTGCTGCCATGCATCTCGCCCCAATTTCCCACAAGCATTCCCTGATAGATAAAAACGGCTCCTGATTCTCCAAAGAGTGTCCCGATCTGCTCCAAATGCCTCTCCACCAGAGAAAAGGAAGAAGGCTCCCTCTCCATGCCCTTTCCCTCATGGTCATAGACAATTCTTAAGATAATATCATACTGCGCATTCTTCGCTTCGGCAAAAAAACAAAGAAGGCTCCTGATGCGGGAGATTGCCGCTTCATCCAGCTCCCTGTCATAGAATCCGCCAATGTTAATCAGAAGGAGCACCAAGGTGTCATCTTTGTCCAGACACCATTTCAATTCCTCAAAATCCGGTTCCTTTCTTATATCAAAAGTATGTATCTGATACCAGCCTCTTGCGGGATTTTGCAGCTTCGTTATCTGCTCCGTCAAATCGGCCTTACAGAATCGGAATCCGGCTTCTCTATGCAATTTTGTAATCGATAATTTAGGAAACAGAGACTTCATCCATTGCCTCCACATCTACATGAAACAGTTTTATTCTAATCCATACGGCGATAATCGAAAACATCATGCGAAACATATAAAAGAACGGCTTTAACCCGGAGTGCATGCTCTTTCCCTCCGTCCTGAGATGCATCACCGCCGGAATCTCCTCCACCCGGTAGCCCAAAAGCATCATCTGCATAATGATATTGGCATCAGGATATTGGTCGTCAAAATGATTATATCCTGCATAAAATCTGAAAGCCCTTCTGCTGAGTCCCTGCAGTCCCGTGGTGGGATCCATAATCTTTCTGCCGGTGCCGATGCGTATCAGCATTCGGAACATGGTATAAGCGATTTTCTTGGTTACAGAGGTGGGATATGCAGGGCTTCCTTCCACAAAACGGGAACCCAGCACAATGTCCGGACAGTGACCCTGCTCATCCTTGGTTGTAAGCCTCGTATATATTTCTTTGACATTGCAGGTGTCATGCTGTCCATCTGCATCCATCTGAATCACATACCGATAGCCATTTCGCAGAGCGTATTTATATCCTGTCTGCAATCCGCTCCCATAGCCCAGATTATACACATGAGTCACCACCGGATGCTTTCTTGCCCTGACAATGCTGCCCGTATTGTCCGTGGATGCATCGTTCATCACCAACAAGTCCGCAATGTCCTTAATCTGTGGCTCCTCCAATTTGTCAAGGAGCGCCCCGATGTTTTTTGCCTCATTGTATGCAGGAATGATAATCAACAATTCTTTTTGTCCATTGCCCATATTTCGTCCCTCATATCCATCTACTATCTTGTTTCCATTGCTTCCAAGCACCTATTTAGCTAGCTTTAACAATTTCTCCACTTCCGATTCATCCGTAAGCTTCTTTTCCGCCGCAGCTTTTCCCAGACGGCTGCGAAGCGCTTCATCCCCTAACAGTTTCTGTATGCCCTGACAGATTTCTCCAGGCGTAAATCCGCACATTATGCCGTCCACTTCCGGAATTACCTGCTCCCTGTTGCCGCTGCAGTCAGAAACCAGAATTGCACATCCCAAAGTCTGCGCCTCTTGTATGGCGATACTTTTTCCCTCAAAACGGCTGGCATGGACATAAATGTCCGCCTGCGCCATATAGGGATAGGGATTTGGATTTGCCCCGAGAAGCAGGAAATCTTCCTCCAGCCGAAAATGCCTGATTTTCTCCTCCAAAAAGCTTCTCTGATCCCCTTCCCCAAGCACATACCACCTTGCCTGTACTCCGCTTTCCTTTAACAGCTTCATTGCTTCTATGGATACTTCAAATGCCTTCTGTGTGGTAAGTCTTCCCACTGTGAGAATCCGAAATCCCTCATAGGCATCCTCAAAACCGCTGGAAAGTTTTGCCTTTTTCCGAATAGCATCCTGATTGATCAGATTATGAAAAACTTCCGTCTTTTGCCCGCATTCCGGATAAACCTGTAAAAAAGCTTCCCTGACCTCCTTTGACACACAAAACACCCTGTCAAACTTTAAATAACAATCCTTATCTAACGCTCTTGTATATCCGGCTCTTCCATAATCCACATGGAGGAACGCCGCTTTTTTATCCGCCTTCACATGATCTGCCACATAGTAGGCAGAACCACCCTCCAGATAAGCCACCGCCAAATCATAATGCTCTTTGAAACGCTGTCCGGAATCCGACAAAACCCTCCACAAAAGCTTATCGGGAAGAACCTGCCCCTTTTTTGCCATCGTTCCCAGATTTTTAATCAGATAGGGCAGCAGGCGAAATACCGTACCTCTGGCAAACATTGCCTTTAGCACCGTCTTTCGCATATGAACCCTGCCTTCCCTGCCCAGCACGGAACTGTCATTATAATGTACATTTAACAGTTTCACATAGTCCGGCAGTTCATGCACCATTTCCCCCTGACCCATAAGCACATACAGAGAAATCTCATATTCCTTGGGGTCAATATGGCGTAAAAGTTCTAAAAGCGCTGTTTCCGCCCCCGCCTGTCCCATTGTATTCATTACTATCAATATTTTTTTCATCATGCTTTCTGTCCCTGCCCAGCGTTTAAATCTTCCATCTGCTGCTGCAGTTTTTCCACCTCATAATTCAAAAGGGATACCTGCATTGACAGTTCTTGATTTCTTCGCATCAGTTCGGATATCCGCGCACTCATAAAATAAATTCCATAAACCACACAAAAGCCAATCAATACTACAAGCAGCATACCCTTGGTACTGATATAACGATTCCACTCATCAGGCCTTAACAGAACACCGGCCAGAATGATAATCAGGGATATCAGCCCCCATGTCATGCAAAAAGGCTCCGTCATTTTTCTCTTTGCCAATGAGGAAATGGTAACGCCGACCAAAAACACTCCCGTGACAATCATAATAATACGCAACATTACTCCCGGTTCCATAGTGATACCTCCCTTTTTACGCCTGCCAGACGGCTATACGGTTTTCTCATACACCTTGTTTGAGGGCTTCTTTCCATGCCCCCGCTTCATAATGCTTCCGTTACAGAAAACATGAATATCCAGACCTTTTTCCAAAGTCCTCAACCTGTCATAGGCCACACACCACCCTGCGGCAGCGCCAAACACCAGCCCGATTCCATACCAGATGACGGGAAGAGTGGTAGCCCAAATGCTCCCCAGAAGCGTAATGATGCAAAAACTTATAGCCGTAGCCGCCGCTCCCCGCAAATCATTGAAATAATACAGGAAAATAATTGCCGCATACATAATAAATAAGATAAAATATCCTGCTGCCAGACAGGGATATATCTGCATCACCATGCCCCCCATCCCGAATCTGGGCAGCAGTATGATACACAGTAAAAAGATAACCACCGATATAATAAACTGAATACGAACCAGATTCATCAGTTCCTCTGAAAGCTGGCTGAACATTCTCTTTTTGGCATTTTCAATAGAGTTTCCTCTGCCGCCGATAACTGCCTCAGAATAATTTTTGTACCGCTCATGAAAATGCATCTCCACCCGTGAGATAAAGATAACGCTGGCAGAAATATTGGTAAACATGGCAATACAGGTTGCCATATCATAAGTGGTCATACATACAAAGCTCTTGGCGATAACCATGTGCATATCTGTGGTCCAGAATACAAAATTGTGCAGATAGAGCCCTATGGTGTAACAGAAATTACACACCACCAGAAGGTATTGGGTCTTAAAATATTTCAAAACTTTTTTGTATTTGCCGCTGTTTTTCCTGAAATAACTCTTTACCAGCGCAAGCTCCAACGAAGCTATGATCAGGAAACCCACCGCCAGGGAAAGTAACATGGCAAAGGTGGCCTCCATCCTGAAAAGATACACCAGCACAAGGGAAAGCAGCACGGTTACCAGCATTCCCACAAAGAAAAACAGGGATATCTTTTTATAGTCCTTGCAGATGGACAGATAAAGCATGGAATAAAATACCAGAATCAGTGCAATATAGCCACAATACCCCGCAAACACATAGAACAGAGCCACCTGTCCCACCAGATATTCCCTTATGCAGAAAGGAATCCCCATCAGACAGCCGAATACTAAATTCAAAATCAGACCCACATAATAGCAAGGCAGAATGTCATCATAGGTCTCCTCATAAATCACATCCGACATATATTTGGACAAAACAGCGTTGAATGGCGATGCCGCCAACAGCGCAAAGACAAAAATATATAGAATGGTACAGGAATACAGTTCTCTGCTGGCATAATCCAGCTTGGAAACACCCAAAAGCACCTGCATCACAAAAACTGCCGCAATCACTAAAAACATAGGAGCTATGGTGATAATCGTGCTATAACCGAATCCCGCCAGATGAGTGGTAATGGTATTTTTGCTGTATATTCTGTTTAGTTTGATACCAATTCCTGCCATAAGACAGCCTCCTTCTTCTCACGCTATTTCCTGCCTAACTCTTCCTGGGTATATTCTTCTTCCGGCCAAAGCTTACCCTGCTCCCAGCCAATTTCCTCGTAAATTTCTTCATAGGTCTGCTTCATTTGTTCTATGCGGAAACTGCGCATGACCCGCTTGTATCCGCAGTCTCCCATATTCTTCACAAGCTCCGGGTCCTGTGCCATACGAACCATGGCATCCGCAAGCTCTGCGGTATTCATGATATGAGTCAGAATGCCTGCAGTCCCGCATCCGTCTTCCAACCCATAAATCAGTTCCCGGCAGTTCCCCACATCCGTTGCTATCACCGGCTTATGCGCGGCAAAACTCTCCAATATGGTCAGGGGCTGCCCCTCGCTGATGCTGGTTAAAATGGTGAAATCCATTCTCCCGAGGTACTCCTGTACATTGATTCTCCCTGTAAAGATAATATCCTTTACTCCTAAAGTATCCACTAATTCATAACATTCCTGTGCGTACTGCTCATCTTCGTCACAGGGTCCCATAATCCACAGTTTCAGGTTTGATGCCCTCTCCTTGGCAAAGGCAAAAGCACGAATCATAGTCTTTACATCTTTGATTGGCGTGACTCTGAGCACTGCTCCCATGTTCACATACCCTTCATCCTCCTCTTTCTTGCCGGGAAGATTGGAAAAACGCTGGGTGTCTATGCCGTTGGGTGTGATTCTGGTCTTCTTCTCCGGGCAGCCCAGCTCCATCTGGAGTTCTCTGGCATGGGCGTACAGGCTGGTCACTATATCCGCCCTGTCATAGGCAAGCCGTGACATCTTTCTGAATTGGTCAATCCAGATATTTTTGTAGATGCCCGCTACCCATCCGGCCTTCAAAAGCTCCTCTTCTCTCTCTCTCGTATAAATACCATGCTCGGACACCAACAACCCGCTTCTGTGAAAATGCTTTGCCATACTGCCCAGCACACCCGAATAGCCCGTGGCCACACAGTGATAAATATCCGCTTCAGGCAGATGTGTCTGCAGAATCAAAAACAGCGGCAGATAAATGGAGCGCAGGGTCCACAAAAAATCCGAAAATACCACATAGGGATATCTGCTTTTATAACATTCCTTGACAATGCTTAAAAAGTCTGCTCCCATCAGCAAATCGTCAATAGAAAATTTCATGGTCTGAAACATATCAAAGATAGTGTCCCAATCCACATCCTCATTTAAAATCACGCTCCGCAGAGCACGATATTCCTTATCATTTAAATTGGTACGGCTGCCATATTTCTTTTTTCGTCCCCAATCATAATCATCCAGATAGGCCTCGTAAACCGCTGTCACATTGTCCGGAAGCTCATAGGCAAATTTCCCGCCCTGAGAACGGTTGGACACAATAGCCAATATGATAAATTCCACGCGCGGGAAAGACTTTATCATACTGTGAATCCATCCGGACACACCACCTACCACATAGGGATAGCAACCCTCCGCCAAGATGCATATTTTCATACTAACCTCTCAATCTTCTTACTTCATAAACTGCGGTACTTCCTTGGAAAGCTTCAGCCGAAGCTCCACTTTATCGGAAAGAGTATGTATCAGATAGGCACTTTCCTCCAACTTCTCATACTCTGCATTCTGCGCCTCCACAATATCCTCACCATGGGTACGCAGCAGAAACCACCCATCCCCGCCTGCATTAGTAACAGTGAGGAAAATCCTGTCCCCATCGCGGGAAGTTTCATAGTCCAGATTTAAGAAGGTCCTGATTCTTGCATCGCTCTCCGACAAGGTAGTTCTGGAAAAAGCTTTGTATTTGTTCCAATAAGTATTAACATTGCTGGAAACCTGATCAAAATAAACTTCCCATTGCTGCTCTTTGCCTTCCGGCCACATAGCGCTGTGCATATCCACCAAAACATTGGAATATCCCAAAGCCGTGGAAATGCTTCTTGCCCGCAGGTCCCTAGAATAGCTATACTCCGTGGCTTCCCCCGTAATACATTGTAACGTCACCTCATCCTTATAATAGGACAGGAGGGGATAATTGCCGCCATAGGCACAGGTTAAGGTTCGGACATCCCCAAGCCGTCCCACTCTCCATTCCGCTTCCAATTCCTTTGGCACCTCTTTGCCTGCATAAACCGCACTATAGCGGTAATTTATGCCGAGTCCTCCCAGAAAAGCATTGTCCCGCTCCAATTTTTCAGAAAGAGGGATTCCGCCCCCATATATTAGAGATTTCCCTGCCTCAGCACCGATCTCCTTCATCTGCTGCAGATAAAATACCATATTATCCCCCGAAGGTTCTTCCTGATCCAGATAATCATATTGCGGAGACAAACAGCAGGTCAGCTTTAACTTATTCTGCTCTGCCATGGAAGAAACACCGGGCCACATAATATCACGAAGCACTGTCTTCATATCCCGACCATAGAGCTTTTGCATGGTCTCCTTATTTTCAGAGGCAAAAAACGGATAGTCAGACACCACTACATTCCATGCATTGACCACCGGATGTATCTCGTAGGAATTGGTCTCATAGACAAAAGCATCCAGAATGCCCAACCCGGAAAGTTCTGACATATAATCCCCACACACCGCAAATATGGGAGTTCCGTTGTAATTGTTACGCCAGATCAGACTAGGATAATCCTCCCTGTCCGTATCCTCGTTATCCAGAAGTCCCGCCATATAAGTCTTGGTGCCTCTCCCTGTAGCATACCACGGAACTTCAAGACATAAATCCTGAAGCTTCTCCTCCTCTTCGTTGTCCACCTTATAAAGGGCTTCTCCTCCCAGAAGAAAGCCGGAATACATCTGTATACCCGTTGTTTTTATGATATCTGCATTCACCCTTCGGATTCCCAAAAGCTCCCTCAGCCTGTCATTCCTCCTGACCTCAGATACATCGGGCAGATTGCAGAACACCACCGGTACGCCGTATTGCGCTACCTTCAGCAGGGAATTTCTTTCTAATCCAAAATCAATGGCATTGGAGTCAATTAAAATCATTGCGGGAAGCTGCTTTGTTGGCAATTCAAAGTCTTTGGTATTCGGCGCTGTCAGCGTATCTTTTTTGGTGTAGGTACACCACTGCTTCACCACATTCCACAGCGGAGTATCTTCATTCCCAAAAAACAGTACATAATCCCTTTTAGGAAAATCTCCCTCCGAAATCCTGCAAGTGACAGGCTGCCATTTATCCTGACCAGATGCCTGCAGCTCTGTCGCATATTCATTGACATCATAATTGCTCCCCCATGCCTTAAACACTTGGGAGAATTGGAACATAAACACCAAAACCGCCATCATAATACATATGCTGAAAAAATTTCTGCGAGATATCATCTTTATGCCTCCTGCATACCATACTTCGCAAATGATTCCAACGGTTCCCTAATCCCGATTTCTCTTCATCAACGAAACACTCTGATTAACTCCAGAGTCTCACTGTCAATCACCACGGCCGACTGCTTTAACTCCTCGATAACGTCAAAAAACTTTTCTCTCTGTCCGCTGTTAAAATAAAGTTTCAACTGACAGGTATAAGTAGCAAGCGCACCCGGATACTGAAACTTAGCGCGCTCGCACCATTTTCTGCAATTCTCATAATCCTCGATTTCCAGAAGGCGCAGACTCAAAGCCTCATAATGGCTGCTGGTCATTTTCTGCTTTTCCGCTGCATAAAAGATTTCACCAATCTCGTCCATGACCGCCACATAGGTACGCTGCTCCATATCCGTAAATACCTTCTGCTCCAGCACCTGATTCATATAATCCAGCAGGCTGTCTGCATAATATATCTGATTTTCATCGGCCTCCAGAATCAACTGCTTCTGTTTCTCCACATGGACACGGAAATCATTTAAGGCATCCTGCAGTACCGATGCTGCATAATGCGCCGTCTCTGTGTCCTCGCTGTTCAATGCCCCGGAGATGGATGCCAAGGACTTATGGATATCGCCCCTCACCACATTCATCATCAGGGTCCGCAGACCGCTTTTATCCGTAATCTCAATGGCTTCCTCCAAAGGCACAATATTGCGTTCCCGATCTTCCTCCGCATGGACAAAGGTTCTGGCGCGCTCTTTGCTGAATACCACATCTTCCAGACTCACCGGCTCCGAGAAAAAGAGGAGGAACATGACATGTGCCAGCAAAAAGAAACAGGGAGCCGCAACCGGGCATAGCAGCATAATCACAAAACGAATGATATAGCTTCTTTCATCATTATAATCACTATCATCACTATCTTTTTTTCGGAAGAAATTCCAATGGAAACGATTCCATAAAAGATAGATAACTGCCACCAGCGTATTCAACACCAGCAGTATTATAAAACCAATCATCTGTGATGTCATTTTTGACCATCCTCCACGATGTCACATTCATAGCCTAGTTCTTTAAAACGATCCGCCACTATGACGGTGTCCGCCTCATCGGTATTGGCCAGCAGCAGATACATCTTTCCATCGGGCAAAATGCCGACATAATCTGTCTGACGCAGCTTTTCATGAAAGATCTTTCCTGCCTCTTCATAATTTTCCGGCTCCACCTTCATCCTAAGAAGCGCACATTCTGTCAGACCTTTCCGCTCTGCCTTTAAGTATGCATTGACCAAAGCATCAAAGGCCTCCGGCTCCAATATCTGAGTTCCCTCTCTGTATCTTTCGTTTGTAAGTGCCTCTATATATTTGTTGGCCCGTAACACCGCATTCTGAATCAGGGAGCTGATAACCACCAGCTGGTTTGCCTGCCCCAGAGTCATACTCTCCCAGGGGATACCCCAGACCATGACAATCATCCGCATCTCATCCCCCTCAAAGATAGCATTTGCCATAAGGGGATATCTCTCATCCATCCGGCGGTTGATAAACACTCTGCGTTCCATCAAAGTCTCATACATCTCCCCCATATTCACATAACGGATGGAGTTTCCCAACATCCTCGCTTTGCGGGAGGTAGAAGAGAATAATCTGGCGTACGAAGCATTGGAAATGGTGTAAATTGCCACATCCTTACTCCTTATCAGCTTGCCAAGCACCTCTGCCGCATAAAAAAGTACTTCCTCCGGACTGTATCTGTCCAAAGCCGAAGTAATACTGTATATTTTCCCCACACTGTCATTCTGGTTTACAATCTGGGTTTCCAGCGCATCCTTCACACGCACGTTACTGCTGTTAATATCCTGTATATCGCTTAGCTGCAGGGAAATAAATTCTTTTTCCTCCCTGCTCTCCCGCCTAAGCTTGGTAATCTGATCCCTCATATATCCCACGGTCAGTCCCAAGATAAACAGTTGGGCAATCCACACATAGGTATTGGCATCCAGAAAGACCTCAAATCCCGTCCTGTCATACATCTGTCGGAAGCTGTAGCCCGCTATGGCTAACAGCGCCGAAAAAGTAGCCTGCTGCTGTCCATAAATAATGGCAAACAACAGCACATACAAAAGATAAAAGTCCAGATTTGCAAAATACTCACTGCCAACGGCACGATTATTCAGCATAAAAAAGGGAATGAATGCAATCATGTTTTCCACAAAAGGAACCAATGCGCCTATCAGCCACCCCGCCTTTTTTAAAATACGGTCTTTTAAAGGCTCTCTCTTTTCTTCTTCATGCAGGAAAACATACTTGTTTGCCTTCATCTGTGCGGCAATCTTTTGGACAATACTTGGCATATCACAGAAAAACGGATTGCCGAACTCGCTGTCAAAAAGCCTGTTGGACAATACTCTTCTGCCGCCCCCATGGTTCTCATGGAATACCCATGTGTTCTCTCCCATGGCATCTTTTACAATATCCGCAAAGTCTATCTCTGTAATCGGCGCTGATGCAGAGATATGATACAAGGGATGCCTGTGTTCCCTGCAGACCGCAATCCGATATATAAATTCTATGGCATCCGCTTCATACAGTAGGGAAAATGTACTGTCATCATCCACTGTCAGGGTATTTTTCTCCAAAATCTCCAGACACATTCTGGAACAGATATCCGCCACATCCTCCCTGACCTGCGGAATGCTGTAAAGATGATCAAGCCTCAAGGTGACAATGTCAAGCCCCCGGTTTTTACGGTAGCTTTCACACATTTCCTCCCCCTGTGCCAGAGTCATCCCCTTGACTGTGACAGGATTCACAGGTTCCGACTCGGAAATATCCTGCTCATAGCTGCCACTGTACACATCATCTGAAGACAAGTAAACAAATCTGCCCTCACAACGCATGGCATAACCCATAAGAAGATTCATCAGGCTTGCGGAATATTTCACTGACTCCGCCTCCTCATTATACCACGAAAAGTTGGTGTCATAGGCACCCATATAAACCGTCAATTCAGGATTTATGCTCTCAAAAATCTCATTCAGGCTGGTGCTGTCATATGTAAAATTATATTTTTCAAACACCTTCTGATAGGCGCGCTTCTCATATCTGCTGCCCGTCAGCAGATAAACCCGGTGCCCCTCTTTATTAAATTTAATAATTAAGTTATTAATTAAACTTCCAGAACCGCCAATCAACAGTACATTCATACTTCAATCCCCTGTTCCTGCAGCTGCTTTCCAAATTTTATGATATCCTGCAATGCCGCCTCTTTTTCCACCTGATACTTACTGCTTACGGTATCAGCCATCTGCTCCTTTTCCATGCCCTGTTTCATTAATTGAAAGATAAAAGCGCCCATCTCGTTTAAAGGTAACGGACTGTGATAAATCAATCCATCCTGTTCCATATCAAGCAGCCAATATAACCCTGCTGCCTGCTTAAGCATATACCGTTCCAAGCCGTCTCCACGGGATTGCACGCTTTTTTGGTTTTCCATTCTTGTTACCTCTTCATGGTATGATTACTTAATAAGTCCATTATAACATATATCTTTTACAAAAGAAATATTATGATACAATTAAAAATAAGTCACAATATCTGCCAGCCGGCGTTTCGGCACCACATAATCCCCATTGTCATCCAGATAATATTGAAACTCTTCGCCTTGGTTCAAGGGCACCACAGCGCTTTTGTGGGAGGGATACCCAAATGCTACCACGGTATGAAGTTTCTGATTTTCCGTAAGACCAAAAAGCTCAGAGAGCTTCTGCTTATTGCAGGCACCGATAATACAGCTTCCTACTCCATGATTCCATGCTACCAAAGTCATATTGCTGATAGCAAGACCTGCATCCGTATCACATTCCCTGTTGATATCCAGATTCTCTACCACAGCTATGAAAAGCACCGGGCGTTCCCCCTCCTTAGGCTGACCAAGCTCCGGCGGAAGGGCCGCTGCCCATCTGGTATATTCAAACACCTGCGCCACTTTGTTTTTGCCCTCCACAATAATATAGGAAAGGGGTTGTCTGTTGGCGGCGCTGGAAGCAAATCTTGCCGCCATCAGCATCTCGTCCACGATGCTCTGATCAATTTCTTTCTGCTCAAAGCGCCTGTAAGTACGGCGGGTCTTTAAAAGTTCCATAAGATTGTCCATCTGTAGTCCTCCTTTTATGTGAAACAAAGCAGATGTCCGGAAAACCTACCTTTTCCGGGCATCTGCATAAGTCGTACTGTTTTATGTGTAATAGAGCTCAATTACTGCTGTGCCACATCCTTCATGGAGAAGTTGATTCTGCCCATCTTGTCCTTGCCCATGCAGACTACGGTCACTACATCGCCCAAGGTAAGCACATCCTCCACTCGGTTGATTCTTTCCTTGGCAATCTTGGAAATGTGAACCATGCCCTCCTTGCCGGGAGCAAACTCCACAAATGCGCCAAACTCCTTAATACTTACCACCTTGCCTTTGAAAATCTGTCCTGTCTCAAACTCTGTGGTGATAATCTTAACCATCTCCACTGCCTTGTCCATCATTTCCTTATCGGTGCCGCAGATAGATACCTGACCGTCATCCGTAATGTCTATCTTAACACCTGTGCGGGCAATGATTTCGTTGATGGTTTTACCTCTTTGTCCTACCACATCGCCAATCTTCTCCGGGTCAATCTGAATGGAGATAATCTTAGGCGCATATTCATTCACCTCAGGTCTGGGTGCTGCGATAGCAGGCTTCATGCAATTGTCCATAATGAACAGTCTTGCCTCGCGGCATCTTGCAATCGCTCCCTCCACAATGGGTCTGGTCAGACCGTGAATCTTAATATCCATCTGGATAGCCGTGATGCCGTCAGTGGTGCCTGTCACCTTGAAATCCATGTCTCCAAAGAAATCTTCCAATCCCTGAATATCCGTAAGCAATACAAAATCATCATCCGTATCTCCGGTCACAAGACCACAGGAGATTCCTGCCACCATCTTTTTAATGGGAACGCCTGCTGCCATCAGGGACATACAGGAAGCGCAGGTGGATGCCATAGAGGTAGAGCCGTTGGACTCAAAGGTCTCGGATACCGTACGGATTGCATAGGGGAACTCTTCCTCGCTGGGAAGCATGGGAAGAAGGGCTCTCTCCGCCAATGCCCCGTGGCCAATCTCACGTCTTCCGGGTCCGCGGGAAGGCTTTGTCTCTCCTACGGAATAGGAAGGGAAATTATAATGATGCATATATCTCTTGCTCACTTCATTTTCGTCTAGACCGTCAATCCTCTGCTGCTCAGACAACGGAGCAAGGGTACACACGTTGCAAATCTGGGTCTGACCACGGGTAAACATGGCAGAACCATGCACGCGGGGGATAATATCCACTTCTGCTGCCAGAGGACGAATCTGGGTAATCTCACGTCCGTCAGGTCTCTTGTGGTCTTTCAAAATCATCTTGCGGACAGTCTTTTTCTCATACTGATATACAGCCTCTCCCAAGATGGCAAGCCACTCCTCGTTCTCGGCAAAAGCCTCCTCCAGCTTTTCTGTAATCACACGGATATTTTCCTCGCGAACCTGCTTTTCATCAGTAAATACCGCTTTCTCCATCTCCTCGGGAGTTACGATTTTCTTGATTTCTTCAAACATCTCTGCAGGGATTGCACAACTTTCATATGCATGTTTCTTTTTACCATTCTCTGCAACAATCTTGTCGATAAAAGCAATGATGGTCTGATTGATTTCATGGGCTTTATAAATAGCCTCAATCATCTTTGCCTCAGGAACCTCGTTTGCGCCTGCCTCAATCATAATAACCTTTTCTCTGGTAGATGCAACAGTCAGATTCAAATCTCCTTTCTTCCACTGCTCCTGGGAAGGATTCACAATCAGTTCCCCATCTATAAGTCCCATCTGGGTCATGGCACAGGGACCATCAAAGGGGATGTCCGAGATACAAGTTGCAATGGCAGCGCCAATCATAGCCACCAATTCGGGACGGCACTCAGGGTCAACGCTCATTACCAGATTGTTCAGAGTAACATCATTGCGGTAATCCTTGGGAAACAAAGGTCTCATAGGTCTGTCGATAACACGGCTGGTAAGAATCGCATTTTCGCTGGCCTTTCCCTCTCTCTTGTTAAAGCCTCCGGGAATCTTGCCCACAGCGTACATTTTCTCTTCATACTCAACGCTTAAGGGAAAGAAATCAATGCCCTCTCTGGGCTTCTCGGATGCCGTTGCGGTACACAATACCGTAGTATCACCATAGTGCATAAAAGCACAGCCGTTTGCCTGCTTTCCCACGCGGTTAATATCAACCTTCAGGGTACGTCCGGCAAGTTCCAATTCATAACTCTGGTACATATTGTCCTCCATTCCACCGCTTTCTGCGGTAATCTGTATTGTATGGCGCATCCTCCTAAATGCCGGAAGATGCCTTCAGGAACAGAGGCTCCGAAACTACTGAAAAAAACGGGAAATTTCCTGCTCTTTTCAGCGGTCTCGGGTAGACCGTCTGTTCCATAACTGCCGTGTAACATAAGAATCAAAATTTGACAAAAAGCGGAGTGTAAAAATAATCTCACACTCCGCCCCGCCTTATTTTCTTAAACCAAGTCTTGCAATCAAAGCACGATATCTTTCGATATCCTTCTTTTTCAGATAATCCAGAAGGCCACGTCTCTGACCTACCATCTTTAACATACCGCGGCGTGAATGATGATCCTTGGGGTTCTCCTTCAAATGCTCGGTAAGCTCCTGGATTCTTGCAGTCAGAACTGCCACCTGTACCTCAGGTGAACCGGTATCTCCGGGAGTTCTGGCATACTCGTTCATAATTGCTGTTTTCTTTTCTTTAGAAATCATGTTTCTTTCCTCCTATTCTGATAACCGCCTGACACCAAGACCGGGTCGGAGTGTCCCAAATCTGAGCATCGGCTGACTCATACCCAAATATCATAACACAGTTTGAGAGTGTTGTAAACACTTAATTTTTTACCCCGGTGGGGTTATGTTTTGTCAATAGTTTTGCGACAAGTTTTTTAAAAAAATTTTCTATGCCAATTTCCTTATTTCTTCCTCGAATAACTCCGCTGATGTCTTATATTCAAAAATTCCCCTTGGGTAATTGTTAATCCATTCTTCTATATATGCTATCTCTGCGTCTGTGGTATCGTCAAAATCTATCCCTTTAGGTATGTGCCTACGGATAAGGCGGTTATTATTTTCATTCGTTCCACGTTCCCAACTGCTATATGGGTGGCAGTAGAAAACAAAGGTACGCTTACCTTCTTTAAGTGCCGACTTTTCCAACCCCTCATAATCCGCAAACTCCACTCCGTTATCTACCGTTATGCTACGGAATATCTTATAGAACATATCGCCATACTTACGCTCCAACCGGTCCAACGCTTCTACTACGGATGCTGCCCCTTGGTCTTTCATCTTAATAATAATCTCGTCTCGGGTCTTTCTTTCGGTCAAAACAAGCATACAGGACTTAGTAACCCCTCGTTTTCCTTTTACGGTATCCATTTCCCAATGTCCAAATATCTCCCGGTCTTTGACTTCCTCGGGCCTGTTCTCTATACTTTCGCCTGCACTTGCCCTCTTTTGCACCTGTACTTTTTTATTGTGTTTTTTCTTTTTCCCTTTAATTGGTAGGTTTTTGTTCGTGAGTTTAAGGAAAATGCCACTATCTATATACCTATAAAGTGTTCTAACGCTTATTGTGGTTTTAAAATTTTTCCCCGACCGCTCAACATCCGCCAATGCTGCTTCCGGGCTAAACCTATCATTTACTATTTTATCCTCTATGTACTCCGCCAATTCCCTATCGTTTCCTATCTTTAATGCCCTACCTTTTCCCTCTTGGGCGTAATCGTGTGCTTTCTGTCCTAAATCGCTGCTATATCTTTCTTCCTCTGTATAATCAGAGTTGCGGTGCATATACTTACCTTTATTATATTCCCTGTATATTGTGCTTCTATGAAAATGTAGTTGCCCTGCTACATCTTCCTTTGAGTGTCCGGCGTTTAGCAACGCTTCCATTTTTATACGGTCGTTTCTTGTCATGTGCTTACCCATTTGTCTATCCTCCTACGCATAAAGGGCAGCGTGGCTAATGTGTCCTGCTGCCCTTTAGGTTTTCGCCTGCCGTTATAGCGTGTTGGTCCGTAGTGAATAGAGCATAGCAAACCTATACCGCAATGCCCGGTTTGTGTCCGAATCGGTCTATCCGTGCTTGATTTTTTTCTATTATCCTGCTATTATTATATAAAGCACTCGGGGCGGTTAGCAGGATTGTTTAGGTATCCGCCCCTTGTGACTACCCTTTATTCTATTTTCTTATTTCTTCAAGAATCTTGTCTATGTGTTCTACGGTGTGGTTTTCTCCGTTTGTTCTTGCTACCTCCCGGATTGATACCAACATTGCTATTAAATCGGCTTTGCTCATTTCGTTTTCCTCCATTGTGCTATCTCCTTTCCTGCTATTCCCTTGCTACAATTATATTATATACTTATATAAGTATATTGTCAATGGTTTTTGCAATTTTTTTATAAAAATATGAGAATATTACTATTTTTCGTTATCGCTCTCCTTTTCCCTCTGTATCTTCTCTTCAACCGCTGCAACTATCATCTGATTCCTGCTTTTATACCCTAATTCCTTGGCTATCTCCGTCCATTCTTCCGCTCTGCCCTTTGGTATAGATGTAAGCAAAAAAGAATCATAATTATTTTTATTCCACTTATTTTTCGCCCTAGTCGCAGGCGTTCCGCCTGTCTTTTCCTCTGCCATTTTTCAATACCTCCTATCGGTCTAACTGCTTATAGTTTCCTGCTTAAAATTGTAACACGTTTTTTATACTTATACAAGTATATATTTTGCACAATATTTTTATATACTTATATAAGTATTTTTGTGCAGTTTTCCGGGTTGCAAATATACTTATATAAGTATATAATAAAATCATCAAATGAAAACAAAACGGAGGTACAAAGATATGACAAACACACAAATTATCATTAACGAAGCGGTAGCAAACGGATTATATACATTAGAAGAGGTTGAAAAAATCCTTGCAAGCGGTCATATGATACCGCTGCACACTTTTCAAACTTGGAAAAGTGAGGGGTACATTGTTAGAAAAGGGGAACACGCAAGAATCACTACCCGCCTTTGGAAGTTCACAAACAAGGCAAAGAAAAATGAGGAAACGGGCGAAAATACAGACGGTGCAGAAAACGACCACTACTATTTAGCAAAGGCATTTCTTTTTACCGCCGACCAAGTAGAAAAAATCGCAAAATAAAAACAACCCCCAAGGCAATATAGCCAAGGGGGCGTTTTTATGTCTGCAATATGTTATTTTATAAATCTGTCTTTCAGTTCCTTTAAGGTATCCCACCCATACATTGATATATACGCCACTACAAACGCTGCGAATACTGCAAGCACCACATAGTACCATAAAAGCGGTATGCCTGCATAAGCAACATAAACCGCCAACGCTGCCACGGTCACGATTAAGGACACAAGGATAACAAACGCCTTTGTAGGTATTTTCTTAATCCCCGGCAAGTCCTTTAATACCTCTGTAATGAGGGATACGGCAAATGCCAATACTCCCAAGATACCAATAATCATAACCGAATTTTCCGCTAAAATATTCATATTCTCTTTACCTCCGTTTTTTTGTGTCCGAATCGGTCTATTTTACGTCTTTCTTATCAACCCAACCGTAAACGCCTTTTCCGTCCTCTGAAATGCAATGATAAGGGTGTGTGTCTTTTTCATTGATTGCCGTTACCTTACATCTGCTTGTTACATCCTTGTGTACTGCTGCCTGTGCTGCCGTAGAGGACTTATAAACCGGTCCTCCTGTGAATGTTACAATATCGCCTTTTGAAACGCTCTTAGGGTCATTCTGTGCGGTCGTGGATACCTCTTTTACGGATTCCGCATTGACCCAACCATAAACACCCTTGCCGTCCTCTGAAATGCAATGGTAAGGGTGTGTGCCTTTTGTATTGATTGCCGTTACCCTGCACCTGCTTACCTCGTCTTTTTGCCTTGCTGCTGACTCCGCCGTAGAGGACTTATAAACCCCTCCGCCTGTGAATGTTACAATATCGCCTTTTGAAACGCTCTTAGGGTCGTTCTGCGTGGTTGTGGGCGTATTCTGCGTGGTCGGTTTTGCCTTTTCCGGCGTATCCTGCTTCCCTGCTGATACGTCCGTTAAATTGCTTGCCTTTACCGCTTCGTACACTTTGCCCCTACGGCTTGCATATTTCCCCATTACGCTATCTTTTAAGGCGTATGCGTGTATTTCTTCAAGTCCTACCTTTTCGACCCCTCCAAGGTCATTTCCTGCGGTCGTGGCAATCTTTTTACTCGTACTGCTTCCCCCTTGGTTTTCCAAGTCTGCATAATAAGCAAGTGCTTTCAATGAAACAACCCCGGTTTTAACTCCGTTCTTTACATAGGCTGTAATATCCGTGTCCGCCAAATCGTCCTGTGCTTCTTTCCCCTGCGGTGTGTTAAGAAGTTTTGAGATTGCCTTTGCTTCCTCTTCGGTCGCTGCCCTCTCCTGCTTGTTCCATGCACCCGCACTACTTCCGGCAATCTCATTATACAGAGTTTCCCCTAATATCTTTTTAGCCTGTTCGTTGTCTTTGTTTACGATTGTCTGTAAAAGCGGTAATGCACGGCCCCAATATGCGTTCCATTGGCATTTTCCTATACTCATACCGTGCTTGTTGTCGTTTTTGTTTACGCTACCGTAGTTTCCCTCCTGCGAATAGATAATACCGCTTGCGACTTTAACAACCTTTTTAATCTGTGCTGCCGTAACTGCCATACTGTACCTCCTATTTCTTTACGTCTGCCTTGTCAACCCAACCGTAAACGCCCTTACCGTCCTCTGAAACGCAATGATAAGGGTGTGTGC
>CAZGGA010000001.1:105499-361970 GCA_964524555.1 uncultured Acetatifactor sp.
TGGTCGCTTTTGCTTCCGTAGAGGACTTATACACCGGTCCGCCTGTGAATGTCACGGTATCGCCCTTTGAAATGCTTTTAGCGGTGCTTTGCGTTGCCGTGGTGGCTTCCTTTACGGATTCCGCATTGACCCAACCGTAAACGCCCTTACCGTCCTCTGAAACGCAATGATAAGGGTGTGTGCCTTTTTCATTGATTGCCGTTACCTTACATCTGCTCGTTGTATTTTTCTCTGTGGTCGCTTTTGCTTCCGTAGAGGACTTATACACCGGTCCGCCTGTGAATGTCACAATATCATCTTTCTTTATTTTCCCTGTGCCGGAAGTGCCACCGCCTGCATTGTTGCCCGGCTTGCTTCCTCCTGCATTGTTTCCGCCCTTATCCGTCACACCCAAGGTTTTTAAGATTCCTTTTGCATATGCAACTCCAAAGGCTTTTTGCTCTGCTGCGGTATCCGCCTGTGCTGCGTCCGCCTTATTATCTACAAACACGCCCTCGCAAATAATAGACGGTGCATTGATACAACGTATAAAACCGTAGTAATCCGACCCGGACGAATTAAGGCGGGTTTTTAACCCCCTGCTATTCTGTCCGATTGCCTTTACCTCCGCTTCTATGTTTGCTGCAAGCGTTTTTGACGTACCGCCCTTGTGGTAATGGTATACCTCGAATCCGTCCCCGCCCCCTGCGTTATTGTGGATGTCAACCGCCAAATCCGGGTTAAATGCGTTACATTCTTTGATTTCCTCGGTCAATGGGTCGTTTTCGTCTTTTGTCCTACTCATACGCACTTCTACCCCGTTTGCCTGCAAGTAATCCCGGCAAGCCAACGCCATAGTAAGGTTTACGTCTGCTTCCTTGATGTATCCTACCGCTCCGGGGTCACTTCCTCCGTGTCCTACTCCTAAAAATACTTTTTTTGCCATATGGCATTACCTCCTTAAATGTTTATATTGTTTAAATCAATAGGTATATCCTTTGTTTCCTCCGGGTATCCCTGCTTGATTTTAACCAAGTTTTCCGCCTTTGCTTTCCAACAATACAAGGCAATTACCGTAGTTGTCGGTGTGGCTATGTATGTGGCAAGTACCCCAAATTGTGAATTGTCTGCAAGTGTTACTTTGATACCGATATACAAACCTATAAAGTAAGTAAAAAGGACTGCCACTAAAACAACTTTTGTAAAGTTTGGTTTAGGTATCTTCTTTTTCCCATCCGCCTTTAACTTCTTATATAGCCTGTTTTTGTTGGCAATCCTAAATAACAGATAAAATACAAAGAATCCAAGGACTATACCAAGGATTCCGCATAACAGATATTTCATATTTTTCCCCCTAATCCTGCTCGTGTGCTTTTTGGTTTATGTGCTTTTCCACTTTCCCGATTGCTTCCGTCACGGGTCCGTTGCACCCCTGCTCTTTCAATCCTTTTAAGCAGGCAAGAATAGCGTATGTGAGTAAGCATAATTCATCTTCAATTTTTTTAATATCTTCCTTTTCCTGCTTCCTCAACTCTTCAATATCCTTTGTCTGCTTTTCCTGCTGCTGAAACCACTTGATAGCCTTATAGGCAACCGCACCTATTGCGGATAATGCCCCTAAAACGCTTGCAATGGTTATAATTGTTGTACCATCAATATACATCTGCATTATTCCTTTCTGATAAATAATTGGTTAAGGCTCTGCCGTAATCCGTAACTGTTGAAATGTGATAAAATTCCACGGTATGATGCTACGGAACGGTCTAACCTTTCCTTGCTTTCTTCCCCTGCCCTTACCCTCTCAATCTGCTTTTTCAGATTCCGCTTGATTTTTACCGCCGTTTTCTTCTTTAGCCTGCGGTGCGTGGCCCATATCCTGTAACCCACAAAATCCACGCCCATACTGCAAGGGCGTATAGCAGTTTTCTTGTTTAGGTTTAGGCGTAGGTTTTCATCTAAGAAAATCCGTAGCAGTTCCTTTACCTCTGCCAAATACTTTTTATCATGGTGCAATATAATAATGTCGTCCATGTATCGTATGTAGTAATGCAATCCCAACTCGTGTTTTGCGTATTGGTCTACCTCGTTAAGATAGATATTTGCAAACATTTGAGAAGTAAGGTTGCCTATCGGCATACCTTTATCACTTAGCCGGTCCCCTACTTCTACCTCGTCCGGCTCTTTTCCCATTGGCAACCCAAATTTTGTATCATTGCAATTTATGATTTTCTCCAAAAGGTCAAGCAGGCGTTTATCTTTTATCCGGCGTCCTAAAATCTTCAATAAAATATCATGGTCTACCCTGTAAAAATACTTTGATATATCCATTTTCAGATAATAGTAACGCCCCGGCTTTCTTTCCGTCTGCCGTAACCAATACTCTAATCTGTCGGCTGCCTTGTGTGTTCCCTTATTCTTCCTGCAAGCGTAGGAATCATAAATAAAAGAGTTTTCGTATAAAGGAAATAACTGCCGATATATCGCCCATTGTACTATTCTGTCCTCAAACGGTAGCGACATAATAAGCCTTTTCTTTGGCTCGTAAACATAAAAGGCGTGATACTTCCCTACTTCATATGTTCCATAAATCAATTTGTTTTGAATATCTATTAAACGCTCTTCATAGTTGCGGTTGAAAATCAATACATCATCACGGTATCGCTTTCCTTTTCTCGCTTCCTCCCAAGCCTTATGCAGATTTTCAAAATCGTATATTTTCTCGTAAATATGCTTTATGCTTTTCATTTACTGTTACCTCATTTCAAAAGTGCCGTACAAACCTACTAAGTTTTTGACCCTTTCGGACGTGACAAATATATATCTTTTCGGCTTTTCGCTTACTAACTGTCGTTACGGCAATACAATCTTTTTCCCGGATTCTCCGGGAATGGAAAATAACCCCTTTAACCCTTTTTGTACTGTCCTTACGGTCGTAACCGTAAGGCTTCTTGACATAGGGGTAGAGCGGAGCGGAAACCAATGTTGTCGTTGGAATTGGAGCGGACGTTATTCAAGTTGATAGCGGACGGCCCCGAATTGGAAGTGTTGTTGTAACTCGACCCACGGATAGGCAACCACCGTAACTATGTGGCTATTTCCCAATGTATTCTTATTTTCTACTTTTCCCTGCCGTTGACCCAAGCCATATACCCACCTATCATACGACCGATTTCGTCTACCTTTCTTATCCATACTTCCCAAGTATGAAAATCTAAACAAGGCTTTTGTTTTGGGTATAGGTCTGGGTCTTTGGCAAGTCTTAGCAGATTTCTTAATACATCAACCTCAATATCCAAATCCTGCAAGGTGGTTTTCTTGTGGTATTTCTTTTCAAGCCTTACCGCCAATTCCAACATACCGTACATTGTCTTTCTTATATCTCCTGCAAGTATGTATCTCTCCGTTTTTGGAAAGTCCTTTAACCGAGGATTTCCGTACAATATCATTTCGTAAATCTTTTCCTTGATTTTGAAAATATCGTTGCCGTTTGCTTTAATTTCCTGTGCTTCCTGCTTTCCCTGTACCTCTTCCACGTTATCCCCTGCCTTACTGATTGGATTTTAAAATAAAGGGTGTGCTATCGCACACCCTGTCAGTTTATCAGTTATCAGTTTGCAGTTCGCAAAAAGCGGAGCGGAAACCAACGATGACGTAGGAATGGGAGCGGACGTGAAACAAGTGGATAGCGGACGGCCCCGAATCGGAAGTGCTGAAGTAACTCGACCCACGGATAGGCAACCTTTCCCCTGCCGGGTCATTGTAAAAATGGTCATTGCCGTATGTTGTAATTCCGCTATCCGGGAATAAGCCAAGGGCAATCAGTAATTTAGGTATTGTTACCCCCGTGTCTGCCGTAATGCTCTTAAATGCTCCGCTTGCCGTTGTTGTTCCTGCCGTTGTGCTAATCTTCATTCCGTTTACCTTTAACGTGCCACTCGTTCCCGGCTCTACTAAAGTGCCGTCCGGCTTGATTGCTTTCCAAAGTGTGCTTTGTGCGGACATATCGCAATCAATTTTCATGCAGTTACCATAAGGGATAATCTGAATTTCTCCATTGTTAAGCCTTAATCCACCGGTCCACTCCCAAAGGTTGCCGTTGATGTCCGCAATTCCTGATGTATCGTGGTTGTGATACCAAGTAGGCGCACCACTCCCGGTAAGTGTCCTGTTCGCTTCCCCCTGTGGCTGTATTCCATGCTCGTAGGCGTGGTAGTAATCCTTGCCATAATTGGTATTGCCGTGCGGTACGGTCCCCATTTTCTGCGATAACAGGTTAAGCACCGCAAAAATCCCTGTTTGATTCAAGTGCCAACCGTTGCCCTTTTTCTTACAGGCTGCTACCGCTTGGTCGAAAGTGATATAGTTTTTCGGCAACTTCATGCCAAGCGAATACGCCCGCTCATTCTCCACGATATTAAGGAATTTCGATACATAGATTGTATTCTTTTCCTCTCCGTCTACGATAAAGAACGGCAAAACCTCTTCCGTACCTCCTGTGATAATGTCTGAATACTTCATCTTCGGCACGGCTACCATGATTGACGGCATACCTGTATCATCATACATTACTACATTGCCTGCCCCAAACTGTGCTACTGCACCCTGTAAATCGTCAAAATTTGCCATTTTAAATTATCCTCCTTAGATTAGATTTAACGCCCATAACGTCAATGTGCATTTTTTCATGTCAAACGGTAACGGCTCACGGCTCATAATCGGCTTTCCGTTCTCGTCCGTTTCCCCTGTGTCTACCTCTTCGTACCGTCTTGCAGGGATTGTAATTTGTGCCACATACTCCCTTGCTTCGGTATTAACTCCAACGGTCAATCCGTCCATAGTGTCCTTGCAAATATCAACCGTTACCTCTTCGTCACGCTCCCGGCTCTTGCAATTTACCATAAGTTCATCTTCTCCAAAGATAATCTTAGTGCCGGATACCTCATAAGGGATTTTCGTACCCTCGTTTTTTTCTACTACAATAATCTTTGCTGTCGCCATTATCTGCTACCTCCCATTCTTTTTATTTGTCTGTATGCTTCCTGCGACCTAACGGCTATATGTTCTGCTGCTTCCCTTTGTGCTGCGGTTGCCCTGCCACCGCCTACGCCGTAAGCGTTTAATACTGCTGCCGTCTGTTCTTTCCTTTCATCTTTCTTGATAATTATGTTTGCCATTTATGCGTATCCTCCCTGTACTGTGCATTTTACGGATACCTTTTTTGCGGTCCCAGTGTACTCAATCTTAAATCCGTTTAACTGCTTATCTGTTATCAATACTTCCCCTACTCCGCCTGCACCTACCGCCACCGCTTCAACCGTAACGGTATAGTCTAAATTACCTCTAGGCGTTTCAAGTGCAAGCGTGGCTTTTGAGTTGTTAAACGGATATTCTTTTGTGTTTGTAAGGGTTGCGGTTACTACTTCGCCCTGTAATCCCTTGATACGCTGCTCTGCCATATTGACCTTTAATAAAGCCAATCCGGCAACCTCTCCGCTCGCCAATACCCTTTCTTCCAAGTCGTTAAAATTCTTTGCATTCTGCGGTGTACCCTCCTGTATTACCTCGCCCTCTACGGCTTCGTGGGTAATGCTCCCGTCTGCGTTCTGCACTTCCTTATAACGGTTGGAATACTGCGTTACATGGTCTTTCCAAATCTTAAATAATCCCATTGTCTGCTATTCCTCCTTAAAATTGAAACTGAAACGATACAACACGCCCTGTTGTACGCCCTTTAATTTGATTGCTTCGGTCTTTTCCGCCCACAACTGATTAGAAATATCATACAACTGTATTTTCGTAATCGTTGTGGACCCCGACACTTCCGGGGTTATGGAAATACTTAACGCTACCCTGCCGTCTTTCAGACGTTCCCGGCTCTCAATCTTTGCCTTATGCAGCGTACCGCCGTACTCGACCTTGGCGTAAGCAATGTTTGTTTCAATTAATTTCTTGAAACTCTCAAAGGCTCTTTCCGTAAGCATTTCTTTTTTCTCCTTTACTTTTATTTGCTTATAACCGATTGCTACCGCAACGCTTAACCTCGTATTGGTAACTGTCGGATTCTGCCGTTGTTTTCATGCCCTTTTCGGATTCCCCCCAACTTGTGCTTGTATATGGCTCTGTGCCTGCTCTTGTCTGTCCTGTCATATCTGCGGTGTATTGGTGCTGCTCTGTTTCGGTATCTGCTACCGTTTCTGCGTTTTCCTGTGCAAATACAACATTTCTTCTCGGGGTTGTTCCTATAAGGGCATTTTCAAATAAATAGGCTTCGGTATCTGTTTCTCCTACTGCTGCCGTTCCTGCGGATTCAAAAATAATACTTCTGTCCGGCTTCGTTCCTGCAATATCTGAATCGAATATATACCCTTGCCCTGCTGCCGTGGCTTTTACTTCTTTACTTCCTGCACCGCCCACGGTACTTATGTACGGCTCTGTGCCTGCCTTTGTTTTTCCTGTCTGATTGCTTGTATATCCGTACCCCTGCGTGTCCGAATCGGTCACAATCTCGCTATCCTGCTTTGCAAGCGTGATATTTCTGTACGGCTTCGTGCCGGTCCGCACCGATTCCGCTATATATCCCGCTGCCTGCGTATTTATGTTGATAACGGCGTTTTCCACCACTCCGACCGTATTTCTATATGGCTCTGTGCCTGCCTTTAACTGTCCTGTCATTGGCGTAGAAAATAAAAAATACTCTGTTTGCGGTATCACTACCACACACATAGAACATTGATAATACAAGCCGTCCAAGTGGGCGGTTAGTCGCTTATATATGTTTACTGTCTTTACGATTTCCTCGTAGTCGGCTTCTACCCGTGAATTTGTCGTATCAAGCACAATGCGGAAATGAAAAGGCGTACCGTTGTAATCAAACCATTCCTCTATCTCGCTTAATGGGTGTATCCCGCCCAATGCCATTTCTACCGCTGCCTTTGTTCCTAATTTCTGATGTACCCTTACGCTGTCCCGGATAATCGCCCTTTTCGCTTCTATCGGGTAATCGTAGTCGTACCAATCAACGTGTAAATCGTATGCCAAGGTATCAAGCCACGTTTCGGATAACTCATTGATATTTGCATAGATTATATTTTTCTTTGTTTCCTCTGCGGTTATATGCAGTTCGTCCGCAACAAGGCGGCCCAAGGCAACCATTTTTTCATCTTGCTTTAATGCAGGCGGAAACGTGGTTAAAAAATCGGTATTTTTAATGTTATTCATCTTCCACACCTCCAAAGGTCATATTGCAGTTTTTCACAACCGCAACGCTTCCTTTGGCAATCTCCGTAAATGCAGGGGCGGTAATATCCACCCTTTTTATGCCCGATTCCATAAGCATAGCATTAAAATAGGACGGGTTAATATCCCGCCCCATTTTTGAGGTCTGCCATAAAATGTAATTCTCTACCGCCAACTCCACCGCCTGCTTGATTTCGTTGGTACTTGCTGCCTTATCTCTTGAAATATAATAAGTTGCGTTTATGTCAAATTCTACCGTTGTCGGTGCTGCTACAATTACTGTATCCGTCATTGGTCTAATATCGTCTGCACTCAAATACTCCTGTACCCTGTCTATCAATTCCTGCGTTGGCAGTTCTCCGCCATATAACATTATTCTTATGTCTGCAACTCCGGGTGTCGGACTTTCCGCCGATACGTCACTAATCTGTGAGGAAACCGACTTGGCGTGATACGCATAACTCCCACGGGGTCCGGCTGTCGTTCTTGATTCCTCGCTTTCCCTCATACGGTTATATAAAGCGGTGTCGCTTTCCTCTTCGCTTCCTCCTGCTGTTTCTGTCGTGTTAGCCACTTCCGCAAAATATAAAAATTCGTCTGATACCAACTTGCTTACCTGTCCGGGTGCAAACCCATTTCCTGCCGTTCCGGGCGTTTGGCATACCGCCCCAACCTCTGCGTAATTTTCCCCCGCCTTAAAAATCAGATACCCGGTTGTGGCAAAATTTATATTGCCGTCTACCGTAACCTCCAACTCGTCCGTAATAACATAATCCTTATCTAATGTCGTGGTTATGTAAAATCTAAGCGTTGTGCTTGCTACCGTAGGTGCTAACCTGTATGTATTGTGGAAAATCTCACTAAGGGAATCCAAGTTAGCACCTACGGCATATCTCGGTAAATTCTGCTTTGCCGATTCATTGATTAGTACCCTTTCCTGTACTATCACGTCCGCAAGCCATAATATAAACGCTCTTACGGGGTCCGCCGGGTAAAGCGTCCTGCCCGTTATTTCTTCATACCCTGCAATAAGTTTATTTACCAACCTTTCCGTGTTTACGTCTACAAATTCTACCTCGGGTAAATTACTCGGTATATTCCTCGCTGTCGTATTCTCCATTTACTTCTACCTCCACTATTGGCTTTATTACGCCCTTTTCATAGTCCACGGAAAAATCAATGTTGATTATCTCCGCCCTCGGCTCGTATTCCTCCGTCTTGTCGTAAATATCCGTTGTGATTAAAGCCTTTGCCGTTTCTATCGGCTTGTCTATGTATGTGGCGTTTAATCCTAATGCCCTGTCAAGTGGTATGTCATACTCGATTGATGAATACAAAAACCAAAGATTTTGTATAACTTCCTCGTATACCGTGGCAGGCTTTAGGTCAAATTCCTGTGTTTGCGTTGTGTCAATCTTATAACTCATATTCTACCTCTCCGCATACTCCGTAAGTGATAACGTGCTTTTTGCTATAAACAGATTCCCTTGATTGTCGAATTTTTCAAAATCTTTTGAATGGGAAGCAATAACCCATTTTGTTCCGTATTTCTTCCCTCCGATAACCAATGTAAGGATTTTTCCCTTTTTACGGTACTTGTCTATTTTTTCCTGCATACTTAGCGGATTGACCCCAAGAAATGCAGACATATAAATAGTTAGGCTTGCCGTGTCCGTGTCGTTGTACTGAAACTCCAACAAAGGCTTTTTGTTGTGCCTTGTATGCTTTGCATAATTCGTCTTGCTGTCTATTTTTAAACCGTCAAAGGTCTTTACCGTGTTTGCGGATACTGTAAACACAATATCCCCAAGCGTTCCAATCTGTGCCATTAGATACCTCCTATAATAAAACCGTCGCCCTCTCCGTCCGGCTTGAATATGCAGAGTACCCATTGCCCTACCTTTGGTATCCACGGCTTAATCTTTACCTTGCAAACTGCCGGACAATTACCGCTTACAATCTCTATTTCTGCGGTCGGTTGATTCTGTACTATCTTCAAATCCCCCGTAACTATCCCTTGGTCTTGTATCTTTATCCTCGCTGTCATATTTCCGGGATTTACCTTACTTACGACCCCGACCCTTACCATATCCTTTAATTCCTGTATGTCGTTATTATTCAATCAATATCCCTCCAAACAACTGCGTAACTTAATCTGCACCTTGTATCCGCCTGTAATACTGTGGTTAGCCTGCTCCACTATGTACTTACCGTTAAACTCTCCGTATCCGTACACCCTAACCGTGATTCCTGCCACATAATCCACATCTCCCACAAGCGTAAATTCCGCCGTTGTTTCCCCCTTGTTTTTGGCTCTAAGGGATTTCCTCGCTAACTCTTTTGCTTCCGCTACGCTTGATACCTTTTGTTTTACCTCCAATGTCTGACCGTCTGAATTGGCGTTCTCCGGCGTGTATGTTGCTTCTATTGTTTCCTTTGTGTTCGGGTCTGTATAGATAACGTGGCAGGACGAATAGGCGGTATCTGCCGTCTTTGTAGAAAAACTGTAACTAAGTATGTTTCCCTTTCCTGCCTTAATCTTTTTTACCTCCGGCTTTTTTTCGTATGTGGCAGCGTCAAATAATACGATTGTCTTTGATGTAACCTTTAATGATATGCCCGCTTTCTTGCACATCTTTTTCAAAAATGCAATATCCGTCATATTTATTTGCTCTTTTCGCTTATATACCGGGTTGCTTTCTGAAAGATACATAAGTTTCATTTTGCTGCGTTTCGCTATCTTCCCTGCCATATTCTTTAGCGTTGTGTTTTCCCACACCCTGCTACGCTTCGTCTGCCTTAATTCCGCTTTATAAGGTATTGACGTTGCTTTTATGGTTAATTTCTGTGGCGGCCCCGCATAACTCACGCTGTCAATCTCGAATACCCCGCAATCTAAAACCTTGTCTTTTCCGTCTGTCCTCGGGTTTTTCTGTATTACTAATGCGTGTATTTCCGTACCCTTAAAGGCTCTTTTATCCTGCGTTTTGGTGACTTTCTTTGTTGTTACCGTTTCGCCCTCCACATCTGAAGCATTGACCCAACCATAAACCTTTTTTCCGTCTTGTGATATTAAGTGGTATGGGTGTGCGTTTGAGTTTGCAATAGTGCATTTGCATTTACTCGCCCCCCTCGTTACTGTCGGCTCTGCTGCTGATGATGATATATAAACCGGTCCGCCTTTAAACTGTACGATATTTCCAACCTTTACCGCTCCTTTGGTTGTGACCGTTTCCGTCTTTGTTTTTGCCGTCTTATTTGTGTTTAGCCAATCCTTAATCCATTTTCCCTCTCTATCGTCAAGCGATATGCTAATATCGTCCGTTTCGTCCTCTTCCTTGTCCGTGAAAGACAGGGATAACAGATATTTAGATAAATCCTTGGATATGTCCGCACCCTTAAAATAGAGTTTTACCGCCGTCCGTCTTGCCAACGTCCTATCACTCATTTACTGTTATCCCTCCCTGCTTCCACGGTGGCAAGGATTCCGATACCTCCAATTCAATTTCCGGCAGGGTCAAAACAACCCCCGCCGGAAAAATAAAGGTATCTTTATGCTCCAAATTCGCCTTTATCAGAGTATCCATATACATTTCGTTTCCATAGGTTTTAAAAGCCACCTTATCCCATGTATCCCCCGATATTGTCGTATAGGTGTTAAGCATAAACTACCCTGCCCTCCTGTTCTTTCTGTTCTTTCAGAATTGTTATAATGATTGCTCGTAACTTTTCCAAAAATGCTTCGTCATACTGCTCCAACTGTGCCTTAATGTTTGCTGTTTCCCCTCCGTTTCCGTTTACCGTCACGCTCGGGGAATTGGTAACGTGAATTGTTATTGTGCCTGCTCCGCTCATTCCTGCGGATACATTGTTAGCCGTTCCTCCGGCTTGTGACATATTATCAAAAATCTGTCCTGTCTGTGCTGCGGTAAATACTTTCCGCCCTGCTGCACCTGTGATTAACTCCGGTCCCTGTTCTCCTGCTATAAACGTGTCCGGCGTATAGTTTGTACCTTTTGCAAATTCCGGGATAAGCGGTATGTTAATGCCTTTCCCTCCGATTCCCGGGACCCAATCGGGTACTTTTAACTTGTTAAGTCCACCTATTACGGTGTTGATAACCGATACAATCGCTCTAAATGGTGCTTTGAATATCTCGCCAAGTCCGCTAAACACTCCGCTAAAGATACTCTTCACGCCCTCCCAAGCCTGCGACCAATTCCCGGTAAATACTCCTGTTATAAAGTCAATCAATCCTTGGAATATCTGCATAACGCTATTTACGATTCCCATTATTGATTGTAAAGCCGACCCAAGCACATTTCCGAATACCTCCGCCAACAACTGAACGATTGGTATAATCGCTTGTAATAGTGCTTGAAATACAGGCAAAATAGCTTGTATGATATTTTGGAAAATCGGTACTATCACGTTAAGCAGGCTTATAAATACAGGTAAAACCGTATCTACAATCATCTGTATTAACGGCAAAATCGTCTGTACCAACTGAATAATCACGGGTAAGATAGCCTGTATTATCTCCGTAAAAATCGGTACTATTGCATTAAGCAGATTTATAAATATTGGCAAAATCGTATCCACAATCTGCATTATCAGCGGTAAGATTGTCTGCACTAATTGGATTATTACAGGCAAAATAGCCTGTATGATTTTCGAAAGCAACGGCAAAATTGTATTTACCAACTGAATCAATACGGGTAAAACCGCCTGTATTATCTGTGTAATAATTGGTAATAATGCCTGTATCAGTTTAATTATTACAGGTAATATCGCTTGTATAATCTGTATCAATACAGGTACTAAAGTATTAACCAAATTTATCAAAATCGGTAAAATTCCCTGTATTATCTGTGTTGCCAACGGTAATATTGCAGTTATTAGTTGAATTATAACAGGCAATACGTCCGCTATGAGTTCCGCAAGAATTACCAAAACCGCACCTATCAACTCGCCCAAAACAGGCAGGATAGCCGTAATAAGTTGCCCTATCAACGGTACAATCTGCGTTATTAGATTTACTATTAAAGGCAATATGCTTAATAGTCCTGTCTTTAGTGTGTTTACGATTGTTGGTAATATTTCTTTCAGAGTGTCAAGCACTCCTGTACCGCTTGTAAAAAATGCGTCCTTTATCGCCGTTCCTACTTGTGAAATAATTTCCCATAGTTTATCAAAGACAGCTAACCCCTCATCTCCAAAGGTCTTTTGTATAAATCCCCTTACTTCTTCTAAATGAGTGGATACATAATAAATAGCACCGCCTACCGCTGCTATTACGCCGACCAACGGCATTATTTTAGTAAGTACGCCCCCGAATCCTCCACTAAGGCTTCCTAGCCATTTTGTTACGCCCAAGCCTTTAATCATTGTGAAAGCCTTTTGAACGGACAGAATACCTCCCTTTATATGTAAAAAACCAAGTTTGGCTACCAATCCGCCCGCTTTCAATCCGACAAGTCCGGCTGCCACCTTGGCAATCGTGCTAATTACTTTCGGATTCTTTTCTACAAACTCTGATACTTTAGCCGTAAGTTCCGTAATCGTTCCTGCTGCCTTTGTCACAATCGGCATAAGCATAGTAGCAAGTCTTTGTTTTAACCCTGCTATCGTTCTATTCATTGTATCCATACTGTCCGTGTATGCTACATTTGCTGCTATCGCTTCATCTGACAGTACCATACCTAATCTGTTTGCTTCGTCTGCGTATTCCTGTAACGCTCCCTCCCCCGCATCTATCAAAGGTGCTAGGTCTGCATATGATTTTCCAAATATCTGTAACCCTCGGGCGTTTCGCTCGGATTGATTTTCTATCTTTGAAAGTGCGTTTACCGTTTCATAAAATACAACTTCGGAATCCCTCATATTTCCGTTTGCATCCAACACGCTTACGCCCAATTCCTCATACGCTTTGCAGGCTGTCTTATTTCCCTGTGACACTTTCAACATCTGCTTATTTGTATTAACAACCGCCTTTTGTATACTCTCAAAATTTCCTCCGCATTGCGATACTGCGTATTGCAACTCCTGCAATGATTTTCTTGATATTCCGGTCCTTATACTCGTTTTGTCTATTTCGTCCGCATACTCCGCCGTTGAATCCATAGCCTTTTTCATTACTACGCCTGCTGCCGTAACGGTTGCGGTCAATCCTAGCAACTGCGTCTTTGTGCTTGCTATCGCTTCTTTGTTTTGTGCCTGCTTCTCTGTAATCTTTTGTACATTTTCCTGTGTCTGTGCTAACTTCTCATACTCTTTTCTTAATTCCTCCGTATCCTTGCTAAGATTATCAGTATTTACCCCCGCTTCCTTTAGCGTGGTTTTCAGTTCCTCTAACTTGTTTTCTTCTTTCTCGGCTGCTTCCTTTGCTTTTAACAGTTCCTTTTCGTTCTTTTCTAACTGCTTCGTGAGTTTTGGTGTCGCTTCCCCGGTTTTCTCTATTTCTGCCTTTAATTTATTATGCTCCGCCTGCAACTCGTTTACTCTGTTTCTGCTCTTCTCTACCGCCGTCTGCTGCTTCTGATATGCTGAAACATCCTTTATCTTTGCATTAGTACCCTGTATATTCCCCTGTAAGGTCTGCATTGTCTTTGAGGCGTTTTTAAATGATTGCGAAAAGTTCGGTCCTAATTTTGCCGATAATTGAAATAAAAGTTCAAACGATTTTCCCGCCACTTTTTACCTCCTTTCCTGCACAATAAAAGCACCTACATTTCTGCAAGTGCTTTTATCGCTTCTCTGTACTTTCGTACTGCTATTTTTTTGTGTAATACCCACGTTTTATTAACTGGTCTGTGATTGCGTCTATCGGTAGTTCCTTGTCGGTCAATTTAACCTTTTGCTCTACCATATTTTCATCATAGAAATACTCGTAATCGTACTTTCTGTGTAAGTAAAAATGTATCTGCTGCGGGCTGTACTCCGTTGGTATGCTCACGCTAATAATTTCCCCAAACACTTCTTTAGCCTTTTGCGGTATCCGTTCTATGCAAATTTCCCTAAGAATACCTACCTTGTCCTGCTTCCTAAATTCTATATTTTCGCTTTGCAGTAAATCAACAATTTCTGCTTTACTCCCGAATTTTATTTTATGCTCTTCCGGTGCAGCGTCCACAATTACGCCTGCTTCCATTAACTCCGTTATTGCTTCGTCAATCCCTGTCGGATATGTCGGATTGTTTGAATTTACGGATGCTGCGATACCTAAAAGTCTTTGTTGTGCTTCCTCTGAAAGACTTTCTACCACGTCTATCTGTTCGTCTAATGTCTTTCTTTCCGCTTTTGGTGTTGGTATTGCGTTTTTGTCCGCTTTTACGTCCTCATTCATCAATCCAAGTTCAATAGCAAGCCTATATATATGCTTACAAGGTAGCCTGTTTCTGATAAAATCCCCGCAAGGGCAATTATCCAAAAAGGTTTCATATCTCCCATGACTTCCTTGGAAATATCCGTAGTAATCCTCTTTGTCAATCTTAATCGGTGTCATTTTAGCCGATTTTGCGGACTTTATACGGCTTTTTGCATACTCCGTTTCGTGTACTTCCTGCCCCCACGCTTCTTTCCATATTTCCAAGAGGGGTTTATTCCCCCTCCCAAAAATATGTTCGTTTTTCTGTTCTCCCATAGCAAAAACCTCCTTTATTGTTTTATGAAAACATCATAGCACATCTTTTGTCGGCTTTCACTATTTTTTGCTTTCCTCTACAATCTCGTTATACTCCGCAATCCAAGAATTAAGGGCCAGCATTGTCTGATTTAACCAAAATTCCAACCCCGTATATGTCTTTTGCGAAAGTAGTAAACTGTTTTTCTTAAACCATTTGATAGGATTCTGTTTTAGAATCCCGTGCTTATTAAAAAATCCCTGCTCTTATTCTTGATTTTTCCAAAATCCCTAATAGGCAAATTTTCTATAACGTCACTTCCTACGCCTGCTGCCCTTGCTGCCAATCGGTAAAGGAATGATGTAGAGATTTCCGGGGATAAAGCATACTCCCCGACCGCTGCCATTTCGTTTTCAATCGCCACAAGGTCCGTACCTTTTAACTTTTCAAAGTCAAAAACAAGTTCCTTGTAAACCTTATCTTCGTATGTATACGGTTTCTCGAAAATATGCTTGTATCCGCCTATTGGCGTGTCCGAATCGGTCACAACTTCCGGCTTGGTTTCCTGCTTCTCTGCTACTGCTACCTCTGTCTGCTTGGTTTCCTCTGTTTTTTTAACATCTTCCATTTCCTTATCCTCCACATTCAAATTTTAGGCAGGAAAATAGCACGGTTTTCCGTGCTATTTTCCAAGTGCTTTTCTCACATCTGCCAAGTAATCCTTGCCGTTGACATAGTAAATATAATTCAACGGGTCGATTTCCAACATCTTCTTTCCGTCAATGTATGTAGCATAATACGATACCGCATACTCTCCGCTTACTTCCGCTGCACTTGCGGTAGCCACCTTTCCGGGGTTTAGTTTCTTAGGTGTCACAACCAAAACGTGTTTAACCTTTACAACCTCCGTAACACCTTTTACGGTGTCTTTCTGCTGTTGTGCTGCCCTTAAATCAATATTGTGTTGTCTAGGCTCGTGCAACTTTATAGCATTTTTTGTAACTGTTCTGAAATTAAGGGTAAGGGTCATTGCTTCAACTGCTCCCAAAATAACGGATTCAATCTTACCTCCGATACCGGCCCCGCTTATTTCCTCCGCAATATTTGAGATTTCCGGCAACGTCACTTCCGATAATCCCATGTACTCCGTTGCGTCCTCGTAAACCGCAAACCCTATAACTGTTTCATCAATCTTTGGCATTTGTTTTTACCTCCTTATGCTGCAAATAAGTTTTCGAGATAACTCACGTCATACTCTAATACAAAATCAAGTTCCTTTGCAGGACTAGGCGGGGTAAGGTAAATATGGAATTTCGCTTTGCCTGCCATTAAATCCGTATCGTTGTTTTCCTCTTCTAAAAACTCAATACGACCGCCTAAAATCTTGCCCTCCGCCATAAGTCCGTTAAGCCATAAATTAAGACTGTCTACCACGGATTCAATCAATCGCCTGTTTAATTTGCGGTCAACTTTGCTCCATACGGACAAAATAACCGAATTGCCTACCCAACCAAACATACGGCTAACGCAATAGAAATAATCCGTAACATCTGTATTTGCCGGATAGCAGGCAGTTTCATTACCCCACGACACAAAACCGCCGATAAAGTTAAGTGCCGTAATGATTCCGTTTGCGTTAAGGTAATTTGCTTTTGTAAGGTCTAACAATACCTCCGTACCGTCCGCCAATACTGCACCGTCAATCTGCAATGTCTTGTTGCTTGCTGATTCGCAAGGTGTACCACCGCCCAAATCCTCCATAGCATCCGTTTTCGCCATAAGTCCGGCTTGGTGTACGGAAGCGTGGTAAATCTTTCCTCCAAGCGTGTACTTGGGCCACATAAGCAACTGTGACGGCTGCGTGATATTCTTCTTGTTTTTCCACTCTACCGCTTCCGTGTATGTGGTCGCTTCTGTCGCGTCAACGTCAATAAGCGCCTTTCCTGTGAACAACCCGTTAATGTTCTCCGCCTTGGCTGCCATTACCGCTGCTACCTCGCTATCGTGTGAAAAGTTCGGTGCAAGGAACAACGTAGGGATAACCCGGAATTTTGGAAAAACCGAATCTACCAACTCAAAACCACTTGATTTTTTTGTGTTTACATCATACCCACCGATAATATCCGCCTTTGTAACCTTGCCCGGGTCTACCGCATTGTACTTTACGTTAATGGTCGCCGTGTCTGACGTAATCTTACCGCCTGCGATACGCTCCAACCTCAAAACTCCGTCCGTATACAGTAGGTCGTAATCTGTACCCCTTGTGTATTCCTCTGTTAAGGCTTCTCCGTCATATCCTTTTACCCTTACCGTATCCTCCAACACTTCAAGCGGTAAATCAAGTACACCGCCCGCCAACTGCATATCCTCCGTGGTTTCCCCTGCAAGGTGTTTCTTTGGGTCAAGCACGTTTACAATTACAATCGGTCCGCTCTGATACAGTTTGAAAGTTGCGTAAATTTCCTCGCAAATATCGTATTTATTCCATTCCTCACTATACCCCATTGCTTCTACCGCTTCGGCGTATGAGGAAGCGTATACAGGCTCGTTTACTTTCCCTTTTACTGTATGTGCCGGGGCAGTTCCTATAATAAGGTGTATGCTGCTGTCCGCCGTTACGGGCGTTGATACGCTTGTAGCCTGTTTACTTGCTTTCGCTCCGTGAAAATAATTGCTCATTTGTCAAGTCCTCCTAACCTTTTCTTGATAGGCTCAAAACGTCATTATAATACTTATTCAGTATTGTACCCGTCTTTTTTGCCTTTGCCTTGCACTCTGCAAGGCTTTCTGTTGATACAATAAGCAACCTAACCTGTGGTATCTTCTCCAAGGTGTCCTTTAAGTGTGCTTCTACTTTCTCCCTGCTCCCGGTAAAAATTGTGTTCGCCACTAACCCGGTGCTTATTGTTGGTCCGATATAAATAAATCTTCCCTCTGTGGCTTCCGTATTTGCCGTTTCCTGCGGTTTTTCCTCGTTGGTTGCGGAATTTACCGCCTGTTCGTTTTTAACCGTCTTTTCGGCTGTTTTCGTTGTTCTCGCCATATACTGCTGCCCTCCTTTACTCTAAATACTTTCTTACGTTTCTTTCCGTCTTTGGCATTTCCCAAACGGTCATTATTTCTCCTATCTGGTATACCTCCAAATCATCATCATACATAATGCTTTCAATCGGTTTTTGGCAGGAATAGCGTTTGTCTACTACAACATCCTCCAATAAACTATTTTCAAGTTTTGTAATCAGATTAAGGCATTGTATGTAGTTCTCCTGCTTATCCTCCGAAAACGTCACGCAAATAATACGCACCCTGCATACACTTTCTTCATCATCTGTCTTTCTTGTGAGTAGTTTTAGCAGTATATATGGTGCTTCTTTCTTCTCCGCTTCCTTGTCGGGCAGATTGCCGATAAAAACCCTCGGTGGTCTTTCTGCTTCTTCCGTTCCATTTTCCGGCACTCTTGCAACTAACCTCATACCCTCCGTTTTCTTTTCGCAATATGCCTTTAACGATTCCATTAGGTCTAATGCCGTCATTATCAACCTCCGCTATTGCTTAATAACCTGTTTATTTCGTGGTCTATCCTTTGATTTATAACCTCGTTTATTCTGTCCTCTACCGCCTGCATTATGTCCTTTTCTCCTGCCATACTCGGTATGGACGGCCCGAATAACTCCTTTATTTTTTCGTTGTTTCCTGTATTGTTGTTTTCCTCCGTGCTTCTTGTGCTTCTCCGCCACGTTCCTTTCCGCTCAAAGATTCCTACATGGTCGCTTTTCATTGTTGCTATAAAGGCGTTGTCAAAAACTGTTTTTCCTGTATTCTTTTTTACGGATACACTCACGGCTCTGTCTTTTTTCCCGTAAGTTTGAAGTTTTGGAGCAACACTAAACTTATACAACGGTATTACACCGCCTGCATACTTTATACTGCCTATAATTTTATCTCCTGCTACGCTTACATTCTTGTATCCAATCTTTGCATATTCAGAGAATACGCTAGGGGTTATCTCGTATGTTTTCCGAATCTGCTTTCCAAATTCTGTTTTTCCTGCCATTAACCCCCTTGTTAATGCAGGCTTTAACACCTTTTTGTCTGCATTTTCAACCCCTGCAAGTATCGTATGTAGCCTGTCTATGGTCTGCTCTGATACCTCAATCATTACTCGTCAAACCTTTCTAAAGTTATGATTAACTCGTTGTACTCGTTTACCACGTCCGATATTACGAAAAGGTCATTGCCTACCCACAACCTCATACCGTGTCTTGGCTCTTTCCCTAAGTCACTTAATCGGACCCGGATAACAACGTATTTACCATAAATTCCCTCTGCATTGTCTGACCCGTTACGGTCCTTTGTTTCTTCTGAATCAAAAATAACGGGTATATCCAATACGGCCCCGTCAATCTTAACTCTCTTTACCTGTGCAAATTCTTTTGTATTGTAAAACGTGCTATCCAAGTCCTTATCAAGCATTTCTTTAAAATTTTTCATAGGCTGCCACCGCCTTTAGCAGACGGTAGCAATAAACCAAGAATCTACCTCATGCGGTACGCAAAGAGGGGCAGAGGACAACTGTAAAAATCTCCTTGCCGGGCGTCTTTCTACCCACTGCTCCGGGATTCTCGACCCCTCAACTACTGCAATCGTTTTTCCTGCTTCGTCCACAATGCCTACCGCTCCGTAATACATTGAATAAGTGGCTTCGGTTGATAACAGGGCAACCGCATTTGTCGGTACTAAAGGCTTGTTTTCCGGCTTTTCCTTGTTCGTCCAATTATCAAGATACCATTCATTGTAGGAATAAATATCCATTCCCTCGCCCTGTATGGTCCCGATATATGTTACGCCGTTCGGTAACTCTCTCGGCTTGATTACTGCAAGGTCGTAGCGTTCAATATCAAGCACTTTCTGTACTTCCTCGTCCATAATAAACGCTTCCAACGCTTCATCTCCCATAATGCAGATATTACAGTTTACAAAACCTGTTTTCTGCACCTGCTTACGCCAAGCCTTTAACTGCTTTAATTTACCGCCCTGCTTCGTTTTCCAACTGTCGGCGGGTTTAAGCGTTTCTTTGTTGGTAAAATTAAAGTCAATTTCCGCCTGTAATGCCTTGCCGTTTTTGTCAAGAATTGGAATTTTACCCGTAAACAAAGACATACAACACATCCACTCTTCACGGCGGGTAATCATTTCGTCCAACTCTGTAAAATCACGCTGCATTTTCTCAACGGCTCTCTGATTAGGGGATTTACCGTTATACAGGCTTTCGCCGGGTGTACGCTTTAAAATATCGTCCACCGTTGTAATCTTGTTTGGTGCTACAAGCGGTGGCTCGTAAGTATTGGTCTGATAACCCTCGTTTTCGATTGTAGCACCTCCAACCTTTTTATGTACAAACGGTGCTAACTGACGGTTGCCCTTTTTAAAGTCAACGTCAATTTTCTGTGTATCAAATGTTTCCACATTTCTAAAAAATGTGTCTTTGATAAAAGTATGCACTTTCGGCATACGCTCTACTAATTTCCCCATTGTTCTAGGGTCGTAAATACTAATTCCCATGATTTATTATCTCCTTTTCTTTTAATCTCCGCTCGGTGTGTTGTCTGTATCGTCTGTACTGTCCGTATCTGCTGCGTTGTCTGTATCCACTAAAAAGATATTCAACTTTCTAAACGGTGCTTTAAAATCCGCTGCGGTAGTTCCTGCGGGTACTTCGATTGAATCCCCAAAAAACTGTCCTGTGAGGTAATATACTACCTCCTGCCCCGCTTCGGCGTTTTCTGCTGCTAATGCGTATACATTTGCTACGGTTTCTGCTGTCACGGCGTATATTTTGCCGTCTGTTCCCAATGTCACGGGCATGAGTTCTAAAATTGTGTTGTCCTCTGCTACCGTGCCCGAATCGGTCACAACGGGAAAATCCCCGGCGTGTACCATTTTAGGGCTATAACTGCCTAATAATTCTTTTCCTGCTGCCATTTTCCTTTACCTCCTGTTATTTTGTCTGCGGGTACATCTCGTCAATGATTTTTCCGTAAGGGTCCTCTTCCTCTCCTGCCCCGCCTTTGTTGGATATAGGGTTTACGTCCTTTACGCCGGATTCTTTAACATCTTCCTCACGGTCATTTAAAAATGTCTGCCCTGCCTTTTTCTGTGCTGCCACAATCTGCATAGCGAACACTTCGGCACTTACAGGCTCTTCATACTTTGCCTTTTGTGCTAAATCCTCGTAACCCGGCAAGGTAAGTTCATCAATCGCCTTTATCCTCGCCCTCTCTGCGTCAACCGCTTCTTTTGTTCCTGTTTCCGTCCCCGCTCCTGCCTGTGCCATAATCTCATTTTTATAGGCGTTGGCTACGTCCGGGTACTTGCTTTTTAACTCTTCCAATGTCAATGCCATTTCCTTTTCCTCCTTATCGTTTCTTGCATTGGTTTTATTATTATGGCTATTGGCATAGCCTAATAATCCTTTTGGTATGGTGTGGAATCCGCTTAAATTGATAGGTACAGAATTTACAATTACCTTTTCCGCGTCCTCTACCTCTGTTTCTACCTCCGTGAACATAACGGCGGTACAAAATCCTGCGTCTACTGCTTCCTGCCCCGTAAACCACGTTTCATCTGTCATAAGGCTTTTTATTTCGTCCTCCGACTTGTCCGTAACGGTCATATAGCAATTAACAATGGATTGCTTGATTGTTTCCAACTCGTCCGCAATCTTCTTTAATTCGTCCGCCTTGTAGTATCCCAATACTCCCGCTGCCGGGTCGTGTATCATAAAAATACCGCCTACGGATATTTCGATTGTATCGCCTGCCATTGCTATAATAGTGGCAGCACTCGCACACCAACCGTCAATCTTGACCGATATTTTCGCCTTATGCTCTTTCAGACGGGTATAAATCGCCACCGCTGCGAAAACGTCCCCGCCCCCGGAATTGATACGCACGGTTATTTCATCAACCGCCCCCATTCCTTTAAGGTCTGCGTTGAACACTGCCGGGGTAATCTCATCACCGTACCATGAATACTCGGAAATTTCGCCATATAACAAAAGTTCTGCGGTGTTTTCCTCTTCCCCCTCCTTAAAATTCCAAAACCTGTGTATCTCGGCTTTATTCTTTGGTTTCTTCCTGTGCTTCCGCTCCGTCATTTCCGGGGTTGGCGTTGTCTTTGTCGGGGTCGTGTTCCCTGTCTGATTCCGAATCCCTATTATCCGTATGGGATTGGTTAGCCTGCTGCCCTGCATTTTTTCCTACCTCCTTTAATAATTCCTCTTCACGCTTACGCTGCTTTACATTCTTGTAAAAGTCCGTGCCTGTAAGTTCCCTTGCTTCACGCTCCCTTGTGGAGTATCCGCCCTGCACCCTTAAATCTGCTGCCTGTACTTCCTTGGTCGGGTCTAACTGTCCGGCGCTTGGTCCGCTCCACTCTGCGGAGCAATAGGCGGTTTTTATAATCGGGTCGTTAAAAAATCCGGGTGCCTTGATTCTTCCTTTTGCTACCGCTTCGCTTAACCATTCTTCGTAAATCGGTTGGCAAAAGTCCGTCACAAACCACGAACGGTACATTTTAACCACTTTGAAAAATTCCAAAATGGCGGCCCTTGATGCTGAATAATTGCTATTAAACGCCATGATAAGGATTTCGTAAGGTATCTCCAACGCTGCCCCTATCTGCTTTATAACCGCTATTACGAACGGGTCAAAGTTTTGGTTAGGTCTGCCCGGATTAACCATATTAGCCTTTTCGCCCTCGCCTAAGTCAATGACCGCTCCGGGTGCAAGTTCAATACTGCCCTCGTCCTCTGTGTCTACCTGTAATTCCTCCGGCACGGATTCCCCAAACGGTACATCATCACTTGCACTTTCTTTTTCAATGAACACGGTAAAAAGTCCGTTTACGACCGCTGCCAATACCTCCGCTTCCGTATAGCGTCCTAACTGCTTTATTGTTTCAATAACAGGGGATAAAAAAGGAACGCCCCGGACTTGTCCGATACGCTCCCGATTCATAATGTGCAATATGTTTTTCCTGCCTGTCCTTTCTCCATACGCTGTGACCCTTACCCACTCCCTCGGGTTTCTCTCAACGAATGATAGCGGGTGGAATTTTGATATATGGTATGCTACTACCTCCCCTGCTTCGTTCTTCTCCACACCCTCACAAAATAAAGGGTTTACCCTCTCTTTGTCCGGGGTGCTTACTCTGTCCGCTTCGATAAGTTCAATACGCAAATCGTAAAGGCTTCCCGTTCGTTTTGTTGTACTCATAAGTGCGAATGAATCGCCACTAAGTAAGGCGTTGAGCAATGCCAACTGCTGCAACTGATAAAAGTTATCTAACCGCTCCATATCGCAATTTGTGGAATCCGCCCAATGTGCAAACTCCCTCTCTATGGTTTCCTCTAATTCCCTTGCCTGCTCCGGCGGAATCTTCAATATTTCCTCGTTTAAGGACGTTTTAAGGTGCAATCCTACGCCTATTGTGTTTGTTCTAAGGCGTTTTATCGCCCCCGTGGCAATGTTAGACCCTCCATAGTACAAATCCCTTGACCTCTGCCGTAATGGGTCTATGTTGTCCTCTATATCTTCCCTGTGGCTACCTCCGCCATGCGTCCAACCGATAACCGATTTTTTCGTACCGCTTGCCCCATAGTTTCCGTAACCGCTATTTATCATGCCTAATCTTTTCTTTGCAATCTCCCTTTTAAATGCCTTTTCCGGGGAAATTGTGGCTATCGCCCTGTCTAACAGATTCAAACCGTCCTAACCTCCTTTCATCTGTATTTGTGCCGGAAAATCTGCACAAAAAAAGCACCCTTGGAATGTTTCTTACTTCCTCTTGGTGCTTTTGCTATTTTATATAATAACATAAAAAATCGGGCAACGGCGGGCAATCTTTTATTTTTTTATAAATCCCTCGGCACAATCCTATAAATCCTGTTTCTGCCCTTGTTTTTGGCTATATTCTGCAATTCCGCCACCTTATCACTCCAATACTTTACTTGGTTTCGTATTTCGCTCAAATTCGCCCTTGTAAAAGATTTTCCGCCTATGGAGTAGGCTTGATTGATTGCTACTTGGCTTTCGGCTTCTAGCCACATATCCAAGTGTTTTTTTGCTACTTCTAATGTGATTCCTGCCATTATGTGATACCTCCGTTTCTATTTCCCCTGCGCCTTGCTTTCCTTTGGGGTTTCTGTGTGTTTCCTGCTGCCTTTTGTGGTGGCTCTTTAAGTGTCAAGCCTGTAATCTCTATTGCTGCCTGTGCGTAGTTCCGGCAGTCTAAAGGCTCGTTTCTCTTTGTTTCCCCTGTAAGTTCCCACTCAAAATAAGGTCTGCCCTTTTTGTAGTGCAATACTTGTTTTTCTGCCGTCAATCCCTTAAAGTAATCCTCGTCATATCCTCGTACATATCCGTTTTCATCTTTCGGGAAGTGGCAGTATCCGGGACCCTCTTCCTCTATCTGCAACCTCTGCAACAAAAGAGATTTCCCTATATCCACGCCCAAGGTAAATAAATACGCCTGCTCCCTATTGTTCTTTGACGGCTTCGGAATATACGGACGGTCTGCACCGCCTTTTCCTTTTATCGCAAATATTTTTCTTGCCGTCCTCGCCTTGCAGAATCTATATACCTTGTTCGGGAAGTGTCCGCCCGAATCCATGCAGGCACATATTATACGCAACTGCGTACCGTCTGCCCTTTTGAATTTCTGTAAAAGAAACTCGTCTAAATTCTGCCATACCTCCGCCTGCTTTAAGTCGCCGTAAATCCTCTTATATACGATACCGTAAGATTCATGCCCTACGCCCCAACCGACAACCTCAACCTCAAAACGGTCGTCCTGCGTGTCGATTCCTGCCGTAAGTGCTATAACTTCGTCCGGCACTTCACAACGGTATTTCTCACGCCGTTTTAATAAATCGTCCTTGCTTGCCTTTTCTCCCTCTTCCTCCCAAGTCTGCCCCAACTCGGTATTTACCCAAGACTTCATAAGTTCGATATTGCCTTTTTTTAACGCTTGGTCTGCTTCGATAAAGCCTTTTATTATCTTTTCCCAACCAAAGAACGTGGAAGCAAGGGAATTAAAATGGAATCCCCTAACTTTACGCTTTGGATACTTGGCTATATACTTCCCCTCGTTAAAATGGTCTTTCCACTCAATTTCTGAATGTATGCAACCGCACTTTGCACAAGCGTATGTAATGCTTTCTACCTCTCCGTCTGCGTCAATCTTGTATGTAAGGTTTCCCCATTCCAACGGCTGCAACTCTCCACAACTCGGACAAGGTACGTTCCACTCTTCCATTGTTGAGTGTTCGTATTCCATTTCTATACGGCTTGCCCCTTTTATGGTCGGTGTGCTTGTATCTACCTCTTTTCTATTCCAATAGGTTGTAAGCCTTTTTCCTGCAAGTATCAGAGGGTCGCCCTCCGCTCCTGCGGTCGGCGGGTATGCGTCTATTTCATCTGCAAGCAGGACACGGATAGGACGGCTACGCAATTCCGTAGGACTGTTTGCCCCTGTCATTGTGATACGCCCGCCCGGAAATGCCTTTTTGAAAATGGTATTACCGCTTGTCCGGCTCTTTTCGTTTATCTTATCCCTTAGTGCCGGGGTATCCCTTACCATTGGCATTAGCCTGTCTTTGCTCATGGTTTCCGCAAGTGATAAAGTAGGTTGCATACAAAGAATGGTACAGGGGTCGTAGTGCATATAATAGCCTATGGTATTGAGTAAAAAGGCGTCCGTTTTACCCATTTGTGCAGCACTCATTACCACGACCTTTTCAACGGATATATCGGTTATGGCGTCCATGATTTCACGCTGCCAAGGTGCTTTATCCGTGTTCCAATGTCCGCCCTTGCTGCCCGATTCAGAGGAAAGACGGCGGTACATATCCGCCCATTGTGATAATGTAAGGTCGGGCGGTGGCTCTAATACTTTAAATATCCGATTGAAAAGGTCAATCGTTTCCCTCTTCATCTTCTTTGATTTCCTCCTTAAACATTTCCTCAAAATTTGATAACTCGGTTAAGGCTTCTTTGATTTTTCCATTGAGGTATAAAAAGATTTTCGCCTTATCCGTCATTGTTGCCAACTTTTCCGCTTCCTCCGCCGGAATCGCACTTAAACGGCTTTTAAAGTTTATTAGCGTGGCGGTCATTATCTTTTCCACGTCCTCCGCCTTGTGTAGTTCTCCCTTTTTTACCGATAAATCCAATTCCTCATTAAGTCTTTTCGCCCTTGTGAGTTTTGCCCTCTCTTCGTTTAGGTCTACCGCTTCCTGTGTTTCCGGGTTGTGGTCCCTTAAATATCTGATGTATGCCCGGCTTGCTTCCATTAACGAATATAAATTACCCTGCTTGGTCTGCAAGATTCCTTTTTGTGTCAACCTCTCTACGTTTTTAGGGGTCATGTCTAGGAATTTTGCCACCGCATTTTTGTCGTAGAGTTTCAAAATCCTACCCCCTTAAAAAATTTTCCGCAATTTTGGAAGTTGATTTTTTGCCCCGGAATCTAAGCAGGTTTTGGGGTCACGGCATCCGCATAAAAAAAATTTATTTTTACAGTACCTTTTTGACCGGTCCGCCTGCTACCGTGGCGGTGTTTCGTTAAAAAATATTTAATTATCTTTTTCCTCTTCGTTATCGTTGTATGTATCGTCTATCTCTCCTGTGTCGGGGTCTACGTCATACTCTCCGCTTATCTTTTGTTTCATCAATTTGTACCGCTTCTCTTCCAAGGATATACGGCGTTGCTCTAACTCATAGGATTTAATTGTGTCTAGCAGTTTAATGATACGTCCGTGTATCTTGTTTAACTCTGCTTCTAACTTCATTGCTCTTTCAAAGGCTGATGATTTAACAGTTGTTTCCATAGCCATAGAAAGAGGGGTTGTATTGTCCTGCCCCTGTCCTCCTGCATATGGCCCATACATATCTTGGCTTTCCTCTGCCTTTATTGGGGTACGCATTTCTACTACTTTATCTGTATATAGTTCCCCTGTATTCTCTTCGTTAAGTGCCTTTATGCGTTTTTCCAAGTCCTTTTCCTTGGCTATAAGGGTCTGTAACTCTCTTAGTGTGTTTTCCTCTGTGTCAAGCGTTACGGATTCTATAAGTGTTTTTTCTTCGTCTGTGAGTTCATCAAAATACACCTTGGAATATGCGCCGTGTGTTTCGGCATTTCTATTTCGTAGCGGGGCCCCGTGACCCTCGGCGTTTTTATTTCCTTTTTGTCCGCCCCTCTTTTTAGGCTTGTTTTTTAACTGCTCTTCCCATTTGTCTACACACTTCCATTTACGCACCTGTGCCGAATTTATCCCCAAAGTTTCCGCAATTTCGGACGGTTTCGCCAACCCCTCCGAATCAAAAAAAATCTGCTTTGCTTTTTCCTTTGTTTCATTCGTCTTTTTTGCCACGGCTAAACCTCCTTTCGTTTGTTTCTCTATTTTCCGCAATTTCGTTCTTTCGGAATTATCGCATTTTTGCAAATTTTCAAAATTGCAATGTGAAAAGGCAGCGGATTTATTATATAAAATCCTGCTGCCCTCACGCCATTTTCACATTGAAAGTATATCATAAAAAATCGGGCAGTAGTGGGCAATCTTTACTTTAAAATCTCTTTTAAAATTTTGCTCCGTGATATTTTTCTATTCCTTGCCATTTTACCGCCTAAGACTTCCAAGGCAATGTACCTTATGTCTTTACTCCTGCGGACACTATAATTTATTTGTTCCGCTATCCGTTCCCATTTTTGACCCTGTAAGTAGAATCCGTAAATTATGGTTTTATGTATCGGCGTTAGGGTCAAGATTTCTTTCAAAATCTCCGTTTTCAATTTTTTTAATTCCTGTATCCTGTCCGTTAGCGCCTTGATACGTTCCGCCGTGTCGGTTTCTGCTAATTCGATTGCAAGCAGGGCGGTTTGGTCTGATATATTGCTTCCGTGTGGCATACCATCATAATTTATCGCCCCTCTTGTGTCGTAGACACTCTCGTACCGCTTTAGCCACTCGCTTGTAACCTTAATATCTAGGTCAATATCTTTGTAAAATTTCAAAACTGCTTCTACTTCCGAATTTTTCATATTATGCAATCCTTTCTTTTATGGCGGTCTGTATTTCTCCGACCATTTGATACTTGCCTTTGCCTGTATTGGCTTTCCTGCCTTAATACTGCTTCCGTGCTTCGTCCTCCTGCTCTCGCCGGATTCGCAAATATCTTGTGATACGTCTTTGAATATCTCGCCCAACCTTTCCATAAGGCCCCTTAACTTCTCCACGAACGTATCAAAGGATTGCAATAGATTATTTAATAAATCGCACGTTTCTATTATGTTTTTCCCTGTATAGGCTTGCAGGACGGCTATAACCGCCCTTGCTTCCTTTCCTGCTGCCTGTCCACCTACGAATACCTTACCTCCCTTACACTCTATACGGTCCATAACGCACCGCCTAACCCTGTAAATAAGTCTGATATTCTTTTGTTTTACCCATAACCCAAACAGATAAAGCGTTGCTTAGTCTGTTTTCCCATTCTGCCGGACAAATCGGCTTATCTTTGTTTCTTTCTAACTCATTTGTAATAACTTCCCTTACCACTTTTGTAATTAAGTCAAGTTGACCTGTACCGTATTTTTTCGCTATCCATGCCGTAAACTCCAAGCCTTTTTCCTGCGGGTCGGGTACATAGTCGGGGTAATCGCTCATGTCCTGCTGCCCCGGTATTGGCTCGTTATTATCTTCCTCCTGCTCTTTTCTCTCCTTTGGTATAATTCCGCCGTCTGTCGCTTCATTAAACCCCTCCCATAGTTCCCCTGTCTGCTCCTGTTCTACCTCTTCCTGCGTATCGTCATATATTAACTCTTCTCCCTCAATCATCATAACCACAATTTCCGCAAGGTCGGCGTAACTGATTAAAAAGTTGCTCCAATCGGATTTATCAATAAGGGTTATTCCCTCTGCTTGGAATCGGTAAATAAATGCTTTGCCTGTGCTGTCTTTTACTTCCTGCCCTTTAAAAGTCTTTTCAAAATATTTTCGCAAAGTCTTTTCAACCGCTGCCACATTATCCTTTACCTTGAATATCGCCCGGTTGGCTTCCCCTTTGATTGCCTGCCGTATCGCTTCCTGTGCCTGCTCCGCCTGTTCGTCTGTAATTTCCGGCTTAACTTCCTGCTTTACGTCCTTAATATGCAACTCTCCTTTTTCTGTGTACTGTTCGTATGCCTGTGCCTGCCCCTTTTCGTCAAGTCGGCTAAGTTCGTGTGCGGTGGAAATTCCAATATTTCCTTTTTCCAACTCCTGCTTAAACTCCGGGGATAGGTTGTTGTCTATCGCTTCCATTCTTCCAATCTGCGTAGTGGAAGTATTAAGCATTTGTGCGACAATATCACGAATCCGCCCCATACGCTCCCTTTCCTCTTTTGGCTTTCCCTTGTTTTCCTCCTGTAATGCCTTTTTGTATTCTTCCAATACTTCCTTTATTTCCTTTGCCTGCTGCACCTTTTCCCAATCGGTCAACTGCCTTGCGGTTGCATTTGTAAAGATAAGGCTTAACCGGTCCCGTATCTCGTCCGATTCCTTTTTGATAAGGCAAGGCACTTTTCTAAATTCTTCCTTACCCTCGGCTACCAACTTCAACGCTGCCAATCTCCGGCGGTGTCCTGCGATAACCTCATACTTGCCGTGTGCTTCCGGCTTAACTACTAAATTCTGCTCGATACGTCCGACCAATTCAATAGATATTGCCAATTCGTCTATATTCTCGGTCGAATAAAAATTATCTTTGCTCGGCATTAAGTCCTCTACATCAAGCATTACTACCTCAAAGGCTTTTTCCTGCCCCTCTGCCGGTCCCGCTGCCTGCGTGTCGTTCTCTTTTACTGCTGCCCCTTTACTCTTTCCATTCAATAAACTGTTAAGGTCAAATCCTGCCATTGTAAATTACCTCTCTTTCCTTGTATTCTCTATGTTTTCGGTGTCCGAATCGGTCACATTTTCAAGTCTGTACTGTGCTAATCTGTCTATCTCTCTTTCTACGGAATCGTAGCAGAAATTTATAATATCCTCTATCGGCTTTTCTCCCTTGTAACACATCAAACTTGTTTCCCGGTCCTCCTGCATTGCACTCATTACGTCACTCTTTATCAGATACCCCATATTTTACCTCCGTTTCGCTCTCTTCTTTGGTATGCAACCCTCGCAATCTTTTGTATCTCTTAATTTACTTATCTTTGCCCCTCCGCTGTGCTGACTTAGTTTTGATATATGCCTGCTGCACTCCGTATTATCGCACCTGCTATCACAAAACATAGGGTAGTTGTCGGTGTTTATAATTATTATTGGTCTGCGTCCCATAGGCTGCTACCTCCACTCTGCGTAATCCCGGCACATTTCCTGCTCGGGCATATCCACATTTACTATAATCGCTTCTATCCAAGGCAGGCTATCCACTTTTTTTCTCATAATCGGTAATGCTTCCTCGTCCGGCATTTCTTCATCTATTCCGCACTCCTCATAATCAAATATCTTTTCAAAGATATATACTATGTCCGGGTCGCCTTTGTCGTAGGTTATGTACTCTCCGTTGTAATGCAAGAATTTATCTATGTAGGCATTTCCCCAAGCACCTAACCAACGTCCGCTATTTTCTCCTACCAAGTCTGCATCCACCATTGGCACAATCGGTAAATCCGGGTGTTTTCTTATCAGAGTAAATAACTCCTTTAGGTTGTCCGTCTGCTTTTCTATCTGCTTTTTCACTTTGTAAATGCCCTCCCTAAGTTCCTTGCGGATTTCCTGCGGACTTCTCATTTTTTCTAAATTCTCATACATTTACCTGTACTCCTTTCCTGTTTCCTTATCCTTTAATACGATACGCCCCACCAATTCAAACCCGGCAAGGCTTATAATCTGCTTTAACATTGTAATAAGCGTTGTTACCGCTTCGTTATGTTCTTTCTGTTTCTCTTCCCTGCGGACTTCACTTATTGCCCTGCCTGCGGTCGGGTCGGGGTATCCCTCGCTGTTTTTGTATGCCATGCTATCCCTCCAAATACTCCTTTACGAATGTTTTATAATCCCTAGCGGCCCCGGAACGTGGGGAATACTCCATAAGGCTTTCATTGGTAAATGTAACCTCGTCCGCCTTTTCCGTCCTGCGTATATGTGTTTTAAATACCGGGTAACGCTGATTCTGTAACCATTCCTCGCCCTGCCTGCATACGTCACGGTTGTAAAACATAGTCACAAGGCAACCCCTAAATTTTAGTTTCGGGTTTAATGCCTTTGCGTTGTTTATCTGCTCTTCCAACTCGTCCATGCCGTCAAAGGCGTATCCGTCAATCTTAATCGGTATAATAACCTCGTCTGCTGCCACAAGTGCATTGATAACGGATATATTTATATCCGGCGGACAATCAATAATACAATAGTCGAAAATCTCCGCCACGTCCTCCAACTGCTTAGAAAGTATGGTTGCCTGCTCCCTGTCCTCGTCCTTAATTACTGTCAGATTAGCAGTAAGCAAGTGCATATTTGCAGGAATAACCGCCATATTATCCGCTGCCCCTGCTGCCTGCATAACCTCCCTTATATCCTTTTCTCCTGTAAGCACATCTGCAAGGCTAGGATTCTCATAGCTCCATACACCACAAGCCTTGGATAAATTTCCCTGCTTGTCGTTGTCGATAAGCAATACTTTCTTTCCGTAGTCCTTTGCCAAGATATACGCCATATTTACCGTTGTTGTCGTCTTGGCACAACCGCCTTTCATGTTAATAACTGCAATAGTTTTCATCTTCGTTACTCCTTTCCATTTTTGTTATTTTTCTTGTTAATCGCCGTAATAATAATGAGCGTGATACAAATAATTCCCGTAATTGCTACCGCCGTTAAATTCATTCTCCTATACCTCCTGTTAAAATTTTTTGTACTTCCGAAAAATCCTTTTTCTTAAACCCTCTTAGTATCCCTGCAAATAACGCTCCTGCCTGTCTGCCTAACTCTTTATTCATAAATTCGAGGTCGCTTTGCGTGAACACCCTTTTTATATCCGGGTCATTGATAACCTTGATTGCAAAAATCAACTCCGTACCGCATAGGGTCTTAACTCCATTTTTGAAATATACCCTATCCTCCTGTGTCATTTTTACTTTTTTTTAATCCGCTTTTCCCTCCTTGCCTGCCTGTATACTTCCAATATCTTTTCTAATTGGTCTTGTACTGCTGCCGTATCCTCGTTAAATATCCAAGGGAACAACTCGACCAACTCCATATACAAGGTATCTACGGCTATGCCATTCCTGCGGTCTATGACTAACGCACCTACAAACTCATGTAGCAGGCTATACCATTCACGCCTGCCAATATCCTTTATGGTGGCTTTGTCTATGTATATCCGTTTCCCATATATATAATTGTAAAAATCCTCGTAAATACAGATACCAAACAATTTACAACCTCCTGCATTATTGCAGGCTTTATACAATCCTCAACTCTTAAAAACTCTATAAAGCCTGCAATCACTCTTTCGGGTGGCCCTCTTACCATAAAACCACTCTTCTTTCCCGGCATTTTGTGATAGGCGTTGCAATTTTTCACATTAAAAAATTACGAAAAACCTGTTGACCGTCCGTACACTCTCTAGCATGGTGTACCCGCTGCTATTTTTTCACTCTATCCCTGCTACGGCTATTGGCTTGCCCTCGTCAGAAAACAGGTTGCCGACCTGTCTTGACGGCTTGGGGCATCCGCCCCTTACCGTTTCGGCTGTTCTACGCCGTTCTTTTTATCTGAAATATCATGCTTAAAGCACAATGTAAGAAAAATTCCTTTATTTCTTTTTCCTCTGCTTCATAGTCGGTCGCAACAATCAAAGTACAATTCCCTGCACAATTCGACCATTTAATATCAAAGTCCATATAACTAAATCCCTGCAAACAGTCTTTAATTGCTTGGCACTCTCTTTCTGCAAAATATCCTAATTCCTCAAATACATATTCTTTCTTCATATCCGATTACCTCCGTTTGTTTGATTTCTTTTGATGATTCTATTATATACTTATATAAGTATATTTACAACCCGGAATAATCAACAAATATACTTATATAAGTACATCTATTTTTTGTGCAACTTGTATACTTATATAAGTATTACTGCATATTTGCCTTTTTCTCGTGCAACTGCTGCCGTTTTTCTTTCAAATATTCCATATATTGCCCGTATGTCATGCCCGGCGGAACAATCCTTTTTTCTGTTTCCCTCGCCCGCTGCACTCTGTCCGTTAATACCTCTGCTGTGGATACCCTCTTATGTTTCTCCTGCTTCGGTGGCTCTGTCGGTTTTATCCCTAATCTCCTTGCCTGCCTGTTCGGCTTCGCCGTGTTGTATGTTATCTTTTTTTCCTGTCTGAATTGTATAACTTTCTTTTTCTGTTTTTTCTTTGCCATTGTTTCCGCTCCTTTCCAAATCCTCCGCAATCTCTATCAGACTTTCCATACACTCCTTTATATTGGTGTCCGTTCCTGCCGTAATACTTAGAATGTTGCTTATCTGTTTTAATCTCTTTATCTGCTTTGGGTCAACTGCTGCCTTTTTTAAACACTCGGGGCAGATACTTATAACCTCCAAGGCTGCCCCTCCGCACATATCGCACTTTGCCACAAAATCAACCTCCTGCAACTTTACTTATATCTGTATCTCTAACCCGGATTCCACACCGCAAGCCACAATGTACGCCATAAGCAGAACAAATAACCCAAAGGCAACCGTCACTATCAACAATACAATCCCTGCCTTGATAAGAAACGGCTTTAGCCTGTTTTCCGCCCACCACCTAAACACGGTTTTATAATACGCCTTGGTTTTCTCTTTCATCTTCCTTTATGTCCTCCTGCAATACGCTTAAAATTCCCCTGTATACTCTCTCTGCACAATATACGCATATACTGTTACCTATTGCCCTGTAACGTGCCGTATCGGCTATTTCGTTTCCGTCCGCCCCGTATCTCGTCCAATCGTCCGGGTATCCTTGCAGGCGTTCGCACTCCACGGGTGTAAGCCTGCGTATGATATATACAACCTTTTGTACTGCTTTCTTTAAAATATCCTTTATGCTCCGTTTGGACTTGCTAGGGGTATTCTCCTTTATCCTGCTTTTCTCTGTTACGATTGTTTCCGACCCTCCGCCGTATGACCCCCCTGCTGCCCTTAAAGTTCCGTTTATTTCCGTTTCACGGTATCCGCCGTGTTGGTTTTCCTCAAAGGCTATCTTGTCCGTGCGTACCACTAAAGGCGTATCTCCCCGGATAGTGCTATTTTGGTCTGTCGTGAGTGTACCGCTTGTATCGCTCTCTCTGTATCCGTGGTGTTGGTATGCTTCGTAGAATACGCTATGTACGTCCGCCGTTGTAAGTGTCGGGCAGGGTCCGCCAACTTCTCCAACCCCTAAACCATTGCTTGCCTTATTCCTTGTCACTTCATCACGCAACGGTATTACGTTTTTCTTTTCTATCAGTACAGACGGCGTAACGCTTGCCCTTATAGTTGGTGCTTTTTCCTCTTCATATCCGATTGAGTAGGCTTTTTCGCTATTTCTGTCTAAAAATCCTGCTGCCGTCCGCTCTTCGTGCATTATGCAAGGCACTTGACCGCCTGCACTCCCCATATTCTGCACAAGCGTAGGCGCTTTATCTGTAAATGTCCTTACTACGCTGTCTGCGTGTGCAAAATCAAGTCCTATTATCTCCCCCCCTTCGGCTACTTTCTGCTCCAATGCTATCCGTAGGTTGTCCGGCAACTTCCGCCCTTTGTTCTTGGCTCTTCGCAATATACCCAAGCAGGCTTTCGGACTTAAATAATATTTCTCCGGCGCGTTGTCCTCCAAAATCTCCGACAAGGTAGATACGTTTTCTACGTTGGGGTACTCCCCAAAATTGAGCGTCAAGCACTCTCCAAGCTGTGTCAACTGCTGCCCCTCTAACCATTCCTGCGTTACTCCATTTTCCACTTGCAGGCATTGGAATATTGGATTTTGTGACTTTTTCAAGCACGGCTTTAAAATCTGCTCCGTCTGCTGATGAAAAAGCACCGGGTACATTCTCCCAAATAATGAAAGTTGGATATTTACCATTTGTTGCTTCCCTCATTTCGTCTATTATTCTTATTGCTTCCATGAACAACACGGACCGGTTGCCCTTTAACCCCTTACGCTGTCCGGCTATGCTTAAATCTTGGCACGGACTTCCAAATGTTATAATATCTACGGGTTGTATCTCGCTCCCTTTTAACTCCGTCACGCTTCCAACGTGCATTACTTCCGGGAAACGATACCGTGTTATGTTTATACAATTCTGTTCTATCTCTGCGGCCCACAACGGCGTTATCTGTCCTGTAAGCATTGCTGCGTAGCAAAAACCGCCGATACCGTCAAACAGGCTTCCTAGTGTCAATTCTCGCAATATTACCGCCCCTTTCTTTTCTTCTTTGTTTTCTGTTTCTCTATGTATTTCCTTAAATATTCTTCCTGCTCCCTGTCCTCTTCCTGCCTGTCTGCTTCCCTCTGCTGCTCCCATTCGTCATTGTCTATTGCCTTATCTAGTGTATTGACCCATAGAATAGATACAGGAATTGCAAGTATCAATGTAATAATTATTGCTGTCATTCCTGCCAATCCTCCAATTTCTTAACCCTTGCCTGCAAGTTTGCTATGGTTACTTTCATTTCCTCAATCTGATAAGGCAATACGTCCGTATTTTCAAACATATATAGGACTTCAACCGCTCTATCCGTGCTTACTCCCTTTTTTAACCTCGGTTTTTTTGTCTTTTGGTCAATTTCCGTAAGTCTTTTGCTTTTAACCTTTTTTCTGCTTTCCTTTGCCGGTCCTGGCATTGCCTTTTTTATCAGTCCATAATACGGAATCCCTGCCTCGGCTAATCCGTCAAGTCGCACTCTGCAACCCTCCCTCCGCCGTTCCTACGTCTACCTCCTGCCCTGCTTCCGTCTGTTCTTCCTGCTCTTCCTGTATCTTTTTCCAAATAATAGGCAGCAGGATTTTAGGGGCAATTAACATATGTGTCATTGTCGGGGCGTTTACGATACGTTCGCACATCTGTATATAAATTTCTGCTGCCGTTGCGGTATTGACCCATTCCGGCGTTTCCTTTTCTGCCTGCTTATATATAGGCGTTTCCCTGTACTTCTTAGCCAATTCCTCTATGATTTCCTTTGCACGGTCGGTAAACTCAACCTTGTTTCCCTCTGTAACTTCCCCTATTCCCAATAACTCAATTATCAAATCTCTATCGCTCATAATTTGCTACCTCCGCCATATTCTGTAAAAAGTGTACCGCTCCGTCAAACCTTACCCGGTATTCCTCTATATCCTCTGCCTTTAGGTACTGCCTGCCGTACATTTCTTTCATATCCCGCCACACATTCCAAGGAATAAAGAAAAAATCATCTTGTATGCAGATACATACACCGCACAACGCCCCTAATCGGTTGTGTTTTTCTAATACTTCCATTTGTGTATCTGTAAGCACATTTCTATTTATCCTGTCTTTGCTTGTCCGCTTCGCTTCAAAGACAATCGACCGACCGCCGTATAAGCTCCCTTGAAAATCGGGTTGTGCGTGTGTGCTAAAACGTCCTGTAAATTCTCCTGTCCTGTGATTCTTACTTGTTACTCTGAACGGCTCGGGTGTTTTATCAATCACGGCTATTTTGTGTTGCTCGTACATTCTGCACCCTGCCAATATTTCACGTTCAAAATGCTGTCCTTGTGCGTTGTTCCTCCTGTTCTTGTACTGCTGCCTTAACCGCTCTTCGTCTACCGGGTTTTCCCTCGCCTGCTGCCACTTCCTTAACTCTCTATCCGTGTCCGAATCGGTCACAAACCCGTTATTTCCCATTCTTTACCGCCTCCCATTCCACTAACCGCAATACCCTAGTATTGTTAATTTCATACATAAATGTTACTTTCTGCCTTTTGCATGAATGTACTGCCAAAATATCCGTTATTACTACCTCTGCTGTCTTTTCTGTTACAGGGCCACCAATTACCGCTACCCCCTCATGAAATGTAATGTTGACTTTATCCCCTATCTCATAGGGGCAATGTGCTATAAATGCCGACTGCTGCATATTCTTTTTTCCTTTCTTTTCCGTGTTTCTAATTCCCCTTTGATGCAATTAAATTTCATGCAGATTTCATGTATTTTTAACGTGTAATACTCTTTTCCCGGCTCTGCTCCCCATTCTTCCCGACCTGTCTTTATATCCAGTGTGCATAGTGCTATAAATTCTGGTCTACCTCTGCCGTATCCGTTCCTAAATATGATTTCCCTTTTATCGGTCCCATACGGTATATTAGAATGAGGGTACATATCAAATATTTTCTTGAAACGGCTTGTATAATACGGCTTTATTTCCCTGTATTCTTCTTTCTTTTCTCCGGACAGAATCATATAAAACCATTGCTTTTTTATTGGCAGGGTCAACATTGTTTTTTCCTCCCCTCTTTCATTTTAAAATCAATCGTTGCTATCATGTGCTACCTCCAATCTCTGCCTTATCCAAGGTCTTTTATCTAAATACTCTTTCCAAGTTTCTTTCCTATACAGATTTCCGTATATATAACGGTTGGTAAATTCCAACTGTGCCTTGTTCGGTCTGATACCTAAACCCTCGTTACGCTCCGCCTGTGCGTATAAGTGTATGCCCTTGTGTTTTTTTAACTGTTGCACCCTGTAATCTGCTTCCTCTAGGTCTTTCCTTACAAGTACATATACAAATATCCGATACGGCTTTATGCCACGCCTGCCTAGCATATCCGCCACCTTATCAATGTGCTTTATCTGCCCTATGGTATCACAAGAAAAGCGTATGTATTTTATCCATTCAAGCCTTGCCAATATGTCTGCTACGTCCTCGGTTACTAACCGTGCATCCATACCTTGATTAAGGTCTATTTTCCAACCCTTGCCGACCATATCCCTTAATTGCTCTATTCCGTACTCGCTTGCTAAAATATTGTTATCCATAAGGATTAGTTTAGGCGTATCGTGCCGTACTAACTGCGTCCATTTCCTATAAGGTTTTATATCGCCCTCTTTCCTCGGAACATAACACCAAGGGCATTTATTGGGGCAACCCCTAGTAATGTATCCTATGGCGTAATCGCACTCGGGATATATGGTATAATCCGGCTGCATATCCTCTATTTCCTGTGGTAACTTCTTTTCTATGTCGTAGCCTGTACCGCCTTTTATTGTATCCGGCGGTAAGTCTTTGTTTTCTTCCGTAAAATCAAATATCTTTGAAGAGTATACCCGGTCGTAATTCTTGGCATGGTCCCACCATTCGACCGTATCGCCCTTTGCCTTGTGGTATGCGGATATTTTCATAAGTGCATAGTTTGGGAATGTCTTAGCCTTTTTGAAATGCTCTTTTTCGCTATCGTGTATTCCTATTAGCATTTTTCAATCCCTCACTTTCCGCAATTTTAGGTATACGTTCCACCCCGTATAATCGTTGTATTCAAAATCTATCTTGGTAGGCTCGTACCCTTTGTACTGCTTCCTCCAAAATGTTTTATCTTCCGGGGTCTGTGCCAATTCCCTTATTTTCCTAAAGCTGTATTTGTGGTCGTTTTTCTTTTCCTTTGGTTTTTTCAGATTCATAGAGGTAGACCACTTTTTACACCCTTTTTTACGCTTGTTTATGTAATTAACCAATCCCTCTATGCCGTTCTCGTTAGGTTGTAATCTGTCACAATTTACAAATCCCAAGTAATCAATGTTTTTTCTGTATTCCGGGTCACTCCCTGCCTTTTTCCAATTTATCCGGGTAGTACTCCACATCATTTCTAAATCATCACGGCTCAACCCTCCATTTATGATAATGTGGTGGTGGATTCTAACCGCCCTTGTCTGTTTATCCTCCATACCCTCTAATGTCAACTGCTGCCCCTCGTCCTCTTCCGGCGTGTACTCGGTAACAAGCATATATTTTAAGTCCTGCCCTGTTACCCTTTTCATTCTCCGTTTTACCCTGTCTAAATAATTGTGTACATTCCTCTCCGCTTCCTCCAAGGTTATAGGCAAATGCTTTTCGTTATAGGTTGCTGATATATGTAAATCATCTGCTCCAAAGTTGGTATTGGCTATCTGAACAAATCGCCTTTTACTTCGCTTATCGTTCAAATTCTTTTGTGCCTGTGAGGATTTACCCTTATTTTTCTTTCCTGCTTCCGGGGTATTCGTTACGGTCACTATATCAACCTCTAAATATTCCTCTCCGCAATATATCCGCTTCTCCCTCTTAAAACTTTTTCTCTTCATCTGCTACCTCTCCTTATACTATCCAAACCTTAAACCGAATGAGGGGTACATCTAATAAACCATATACTTATATAACTATATCTACTTATATAAGTATATATTATTATAGACGCCCTTGATGTTAATACCCCATACAAGGTCCGAAACGTGCCGATTTTTTAGCCTTTTGGCACGTTTTTTAAGGCTTCGTTGTTGACTTTTTGTAAGCCTTATAGTATAATTCAAGTAGGTGTAATTATTGCTATAAGGCAGTAATAAAAGGTACTTGTATAAGCCACTATGCAAGTGCCTTTTCTTTTTCTCCTTTTCTGTATACTTTTGTTGCAAAATTCGCCGTAAGGTATCCGCCACAATCCTTATGCTTTGCCATATATGAACAACTAAGCATTGTTTTCTTACACTTCGTGCAATGCAACATTAAATACGGATACGGTGTTACCTGTACGTTTAATGCAGGCAGATAAGGCACACCCAAGCCGTTTTCAACGTGGTAACGCATACCCTCTATAAAGTCCGGGTAATCCTCAATGTTTCCAATTACCTTTATATCCTCCTGCTTTAGTTCCCCGATTCCGAATACCTCGCCGTATATAATATCTACTGCCGTTTCTGTATCCGTCACAAGGAAATAACCTATTTCTTCCTCTGTTTCATAAAGCAAAAAATCTTTTTCATATATTGGCTTTTCGTGTCTGTCTACTGCTGCCGTCTGCCTGCATAGAGTGTTAGGGTCTACCTCGTACACATTGGCACCCGGATACCCTCCCTTGTCTATGTAATGACCCTCGGGGCGTTTCGCCCCGTCTACGGGTCTTATTGGCGGTAGGGTTATGTATTCGCCCTCTATCCATAACGGATAAGGCGTATTACTGCTTTTTGCTTTCGCCCTCACTTTCACGCACCGCCCTTTCTGCTACCGTGTCTATAACCTCCATAAAGTGACAATCACACGCCCCCAATGTATCATCTACACACGGCAATAACTGATGTATAACGCCCTCTGAATCAATCCAACGGAAAACAACAACGCCGGATAGCCTAACCTTAACCGTTTTTCCCTCAAATCCGGGTAGTGTATTGTATTCCCTGTCTACGGTCGCACGTTCTACCACAAACTCCCTTACCTCTCCGTCTACTTTCAGAGTGGTTATATCGCCTGTGTAAATCTTCCTGCCTTTTCTGTCCGTATAATCTGTTTCCTCTCCAAGCGTTGCGGGGTCAATGTCGTAAAAGTCGCCGTATTGTGTTCCAATCTCCGCTATTTCCTCTGTGTCATATCCATAGGACGGCATACCGTACACCCACTCGTACTTGTCCTCGCCTTTTATGTACCGCAATCCTCTATATTTCATCTGCTGTCCTCCTGTTTCGCAATCTATCCATACATTCAAGCATTGCCATACAACAAGCCATTGTTTGTATTGTTTCCATGTATATTTCATGCTCGTTTTTTTCTGTCGGATTAAATCCAAATTCATTTATTGCCTTGCACATTTCCCCGTATTCTTCCCCTATAATCGCCGACCACTTATAAGCGTTATGGTTTTGCTCTCCCCACTTCTTATCTTGTCTGTCACGCTCTTTCAATACGTCCGCAATTACCGAATCTACGCACTTTATCTTATCTTTCATTTTTACCACCTTTCTGTGTATGAGGGGTGCTACCGCACCCCTTAACAGTTATTCAGTAATCAGTTTTCCGTTTACCTCGTAAAAAGCGGAGCGGAAACCAATGCTGTCGCGGGAATGGGAGCGGACGACATTCAAGGAGACAGCGGACGGCCCCGAATTGGAAGAGGTGCCGTAACTCGACCCACGGATAGGCATATATTCTCCCTCTGTGGTGTCAAAGTATACATAGGTTTTCTTTTCGGATTCTGCCCGATTCTCCGGCACAATTCCCAAATCCCTTAACGCCTGCTGTATTTCCTGTAAATCTATTTCTAAATTCTGTATGCGTGTACCGTCATAATCCGGCGTGTAGTCCTCGCCTGCTGCCGTATCTGTTATTGTAATATCTCCGTCCTCTACGTTGGCTCTTACCGTTCCCCTGCTTGTCTTAATCTCCTGCCACTCTTTGCTATCCCTTGACAAATCACACTCTGCCAATGCTGCGTTATTGTCCGGGATATGCTCTATTATTCCGTCTTTAATGCGTAGTCCTGCCAACCACTCCCATACGTTGCCGTTAAGGTCTGAAACTCCGTATATGGTGTGGTCGTGATTCCATGTTGCCGGCCCACTTCCTGTAAGTGTCCTGTAACTACTTTTGTCCGGGTGCTTTCCAAACTCCGAATCGTGGTAATAATCCGACCCGCAATTTGTGTTACCGTGTGGCATAGTACCTTTTTCCCTGCTCTGATTTAACAAATATTCCCACTCTACGGCGGTCATTAAATGCCAACCCTCGCCCTTTGCCTTGCAGGCTGTTACCGCTTCGTCAAAATCAATATTTATGGTCGGGTCTACCATTGGCAGGCTATACGCTTTTCCGTCAATAACTACATTTTCATACTTTGAGATATAGATAGCGTCTACTACCCTGCCCCCGATTTTGAACATTGCCGGGACCTCTGCCGTGTCTTTTGGTCGCTCAAAACGGCACATAATGGACGGTATTCCCCTTTCATCAAAAATCATTACGTTGTTGTGTTCTGTGGTGTTAATCATTGCTTGTCCTCCTATTTTTTAGAATAAATTGAATGTAACTTAATACTTCCACGCCTTTTTATGCTTTCCTCGGTATGTATCCCCGAATCGAAAAACGCACAAAAGGTAGTACCTCCGATAACGCTTATTGCCACTATGTACGGTCCTATGTCGTGAAACTCGCATTTTTTGACGTTTCGGTATGCTACTGTATGCTTTTCCGCCTTGCTTGCCACGCCTTACCCCTCCTTTCCCGCTGCCTGCTGCCGTATTGCTTCTATTGCCTGCTGTTCTTCCATGATGTCTACTGCTGCCTGCTTAATCTGTAACAAATCCTCTTTCAGACAATCCGCAACCATTCCTATGATTTCAACAGGCAAGGCTTCATCTACCACTACGCTACCGACCATATCCGCCAACTCTCTAGCCTTTTCTTTGTTATCCTGTAACTGCCAATACTCCGCCTGTAACTCCGGCGGTAAACCGTTGTACAGTTCCAACGCCACACCTTTTAGTCCTGTTTCCTGCACACTCTCCAATCTCCTTTACAAAACCTCGTATTTTCCCATTAGAAACAACCGTAGCAAGTCCTTTCGTGTAGTAATTGTCTAAACAATCCTGTACTGTTACTGTTTCCGGGTTGAATCTCTCCATAGTGTAATCTTCTTTTGGTGTAATCATTGCCTACCTCTCTTTCTTTTTTGTTGTATGTTAAATAGTTCTTTGTGCTACCTCGGCTTTGTAAGGTACACCGCCACGTTTTAACTCATTGTAGATAGTTGCACGGTGGACCCCGATAGTATCGGCAATGACTACGACCTTTGCACCGTTGTTTTTCATTTCCTCAATTTTCTTTCTATCTTCATACTTTAACCGCTTATCTCCTTTTCTCATTGCCTACCCTCCTTTCCGAACAAAGAAAAAATGCGCCCAAGGCTTTAAACCTCAAACGCATTTTCTAAAAAACTGTATAAAAAAGAAATGCGATAGAGATTTAATATCTCTTGTCGCATTTCATTTTACAATGTAGCTTACCCCGGTGGGGTTACCCCAGCGGAGTTGCTGTTACCAACTCTTTTTCAACTTCATGTTCCAATCAAGACTATAGGGACCATCCTCCATTTTTTTCAGCATTTCGTAACACTGATAACGCTGCTGTGTGGGCGAATCTTCAGTGAGACAGGGATCGCTCTGCCAAAACTGATATCCCAGCATATAAGAGTCTACTAATTCCTCCCAAGAATCATACATTTTCTGCAGCTCAAGGGAATTTTTCAGGGAAGCATCCATAGCTTCCTCATAGGTCATATATCCGCAGACATAAAAATCTGCATACAATTGGTTTACCCTGCACAAATCCCATGCGGCAATGGCATCCTCATCCCATCCCTCATGATAAAAAGAATAAACCAACACATATCGGAACAGATTTTTTTCTATGCCCGAATTTTCAAGAGCCTGCACAAATTCTTTTTCCCCTAAATTCAGCATTCTCCTCTCTTTCAGTTCTTCCAGACATTCTCGATATATTTTTCTGTGTCCTTCCTGTTGAAGTTTCTTAACAGTCTCAAGGGCAGACTCCCTGTCCCTTATACTCCAACTGCTTTTCAGCGACAAACTGACAAATTTCTGATAATCCTCCGTGATTTCCCCTCCGCTCACAATTCTCCACTCCCCGCCATTATTGTATGTAAGGGGTGCATAAGTGGCATTAAACCATAAAATAGTATCCGGCAGTTCCTCTATGCCGTTTCCCGCATCTTCCAAAAGCTTTGCCATGGTAATCGGCTTGTCCTCTTTCTCGTCCGCAACGCTTTGGGATGGCTCCTCCTGTGCCGTCTCAGGGTCTTGTGCCTTGTCTTCCTCATCCTCTGTCCGAGAGAGGCTGCATCCTGATAAAAGGCATATCAGGGAAAAAATTACCGAAAACAGGAGTAAATCCCTGAAAACTTTCTTTCCTGTTTTACTTGTTATAAAATCCTGACAAATCAATTCCATAAGCAGTCTCCACCTCCTTTATCACTGCATTGGTTGCATCATCATATTGATCGCTTGATAAAGTAATCCGGCAGTTTAAAGCATAATTTCCGTCAACCCTGATCCGGCAGAACACAATAGCTCCAAATGCATATTCCTTCAGCAAGGAATCTTTTCCCTCATAAGCAAGAGTCGCCTGCAATGCCTCTCTATAACCGGAAATCGGCTCTATTTCACTGCTTCGTACAATACGGTATCTGTCCGTATCTTCCATATACCGCTTCTGCATCGCCTCAAGATCCTGCTCAAGCCCTGCCATAAACCGCCCGCGAACGATTCCGTTAAGGCTTACTGACACATCAACGCCATGCATAAAAGAGTACGCTCTGCTTTCATAAACATTGGTACGCCATCCCATAGGCAGCATAATGGGACATTCTTTCTCATCATCAAAAGAAGTAAGAGTTGTTACTCCAAGATATTGATATCCGTCCACCTTTTCTAATACCCTGTCGCCTTCCTTCGGCTCATACACATCCTGAAGTTTTTCCTTTCTCTCCTTCTCTGCAGCCAGCCACTCACCGCCTGTCTGCAAGTCACTCAGACGGATACCGTAGCATCTTCCCAATTCGCTCAAAATCAGTTTTGTCTCTTCATCCACTCCAGCTTCTTCTATTTCCAAATCCCAGATAACACAGGTCTTCTCGTTCTGAACATCCAGATAAAACAACTTTTTCACTTCGTAAGGCTGACCATACATATCCGTCTTCTTTGCTGTCAGCAGCTGATATCTGTCGTCTCCCTTCTCCATAACTTCGCTCAACTGTATCTCCTTATAATTGTGAACCTCATGCTGTGAAAATTCTACTTGGGATTCCACATGAATCTCAAACACTTGATCTACGGAAAGAATCTCCGCACTGCTGACAGAAGCAGTCTGGGTCAGTCCATGTCCAGAACCATAGGTATGCCCATTCTTATTACTGCTCCCTTTTAATAGATATACGTCATAGAGGGTTTTATCTCCGTAATAATCCTCTATAGAAGCTTTCTCCACGTACTGCAGCTCCGCCAATTCCTCCTCAGAAATCTCTGGAATCTCCTCTATATCCACAGTAAATATTTCGTTCGATTCTGTCTGTTCCTCCGTATGAATCTGACTCTCCGATTCCGTCTGCTCCTCCGGCTGTATCTGGTCCTCCGACTCCTCTTTCACATTCTTATCATCCGTATCATTGGCACAGCCCGCAAGAACAAGCACAAGCAGCACCAATATACATATCCGTAAGAATCCTGCCTTTTGCTGTTTGGGTTGATTCATTTCCTTCTCTCCTTTTCTGCCAAGCTTCCGTCTTCATAAACTATCATTTCCATTCAAATATAAATAAAGGGGGTATAACCCCCTTTACTTAATCATAAATTACTCTTACCGCTTTTACCGGCGTTCTGTAATTATACTTGCTGATCTTAATGCCTGTAGTCGGACTGCTTGCCTGAATGACCTTTCCTCCACCGATATAAATCGCCACATGGTTGATGGTGCCGGAACCGTCTGCATAAAATACCAGATCTCCGGGCTTCATATCAGAAAACTTAATCTTTTTGCCGTCATTAGCCTGCGCTCTGGAAGTACGGCTCAGATTAATATTAAACTTCTTGAATACGCTCATAACAAAGCCAGAACAGTCCGCACCCTTTGTCAAGCTGGTTCCTCCCCATACATAGGGATTTCCCACAAACTGTTTTGCATATTCCACCAAGTCCACACGAATATCTGAAACTCCCTGACCGTACAGAAGCTCCGTCATGGTAATGGCAGTGTCAAGCTTCTCCTCTACTGTCACATATTCTTCTGACACATAAGCCTCCACTCCGTCAAGCGATACCTTTATCCAGCCATCCTCCAGAGTTTCCACAAACTCAAGTTCCTCGCCTTTTAGCACCTGAGTCATAACCTTGCTGTTTGTGTTGGGCTCTTCTCTTACATTCAGCCCGTCCACCTGGGCCACAACCACAGTGTGCACCAATTCCTTCGCTTTGATCTTGGCATCCGGTCCGGTCAGCAGATAGTCCAGACTTACATAACCTTCCACTTCGCCGGACTGAATATGCGCCCATCCGTCCAATGTCTCCAATATTTCACATGCTGCATTCTTGGGAAGCTTTCCCACAAGCTTTCCCTCTTTAGAAGCTTCTGCCCGGACATTTAAATTGCCGCTTTCCACATTGGCAATACCAATATCCGTATATCCCCACAATGCGCCCTTTGCCTGCTCAGCCAGCGCTACATACTCCTCAGTAGTAAGATTCTTCTGTTCCATAATAGAAGCTACACCTGCTGACTGCAGCAGACTGCTGCCCTCGGCAGCAGATACCTTTAACGGCTGAAATGCCATACACATTAGCAATCCTGCCGATACCATCCACACCCCTCTTATAATTCTTTTATATGCCATATCAATATCCTTTTCTTTTGCGATTGTCCGTCTCTTAGTTACAGAAATCATACGATTATATTACAATTTTGTTACATATAATGCAAATTATACATACTTATCCGCATTCTGTCAACTATTTCCGCTGTTTTTTCTGTATTTTTCTGTAACAGTTCATTCATTTCTATAGGGCGGACGCCCGGCATGAAATAAGCTGCCTGCAATATTGTCAATTTTAGGCAAAAATGCATATTGGGGCGCTTATGAATGGCATGGCTATGACTCCTCGGCTTCCAATTCGCGCTCCTGTGCAATAATGGCAAATGCAATATTGGTGGCATGGTCCGCCACACGTTCAAGCCCCGACACGGTATCAGAGAAAATCATGCCCGCCTCCGGAGTACATTCTCCTCTGGTCAGCCGCTCCACATGAGCCCTCTGCAATTCTTTCTCCTTGGCATCCACCTTATTCTCCAGACGAACGATTTCCTGCATATGCTGCTCATCGCTTTTCACAAACATCTCAATGGAATATTGGATAATGGTATTTACCATATCAAGCATTTCACCCAGCTCCCGCTGTGCCTGTTTACTGATAACGGCACCATTTTCCTTCCGCATCTTTGCGGCGTCCGCCACGTTTTCAGCATGGTCGCCTATGCGCTCAATATCATTCACCACATGGAAAAGCGCTCCCAGACTCTTCAAATCCTCTATGGGCAGGGATGTCTGATTGATTTTCACCAGATAATCTGTGATGGCACGGCTGAGGAAATCAATATTTTTCTCCACCTCATAAACCTCTTCGATATCCTCTTCATCCAGAGTAATCAAGGCATTCATGGCACGGTTTAAATTTTCGTTTGCCAAAGCAGCCATACGGTCCAGCTCTTTGATTACGCCCACCACGGCAGTAGCCGGATTAAACACAACCTTGTCGCCTATATATTTTAACTGATAACTCTCACGGTAGCCAATCTTCTTATCCTCACCGGGCACACAGGCGCTGGCAAGCTTTACAATCAGATTGGAGAAGGGGAACAATACAATCACCTGGAATATCTTAATGGCAGTGTGGGCATTTGCCACAAACCGCCCGTTGTCCGAAGAAACCCTCTGAATCAGTTCAATCACCACATCTAATGCGAAGAAGAAAATAATATAAATCAGCACTGTTCCAATGACATTGAACCAGAAATGAATAAGCGCCGCCTTCTTGGCGTCCTTTTTTCCTGCCAGAGAAGCTAAAAGCGCTGTGGTGCAGGCACCGATATTACATCCCAAAATAATATAAAGACAGATGGGTAAATCCAATAATCCCTGCTGCGCCAGCAAAAGCACAATGCTGACGGTCACGGAGGAACTCTGAATCACAGAGGTGACCACCACACCCATTACAGTTGCCAGAAAAGGATTGGTCAGGGAGCTTAAAAGTCCCACCACCTGAGGTTCATTTTTCATTCCTGCCATGGCTTGGGACATGGTGCTTAAACCCACAAAAAGAATGCCGAAGCCTGCAATCACTCCTGCAAACTGCCGTACATTCTCCTTAGAGGCAAACATCATCACTAAAACCCCCGACAATAAAATCACCGGGGCAATTTCCGAAAGATTAAAGGAAACCAACTGCGAAGTAACGGTAGTACCGATATTGGCGCCAAAGATGACTCCTGCCGCCTGATACAGATTCATCAGTCCGGCATTTACGAAGCTGACTACCATTGCCGTACAGGCTGAAGATGACTGAATGATTCCCGTGAACACCACACCCACTATCATTCCCATAAACCGATTGGTGGTAAAAATTTCCAGAATGCGGCGCAGCTTTGCGCCTGCAACCTTCTCGATAGAATCGCTCATCAATTCCATACCAAACAGAAAAAGCCCTAAACCGCCTGCCATTGTCAACAGAATATGCACATTCATCTTCTCTTAATCCTTATCCTTTCGGTCGTACTGCCGCAACGCTGTAAGTAAAAAAATACTGTATAAAAGCCAATCGTTTTTATTATAAGAGAAAAAACAAAAACTTACAATCTATTTTGAGGAATTTATTTACATTATATCCTTCCTAATCTGCTCTTTTAACTCTTCCAAACTTTCAAAACGCCTTTCCGGGCGCTTAAATGCTTTTAAATATACTTCCAGCATCTCCCCGTAAATTTCTTCCGTAAAATCATACAAATAAGTCTCCACGCCCAGAGCATTCTCCCCTTCTATCGTGGGCTTGCAGCCCACATTGGTGATACCCCTAAACCTTCTGCCGCGGCAGATAACCTCTGATTCATAAACTCCTTTCGGCGGCAGCAGCTTTCCTTCCTCCGGCAGCAGATTTGCTGTAGGAAATCCAAGCTTTGCGCCTCCAATCTGATTTCCGGTTATCACCTTCCCCATCACGGGATAGGGAATGCCCAAAAGCTGCTCTGTAAGTTCCATATTGCCCGCTTCTACCTGACTTCTGATATAGGTGGAGCTGACCTCCTGCCCCTCTAAGCATACCTTGTCTATGATTTTCACCGAAAAGCCAAGCTCCGCCCCCATTTTGCAAAGCAGCTTTCCGTCCCCCCTGCCGCCTGCCCCAAAGGACAAATCTGCTCCTGCCGCAATCAGTCGGGCTTTCAGCCGTCCTGACAGCACATCCGACACAAAAACTTCCGGAGGAATTGCCGCGGTTTCCTTTGTCAGGGGAAATTCAATCAGGATATCCACCCCCATGCGCTCAAAAAGCGCTCTCTTCTCCTCTTTTGTGGTCAGCTCCCTGCCGTCCCCTATGCCAAAAAATCTGGCCGGAGAAGGGTCAAAAGTAAAAACACAGGATGTAAGCTCCTCCTGTTTGGTAATTTCCTCCAGAAGCCTCCTGTGTCCGATATGAATGCCGTCAAATTTTCCCATTGCCACTGCGGTTTCCCGATTCAGCTCAAAATCCGTTGTACCGGAAATAATCTCCACTGTCTTCACCCCATTTATTTTTTTAAGCCACCAAGTCAGCCCAAAAACATCTTGACGGGCCGATAGCATTGTTGTCCTGCATCATAGGCATAAATACCTGCAAAGCTGTTGTCTTCCCTGTAAACTCTGACCCATTGCCCGGCTTCAAAAACTTTTCCTTCCAAAGTCTGCTCTGGCATAAATGGATTTCCGTTTTCCAAAAGTTTCCTCCACTCCTCACTTACATGTAAGGCGGAATATCTCGAAAATATTCTGTCCACCGGCAAAACTGCCTCTTGCAGCCGCCCGGCGTCCTTTAACTCCTGCAGAGTTTCCAAAGTAATGGCATCTTTAAGCAAAAACTCCCCTGCTCTGGTTCTGATCAGACTCTTCATGGCGCCGCCGCAGGAAAGCCTCTCTCCGATATCGGCGCAGAGCATCCTGATATAGGTTCCCTTGGAGCATTCCGCCCGAAACTTTACAATGGGAAGGCATATCTCCAAAATTTCCAAATCATGAATGGTGACGGTTCTTGTCTTCCGTTCCACTTCCTTTCCTTCCCTTGCAAGCTCATACAGCTTCTTGCCGTTTACCTTCACAGCGGAGTACATGGGGGGAAGCTGTTCATAGCTACCCATAAATCCCATCACCGCTTCTTTTATCTGCTCTGGGGAAAAAGTCGTTTCCTCCACAGGACTTGTCTCAAGTACGGTTCCTGTGGTATCCTGAGTGTCCGTTTTTACGCCCAAAAGCAGCTCCGCCACATATTCCTTATCCCGGTCCGTGAGCATATCACACACCTTGGTGGCACTGCCCAGACACACCGGAAGCACACCGGTTGCCTGAGGATCCAATGTACCCGTGTGTCCAATCTTTTTCTGTCCGCAGATTCCCCGCATTTTCGCCACCACATCATGGGATGTGAAGCCCGCCGGTTTATGAATATTGATAATACCGTTTATCATATGCTTACCCAATCTCCTGCAGCTGCTTCTGGATATGTAGGGACAAATTGTTGACGCAGTCATGGAAAGTTCCCTTCATATTGCATCCTGCCGCCCGCACATGACCGCCGCCGCCAAAGTAAGAAGCCACCTTTGCCACATCCACATTTTCATTGGAGCGTAGACTGACCTTATACTCCATCACATCCGTCTGATACATAAATACTGCGCAGTCCACGCCTTTGATATTTTTGAGCTGGTTCACAATGCCGTCAAAATCCGCAGGTGTTACATGATAAAAATCCATGGTCTTTTTCTCCACGACACTGACAATGCAGCGCCCGTCCATAAAACGGATGCTCTCCATAAGGGCGCGCCCCAGCATCTGGCTCTGCAGATAGGTTTTTTCGTAGAATGTTTCGGCAATCAATCGTGAAAAATCAAATCCAAAACTAATCAAAAACGCCGCCTTTTTCAAAGTTTCCGGCGTGGTATTGGAATATTGAAACACTCCTGTATCATGCACCATGCCGATATAAAGCGCCATGGCAATCTCCTTGTCCATCTTGGCGGGCTCCATCAAATCAAGCAAAACTTCACAGGCGGAACCGATTTCCGGCCTCATCACATTCTCGTCCCCGCCTCCGCTGTTGCTGACATGATGGTCGATATTCACTGTCTTTTTTGCTTCTTTAAAATAAATTTCTCCATCTCCCAATCTGTCCGGCGCCGTGTCCAAGACAAAAAATACATCAAACGCCTCTTCCTTGGGAAATGTGGTCTCAATCTCGTCAAATCCCTTTATTTCATGAAAAATCACAGGGGGCTGCTCCAGAAATACTTTTACCTCTGCCCCCTGCAGTTCCTTTTTCAAATACATTGACAGTGCCAGACAAGCGCCGACACAATCCCCGTCAGGACGGACATGACCGCCAATGCCGATTCTCGCTGCGCCTTTACAGGTTTGCAGTAAATCCATATACTCACTCATTCCTTTCATCATCTGTCCCATCATCATGTCTTTTTTCCTGATTCGCCATGATTTCATCAATCTTATGGGACATATTTACACCATATTCAATGGATTGGTCCATTACAAAAGTAATATCCGGCGTGTTTCTTAGATTGATGGTCTTCGCCAGCTGTCTTTTGATAAAGCCCTCTGCGCTCTTTAATCCTTGCAGAGTGGCTTCCCTGTCCTCATCACCGCCCAGCACACTGATCCATGCCTTGCAGCTTTTTAAGTCGGGAGCCACTTCCACTGCCACCACGCTTGCCCACTTGCTGATTCTGGGGTCCTTAATCTCCCCCCTGATAATCTCCGCCAATACTTTTTGCACTTCTCCATTGATGCGGGTATTTTTTACACTGTTTTTCCTCACGCTGAACCTCCATGATTCCTCTTCAAAGAGGGGTTTGGGCCCGCTTTATTTTCCTTCTCAGGTGCGGGGCACTTCCACCATGATATAAGCCTCCACAATATCAAGCTCCTGCATCTTGTCAAAGCCTTCAAAGACAAGACCGCATTCAAAGCCTGCCTTTACTTCTTTCACATCATCCTTAAATCTCTTTAAGGAAGCCAGATTTCCTTCAAAAATCTGCTCACCTTCTCTGGTGATGCGCACTTTGCATCCTCTCTGGAACTCGCCGTCCAGCACATACGCACCGGCGATATTGCCGATTGCAGAAGCCTTGAACAGCTGGCGTACCTCTGCGTGTCCGATAATCTTCTCCTCAAAGATGGGGTCTAACATGCCCTTCATGGCAGCTTCCACATCTTCGATTGCCTGATAAATTACCTTGTATAGACGCACATCCACGCCTTCACGCTCCGCAGTATCCTTTGCCGCAGCATCCGGCCTTACATTGAAACCGATAATAATGGCATTGGATGCACTTGCCAGAGTGACATCGGACTCATTGATGGCACCTACGCCGCCATGAATGCACTTCACAATGATTTCCTCATTGGAAAGCTTAAGCAGCGACTGCTTCACAGCCTCTACACTTCCCTGCACATCCGCCTTCACAATCAGGTTCAGTTCCTTCAAATTGCCTTCTTTAATCTGGGAGAACAAATCCTCAAGGGACATTCTGGATTTTGTCTCCTCCAATTTTTTCTCCTTGTTCTGGACAAGGTAGGTATCCGCATAATTCTTTGCCATCTTGTCGCTGTCATGAGCCAAAAATACCTCGCCTGCGCTGGGCACTGCTGACAATCCCAGAATTTCCACAGGAGTGGAGGGACCTGCTTCCTTCACCCTGCGGCCTTTGTCATCCACCATGGCGCGCACTTTGCCGTGACTTGCCCCTGCGGATATGAAATCTCCTACTTTCAGGGTTCCCTTCTGAACCAGCACGGTTGCCACCGGTCCGCGGCCTTTGTCAAGTTCCGCCTCAATGACAAGTCCTCTTGCCTTTCTTCTGGGATTTGCCTTAAGCTCAAGGATATCCGCCGTCAAAAGAATCATCTCAAGGAGCTGGTCGATGCCTTCCCCCGTTTTTGCCGACACAGGGGCAAACACGGTGCTTCCGCCCCAATCCTCCGGAATCAGCTCATACTCCGCCAATTCCTGCTTCACACGGTCAATATTTGCGGAAGGCTTATCAATCTTGTTGACAGCCACAATAATTTCAATTCCTGCCGCCTTGGCATGATTAATGGCCTCCACGGTCTGGGGCATCACGCCGTCATCCGCAGCCACTACCAGAATCGCAATATCTGTAGCATTTGCACCACGCATACGCATTGCAGTGAACGCCTCATGTCCGGGGGTGTCCAAAAAAGTAATCTTTTTATCGCCAACATTTACAGTATATGCACCGATGTGCTGTGTAATACCGCCGGCTTCTTTGTCAATGACATTGGTTTTACGGACTGCATCCAAAAGGGAGGTCTTGCCGTGGTCTACATGGCCCATAACACAGATAACGGGAGGTCTGGATACCATATCCGCCTCATTCTCGTCATCCTCCTTTAACAGCTCCTCTATAATGTCAACCTTAACTTCCTTCTCGCAGAGAATCTCGTACTCCATAGCGATATTTTCTGCATCCTCATAGGAAATCTCCTGATTTACAGTCACAACCTTACCCTCTAAGAAAAGCTTCTTAATGATGGCAGCGGGCTGCTGCTTCATCTTTTCCGCCAATTCCTTGATGGTAATAACATCGGGAAGAGTGATTACCTTAATCACTTCCTCCTCCACTTCCTCCTTCTTCTTTTCCGGCTTGATAAAGCGTCCCGGCTTGTTCTTTATATTCTCTTCCTCTTCATAAATCAAATCTTTCTTGGAACGCTTATCTTTCTCCTGACTGAAGCGCCTCTTCTCTTCCTCACGCTTCTTCTCGGAATCCTTTGCACCTGCCTCGGGTCCAAAGCCCTTACTGCCGCCTCTGCGGTCACGGTCCGAATTGCCATACCCCCGGCCGGGTCCTGCTCCTGCACTCCTGCGGTCACCAGCACCGCTTTCTGCTCCCGGTCTGAAAGGTCTCTGGTTTCCGTTTTGTCTGTCACCCTGAGGCCGTCCGTTTCCTGAGCCGCCCCTGCCCTGGTACTGCCCACCTTGTCCTTGGGGACGTGCACCCTGTCCCTGAGGACGTGCACCTTGTTGTCCCTGAGGACGTGGTCCTTGTTGTCCTTGGGGACGTGCGCCTTGCTGTCCCTGAGGACGTGAGCCCTGCTGTCCTTGAGGACGCTGACCCTGTCCGTTCCCATTCCGGCTATTGTCATGATTTCTATTATCTTGACCACGGTTGTCATTAGGTCTGTCACTATAATTTTGAGAACCCGCTGACTGTCCGGGCTGCTGGTCTTTTCCATAGCCCTGTCCCTGTGCATTCTCCTGTACTGCCAATTCCTTTGTCCCTGCGCTTTCTGCCTGAACAGGACGCTTGGGCTTAGTACCATGATTCTCCGGCACCATCTGCACACTAGGAGTAGGAGAAGGCGGCGTCAACGGTTTGATGGGACGAACCGGCGCCTGATTCCTGCTCTGTTGTCCATTCCTGTTTTTCTGCTGTGAATTTCCCCCCTGATGCTGTCCCATCATCTTAGAATTCTGTGGATTGCTCACAAAGATAATGGATTTCTTTTTCTTGGGAGCATCCTCTGTTTTGGAAATCTGCTCTTTGGGCAGCTTTTGCTCCTTCTTATCGGGTTCTTTTTCCGGCTTCTTTTCTTCCTTTTCGGCCTCCTTGACATCCTTACTGCCGCCAAAGGCCTTGCGCGCCATATCCGCTGCATCTTCCTCCACGGAACTTTGCGCAGCCTTCACTTCCACGCCCTTTTCCTGAAGAAAGCTTATCATATCTTTACTCGACATACCTAATTCTTTTGCAAGTTCATGTACCTTTATTTTCGCCATGCTTTCCTTCCTTTCCGCCTCAAGCGGCAACTATTTTTCTTCCAGCTTCTTTTTGATTGCATCTGCTAAACCGACATCACATATCCCTATCGAAGATCGAAATTGCTGTCCTATTGCATGTCCTATCAACTTCTTTGTCCCATATTCATAAACAGGAATCCCATAGAACGTGCATTTATCATGAAACAGCTTTTTGGTATTTGCCGATGCATCTTCTGCAATGATTACCAGCATGGCGGAACCATTCTTCACTGCAGCCTCTGTCTGAAACTCACCGCTTACCAGATTGCGGCTTCTCATTGCCAATCCCAACAGCGACAAAATTTTATTCTGATCCAAGATTTTCAAACTCCCTTTCCAAAGCCTCATACACTTCTTTCGGAATACTCATTTTAAAAGAGCGTTCCAATCCCTTGTTCTTATGAGCGAGTTTCAGACATTCCCTGCTCTTACAAACATATGCGCCCCGTCCGTTCTTTTTGCCTGTAATATCCAGACAAATATCACCTTCCGGCGTTTTCAGTACCCGCATCATGTCTTTTTTGCTCTTCATTTCACCGCAGCCCATACACTGCCTTAAGGGAATCTTCTTCGCCATAAAAAACTTTACTCCTCACCGGACTCTTCGTACTCGCCCTCTTCGTAAAGGTCTTCGCCGTATTCGCCCTCTTCCTCAAATTCATTGTCCTCGTAATCGCCCATATAGTCCTCATAGCGGAAGCCCGGAGCATCCTTTGCCTGAGTCTCAGATTTTATATCTATCTTGTAGCCCGTAAGCCTTGCCGCAAGCCTTGCATTCTGACCTTCCTTGCCGATTGCCAGAGACAGCTGATAATCAGGAACTACCACCTTGGCGGTTTTTTCATCGGGATCTGCAAACACAGCCACGATTTTGGCAGGGGAAAGCGCATTCTGAATCAGATTTCCGGGATTTTCGTCCCAATTGATGATATCAATTTTTTCTCCCCGCAGTTCTTCCACAATGGCATTAACCCTTGCACCGTTCATACCCACGCAGGCGCCTACCGGATCCACATTGGGATTATTGCTCCACACAGCAATTTTGGTACGGCTTCCGGCTTCCCTTGCAATGCTCTTGATTTCCACCGTGCCATCTTTAATCTCCACTACCTCTGCTTCAAACAATCTCTTTACCAGCTCGGGATGAGTGCGGCTTACATTGATGCGGGGTCCCTTGGGCGTGCTCTTCACTTCCAAGATATATACCTTGATGCGCTCTGTGGGACGGAAGGTTTCACCCTTCACCTGCTCGCTCTCGTTTAACATGGCATCAGCCTTGCCCAGATTAATACTGATGTTCTTACCCACATATCTCTGCACCACGCCGGTAACTACATCCTTCTCTTTTTCATAATACTGATTGTAAATAACGCTTCTCTCTTCCTCGCGGATTTTCTGTAAAATGACATTCTTTGCGTTCTGGGTGGCAATACGTCCAAACTCCTTTGATTTAATCTCTGTATTTAAAATATCGCCCACCTGCACCTTCTCGGACAATTCTCTGGCATCCTCCAGAGCAATCTGCAAGCAGTCATCCTCCACTTCCTCTTTTGTGGCAACCACTTCCTTCTCTGCATACACCAGAAAGTCACAGGTCTCCCTGTCAATCTCCACCTTTACATTGTCCGCCTTTCCAAAGTGATTCTTGCAGGCAGTAAGCAAAGAATTTTCAATAGCCTCAAACAGTGTTTCCTTGCTGATTTCCTTCTCCCTCTCCAGAATATCAAGCGCCTCCATCAATTCCTTATTCATCATTTCCTCCATTCCGGCATCCGCCAAATCTTTATGTTCCTTGTAATCTAAAAATCCAAAGCCAAACGAATCAGGGCAATATTGCTGCGTTCAAAGGTTCTGGCGTTTTCGCCGTCCCTTATAATAATCACTTCCTTGTCAAAGCTTTCCAATATTCCGGAAAACTCCTTGCTATTATCCACATCGTCAAAAGCAGGCGCCTTGAACAATTTAAGCTCCACTTCCTGCCCAATGCTTGCCTGTAAATGCTTATCCTTTTTTAAAGTCCTGCCAAGTCCGGGGCTGCTGACTTCCAGAATATAAGCATCCGGTATAAAATCCTGCTCATCCAACAAATCAGAAAGCTCACGGCTCACATTCTCGCAGTCTGTAATCGTTACCCCGCCCTCCTTGTCAATATAGGCTCTCAGGTAATAATCGCTGCCTTCTTTCACATACTCCACATCATAAATTTTTACACCGTGCTTTTCCACAATGGACGAAAGCAGTTCCTCCGTCTTCGCCTCATAAATCTCTTTCTGGGACATATTACCTCCATCACACAAAGAAGAAAGAGTGGCAACCGCCACTCTTATCTTAAAACTGATTAACTGTCTTCACTATATACCAAAAGGCAATAAATGTCAAGGGTTAATTTTTAGAGGAAAAATTCCGCCACAAAAACCACAGCGCAGCAAAAAACGGCAACCGTAAATAAATTTGCGCCAAACCATGCTGCAGCAATTCCCACAAGTAAAGCAAGAGCGCCGGATATAGGGCTCTGAGTCGCTCCCAATATGGCCGGAAAGGTCATCACCGACAGCGTCACATAAGGAACGTAATACAAAAAGGACTGTAAAAAACGATTTTTGATCTGTGTTCTGATAAAGGTAAGCGGCATCATACGGATTGCATAACTGACTGCCGCCATAATAAAAATATAAATATAAGTATTCTGGGTCATTGCGCCGCCTCACTTTCTTCCTTCTTAGGGAACAGAACCGCCGCTATGGCGGAAATTACAACCGTTAAAACAATGGTCTTGGTTCCGTCCGACACAGAAGCAATTCCCGGAAGGCAGGATGCCCCATAACTTGCTGCAAAGCAAAAGAGAATTAATCCCGCTATCACATGATCTTTTCTGGCAGGGGGAACAATAACCGCAAGGAACATCCCAAACAAAGCAACACTGAATGCACTCACAAGCCGCAGCGGCATCAGATTCCCCGCAATACACCCCAGCGCAGTTCCAATAGCCCAGCCGGGAGCCGCCGTCAGCACCGCTCCATAGGTATAATTGGGATTCAGGTACCCCGGTCTTGAAATGGCAATGGCAAACAACTCGTCCGTAATATCATAGGCCATAAGCAGGCGGTGATACCACGGAAGTTCGGGCTTCACCCGCTGGCTCATGGCACAGCTCATCAACAGATATCTGGCATTGACCACCAGAGTCATAACCACCATTTCCAGATAGGTTGCCCCCGCCGCAATCAAGGTAAATCCTGCATACTCTCCGGCAGATGCATTCACCAGAAAGCTTGCCAGAAATCCCTGAAACGGCGTTAAGCCGGCATTTTTCGCCGCAATTCCCAAGGAAAAGGACACTGCCAGATAACCAATGCCTATGGGCACTCCGTCCCGCATTCCCTGACGGAATATGCTCCTGTTTTCTGTTTTTCTCAAAGAATATGTATCTTCATGTGTTTTCATTGCCGTCCTCCACTGTGCTTTTGCTCTATCTATGATATTTTTTGCACCTGGAAATGTCAAGCTTTTTTTCAGCATGAAAAGTACTTTTCACGCTTTACATTAAACAGACCCGCTACATAAACTGTAGCGGGTCTGAGTGATGCATTCAGTTAATTACTCTTCTTTCTTTCTGCGGGATGCAAGGATTACAAATCCTATCGCAGCCACACCGACTATCATGGCAATCAATACAATCACAAATACGGAACTTCCGCTATTCTGTGGTGTTGTTACCACTGCTGCAGCGCCTCCCACAACAGGGTCCTGATTTGCCGTCTGGGCATTATCCGGCTGAACTGTTGCAGTATCGCCTGTCTTTGCACTCTGAGCCTCCTTCGGCACATAAACAATGGTATAAGGACTGAAGCCGTCTGCCGTAATCCAGAAGAAGCTCTTTTGCATCTCTACCGGAACAGGCTTGGTATCATGCAGAGCAATGATATCATAGCTATCCTTCGTCACGCCTTTCGGATACTGGAATTTTATCTTTACCTTTCCGTTCAGCGTTACCACATGAGCGCTGTCAATTACACCTTCATATGCCTTAATGTCATAATACTGTACAATGACCTTAGATGCATCCTTTACCGCCTTGGTATATTCTTCAACTGCCTTTAAAATATCCTTGGTGGGCTCGACGGTCTCTGCATGGATGATAATATCACCCGTTGCTTCATTTCCGTTTGATCTTGTAAATGTTGCATTTCCAACTACTTGAGCATCTGCAATGACTGTCTGGTCTCCTCTCACAATCCGCTTTCCGGGAGCCGCAGGTGCTGCCGGAGCCCCAGGAGCCGTAGGAGCTGCCGGTGTCTCAGGCGCTGCAGGAGCCTCGTAATCGTCATCGTCGTCATCATCGTCATCTGAATCGCCGGGTGTTACAGGATTCTCCGGTGTTACAGGGTCTGTCGGTGTAGGATCTACGGGTGTAGGATCTACAGGCGTAGGGTCTACAGGTGTAGGATCCACCGGAGTTGTCTGTGCATCCTTATAGACTGCCTCCAGCTCTACAACCGCACTGCCCATAGTAAAGGTGGTGGTTGCACTTGTTTCATCTGCCAGAGTGATTCCTCCGGCCTTCACTACCCATTTTTCAAATACTTTGCCTTCCGGAGCCGCAGCTGCCGTAATCGTTACTTTCGTACCTACGGATGCCTGAGTGGGTGTTGCGCTTCCTCCGGTGATAGATATGTTGTAAACCGGAGCTTCCGCTTTCTTATAGTTCGCCACTATCTCCACCAAAGCCGCCGGCATGGTAAATGTAGTCTCAGCAGCGGTAGCATCCGCCAAAGTAACATCTCCAGTTTTCACGGTCCACTTGTCAAATATCATTCCGGGAACAGTATCTGCAGTAATGGTTACCGTCGCACCTTCTGCAGCCTTCACAGGTGATGCGCTTCCGCTCTCCACGGATACGGTATAGGTCTTGGGCTCGCCGTCCTTGGAGAATTTCGCACCGATATAAGTACCGTCCTTACCTGCGGTGTAGAGAGGACTTTCTTTCTTCACTTCAAACAGACCATCCACATTGATGCTTCCGTCCGGATTTCTGAAAATCTCGTGGTAATCCGCAGTATATGCATCTGTTGCCTTATTGTAACCGGGAATCGTCACATTGACAAAGTCAGCATCCGTAACTGTATAATCCGCTTTTTCGCTTCCTGTATACTTCAGCTTGTCGCCGCCGAAGTTGTAACTGTTTACCCAATAGTAACTGCCGTTTTCTTTTCCATCCTTATAGTGGTACAGGCTGTTGTTCAATGTACCCTTAAATTGGTCCGTAGTTGCCCCTTTGTTTTCTACAGAAGACAACAGGTTGGTATACTGAGCTCCGGATGAAGCCCTGTAAATCATCAAGTTGGCCTTGTTTGCATCATACTTACCATTGTTCACTGCAGTACAGTTGGTTATCGTATGATTGCCCGGATTGTTATTGTCCGTGAAGCCTGTTGCACCGTTATTGAATGCCAGACAGTTCTCCACGATATGATCCGTTGCCACGCCGGAGCCTCCCAGCTTGAAGCCATTCATGTCTCCGTTTGCGGAACCTTCGCCATTGGTCAGCTTACCGTTTGCAAAAGAGATACAATTTCTAAGTGTCACCTGGCCGATGGGACCCGTAGCAGTCTTGGCAAAGAGATCCCAACCATCATCGCTATTACAATATGCGATACATCCGTCAAACACATTGCCCTCGCCGCAGGTCAGTTTTGCCGCAAATCCGTCTGCATTTTCCGTCGTTGCCTCATCCTTGTTGTTAAATGCCGTACAATTCAGGATCAGGTTATAGGAAGGCCACTGATCTTTGATATCATAACTCGTGTTATATCTGCTCAACTGCAGACCTGTGTCATGGTTTCCATAGAACTGACACAACTCAATCGTGTTATGGTCGCCGGACAACAACATGCCGTTGTCGCCTGCATTGCAGATATCAATGTCATAGAAGTGCCAATAGGAGCCGTCCAAGGTAATTCCTCTGTTGGATCCCAACTCTTCCATTCCGTCAAAATCAATGGTTACTCTCTTGCCCTTGATGCTGCTGATCTTCTTAAGTGCATCGGCCGTTCCGCTGTTGCTCTCCTCAATAATGATGGGCTCCTGATACATATCATATGCATAATAGGTGCCGGAGAACATCCAAATCGTATGACCCGGGGTAATGCTGCTTAATGCAGTCTTAAGATCCATGGGATCCTCAAAACTTCCCGCTGCAGCGGAGGTACCCTTTGTGGATACATAGAGGTCTCCTGGCTTAAAGTCCGGAGCCTGCTCGCGCACTTCATCGTCCACTCTCGTACTGCCCGGTTCTTCCGTCTGTGACGGATAGCTCACTTTGAAATAATAGAAATTCACACCGCCACTTGTAGAGTGAATATAGTAAGTACCCGCTTCTTTGAGTTTCACGGTATAACTCTTCGCTGTCGTTCCTACTGATATGGTTTGACCATCATTTAGCTTGCCATTCTCCAAAGTCCCAATGCCTACGGTGCGAGTATCAGTACTATTAGAGCTAATAGCAATCATAGTGAGTGTTGCATTTTCCTCTGCGGTAAAGGAAATACTTCTGTAAGCCTCCGTACCCGCACCGCCAGTCTTCAGTCTCTTATTATAGTCAACTTTATCGACTGTTTTCTTATTCGTATCTACCGCTACGCTGTTAGTAGCATCTGCGAGAATGGTAAAACCATTTTTCTGTACATTTGTCGTATAAGTTCCGTTCTCCAAATCTGTACCCACATTCAGCTCAAAATCCTTGTTCTCCGGATCTACGGGATCCACAGGAGTCTCTGCATCCTTATACTGTGCCTCAATGGTCACAGCTCCTGCTGGCATGGTAAAGGTTGTGGTTGCCGATGTCTCGTTTGCCAATTCAACCGCACCGGATTTTACAACCCATTTTTCAAAAGTTTTGTTAGCAATGGTCTTGGCGCTGATGGTGATTTTTTCACCTGCCTTGGCAGAAGCTGCGCTTGCCGTACCGTTCGTCACGGTTATCTTATAGCTTCCCTCCACGGGAGGATTGGGATCCTCACTTCCACCATCCGGCAGGAAAGCAATGTAATACACCTCCGCCGTCTCGCCCTTGGCGATATCATGTGCTCCTGCTGCCAGATTTTCTACCTTGAGCACACCGCTTGCGTCAGATGTATAATTCGTGCCGTCTATTTTGGTCTTCTTATTTGGAGTCTGCACTAAAATCAATGTTCCGGCGCTTGCTGCTGTAAAGGTAATCTCTGTAGAACTTTCCATCTTCAATGCTTTTGTCAGTGTCATACCGCCGTAAGACATTGGAGCTGGATTGCTCTTCATATTGCCTTTAATCTTATAATAGGAGCTAGCGTTTCCATCCGTAGTAAAATTGTGCACGGTTCCAGTACTCAGGATGGGATTATCTCCACCCTCGTCGGGGTCACCTTCGTCCGGATCTTCACCCCCCAGATTACCGCCGCCTCCGCTGTTGGAGCCGGAGACTATACCGTCAATACCGCCTACAGCCTTCACCGGTGAAGTATAATTAACCACTTGGCTCTTCAATGTGGCATTCACGCCATAATCCGTATCGTCCGTGGCATTATTAAAGTCCCATTTGAAATCGCCGCCGTTCAAGCGTCCTGCTTTTGCTGTAACGATAGCGGGAACATCTTCCGGTTTGTCAATCTGATCTGCCCTCACTCCAAGGTCATAGGTAAGATCAAAATTGTTGTAAGGCGTTCCGCCCGATGCCGTCACATAGAATTCATCTACTTCCTCATTTCTTTCAGAGGCAAGATATGCATCAAATTGTTTATTATCCGCCGGACCGGTAGCGCCCTGTACGCCCTGACCCGCGTTGGCGTAAATAAGACGTTTTGCTCCTACAACCACATTATTGTAAGCCTTGATCATACCGCCGGGCTCACCCGAGAAGGTTGCATTGGCAGTACCTTCTGCAATATCTGAGCCCTGCATGGAAATGAGCATAGGACTTTTACAGTTTCTGAAGTAGTTAGCTTCCACAAATGCAGAACTTGCCTTGGTCACGCCCACACCATACTTGGCATTGCCGTCATAGTAATTGTTATAGAAATGGATGCTTCCTACTCTGACACGGGCATGTCTGGAATCGGAGTGGTCAAACCAATTGTGGTGATATGTCACCATAAACTCTTCACTGTCACTCATTCCGCAAAGGGAACATTTTCCGGAATCCCAGAAGTGATTATAGGATATCGTAATATAAGTAGATTTCCCTTTCACATCAATGGAACCGTCACCCTTCGCCTGGTCAGAGTCTCCGCCAGTGGAGCCATAGAAAAGATCCATATCATGTATCCAGATATTGCAGTTTGCCGTATCTAGAGAGATACCATCATCCATAAATGCCATAACTGCAAAGTTTCTGAATTCTACATTCGCACAATTTCTCACCAGGAATCCGAAGCCGTGTACGGCTGCGTCCTCACCGATTCCCTCAATGGTGATATTCATATCATTGTAATTTGCTTTTCCTTTAATCTGGAGTCCTTCCGCCTTGGAAGAAATATGATCCAAATCAGTTCTCGATATCTTGCCGATGATTCGGATATCCAAAATATCATTCTCCGTTCCGCCCTTCTGCTTGGCATCGAGAATAGATTGGAGACCCACCACTTCTGCGCCGTTAACCGTGGCTTTACAGGTCTTGGCAGTATCCGCCGTCACATAAATCACCTGTGCGCCTTTCTTAAGCGTACCATCATTATTGTATGCGCCGAGTCCGGTGCCTGAATACTTGGAACCGGAACCTTTGGAGAACGCAAAACCTGTGCGGTCATAACCTGTCACGGTCAAAGCACTAGTTACAGCCTCTCCGATAGGAGTAGCTGCCTTGGTAGTAGGGTCAACGGTTGCCGCTACCACTTTGATGTAATAGATTCCCGACTTCAATCCGACGGTATCCACTCTCCAATGATCCTCATACTGACGGAGCAGTTCATTGTCAATACGGCTGCTCTCAGGGAAATCCGTAGCGCTTGTGGACACATATGCCAGATAGCCGTCAGCTCCAGCCACCGGACTCCATTCAGCATAGGCACCCTCTTCATAGCCGCCCTCCCTTGTGATGGTAACAGCAGATTCTGTCACAGGTTTAATCACAATGGTATAAGGGCTAAATCCGTCCGCAGTAACCCAGAAACAGTCGCTCTCTTTTTTCACTTCAACTTCTTTATCTTCATGCAGGGCATAAATGCTGTTTCTAGAAGTCACTCCCTCAGGATAGGTAAATTTAATCTTCACCTTTCCTGTCATGCTGACCTTATTTGAAAGAATTACCGCATTCAAATAAGCATTAATGTCATAGCAGAGAGTCTGCACCTTTTCTTTGTCCTCAGCTGAAAGATCTGCAATCAGTGTATTTATCTTCGTTTTAATTGCATCCGTCAAACCGGAATCATTCGCCTGTTTCTCCGCATGAATAATAATCTTGCCAGAGACTTCTTGGTTCAGCGCATTCTTAAATACAGGCTTATTTGTCTCATCTAACTGAACATCCTTCACATCGGATGAAGCAGAGTCCGGTTCCACTACAGTAGGCTCCTTATATGTCGCCTCTACCTCCACATTCTCTGCCGGCATGGTAAAGCTGGTTTCTTCTGCTCTTGCATTGGCAAGCGTAACCGTTCCCGCTTTCACAACCCACTTGTCAAATTCTTTGCCAGCGGGAGCCGCAGCTGCCGTAATGTTCACGGTAGCTCCCTGTTCTGCTTTCTTCAGGTTTGCGGTACCATTCGTCACAGTAATAGTGTGTGCGTTTGCATCAGACTTGTACGTTGCCGCAATCTCCACTGCGGATCCGGGCATAGTAAAGGTAAGTCCAGCAGTCTTTGCCTGTTCTGCCGTAAGAGTCAAATCACCCGAGTTCACTACCCACTTGTCAAATATCTGATTGGCGGGAGCTTCGTTTGGTGTAAGCACTACCGTCGCACCTGCAGGCAGCGGAGATGTAATTTCTTTTCCCGCCTCATTGGTTGCTTTTGCGGTGCCGTTTGTCACGGTAAGTGCATATGTTTTAGCCTTATAAACTGCCTTAATGGTCACAGCCCCTGCAGGCATGGTAAAGGTTGCCTTTCCTGCTTCTGTGGCATCATCGGTCAAGCTCAAAGTAGCGGGAGTCACTTCCCACTTGTCAAATTCCTGACCAGCGGGAGCCGCATTCGCCTGTACAGTCACTATAGTGCCTGCAGCCGCTTTCGCAAGGGAATTGCCATCTGCATCCGTCACGGTACAATCGGTTGCAGTGATGTTGTACTCAACTACCTGTTCCTTATAAGTTGCCTCAAGGGTTACATCCGCCTCCGGCATGGTAAAAGTCGTGGTCTCTTGAGTGGCATTGGTAAAGGAAACCTTCTGTCCGTCACCATAAGTTCCCACCCATTTGTCAAATTGCTTACCATCTACCGGCTTGTTTGCCGTCACATTCACAACAGTGCCGGCTGCGGCTGCAGACTTATCCGCTCTGCCGCTCGTTGCAGTGATGGTATGGATTTCGGGCAAGCTGCCGTCATCCTCAGCATACTCCTCCAAGACGATGGAAGCGATTTTGTTTTCACCCGCACCGCCTGCAATGACTAAGGTATTGCTAAATGTCTCATCAGATTTGAGGTAATATTGGTCATTACTATAAACCTTATCTTCGCCAAAACTCAGTTTTCCTTCTACATCCTTCTGCCATACTTCTTCCCGATAATCACCTGCTCCAATATAGATATATCTATCGTCATTGACACCGGCCAGAGTAATAGTAATCTTAACCGCCGCCGTGTTCGCGCCAACGGGCAGGGCTATGGATTGACCGGCGGCCACACATACGGAAGTAGCATTCGTATCAAATTTTGCAGTCGCCTTGCTAGGTGTAATACCTTCAAAGGCTTGTTTTATCTCTCCTTTTCCTGTAATTCCCATTCTCGCAAAGTCTTCTTTGGTAAAATTCCATGTCGTTTGGGAAACCAATTTGTATTCAATGGAATCATACTGTGCCGCCAGCGACACAGGTCCTGCTGGCATGGTAAAGGTCAGCTCGGAGGCAGCCTTCTGCTCGTCTGTAAGGGTTAAGCCGGAAGTCACCTCCCACCCTGTAAATCTCTTGCCGGAAATCTTATCGGCAGTGATTGTAACAGAATCGCCTTCGGCTGCTGTTTTCGTATTCGCTGTGCCGCCATCGCATACCCATGTAACCTCATGAATGCTTGACGCACTCGCATAACTTGTCGAAAGCGTTACTTCAGCCGCCGGCATAGTGAAAGTGGTAGTAAGCGCCTTTGCATCGGCAAAGTCAATATTTACAGTATTCTCACCATCACTATATGTACCTGTCCATCCGGTAAACTGCATACCATTCGCGGCCGCAGCTGCCGTAACGGTCACCGTCGCTCCTGCCGATGCTTCTGTAATGGAGTTGCCGTTTTCATCCGTCACCGTGCTTGCAGCACTCTCTTCAGTGCCTTTACCATCGTTGATGGTGATGCCATAGGTGCCGGTGGGTTTTGTTTCCACGATGGTAATTGTTTTTGTTTTGCACTCGCCACCATTTGCAGTAATAATCAGATATCCTTCATCATCAAATTTATCAGAAGTTACTGTAACTGAATCTCCCTTATCACACCCCAAGGAGTCTGCATCCGGTGCCTTCTGATACAACTTCGTACCAGCAATATCATAATATCGCTGATTATTTGTGCCATTAACCGTTATCGTAACCTGTACTGACTTCGTATTAGCATCCATAGGTATCAAAATCTTAGCACCGCTTCCTAACGACAAACCATCTGTCGTATTACTTTTCAATGCTATGGTACCCGACTCGCATATGATACCGCACAATGTTTCATTCGCAGCCACGGAAATATTTTTAGCAGGACGATTACTTGCGTTAAAATCCCACACTGTGGTTCTTTTTCCACTTACATCATCCCACTCTCCCGGAGAATATACAACATATTCCGCCGCACTAGATTCCGCCGCCGTTACCGCAGTCACCCCCCCAAACAGCTCTGCGGGCAGGGTCCCCAACAGCATGCATACCGTCAATAGCAGTGACAGTATCCTCCCTTTCGTTCTTTTCTTCATAACTACCTCCTTCTTTCTCCATGACTCCATGGTGTTTACGGCTCTCCCGTATATTTTTTCAATGCCTTTTTGCGAATAAATAGGCAAACTATCCACATTGATGGTTAAATTCTATCACATTCTGTTAAAATTTTCAATTCTGTTCATCCTACTAATTGTCTCTTTATATGCTTTTTTTATATTTTTACTAGTTTTGTATCTTTTGCCTTGGTAATATTTACTATATCAAGATAGCATTATATGAATACAAGCTGCCACAGCACATCATAGTGATGAGCAGAAAAAAGGAAGAAGCCGCAACCTCTTCCCTTTCTCATGGCATTACAGAGTTTCCGAAAAATGGCTATCCACTAAACGTGTTCTGCAGGCTCTTTCTTGCCTTTTACTGTGCAAGTTCTTCTTTCAGCTTCGCAATTTCCTCCACTTGCTTTGTGATTTCCTCTGCCTGCTTAGCATTTTCCTGCACCATTTTCATAATACCTCTACCATCTGTATGTGCATTTCCGTCACCTTCGAGTCTCCCGTTTCCGGCTCTACATACACATCCAGCCTTGCGCCGCGCAGTTTGGTATCTGCTCCATAAAACACTTTCTGGGCCGTGACCGTCATGTGTTTGAATTCCCTGCCAAAAATAGTCTTCAGGAGGCTTCTTACAAATCTCTCCCCTATCTCCGGGTAACTCACCATCGACACAAACAGAAAGTCGTCCAGCAGATTCATCTCCTCAAGTGACTTTCCCTATCACACCATTTCCTTCAATCCGCCATATTCATTTGTTATATAGGGATTTTCAGCCGAAATGGTTTGAAATGTTAGATGTTCCCTAGATATGGTTGATATTATAACAGATAATATTCGGGAAGCCAATCAAAATTTAATTGAAGTTGATTCGTCATCGAAAAATAGTCTTTTAGGTTAAAAGAAGCTGCCGTTTTCTCTCAATCATCTCGTCAATTTTCTCTATGTATAAAGCCACTTCCTTCACATTCTCGCACCGCTCGATCCGCCCGTCAGGATACACCCTTTTCGTAATCGAACCTGCCCCTAATGCTACTATGGTCTGTTTTTCCTCCATAATAAGAATATTGTAAAGACCATATTTTCCGGGCTTCGCATAGCCCACATTTTCAAAGTTGCCGGACATATTTTTCTGACGGTACAGATAATAGGGCTTCATCCCTAAGCTCTCTGCTCCCTCTGCTGCGATTTTCATGGTTTCCTCCGTGTTATTCAGCAGGGAAATACCATTTTCCTGTATCCATTTGCTCATCTGAGAAGCCCTTTTGATTGCCAGAGAATGCACCGTCAGGGAATCCGGCGCAAGGGATACCACCTGATCAATGGTGCGCTGCACATCCGAAGCATCCTCCCCCGGAAGCCCCAGAATCAAATCCATATTGATATTGTCAAAACCTATCTCCCTTGCCATGGCGTACGCCTCAAGCACCTGACTGACGCTTGCACGCCTGCCAATGATATCCAAAGTTTCCGGCTTCATGGTCTGGGGATTGACAGAAATTCTTCCCACGCCGTGTTTATGGAGGATTTCCAGCTTCTCTCTCGTGATGCTGTCCGCCCTGCCTGCTTCCACGGTAAATTCTTTCACACTTTCCAGAGGAAAAGATTCTTTTAAGGCGCAAAGCAGCCTGTCCAGCTGCTGTGGCTCCAAAGTAGTCGGAGTTCCGCCGCCGATATAAACGCTGTCCAAGGCTTTATGACGGCACATTTCCGACACTTGCGTCATTTCTTTTATCAGGCAGTCGATATAGGTATCCACCATATCTTTATAAGCCCCAATCCCATAAGAAGTAAAGGAACAATACAGACAGGTAGTGGGACAGAACGGAATTCCTATGTAAAGGCTATAACCTGAGTTATCGTCTCCGCCAAGATGGATTCCCCGCAGAATTTCCCGCTCCCTCTCAGCAATATCAATACCAAGCGCCGCCTTTTCTTCACTGACGAAATGTTCCTGACACAAATAATCCATGATTTCTTTATGGCTTTTCCCCTCTTCCAGCATCCCGTAAGCAATCTTTGTGGGACGGATTCCCGTCAGATTGCCCCATGGCAGGGATTTGCCCGTATGATGCTGCAGAGTTTTATAAAAAAACGCCTTAAAGCCATCTTTAAAGCCTTTTTCTGCCTGCTCATGCATACTCTGCCATTCATAGGAAACGCCTTCCAGCTTTATGGAGGCGCCACGGGTTGAAAACAGAATCTCCGCCCAGAAATGATTGTCGCACTCCCGCTCCAGCACGGTACTATCCGGAGTCACTACTTTTACATCCTTTTCCGGATAGAATGCCTTTAACAAAGCGTGTACATCGTACTCAAAATTTGTCCTGTTTACTTTTACATACATCGTGTTTTCGTTCATTTTGTTTCCCCTTTATCACTTTTATCATCATCCCACAAAGGGATTGTATTTCTTCTCATGTCCGATGGTAGTGCTGTCCCCATGTCCTGGATACGCCTTGGTGTCATCCGGCAGCACAAAGAGTTTTTCCTTGATGGAGCGCACCAATGTACTCATACTTCCCGTGGCAAAATCCGTCCGCCCCACGGATTCCAAAAACAAGGTGTCTCCGCAGATTAAAAACCCTGCCTCTTCAAAATAATAGCAACAGCCTCCCTTGGTATGTCCCGGCGTGGCAATCACTTTACATGTCATTCCGGCTATGGTAATCTCTTCGCCGTCTTTTACATACACATCCGCCTTCAGACTGACAGGCCGATGCATCTGCTCTGAAACATTTTTATGGGGATCTGCAAGCAGCTCCCTCTCATCCTCGCCGGCATAGACCAAAACTTGACTTCGCCCTTCTTCGGCAGCTTTCTCATTGGCTGTCTTCTTTAAATCTTCCAATCCCCATACATGGTCAAAATGTCCGTGTGTAAGCAGGATACCAGCCACATGAAGACCGTTTTTGGCAAGATTCTCATAAATCGAACTTCCATAATCGGGAGCATCCACCACGATTGCCTCAGTTCCATTCTCCCGATACACAAAATAACAATTGGTACTGTACATTCCCAGCACCACACGCCCTATTTTTATTTCTCCCATTAGCCCGTAGCCCTTTCTATATCTAATACACTCTCAATTCCCCTGATTTTCTCAATAATGCGGTTCAGCTCCTCCCTGCTTGCAATCTCAAAGGTGGTCTGCAAAGTCGCAAGTCCCTGCCGGTTGGTCTTAGTGTTCATGGAAAGAATGTCAATATTTTTCTCCGTGAGCGCTTTGGAGATATCCGCCAAAAGACCGTTTCTGTTGTTGGCAAAAATCCTGATTTCCGCTAGATACTTCTCGGAGGTTGCATCCTCCTGCACCTGCCACTCCGCATCTATCAGCCGGACTCTGTCTATCTCCGGCAAATCCAGAATATTCAGACAGTCCGTCCGATGGATGGAAATACCTCTTCCTCTGGTGACAAAGCCCACAATCTCGTCTCCCGGAACCGGGGAACAGCATTTGGAAAAACGCACGGACAAATCTGCGATGCCCCTTACCACAATACCGCTTCTGGGCTTCATCATGGCAGGTCTGCCGTTTGGAGTAATCCCCGCCTCTGCAATGCTTGCAAGCACTTCCTCGTTGGTGAGTTCTTTGCGGTGTTCCCTGTCGTAAAGTTCCTGCAGCTTATTGATAACCTGACCTTCTTTTAAAGCACCGTGCCCGATGGCTGCCAGCACGGAATCCCAATCACGGAATCCATACTTGTGCATAACCTCATCCAGATACTCCTGCTTCATCAAAAGGGACTGATTAATGCTTTTTGTCTTGCAATAGTTGGAAAGCAGTTCTCTTCCCTTAACAATATTATCTTCTTTCAGTTCATTCTTGAACCATTGATTGATTTTGTTTTTGGCCTGAGTACTCTTTACTACATTCAGCCAATCATGACTGGGACCCTTGGAGTTCTGGGAAGTGATAATCTCAATTCGGTCACCGTTTTTAATGACATAATCAATGGTCACCAGCTTGCCGTTGACCCTGGCGCCCACCATCCTGTTTCCCACAGCGGAATGAATGCTGTAAGCAAAGTCAATGGGGGTGGAGCCTGCCGGGAGGTTTTTGACTTCTCCGGTAGGAGTAAAACAGTACACATTGTCGGCAAACAAATCCAAATCATTCTTAAGCAGACTTAAGAACTCTTTGTTGTCCGACATATCCCGCTGCCACTCCAAAATCTGGCGCAGCCAAACTAGTTTCTCCTCCTCCTGATTCCCCACCTTTTTGCCGTCAGAGACTTCCTTGTATTTCCAATGAGCCGCGATACCATACTCCGCTGCTTTATGCATGTCAAAAGTACGAATCTGTATCTCAAAGGGCTGCCCGCTGGTTCCGATCAGAGTTGTATGCAGGGACTGATACATATTTTCCTTGGGCATGGCAATATAATCCTTGAAACGCCCGGGAATCGGCTTATACATCTCGTGAATGACACCCAGAGCCGCATAACAGTCCTTTACCGTATCCACAATGATGCGTACCGCAAACAAGTCATATATCTGATCCAGCGTCTTGTTCTGGTTCTTCATCTTTTTGTAAATACTAAAAAAGTGCTTTACCCTGCCGTCCACCTTGGCCTTGATGCCTGCATGGGCGATATGCTCGCTGACCTCATCCACAATGCTCTGGATAAGCTTTTCGCGGACACCCTTTCTGACTGCAATCTTATCCACCAAATCATAATAAGCATCCGGCTCCAGATATTTTAAGGACAAATCATCCAGCTCCACCTTAATCCTGCTGATGCCCAATCTCTGGGCAATGGGACAGTAAATTTCCAGAGTCTCTTTTGCAATGCGCTGCTGTCCTTCTTTATTCTGGTATTTCAGCGTACGCATATTGTGAAGACGGTCAGCCAGCTTAATCAAAATAACCCGGATATCCTTCGCCATGGCAAGAAACATTTTTCTTAAGTTTTCCGCCTGCATCTCCAGCTTGCTGTCAAAGCCTTCACCGTCCTCCGACAAGGGGATTTTTTCCAGCTTAGTAACGCCGTCCACCAAAATAGCTACATCTTCGCCAAAGTCCCGTATTAAATCCTCCTCTGTCATGGCTGTGTCCTCCACAACATCATGAAGGAGTCCCGCTACAATGGTTTCTTTATCCATCTCCAGATCCGCCAGAATAATTGCCACATTTAAGGGATGGACAATGTAAGGCTCTCCAGACCGGCGATACTGATTTTTATGAGCCTCATTGGCAATCCGATATGCCCTCTCAATCATGGAAATATCATCGCTGGGGTGATATTTTTTCACACGCTTAATAAGGTCCTGATATAATTCCTCAGGAGCCACAAATTCCTGCAATTTACTTATTTTGCCATAGTCAATGATATCTTCCTGCTTTTCTTCTGTCATAAATCCCACTCCAGCTTGATTAGATTGTTTCTATTTTCCGGGATAGCAGATGGCGGACTCCAGACGGTAGCCTTTCAGCCTCTCTCTGCCGTTTAAACCGGCTAATTCCATCAGCACTACAACGCCTACTACCTCGCCGCCCAGAGACTCAATCAGCTTTACCATTGCCTCCGTGGTGCCGCCGGTAGCAATCAAATCGTCCACAATCAGCACCTTCTGACCCGGCTTAATGCTGTCCTTGTGCATCTCGATAACCGCCTGACCGTACTCCAAATCATACGCTATCTCTACCGTCTCGCAGGGCAGCTTTCCCTTTTTGCGAATCAGCACAAAAGGCTTATGATTATTGTATGCAATGGGCGTTCCAAAGATAAATCCTCTGGATTCCGGTCCCGCCACCACATCATAATCCAAGTCCTTGATTTTCTCCTGCATAGTGTCAACGGCAAGTTTAAGTCCGTCCGCATCCTGCAGCACAGAGGTCACATCCCGGAATATAATTCCCTCCTCAGGAAAATCGGGAATGCTTCTTACATATTCTTCCAATTTTTTCATTTTTTATCCTCACCTTTCTTTGATTCTTGTGATGCTGTTTTTTCCATAAAATATGTAATAATATCTTTTCTGGTAATAATGCCAATGAAAATACTTCTGTCATCAATGACAGGCACCAGATTCTGGTTCTTTGCTTTCTCAAACAATTCCTCTATATCCGTGTCGATACAGACTGCCTTTACCTTTCCGTTCTGCAGAATATCCCGCACCTTAAGCTGCTCCATGCTCTTCATTGTGATGCCCGTCAGCTCATCATTGTGCGCCAGAATATTCCATAGAAAGTCTCCCTCGCTGACCACGCCTACATACCGTTCCTCCGCATCAATAACCGGTATTGCCACATGACCGCTCCTATGCAATTTTTCAAGTCCCTGTCTGAGAGTCATATGATCCCGCAAGAAAGAAACTTCTACCTTAGGCTGTATAAATGATGCAATATTCAACTCTACTTTACCTCCTCGTAGCTGCTTTCAATGTCAGCCGCATCCCGCACAACACGCTTGAATTGGTCGGCAAAATAAAAAATAACAACACAATCCGTGATTCCGCTGAATATCAGACCGGCTCCAATCAATCGAAACAGAATGGATGCCGCTTTAAAAGGATTGGTAATCAATAAAATCCCAAAAACAACATCTATTACCGCAATCACCAAAAGAACTATCCAATTACCGGAATTCAGCCTCTTGATATCAATCACATCCTGCAGCTTGGCACAGCCGCTGATCAGAACCATAATTCCCAGAATAACCGGTACAAGGGAAATAATCAGTTCTATCTTGTATAATACTATAACACCCAAGGCAATTCCTATCAGACCATACAGAAAATCATTGCGGTAATAATTTTGCTTTGCATCCCGAAGCAGATAGCAGACCATGGATACCGCTCCCGCAAGAATCAGCACCGCAGCCATCAGATAAGCCAAGGTTTTCTCCATGGTTTCCGGAATCAAAAAAGCTGCCAGCCCCAACAGAATATACAAGGTTCCTTTTAAGAGAGCGTCCCATTTTAGTTCTTTCAACGCCTTCATCATTTCGGCCAACCTCCTTTCATTGACAAAAGGGCTGATTCCCCACCGGAATAAGCCCTTTTTACTTTATATCTTATTTTCTGCCACAGCACTTCTTGTACTTTTTACCGCTTCCACAAGGACAGGGGTCATTGGGATATATCTTTTTATCCTTTACGACAGTAGTAGAAGATTTCTGTTCTTTATAAAGAGCTTTTCTCGTATCTTCGTCAAAAATGTCATTCCATTCTTCCAATTCGTACAGCCAATCGGCTTCCGCAGCCACCATATTCTTGTACAGAAGCTCCTTGTCAAAACCAAGGTTTACCGGCGTGTCCTCCTCCATCTCCTCGATGGGATTTGGCTCCTTCAAGCTGTCGTTAATGCCGTCCAGAAAGCCTGTCATGGTCATCAGGGACACCCCGAATTTGTCCGCCAATTCCTTTACCGTCCCTTTCACCACTTCGTCCGGAGTCTTCAGAAGCTGCTCATAAATTGCCTTCTCCTCCTGAAAATAGTCTGTCCAAAGCTTTTGAAGCTCATTTTTGCCAATGCTTTCATTATATGCCGCCGCTCTCCACTGTTCTAATAATGCCATATCGATACCATCCTTATTGTCTTAATGTGAAAATAGTGCTTGCTCTTTTTCTGCAAGAAACCCTATCCTCATTTAGTATATAACAGATTATTCTTTTAGACAACAAAAAATTGAAAAAAGAATTGACTTTTTCTAAGGATAATGATAATATCATATTTGTGCGATACGCATATGCGGAAGTGTCGGAACTGGCAGACGAGCAAGACTAAGGATCTTGTGGCAGCAATGCCGTGTGGGTTCAAGTCCCATCTTCCGCAGTGAAAGTAAATGCGATAAATGTGGTTAGAAAACCGCATTTATCGCATTTTTGTGTCTGGATTATCCAGAATAAGAGGTTATTCCCTTTTTGTAAACAAATCTGCTTGGTTAACCTGATTATCTGCGCCTTAATTTAAAGTATTTCCAGAATTGAACCGCAAATGTGCAAAAAAATACAAGATATAAACAAAACATGATGCAAAATATAACCAGCAAAATATGATTTTGCGGCGTATTCATGCGGCTTTGTATAAAAATCTGAGGAATAATAATCAAAAAGAAAACACAAAGCAACGATATTATGCGGTGCTTGAAAACCCGTTTCAACATATCTAATCGGGAATCATCATCACAGAAAATTTCTTCTGCTCCGTCCATTTCAGACGCTGCCTTTCGGAAATAGCTATAACCGGCATAGTTTTGTAAGTATTCCCAGCCACAGTCACAAAACATTTGAACATACTCACTTTTTTGAGTAACGCTTTCCGAATTATAGTCCAACTGATAGACAACATCCTTGGGCTCGCATTTCTTAAAATGATATAAACCAATAAAATCAACCTGAACGAATTCCCAGCCGTTTTTATGTTGCTCCCTAAGATATTTTTCCTCTTTTTTCCATTCCGTAATTGTAAAAAACCTGAATTCTGTTTTAACATCCCGCATACTATTCTGCCTCCCATTTCTCTTTCATGTTTTTGTATAAACGCTCAATTCTCTTTCTTTCTAAGTCCAGCACTTGTGTCCCAAGTTCTGTAATGCAGTAAATTTTGCGTTTTTCCTCTTCCCTGACAAATTGAATAAGACCATCCTTTTCCATTTTGGATAAACTGCCATATAATGTTCCGGGACTGATTTTTATTTCTCCCTGGGTCATGGCTTGAACTTTTTGTACAATACCGTAACCGTGTCCTGCCTCCTGCAGACAAAGTAAAATGTAAAACCCTGTTTCTGTCATCGGCACATATACTTTCTTGATATGTGTGTCCATTCAATCACCTCTCTTTCAGTGCGATACATCGTACTGCGATATAGTATAGCACTGCGATATATGTCTGTCAATAGATTTTATTTGTCTGTAACAATAAATGACCTCTGAGTCTACATTTAATGTATACTCAGAGGCCTAATAAAAGCTTATATAACAAGATTATTTCAAAAACAATCAATAAATTGAAATTAATTTTCATCGTCCTACTGCTCCACAGGAACGATTCCCCATTGTTCCAGATTGGTTTTAATTTCATCCCATGCTTTGGCGGATGCATAATTATTTTCCAACACCACTGTGATTTCTGCAGATGCATCCGTTACCTTTTCTTTAATCTGGGTAAGGGTAACTTCCTGTTCATCCATCATATACTTGTCCTGGGTTACAACAATGGTTATTTCCTTGTTTTCCATTTCGATGGTCTGACTTTGCTTTGTGTCCCCATCCGCTGCTCCATTCCCTTTTCCGCTGCCCCAGCCTAATATGCCGAAATAAAACAGCAAGACCACTACCAACACTGCAACTAATACACCGCCAAGAAATTTGCCCATTTTTACAATCCTCCGTATCTTTTTAATAGTTGTTACCTTTTTAGCTTATCAATATAACATTTTACCGGATAATTTCTCTCAATATCATCCACTGCGCCCATAATATTATTCAAATCCGTCTGTGAAAAATTTTTATCCTCATAAGTATATTCTACCGTAATAAATACAAGTTCCGGCTCGCCCTCCCTGATAATATTTTCTAAAGCATGATACATATCCGACTGCGCCTCAGCATTTTTCAGCAGCCTCTCTTCCCTTGTCAATTCAAAATTATGTGTAAATATTACAGAATCCGTTTCTTCCTGTTCTTCTGTAGTTTCATCCGAATATATCTTAATCTCCACTTCATTCCCGTCTGCTTTATCGGAATTGATACCAGGGATACATATCAAAGTTATCTTTTTTGCATGTTCCATCAGGCTTTCATATAACAGTGCCTTATCCGCATCCTCTTTCTTATACAAATTATTTTCCTTTGTCAATTGCTCAAGCTCTTTTTGTAATGCAGCATAATTTTCTTCCATTTGCTCCTGCGCTTCTTTTTGGGCGTCCAGAGAAGCCTGTCCCATACCGCTTATCACCACAAACAATATAATCATAATAATATCAAGCAAAGAGGTAAAGTCAAGAACTAAGTCCCGTTTCTTCATATGAATCTGTTCCTTCTGCTATTTTTTAAACAACAAGTACTCCGTATGCTTTTCATTATCTTCAATTTTATAGGAAACAAACGCATCCAAACCTTTAAATATTAACGCCGCGACAATACCCCAAAATGTTGAAGTTAAAGCAGAAAAGAAATGTGATGTGTCGGTTGTGCCAATCGTATTCACCATAGGAATCAATGATATGACAGTACCAAGCATGCCAAATAACGGAAACATAGTTGTAAGATTAGAATACCATGCATAGGACATATTCATTTTTTCTCGTAGGTCCAATAAATCCTCCGGAGATAATTTTTCCTTATCCCTTGTGGTTTTCTTTAAGTTTTCCACAGCTTCCTCAGGAAGATTGGACATTTTATCCGATGCATTGTAATGATGGTATAATTGATTCGTATTTTTCCGAACCTTTAAATAAAAGATAACATTTATGGCAGCCGCAATAAAGATTATCACATCAAATTTCAAAAAATTATCTAAAAAAACAGCCATTATTTCCATCTTTATACCCCTACCCGATATACTTTTCCAAAAGCCTTGCCACTTCCTGAATGTCAATAGGTTTTGCCGTATGTGCATTCATTCCTGCCTCTAGGCTATTCTGAATGTCCTCTGAAAAGGCATCCGCCGTCATGGCAATAATCGGTATTCTGCCCGCATCCGCCCTGTTAAGCGCCCTGATAGCTCTTGCGGCCTCATAACCGCCCATAATCGGCATACGCACATCCATGAGAATCGCATCGTAATAGCCTTCCTCGGAATTCTTAAACTTCTCCAGACAAATCTGACCGTTTTCCGCCCAATCCAATTCCAATCCGAGTCCGGACAAGAGTTCTCTGGCAACCTCCCAATTTAATTCAATGTCCTCTGCCAACAGGATCCTTCTGCCACTTAAATCAAACTCTTTTTTCATAGTCTCCGTATGAGATTTGCCCACCTCTTCTGCAAAAGGTCTAAGTCCATAGAATAAGGTGGACTTAAACAGAGGCTTTGCAAGAAAACCGTTGACTCCCGCAGCTTTTGCCTCGTCCTCTATCTCACTCCAATCATAGGCGGAAGTCAGCAAAATAGCGATATCTTCTCCCACGTGCTTTCGGATTTCTCTTGCCGTCTGAATCCCATCCATCCCCGGAAGCTTCCAATCCAGCAAAATAACGTGGTAATCCTCACCCTGATGACGCTGCTTATCTATCATCTCTAAAGCGCTTCTGCCTTCCAAAGTCCAATCTGCATCTATTCCAATAGTTTTCAGGCATCCTACCGTGCTCTCGCAAAGCTGCCTGTCATCATCCACCACCAGCATTTTCCAATTGGGCAGAACCATATCCGTCTCCGAAATTTCCTCTTTCAACAAATCCAGCACCACATGAAATTCCGTTCCTTTTCCCTGCTCACTCTCCACGGTTATTTCTCCGCCCATAGCATCTACAATGTATTTGCAGATAGCCATGCCAAGTCCGGTGCCCTCCGTCCTGTGTACACGGCGGCTATCCTCTCTTTCAAAGGATTCAAACACATGCTCTTTAAACTCCGGGGACATACCGATTCCATTATCTTTCACCAGAAAATGCACCCTGACATAATCTTCACCCTTGAGGGACTCTTCTTCGTATACAGTAACTTGGATAGAACCTCCCTCCGGCGTAAATTTCACTGCATTTGACAACAGATTCAACAAAATCTGATTCAGACGCACACCGTCCGTGCAGACACGTTCCGTGGAAATATCACGAATAAACACATCAAAGCTCTGCTTTTTTGCCCTGACCTGCTGCTGCACAATATTCACAAGACTATCCATCATCTCCCGCAAAGATACGGATTCCTGATTCAAAGTCATCTTTCCACTCTCGATTTTCGCCATATCCAGCACATCGTTGATAATACCCAGCAAATGCTTGCTGGAAGTGGTTATCTTTTTCAAACTGTCTTGTACGCTTTGCTTATTATCTATGTTGGATGACGCAATCATCGTCAACCCCACAATGGCATTCATGGGTGTGCGGATATCATGACTCATGTTGGACAAAAATTCGCTTTTAGCTTTGCTGGCGCGCTCCGCCGCCTGTTTTGCTTCCTCTGCCTTCTCCCATGCATCTTCCAGCGCTACTATCTGCTTCTTCATCATCCTGAAATATCTGAAAAACAGCCACAACAGCGTACTCACGATTAAGATGCAATAGCCCAGCGCAAACAAAATCCATTGACTGCTGAAATCACTAATGCTCTTATTCAACACATCATAAGGCATAAAAGTAAGCAAATACCATTCGGAAGAGTCCAGACTTGTGCCGTATAAATGTCTGCGCTCCCCATAAATTTGAAATTCTGAGGAATAAATCTCACCAGCCTCCATGGCTGCCTTTAACTCCGTAAGATATTGGCCTGTACTCTTTCCGTCAATATCTTCGTAAACGGAATTTACCCTGTCAAAATAGTTATCCCGGTATTCATCGGAAGTCCGTATCACATAACTGCCGTCCTTCTTGATAATAAAGGAGTAAATCTTCTGGTCATTCTCCTCAAGAGCCAAAGTATCTGTGAGGTATTCCGTGGGGATGCCCGCCACTAACGCAATGCATTCCCTGCCATCTTCCATGGAATATTGAACGGGGATTCCTAACAGAATGGAATGTTCCTCCTGCTCATTGCTGCCCAATGCAAGCTTTCGCTCTCCCCGCTTTAAGGAATCCTCAAAAAGCTGTAAATCATGCACATTCATATGTTCTCCATAGACGACATCCACAGAACCATCCTCCATATAGAATGCCAGATAATCAAAATCCCTGACACGGGCATTATACGTCAGGGTGCGGTACAGCTGGGCGGTATCCTTTGTGTTATCAGATTTAATTGTATCCACCAGAGCATCCGCCTGCCCCATCCGAAGACTTATAGCAGTCTCAAAATGCCTTGAAATCTGTTCACTGACACTTGCCATATAAATGCTGCCCATTTTTTTTAGGGTATCAGTGGCTTTGTGATTCATATAAATGGCCAGAAAAGAAAATGTGCTGACACACAAGACTGTCACAAATATAATACTAAATATTAAAAAGCGCATTGTCCCGCTTCGTAATTTTTCTTTCATACTTCCTCTCATTCCACTCTCTTAAGACAATATTTTGATGGCTGATGCCAGATTTTTATTATGTAAATCTCTTTCTAATTATATCACAAAACGATATTTACAGCCAATATATTTTGAAATTTTTACCTTTGCCTAAGAATTGTGTAGCCAAGCCGTTAAAAATATGCTAAAATAAAATCGATAAGACTTGCAACATATTTGGAGATTGGAGGCTCATATATGTTTCGTAAGAAAGAAACCGTAAATTTTTATGAACAAGATACCAAACGCTTATTGGAATACATGGACCGGGTGTTTGAAGGAGATTTTACCCCTGTGGATTTGGCGGAATTTCACAATCCGGAATTTGCCGAAAAATACAATCGCATGCTCCAATTTGTGCTGGAGTCCAACAATGCTTTTGTTATGAGGCTGAATGCCTCCATGCGTAAGATTGGCGATAATTCTATTATCAAGGAAATGTTAGAGCAGGTGAGTTCCCAGACTGTAGCAATTAACGGTATGCGGGGTTCCAGCCAGAATTTAGGAGATTCCATCCAGAATATCCAATCTTCCGCCCAAAACATTTTAGATAGTTCCCACAGTGTCATGAATACTTCCACGAACTGTACGGAAAGCATGACTTCCAGCATTCGTATTGTAGATGAATGTTCCAGACAGATTTCTGACATCAACACTCAGGTGATGGCGTTCAAAGAGAAGGCGGAGCAGATTAACAAAATTATTGATATTGTCATGGAGCTTGCCCAGAACAGCAGTCTCTTGGCCTTGAATGCTTCCATTGAAGCCGCCCGCGCCGGAGAGGCCGGAAAAGGCTTTGCCGTAGTGGCGCAGCAGGTGGGAGAATTATCCTCCAACACCACTTCCTGTGCAGAGGATATCGTAAAATATGTAGGCGAATTGATGACCGGCATTACTTCCCTCTCTGCTTCCGTGGAACAGACCACCAAGCAGCTTCAGGACGGTAACTCTAGTGTACACAAATCAGTTAAAAGCATGGAGGTAATGAATAACCAGCTGAATTCCATTAACCAGGAAATTGACAGTATTTATAAAGAAATTAACAATCAGTCCACCCTGACTAAGTCCTTCATCTCTGATATTGAGATGATGGCGGACAGCTATAATATCTTAAGTACGGACTGCTCTGCCACCGGCACCCACATGTACCGTATTTCCCGTGATATTGACAATGCCAGAAGCGATATGGCAAGACACAATTCCAAGCTTACCACTCTGGATTGGATTACAGTGTTTGAGATAGACCATTTAATCTTTACGTGGCGTGTATACAGCAATATTGCAGAGTTTGAGCATCTTCGCATTGAGCAGTTAAACAATCCCAAAGGCTGTAAATTGGGCAAATGGATGGCTTCCCAGACTGACCCCCGTATTGCAGGTTCCAAGGAGCTGCAGGATCTTGCAAAAGCCCATGATGAAGTTCATAAACATGCCTGTGATTCCTGGTATGCCAAAGAAGACCACAATGATGAAGAAGCATTACAGCATTTTAAGCTGACTCACGAAGCTTATGGGCGCTTTGTGGAATGCATAAATGCCCTGCGCGAATTAATCAAGAGCACAGGCGACACGGAAGAAACACCTATCAACAACATCTGGTAATGCTTTGAACCAATATCCCAACAAAAAGGCTGCCGCATTTGCGGCAGCCTTACTAATTTTATTTCTTTCTCATTGGCATCTTAGCGCTGTACACGTCCTGAAGCATCGCCGCCTGCCAAAGTTTCTACTTCTTTTCTGGATACCAGATTGAAGTCGCCGGGGATGGTGTGCTTCAATGCAGATGCAGCCACGCCATACTCAAGAGCATCCTTGAAGTTCTTGCCGTCAACCAGACCGCAGATAACGCCGCCTGCAAAAGAGTCGCCGCCGCCTACACGGTCAACAATGGGATGAATGCTGTACTCTTTGGAATGATAGAATTCCTTGGTATCTCTGGAGTAAATGCAAGCGGACCAGCCGTTGTCGGAAGCAGAACGGCTCACGCGCAGGGAAGATACACAATACTCAAAGTTGAACTTCTCAACCATCTGCTCAAAAATGGATTTATAGCCTGCAAGCTCCAGCTCACCGCTGGTAACATCAGTATCACCGGGCTTGAAGCCAAGTACCAGCTCAGCATCTTCCTCGTTTCCGATACATACATCCACATACTGCATTAAATTGGTCATAACCTTCTGAGCCTTCTCGGAAGACCACAGTTTCTTACGGAAGTTCAAGTCTACGGAAACCTTTACTCCATGCTTCTTAGCTGCAATCAAAGCCTTCTCGGTCAGTTCTGCCGCAGCATCGGATACAGCGGGAGTGATTCCTGTAAAGTGGAACCAATCAGCTCCTTCAAAGATAGCATCAAAATCAAAATCAGCCTCTGTAGCGGTGGAAATGGAGGAATGAGCTCTGTCATACACAACCTTGGAAGGTCTCATGGAAGAGCCTGTCTCCAGATAATAAATTCCCAATCTCTCGCCGCACTTTGCGATATGCTCTGTGCTTACATTGTACTTTCTAAGAGCAGCCACTGCACACTCTCCAATCTCATTATCAGGCACAGCAGTAACAAACTCTGCATCGTGACCATAATTTGCAAGGGATACTGCTACGTTAGCCTCGCCGCCGCCATAGTTGATGTCAAACTCGTCTGCCTGAATAAATTTCTCGTTATTGGGGGTGGACAGTCTCAGCATAATCTCACCCATGGTAATTACTTTTGCCATTTTGTTGCTTCCTTTCTCTTCTCTTATATTTTTAATTTAAAACTTTTTATAGAACCATTTTATTTCTGAACAAGATGTACAGCGAAACCGCCGATTTCTTCCTTCAGATAAATAGCCTTCAAATTGCCCTTTGCATCCTTCTTGGCGGTGGACTCATCAAATTCAACGCCCAGAACAGTGCTTAAGTAATTCACCGCTCTTACTATGTAATTGGTTCTGATTGCAATGTGTCCGTTCTTTCCAAGATAAGGCTCTTTCATCACCTCTACTGCAGTACCTGCGAAAACGGAGCTGTTGCCAGCCTTTGCGGGCATACCAAAGATAAATGCAAAACGATTTGCAGCCTTTTCAGCCTCTGCTGCATTCTCAGCATTGATGCCAATGTGAGCAAGTTCAAAACCAAGCATGGTCTGTACAGCCTCTCTGGTGAGCTGTTCAATCTTATCCCACTCTCCCGCATTGATTAAATCGCCGGGAACCATCCATGAACCGCCGCAGGCGATAATCTTGGGGAAATCCAGATAAGATGTCAGATTCTTGGCATTTACGCCACCGGTGGGCATAAACTTCATATTTACATAGGGAGCTGCCATAGCCTTAATCTTTGCAAGACCGCCGGACTGCTCTGCGGGGAAGAATTTTACCACATCCAAGCCAAGCTCAATAGCCTGCTCAATATCACTAGGACTTGAGGTTCCGGGAGTGATGGGGATATTCTTCTCGATACAATATTTTACAGTTCTGGGATTTAAGCCGGGGCTTACAATAAACTTGGAGCCTGCTGCCACTGCCGCATCCACCTGCTCTGCATTCAGAACGGTTCCTGCACCCACGCACATATCGGGGAAATTCTCAGTCATAATCTTAATGGCTTCTGCTGCCGCATCGGTACGGAAAGTAACCTCTGCACAGGGAAGTCCGCCTGCACACAGAGCCTTTGCCAAAGGAAGGGCATCTGCTGCATTGTCAATCTTAACCACCGGAACAATGCCGATTTTGCTGATTTGTTCTAAAACTGCGTTCATTTTTTCCTCTTTTCTGCCGCATACAGCGGCGTTTTGATACGATTTTTATTATGCCAGAATTTCTTTTACACAGGCTGCAAGCTTGTCGTCCTTGCAGTTATCATAAAAGTATTCCGCAAATTTCTGTCCGGACAGTGCGCCCTTTACCAGCTCTCTGTCCAAATTCTGCAAGATAGTGATCATATCGGTATGAGTAACCTCTTTCACCTGATCCAGAATTTTCTTGTTCCGCTGTTCCGGCACTACTCTCTCAGGAGGATAACCGCCGCCCCCGGGAGCACAGAACAGTTTTTCAAAAGTATACTGCAAATTCAGCTCGCCGCCCCAGCCGAAATTCTCTGCAAAGGGAAGGGCTACACAGTTGCCGTCATTTACTTGAGTGAACAGATAGGCATCCAAAGGGGACTCGATATGACCACACAGCACCTTAGGGAAAGAGTTGCAGGCTAACATTGCGCCCTCTCCCGTGCCGCAGCCAGTAACCACGAAATCCGCCGCTCCGGAATTGATCAGCACTGCTGCCAGAATTCCGTTCTGCACATAGGTCAGGGAATTGGGGTCTTCCGCGCCGCACATTCCGTAATTGAACACCTGATGTCCCAAAGGCTCTGCTACCTTCTTCAATGTCTCAAAAATCAGTTCATTTTTACCCGCCTGACTGTTTTCATTAATCAATGCAATCTTCACGACTAAATCCTCCTTGTCAATCCGGCTTTTATTGAGGCTGTTTTCCGATATAGGCAAGGATACCGCCGTCCACATAAAGAATATGACCGTTTACTGCATTGGATGCTTCAGATGCAAGGAATACTGCAGGACCAGTAAGCTCTTCCGGCTTCAGCCATCTGTTTGCAGGAGTCTTTGCACAGATAAACTGATCGAAAGGATGCTTGCTGCCGTCCGGCTGAACCTCACGCAGCGGAGCAGTCTGAGGAGTCTCGATATAACCCGGTCCAAGGCCGTTACACTGAATGTTGTATTGACCATACTCGGAACAGATATTTCTGGTGAGCATCTTCAGTCCGCCCTTTGCAGCCGCATATGCGGATACGGTCTCACGTCCAAGCTCTGACATCATGGAACAGATGTTGATAATCTTGCCGTGTCCTTTTTTAATCATGGAAGGAATCACTGCCTTGGAAACAATGAAAGGCGCATTCAAATCCACATCCACAACCTGTCTGAATTCTGCTGCTGTCATCTCTGTCATAGGGATACGCTTAATGATTCCGGCATTGTTTACCAGAATATCAATCACACCCACTTCATTCTCAATCTGAGCTACCAGAGCATTTACGGCGTCCTCATTGGTCACGTCGCAGACATAACCGTGAGCCTTGATGCCTTTCTCGGCATAAGCTGCGAGACCCTTGTCCACCAGCTCCTGCTTGATATCATTGAAACAAATAGTTGCGCCAGCCTCGGCATATGCGGATGCAATTGCAAATCCGATACCATAGGATGCACCTGTGACAAGAGCTACCTTGCCTTCAAGAGAAAAATTTGTAAATTCTGACATTGGTTAATCTCCTTTTTATTTTATTTAGGTATTTGCGAAACTCACTAACGATACCATTGTCATTGTATAAGTTCCGCAATTCCTATTATTTTTATACTTACATCAAATCCTTATTTGCCACGCCATCCATGTCGTCAAAGTCCTGATTCTCGCCTACCATGCCCCAGATAAAGGTGTATGCTCTGGAACCACAGCCTGAGTGAATGGACCAGCTGGGAGAAATCACAGCCTCCTCGTTTCTCATGACAATATGACGGGTTTCCGTGGGTTCACCCATGTAATGCATAACAAAGGCATCCTCTGGCATCTCAAAGTACAAATATACCTCCATGCGCCTGTCATGGGTGTGGCATGGCATGGTATTCCATACACTGCCCGGCTCTAACTTTGTCATTCCCATTTCCAGCTGGCAGCTCTCCACCTGACCGGGGAGAATATATTTACAGATGACCCTGTGATTGGCATCCTCCAAAGAACCAAGTTCCACCTTATTCTCATCCTTTACAATGACCACACCTTCCTCGGGCGTTCCCTCAGGTTTGATGATCACAGTGGGATAGGTCTTGTGGGCCGGTGCAGAATTTAAATAAAATTTAGCCGGATTTCCTGCATCCTCGCTTGCAAAGATAATTTCCTTGGAACCCATTCCAATGTACATTGCTTCCTTGAAGCCTATCTTGTTGACCTTACCGTCAACGGTAATGGTGCCTGCGCCGCCGATATTGATGACTCCAAGCTCCCTCCTCTGACAGAAATACTCTGCCCGAAGCTCGTCCCCTGCTGTTAATGTAATGGGGTTTGTGGGTACTGCCGCACCTGTGATAATTCTGTCAATGTGGCTGTATACCAGCTTGATTTCCCCCGGCACAAAAAGATTCTGAATCAGAAACTCTTCTCTCAGGCGTTCCGTAGTATAATGCTTCACATCCTTTGGTGATACTGCTGTTCTAAGTTCCACCGTTTTGCCTCTCTTTCCTCAACCGCGGGCATGGACAGTTGATAAATGTCAATTACTTCAGATGCTTTAGAAAATCTCTTAACGCTATGCCCTCAATAAAATTATTATACCATACAATGGCAGTCATTTCCAACAAAAAATTTCCTATACTTGTAAATTATTTGTGAATTTTTCTAACACTTATCCTGCAATGCTATTCCCCGTATAAAGCTGATAATATCTGCCTTTTTCCTCAATGAGCTGGTCATGCATGCCTCTTTCGATAATACGTCCGTTCTCCAGCACCATGATACAGTCGCTGTTTTTTACGGTAGAGAGCCTGTGGGCAATGACAAAGGTAGTCCTTCCCTTCATCAGCTTATCCATGCCGCTTTGGACAATTTTCTCGGTTCGCGTATCAATGGAGCTGGTGGCTTCGTCCAGAATCAATACGGGAGGATCCGCCACCGCCGCTCTTGCAATGGCTAAAAGCTGGCGCTGTCCCTGGCTTAAATTGGCACCATCCCCAGTCAGCACAGTGTTATAGCCCTCCGGCAGCCTTCTGATAAAGCTGTCCGCATTGGCAAGTTTTGCTGCGGCAATCACCTCCGAGTCCGTGGCGTCCAGACGCCCATAACGAATATTTTCCATCACTGTGTTGGTGAACAGATGCGTATCCTGAAGCACCATGCCCAGAGAACGCCGCAAATCTGCTTTCTTTATCTTATTGATATTAATATTGTCGTACCGTATTTTTCCATCCTGAATATCATAAAAACGGTTGATCAGGTTTGTGATAGTAGTCTTTCCTGCGCCGGTGGAACCCACAAAGGCTATCTTCTGTCCCGGAGTTGCATAGATTTTAATATTATGCAGCACCATTTTATCTTCCGTATATCCAAAATCCACATCGTCCAGCGTCACATCTCCTTTAAGCTCCACATAATCCGTAAGCCCCGTCGCCTGATGGAAATGCTTCCACGCCCAGATTCCCGTGCGCTCGGAAGTCTCTACCAGCTTGTCGCCTTCCCTCTTCACATTGACTAAAGTTACATAACCTTCATCCTTCTCCGGCTCCTCATCCAAAAGCTTAAAAATTCTCTCTGCTCCCGCCAGAGCCATAATAATGCTGTTAAACTGCATACTCACCTGATTGATGGGCATATTGAAGCTTTTGTTAAATGTCAGAAAGCTCCCGAGACCTCCTACAGAAAAACCGCCTATGCCGTTTAACACCAAAATACCTCCCACCATGGCACACAGCACATAGCTCACATTGCCCAGCTGTAAATTGATGGGGCCTAAAATATTGGAAAACTGATGGGCATTGAAGGCACTTTGGAATAATTGGTCATTTAACTCCTTAAACTGTTCCTTACTCTTTTCCTCATGACAGAATACCTTAACTACTTTCTGACCTTCCATCATTTCCTCAATATAGCCGTTCACTGCGCCCAAATCCCTCTGCTGCGCCACAAAAAACCTGCCGGAAAGTCCCGCCACCTTTTTGGAGGAAAAAAGCATAATCACCACCATGAAAAGAGTCAGTACCGTCAGGGGAATATTTAACATTATCATGCTGATCAGCACGCTGACAATGGTAATTGCGCTGGAAAAAAGCTGAGGCATGCTCTGGCTTATCATCTGACGCAGGGTGTCGATGTCATTAGTATACAAAGACATGATATCTCCATGGGCATGGGTGTCAAAATACTTGATGGGAAGATTTTCCATATGGGTAAACATATCATTCCTGAGATTTCGCAGAGTTCCCTGGGACACATTTATCATAATGCGGCTATAAACATAAGTAGCCAGCACTCCCACCAGATAAAATACCGCCACTTTTAAAATAGCATACAAAAGCGGCGTAAAATCATGATTTCCGCTTTCCAGCATGGGAGCGATGTAATCGTCAATCAAGGTCTTGGTAAACATGGTTCCCCGCACATTGGCGAGAACACTAATCAAAATGCATACCGTCACCACCAAAAGATGCAGGCTGTAATTTTTCAGAATATAGGACATCAGTCTGCGAAACAGTTTACCGGGATTTTGGATTTTGGGTCTGGGTCCGCGATTCCTGCCCCCCGGTCCCATCTTGACCTGTTTTACTTTTTCTGCCATTACAGTTCATCCTCCTTCTCGTCAAAATCGCCGCTGCCCGAAGTCTGGGATTCGTATACATCCCTGTAGATTTCATTATGTTTCAGCAGCTCTTCGTGGGTGCCGAATCCGCTTATCTTTCCGTCATCCATAACAATAATCCTGTCTGCAGTGCTTACGCTGGACACACGCTGGGCAATGATAAGCTTGGTGGTGCCCGGAATCTCTTCTGCAAAGGCCTTTCTGATTTTAGCATCTGTAGCAGTATCCACTGCGCTGGTGGAATCATCCAGAATCAGCACCTTGGGTTTTTTCAGCAGCGCTCTTGCAATGCAGAGCCTCTGTCTCTGTCCTCCCGATACATTGGTACCGCCCTGTTCGATATAAGTATTGTACCCTTCCGGCATCTTTTTAATAAATTCGTCCGCACAGGCAAGCTTACAAGCCCTGATACATTCTTCCTCAGTGGCATTCTCGCTGCCCCACCTTAAATTCTCCAGAATGGTTCCCGAAAACAGCACATTTTTCTGCAGCACCACAGAAACAGCATTTCTCAGGGTGTCAAGGTCGTACTCCCTGACGTCCACGCCTCCTACGAGTACCTGTCCCTCCGTCACATCATAGAGACGGCTGATTAAGTTCACAAGGCTGGTTTTTGCGCTGCCGGTTCCTCCCAGAATACCGATGGTCTCCCCCGATGCTATTTTAAGCTGAATGCCGTTTAACACAGGCTCTCCGCCGTTCTTGTGATACCTGAAACTCACATTTTTAAATTCTATGCTGCCGTCCTTCACCTGAGTAACAGGATTTTCAGGATTTACGATATCCGCCTGCTCTCTCAATACCTCCCCGATACGCCTGATGCTGGCGGCACTCATGGTCAGCATCACAAAAATCATGGAAAGCATCATCAGGCTCATGAGAATATTCATGCAATAAGTCAAAAGATTCATTAACTGTCCTGTCTTAAGCCCCTCTACAACAATCATTCTTGCCCCCAGCCAGCTAATCAGTAAAATACAGGTGTACACCGTAACCTGCATCAAGGGCGCATTAAGCACAATGCCTTTTTCCGCATTGACAAACATCTGATAGAGATTCCTGCTGGCGGAAGTAAATTTCTCCTTCTCGTACTCCTCCCGCACAAAAGCTTTTACCACGCGGATGGATGACACATTTTCCTGCACGCTGGCATTTAAATCGTCATACTTCTTAAATACCTGATTAAAATATTTCATGGTTCTGCGAATAATAAAAAACAGGCAGACTCCCAGAAAAATCACCGCTCCCAGATAAATGCTGGAAAGCTCCGCATTAATGGTAAACGCCATAATCATGGCAATCATCAGGCTAAAGGGAGCCCTGACTCCCATTCTCAAAATCATCTGATAGGCATTCTGCACATTGGTCACATCAGTAGTAAGCCTTGTGACCAATCCTGCCGTGCTGAATTTGTCGATATTGGAGAAAGAAAATGTCTGGATATTTTCATACATCTTTTCCCGAAGATTCTTTGCAAGTCCTGCGGAAGCCCTGGCACCGTATCTGCCGCCCAGAATGCCCATAATAAGTCCAATGACTGCCGCCACAAACATCATGCCGCCCATTTTATAAATGTGCGCCATATCCCCTTTATCCACGCCGTTGTCCACAATGGACGCCATCATCAGGGGAATCACCATTTCCATAGCCACCTCAAAAATCATAAAAAACGGCGTCATTATGGAATCCCTCTTAAAGCCCTTTAAATTTCCTGTAATCGTTTGAATCATACTGTTCAACTCTGCCTCACTCCTTCCAATAAATTCTATTGTAAAGAGATTTTATTTTTTAATCAATAAAACTTTTTTTATTTAATACTTTGTTTAGAATTTTGAAACCGCTTCAAAGCCACAATTGCAAAAAATACCGCCGCTGATGCTATACTCACCCAGATTCCCGCCCATTGTCCGTAAGGCACATAATGCATCTTTATGGTATATTCGCCGGGCTGTAAGTCCAGCGCCAAAAGACTCTCTCCAAACAGAGCAGGCTCTGTCTTCTCACCATTCACCAGAATGCTCCACCCTTTTTCATAGGGGACGGATAATATCAGTCTTCCCGGCTCCTCTAAGGAAATCTCCCCTTCTATATGGGTGCTGTCATAGGTCACATTCTGCATATAATTTTCCGACAATATCTCATGGACACTTTGCAGAGCATCCTCCTTTAGCAAAAATCCGCTTGCAGCCACATCCGGCGTTGTGTCTTCCTCATCCCCATTCACCAGAGTTATTTTATCCCCCTTGTAAAGATATCCCAGATATAAAACAGAGCCCTTCGTCAAATCTCCATAGGTTATGCTTCCCATCTGTCCGCCGATCAAGGTCACTTTTCTGGTTCCGCCGTTGCTAAGCTCAGCATAGTAAACGCCGTTTTCAGGAGCAGTGAGAACCACATCATTACTAGAAGAATCCACTCCCACAGGCTCAAACAGTCTGCCCTTTACACCCAAATTCGCTGCCATCTGATTCTGCAGACTGATTCCGCTGCCCCCTTTCGGAAGGTCATAGCCCTCCGGCGCCACATATCCCAAGGGAAGTGTTGTCTCACAGGAATATAACTCCACATCCCCGCATTTTTCCCTGTAAGTATAGAGATAGTTTTCATAATCCTTCCCCAGAGAACCTTTTTCCTTTTCCCCAAACATCCAATGTACATTGAGCAGCATAGAAGTAAACGCCGTAGCTCCGTCAAATCCATAATAGACCTTGCTGTGGCGCATGCCAAACCGCTCATACAAATCCATGACCGCAGAGTTCATAGTAGAGGAAAAAACCGACGCTGTAGGATATCCCACAAGGGTTCCGTCATTCTTGGTCTTCCTTGTGAATTTCTCCAGACGGTAAAAGCCTTCCTCCTGTTCTTTTGCATATTCATACAAAAGTCCATAGTCCTCTATAGGTTTTAAATAGGCATCCCTGTCCGTGGTTCCGAAACTAGTACCCGCCATATTGATACTGCTCTCCGCCGTCACCACCGCCACGGCAAGAAGAGCCACAACAAGCCTTATGACCCTACGTTTTTTTGTGCAGTACAAATAAAGCAAAACTGCATATGCCGTCACAAACATCAGACTTAAAAATTTCACTCCCAACATAAAAGCTTCCTGATCAATGAATTTCTCACAAAAAAGCAGAAATGCCACAGCGCCAAGATAGCACTTCAAAATCCATTTCTCCGAGACTTCCTCCTTATGCCGGTACGCCTCGTAGCACATGGCAAGCACCAGAAAAATATAGATAAAAGACTGTCTTGCTGGCAGAGAATCCGGATAGTTCAGCCCATGCCAGATAAAATCCAACAGATTAGTGGCAAAACTCAAAAGTAAAATCCCCGCCAGCGCCAGATGGCAGAAACGCCTTTTTATGGGAATCTTGTCATTCAATGCATACATGGGCACAAACAGAAATACTGCCACGCCGCAGTAAAGATTAGGCCAATGATCAAGTCCCCTCTCCGCAGCCACGCACATACAATGCCTCGCCAGCATATCAAGCACTGAAAAATAAGAAACCACCTTCTTGGGAAAATCCATATCTCCGAAATCCGTGGCCAAAATGGCGCTAACCTCTGGAATTAACAGAACTGCCGCCATTCCTCCGGCCAACAGGGAATATGCCGCAAACTGAAATACCATGCGTAAGTGCATACGAAAGCTCTGTCGCTCATTGACAAAAAGCACAATAAAGTAAAGTACCAGATAAATGCATATCATAATGGAAAGATAATAATTGGTCAGAATACACAGAGAAAGCATAATGCAGTAAAAGAAACATTTCCCTTCCTGCACCAGCCGCTCAAGCCCCAATATCACGAGAGGGAACAGAACCACACAGTCCAGCCACATGATATTCCAATTATAGGCAGCTATAAATCCCGACATGGCATAAAAGACAGAAAAAAACAGCGCCCCCCAATCTGTCTCGCGAAAATGCTTCTGCAGATACAGACAGAAAGTCAGACCGCAAAGTCCCAATTTCAGCACCACCAGATAACTCATAAATTCCATCAGATGAGCCTGAGGCACCAAAAAAGCCAGCCAATGAAAGGGGCTTGCCAGATAATACACATACAGCGCAAGAAAATTGGAACCGATTCCCACATTGTAAGAATAACCAAGTCCTTCCCCGCCTTTGATTTTTCTCAAAAATTCACTAAAAAAAGGCATATACTGATGGTACATATCGGAGAAGAGAAAACTCCGTTTTCCAAAAGGATAAATGCCCTGTATGATAAAAATACCCAAACTAATAATTATCGGCAGCAGAAAAGATAAAAGAAGCACTGCCCGCTCTCTGCCTTTTTTGTGAATCATGTTACTCTCCTTCCCACTTGCCTGCTTCCCGAAGGCGTACCATTGCCCTCACAAGAGACGCCTTGGAAATTCGGTACTCCTGAATGCTCTGCTTCTGTCTGAGCTGCTCTTTTGCCCGCGCCAAAGCCTGCTCAGCGCGAACCCTGTCAATATCCTCCGGTCTCTCTGCCGTATCCGCCAGCATGGTAACACGATTGTTCACAATGTGAACAAATCCAATTCCCACCACCACGTACCGCCAGGGAGCATTCTCTTCCTCTCTGAAACGCACCTTGCCTTCTTTTGTAGCAATGACCATATCTTCATGATGTGCCATAATCTGCTGCTCGCCATCCAGCGCAGGCACAATGATACTATGACATTTTCCACTGTAAAAAACCTTATCCGCCGCTATGATTTTTAATCCGAATACGCTCAAATCAACCCTCCATTTTGCTTGCCTTCTCAATGACTTCATCAATGGTTCCCACATTGAAGAATGCACTCTCTGGATACTGATCCATCTCACCGTTTATAATCGCCTGAAATCCTCTGATTGTCTCTTTGATTGGGACATATTTCCCCAAAACGCCTGTAAAATTCTCTGCCACATGGAAGGGCTGGGACAAAAAGCGCTCCACCCTGCGGGCGCGGTACACAGTCACCTTATCCTCCTCGGACAGTTCCTCCATGCCCAGAATGGCAATGATATCCTGTAAGCTCTTATATTTCTGCAGCATCTCCTGCACGGCTCTCGCCGTCTCATAATGCTCCTTTCCCACCACATCTTCCTCCAATATCCGAGAGGTGGACTCTAAGGGGTCCACTGCGGGATAGATGCCTTTTTCCACGATTTTTCTGGAGAGCACCGTTGTGGCATCCAAATGGGCAAAAGTGGTTGCGGGAGCTGGATCCGTCAAGTCGTCCGCAGGCACATACACTGCCTGCACAGAGGTAACGCTTCCCTTCTTGGTGGAAGCAATACGCTCCTGAAGGTCTCCCATCTCCGTGGCAAGAGTGGGCTGATACCCCACCGCAGAGGGCATACGCCCCAGAAGTGCAGAAACTTCGCTGCCTGCCTGCACAAATCGAAAGATATTATCAATAAAGAGCAGTACGTCCTGATGCTCTTCGTCCCGAAAATATTCCGCCATGGTAAGTCCCGTCTCCGCTACCCGCATACGGGCTCCGGGCGGCTCATTCATCTGTCCAAACACCAATGCCGTCTTTTCCAATACTCCGGATTCCTTCATCTCCGTCCAAAGGTCATTTCCTTCTCGGGAACGCTCTCCTACGCCGGTAAAAATGGAATATCCTCCATGCTCCGTTGCCACATTGCGGATTAACTCCTGAATCAACACGGTCTTTCCCACCCCGGCGCCGCCAAAGAGACCAATTTTTCCGCCCTTGGTATATGGTGCCAGAAGGTCAATCACCTTGATTCCGGTTTCCAACATCTCCGCCACGGGACTTTGCTCCTCAAAGCTTGGCGGTTCCCTGTGAATCGCCCAATGTTCCTCCCCTTCCAGGGATTCCCCGCCGTCTATGGTATCTCCGAACACATTAAACAATCTTCCCAAAGTCTTTTTTCCCACAGGAACCGATATTCCCTTCCCTGTGGAAATCACTTCCATATCCTTATAAAGCCCATCGCTGGAAGCCAGCATAATACAGCGCACGGTATTATCACCGATATGCTGCGCCACTTCCATCACCCTTCGCTTTCCCTCACAGGAAACCTCCAGAGCATCCTTGATAAAGGGCAGTTCTCCCCTGTCAAATACCACATCCACCACAGGTCCCATGACCTGCACGATTCTTCCTCTCTGCATTTCAGTCAACACTAAGGACCTCCTTTCGTGCCTCTTTCTTCCTTTTCTGTGCCTTAGCCCCTGCAATGACTTCTGTAATCTCCTGAGTAATCACAGCCTGCCTTGCCCTGTTATATTCTATGGAAAGGTCATGAATCATGGCTGCCGCATTTTTACTCGCCGCCTCCATGGACATCATTCTGGCATTCTGTTCACAGCAGAAAGATTCTACCAAAGCGCCATACACATAGCCCATTACACAGTCCGGAACAATATTGTTGATCACCGCATCCGGCGTAGGTTTTAACACCAAAGGATTCCCGGCGACGCCCCTAAACTGCTCCTTATCCTCTGTCTCCGCCACCTCAAAAGGAAGCAGCCTCATGGTCTTTGTCTCCATTGTGATACCGTTTTTCATACTAGTATAGACGATATCCACCTCGTCAAGTTCTCCGCTCTTAAACTGTTCTATCACCGTCTCGCTGATAATTCTTGCCCGGTGAAGAGTGGGATTCTGCGCCGTATAATGAAAATGCTCCGCCACGGGAATCCCTTTCATGGCAAAATATTGTCTTCCTACCTCTCCCACAAGAAACAGCTTGTAATTCTCCGTGCCGTCCATCCTGTCCTGCGCCGCTTTTAAACAATTATGATTGTAGGCCCCTGCAAGTCCTTTGTCCGCAGTCACTATAATAATGCCCCTTACCCTGTCTGTTCCCGTCTTTTCGGCTCTCTTGTCAAAATAGGGATTCTCGATATCCGGTAAATGCCTCATAATCCGGCTCATCATATTCTGCAGGGTATAAAAATAAGGCTCCGTCTGCTCCAAACTCTTCTTCGTCTTGCGGAGCTTTGTGGAGGAAATCATATACATGGCATTGGTAATCTTCATGGTATCCTGTATGCTTTTTTTCCTGTCAAGAATCTCCCGGGTGTTGACCATATCCATACCTCTCGTTTCATTTCCCCAAAACAATTGCCTACGCAATAGCGCTACGCTATTGCGTTTCGCTACTGCTCTTTATATTCTCCTGCTGCCCTTAAAATATCCTGCACAAGCTCTTCGCTTAAGTCTTTTGTATCTGCTATTCGCTCCAAAATATCCCCATGGGACAGCCTTATAAACTCTAACAGTCCCATCTGAAAACTCTTCACCTTATTTATAGGAACATCCGTCATCAGCTTTGCATTTGCCACACACAGGGTAATTACCTGCTCCGGCATGCTTAAAGGTCTGCCCAGCGGCTGTTTCAACAGCTCCATCAGCACTCGCCCATGCTGAAGCTGTTCCTTGGTGGCATTGTCCAAATCGGATGCAAACTGCGTAAACACTTCCATCTCCCTAAACTGCGCCAAATCAATACGGATGCTTCCCGCAGCCTTCTTCATTGCCTTGGTCTGGGCTGCCCCGCCCACACGGGATACGGACAAACCCACATTCACCGCAGGTCTCATACCTGAGAAAAACAAATCGCTCTCCAGATAAATCTGTCCGTCCGTGATGGAAATCACATTGGTGGGAATATAGGCGGACACATCCCCCGCCTGAGTCTCTATAATGGGCAGCGCCGTAATGGAGCCGCCGCCTAATTCAGGCGTCAGTCTGGAAGAACGCTCCAACAGTCTGGAATGGAGATAAAATACATCACCGGGGTAGGCTTCTCTTCCGGGTGAACGCTCCAACAAAAGAGACAGCGCGCGGTATGCCACCGCATGCTTGGATAAATCATCATACACAATCAAAACATCTTTGCCCTGATACATGAAATATTCCGCCAATGCCGTGCCGGAATAAGGCGCAATATATTGTAAGGGCGCCGGGTCGCTGGCGGTCGCTGACACGATAATGGTATAATTCATGGCGTCATGCTTCCTAAGAGTGTCCGCCAATTTGGCAATGGTGGATGCCTTCTGACCGATTGCCACATAAATGCAGACCACATCCTTGCCCTTCTGGTTTAAAATGGTATCCAGAGCAATGGAGGTCTTACCCGTCTGACGGTCTCCAATAATCAATTCTCTCTGACCGCGGCCGATGGGAAACATGGAATCAATGGAAAGAATTCCCGTCTCCATGGGAACGCTCACCGATTTACGCTCTACAATAGAAGGCGCCGCCTCCTCTACGGGACGATATCCTTCCGACAGAATGGAGCCTGCCCCATCAATAGGAGCTCCCAATGCATCCACAATCCTGCCTTTAAAATTCTCTCCCACGGGAATACCAGCTCTCTTGCCAGTGCACACTACTCCAGCACCCTCTCTGAGCTCCGTATCCCGCCCAAAAAGGATGCATCCCGTCTCATCTCTCCGAATATCCTGCACCATACCTTTGACGCCGGAATCAAAAATGACAATTTCCCCGTAAACGGCATGGTCAATACCCTTTACATTGGCAATTCCGTCACCTACCCAGGTTACCTGACCAATCTCACGCCCACTAGCCTCCAATGTAAATTCATCAATAGTGGTTTTCAGCAGAGAAATAATGTCTTTATCATTGCTTACGGCGCTTTTCCCGACCTTTTCCAGCTGTTCCGTAAACTGTCTCATGCGGCCCTTTATACTCCAATCAATTACCTCGGAGCCGGCCTTGATAATAAATCCTCCCCCAAGAGAAACATCTTCCCTCATCTCAAAGACAATATCCTGCGGAGACCTTCTGCCATCACAAAATTTCTTTTGTATAAAAATTTTAATGCCCTGCAGCTGCTCCACGGTAGGAGGGGTAACATAGGATAAAGTCACCATCAATTTTTTATTTTCTAACGGCTTATCACTCACTCTTTTCACCTGTCTTCGCTAAAAATTGATTATAAAGTTCTCTGTCTGCCTCCATGCCCTGATGGGAAGCAACAATTTTGGCAGTAGCCGCTACCACAAGATCCGCAATCTGCTCTGTAGCCTGCTGCATACGCTTCTGATGCAGTTCGTCTGCATTCTTCTGGGCATCCTCCACGATTTTGTCCGCCTGAGTTTTGGCATCCGCCAAGACCTTCTCATAATCGCCGTTTGCCTTTTCTCTGGCATCATTCAAAATCTCTTCTTTTTCTTTTGTGATATCCTTAACGGAAGCCTCATACTTCTTTTTTAATTCATCTGCAGCATCCTGCGCTGCCTTCACATCCTCATACTGCTTGTCTATCTCCGCCTGCCTTGCCTCCAATATATTATGCACGGGCTTAAACAGGAATTTGCGGACAAGTACATATAAAATCAGCACATTTAAGATTGTAAACACCAAATTGATATCTAACTTAAGCATATCCAATTTCCTTTCTCACTGCCTGCTTCTCCATGGCACAACACATTATTGTCCGCCCAAAAACAGGATAATCAGAACGCCGATAACGAAACCGTAAATAGCCGTTGCCTCGGCAAGCGCGCCTCCCAAAAGCAGTATTTTGGTAATTTTGCCATCCGCTTCCGGCTGTCTCGCAACTGCCTCCACCGCTTTGCTGGTGGCTAGTCCAATACTTAAGCCGCCTCCAATACATGCCAATGCTGCAATACTCGCTCCAAGTGCTACCATAATTTCCTCCATTCCGCCGCTGCCTGCGGCACATATGTTTTTATTCTTCTACAGCCTCTTTGATAAACAGAGAAGTCAAAAATACGAACACATAGGCCTGAATCAATCCGTCAAAGATATCAAAATACAGACTGAAGGGAACCGGAACTGCCACCGGTATGATGATCTTTATCATCTCCATAATGACAAATGCTCCCAGCACATTTCCAAAAAGTCTCATACAAAGGGACAAAGGCCTGATAACCAGCTCCAAAACTTTAATCGGCGCCACAATAGCCACAGGCTCGGCAAAACTTTTGAGCCATCCCTTAAATCCCTTTTTGTGCCACCCCGCATACTCAATCAGTATGATACTTAGTACCGACAACGCCACTGTGACATTCATATCCTTGGTGGGCGGTTTCATTCCAACTAACCCCATCATATTGGATATACCGATAAAGACCAGAACGGTTGCCAGATAAGGCACATATCCCTTTCCTTCTTCTCCCACCATGCCGGATACAAAATTCTCCAGCTTAGTGACAATGGTCTCTGCAATCAGCTGTCTTTTTCCGATATTTCTGACCTGCATATTCCTTGTGAGAAAAATACAGAACAGAACCACCGCCAGCATAATGCCCCATGTGATTACAACGGACTCTCTCACCACCATTTCAAATCCGCCTATCAGCGGGATTCCCTCGGGAAAGGTAACGGAAAACACTGCTTCGCATTCCAATTCCTCCAGAAGCTTTTCTGCCAGACCACCCATGCATACACCCCCTGTCCGTTTTTCTTTTAATAATACAACCTTAATTATTTTACTCCATATTTTTACAAAATGCTAGTTAAATGTGGTTCTTTTTTACATTTTTAGTATTTTCTGCATATAATAACCGGAAGGATTTTCTCAGAATGAAAGTAATATAAATATAAAATCTCCGGGAGGCCTTAATATTCCATGAAAATTGCAATTTTAGGCAGAAAAAAAGACACTGCCAATTATGAAAAATTTATCCGACTGCTTCCGGCAGAACCCGTCACCACCTTAAATCCCATAATGTTATCCGAATGCAGCGCCCTGATACTCCCCGGCGGCGGCGATATCACTCCTGCTTTCTTTGGAGAGAAAAATAACGGTTCAAAAAATATTGACACGGAATTGGATATTCTTCAGTTTCAGGCATTGGACTATGCCGTCAAACAGGCGCTTCCCGTTCTTGGTATCTGTAAAGGAATGCAAGTGATTAATGTCGCCTTCGGAGGCACTATTACCCAAGACCTTTCCACCGCCCCAATCCATCAATATACTGACAAAGACCAATATCACAACACCACCATTCAAGAGGGCAGCTGCTTATATGAGCTTTATGGCGGGGAAGCTATGGTAAACAGCGCCCATCATCAGGGTGTGAAGCGTATTGGAAGAGGGCTCTCTCCCATTCAGTGGTGCCCCATGGACCACTGTGTGGAAGCCATTGTTCACGAAACCCTCCCTATATTGGGGCTTCAATGGCACCCGGAGCGGATTTCTCCTGATTTTTCTCCTCTTTCCGGAGCAAAAATCCTTTCTCTGCTTTCTTGCTGGATTGATCATGGCTGTGCGTAGGATTTTCTCTGTCTGCCTTCCCATGAATCCGGGCTTTTGTACGGCGGGAGTGCTTCCCGCCTTTAAGCAGCCCGTTTGCCTTTACTTCCTCCTTCATGTGAAGCGTTGCTATCTCAAACAGAGATTTCACCACTTCCTTTAACATTTTTGCGGTTTCCTCATCCACTTCCCGAAGCGCTGCCACAATGCCGTTCATACTTTTTTTCCAATCCGCTGTAAACTCTATCAGGTCTTCTGCCTCAGAGGCGGAAACCACTTGGTAAAGCGTGTCTACAAAGGTACGAAGCTGTGTCTCATTCAAGGACAATATCCACTCATTTACAGCGCTGTTTACAAATTTTCTGCTCTCGTAAATATCATTTACCTTAACAAAATGTCTGGCTTCCACCAGCCATGTGTAAGGGTCATGCTGCGCCAGCCCAAAGGTAGTGCTTTCCACCACTTCATAGCGCATATCCCTCTCAAAAATCATTCCCACCAGAGACGAATGGGGCAGAATTTTTACCACCTTATCTGCAACCGCCTCATAGCAGCCGGATTTTAACGTTTCCGGCCGAAATCCCGGACCGTCCATGCTGTATATTTTCTGAATCAGTTTTTTCACATGGGGTTTGCAGTGCATTGCACTGTAAACAGCCAGATTTCCCCCTTTGGAATGCCCTCCCACAATCACCGGGGAATGGATTTCATCCGCCACAATATTCAAATATTTTACACTGTAAGCCTGACAGGGCACCGGGGACAAAAATGCCATATTAAAATCTTCCTTCCAACCCACAATGGTTTCATCCGTCCCCCGAAACGCCACATAGACGGCATTATTTTCCAGCAAAAAAGTCACTGCGGAAAACTGAGTCTCCCACTCCTTTTCAATGACATTAATATAATTGCCCAGCTTAAGCGTGCGGTATCTTCTCCCCCCCATCATTGCCGTAAAGAGCGCCCTGTTTTCCTTTTCAAAACGTGTATCCGCAAACAGCTTTTCAAAGTCTGCATGATTCGCCACTTCCTCAAAATCCACAAAGTGCCCCCCTGTGCGTATATCCGGCACCATCCCGTCAAATTTCAGATAGGAAAATTGGCATAATACCAGACTGTCCACATCATTCATGGGCATATCTTTAAAAGAGCAATCTCCATATTCTTCCAAGTAATCAATGATAGTTCCCATATTTATCCTTTCCTTCCTCTAAAACCTCTGCTCTTGTTAGCATTTACTGTTCAAAATATTCCTATACTTAAGAAACAAGAATAAAAGAGCGCTGCTTATGCATTGCGCTCTTCCATGGGTATATAAATTCTCTCTTCCATAATGCTCTTGTAGGCAGGACGGATAATCTTATCCATATTAATTAATTCCTCTATCCTGTGGGCGCTCCATCCCGCAATTCTGGCAATGGCAAAAATCGGGGTGTAAAGCTCAAGGGGAATCTCAAGCATACTATACACAAAACCACTGTAAAAGTCCACATTTGCACTGACTCCCTTATAAATGCGGGATTTCTGCGCAATCAACTCCGGTGCAAGCCGTTCAATCATGGAATACAGGCGGAAATCCTTCTCCCTTCCCTTCTCCATGGCAAGCTGTTCCACAAAGCCTTTAAACACCTGAGCTCTGGGGTCTGACAGTGAATACACCGCATGTCCCATTCCATAAATTAACCCCTTTTGGTCAAAGGCTTCTTTCTTAAGGATTTTTTGAAGATAATCCTTAACCGCATCCTCGTCCTCCCAATCAGAAACATGATGCTGAAGGTCGTTCATCATCTCCACTACCTTGATATTGGCGCCGCCATGCTTTGGTCCTTTTAAGGAAGACAATGCGGCAGCCACCACGGAATAAGTGTCCGAGCCAGAAGAAGTCACCACTCTGGTGGTAAAAGTGGAATTGTTGCCGCCTCCATGCTCCATATGTAGTACCAGCGCAATGTCCAATACTCTTGCCTCAAGCTCCGTGTATTTCTTATCGGGGCGTAACATCATCAGGATATTTTCCGCCGTTGACAACTTTTTGGAAGGACGGTGAATATACATACTGTCATCGTTCTCATAATGGTTGTAAGCATGGTAACCGTACACCGCAAGCACAGGAAAAAGACTGATCAATCCCATGCACTGCCGCAACACATTCTCCACATCCGTATTCTTGCATCTCTTGTCATAGGAGGCAAGAGTCAGCACACTGCGGGTCATAGAATTCATAATGTCGCTGCTGGGGGCTTTCATGATAACATCCCTTGTAAAATTAGTGGGCAGGGTTCTCTCCGAGGCAAGCACCTGACAAAACTGCTTTAACTGCTCCTGAGTGGGAAGCTCCCCCAAAAGCACCAGATAGGCTATCTCCTCAAACCCAAACCTCTTATTGCGGAATCCCCTGACCAATTCTATACAATCGTAACCTCTGTACCATAGTTTTCCGTCGCAGGGAGTCTTGACTCCGTCCACCATCTTAAAGGACTCGATTCTGGAGATATTGGTCAGTCCGGTCAGAACGCCATTGCCGTTTTTGTCCCTGAGCCCTCTCTGAACTTCATATCTGTCAAACAATTCCTGATCTATCTGATCTGCTTTTCTGCAAAGTGCTGCATAGTCACCATAATTAATTTCATTTTTCTTCATTCAATTCCTCCTCTTAATTCTCTTGCCTGCACCACATTTTGTATCAATCATTTTGCGGCACCTGTTTGTCAAAAATCATTCACTCTATGGCGCACTTTTATAGTACACACGCACATAGGGATAATCCTCCACTATGTCAGGAGCAAACTCCTTCTCAATCCACTGAAAAATATAATCATCACTTGCAAAATAGGATACATCCCCATAGCAGCTCTCCATTACCACTACATCAGGAAAACGTTCCGGATGCAGTTCATAATAAAGCTGTAAACTCTCGTCATACTCCGGTGTGCTGATAGTGGATGGCGCTGCCACCTGACAGTCTCCCAGCATATAATAAAATGAGGATGGTCCCAGATATAAAACCTTGCTGCCTTCCGGTATCAGCTCTGAAAAACGATTATAATTATCATTATAGCGGTAAGAATTCATGTAAGATGTAAGGATTCCTCCCCGGACTCCCTGACGGCTGATGCCCCTTACCTGAAAAAGCATATTGCTTCCTTCATCGCCGCCTATCACCAAGAGACACCTGCCAAACACCTCGATTAAAATAAAGATTACACAGAGACACTTCACCAGCTGCACGCCAAATTCTCCGCACTTCTCCCAAAAATACTGCCGCCAGCATAGCATCCCCCCCAAAAGCCCTATCACCAAATAGACATTTAAACAAAGCGGTCTCCAATTAGAAAATAAATTCAAAGCAATATAATTCACAATGGAAAACCAAATCATTAAAAGCCCTATTTGTTCTTTTTTTCTGCACTTGCGTACACACCACAATCCTAACAAAGGAACTGCCGCATAAACAATCTGAGGATAACCAGAATTATAATCCGAATTCAGCCAACAGATAATCTGATAGACCATTTGGGTCACAAACCATGCACACAGCAGAAAAACTGTTCCATTCCACTTTTGAGTATTCGAAAAATCCGCCTTTCTGCCATATATTTTTTTAATTGGCAGAATCAATACTGCTGCCACGGCAGCACACCCCAAAATCACAAGCAGTATCATAAAACCATCAGACAGCCAAATCCCGGTTTTTTCCGCCATGCTCATTTGATGGGAACCATCCCCCAAAATAGCCGGCACCACTAGCGCAATGTCATCCATGCTCATATAGCTGCCAATATAACCTAAGAACACCGCCGCTCCCAAAACGCAGGGCAGGGTAAATTGTAGAAGTCCTCTCCAATTCCGACGCTTTTTGTCTGTATCAGAAAAAAACAATATCACTCCGGCACAAAAAGGATAAAAAAGAACCATTGACGGATAAGCCAACACATCACAGGCAAGCATTCCCCCCGCCAGCACCAGATACAGACCTCTGCCAAAATTGCGGGAATCCTTGCAGAAATATTGTAATAAAAACAGTATGAGCAAAGTGGAAAACCACATATGCAGATTGGAATACTCTGGCACATAATTGCATTTAGGTGTGGTAAGATAACACAACATGGCAAAAAGTATCCGTTCCGGACGGTCTAGAACAGGAATACAGTCTTTTAAACTGTAATAGAGGTACAGGGCAATGCCTGCTTGGACAAGAAAAAAACAAATTCTTAAAAAAACCGTCATATAATGCAAGCTTCCGCCTGTAAAAAGGAGAATCAGCCGAATAAACAGCGCCGTAAAAATGCCAGAAGTCTGATGGGGCTCCCACATATCCCATAGGAGCAAATCCCCTTGTACCAATCGATATCCTAAAGTCACCCCATAAGATTCATCAATATCCGCTCCCACAAATATGCTTTTGATGGTGTAAAACACAAGTGCTGCCACAAGAATCCAAAAGCACACTTTCTTCCTGCCAGATAATTTCATCTCATCCTCCGAACCGATTCCTTTTTCTATCATAAAGCAAATTTGCACACAAATCAAGTAAAATTTGAAATGCCTGAGTCTTTTAAAAAGCACTCAGGCATTGATTGCAAATCACTTTATGACTGTTATTTCATCAGATTGAAGCTCAGCACCACCTTAAACAAATCTCCGTCCGTGATAATTTCCATCTGGCCGCCCTGCAGATCCATAAGACTTTTGGCGATGGAAAGACCCAGCCCATTACCTTCCATATGTCTGGATTTATCGCCCCTGACAAATCTTTCCTGCAATTCCTCCCCGGAAACCTCCAGAACATATTTGGACATATTTCGAAAAATAATGTTAACCTGAGACTCTTTCTCCTCCACGGTAAGGTACACTCTGGAGCCTTCCAGCGCATACTTGCAGATATTCCCCAGCAGATTGTCAAAGACACGCCACAAATGCCTGCCATCCGCCATCACTCGTATCTGTTCCTCCGGCTGTTTGGTAATCAGTTTTAGCTCCTTTTCCTCAAAACGCTGCTCATATTCTCCTACTGCCTGAGTCAACAGTACGTCTATTTCACAGGGCTGCAATGTGACTTCCAGATTGCCGGTGGTAGCTTTGGAGGCCTCCATCAAATCATCCAGAAGCTTTTTAAGCCGCTTGGACTGTCTTAGCAGGACATTGGAATATTCCTCCACTTTCTCGCTGTTTCCCGACTCGGCGGCAATTAAATCCGCATAATTGATAATGGAGGTAAGGGGCGTCTTTAAATCATGGGAGACATTGGTAATCAGCTCTGTTTTCAAATGTTCGCTTTTCATGCGCTGCTCCACTGCGGTATTGATTCCCTGGGCAATCCGGTTCAGATTCTCCCCCTGCTCCCTAAAATTCAATATCATAAGAGAAGTGTTCATTTTGTACTGTAAATTTCCCTCCGCCAATGCAGCGCTTCCCTTTTTTAACTGAGTACACATCCATGCGAAATACACTACCGCCGGAAACATCACCATTTTTTCCAATATCCACAACACGGCCAAGGCGCCGCTTCCAAAAAGCATAATCCCCAGAAATTCAAAGATACATATAGCAAAGAAAACAATGACGGCATCCATGACAAAGGGCATCATCTCCCCTATTCTTTTTATGCCCCTGAAAAACAAGCGCAGACATTTGTTTAGGAAACGCAGTATCTTCCAAATCAGAGTGTTTTTCCAGAATGTGCGCAATTTCATTCGGATGGCAAATTCCATGCAGACAATGGTTCCCAAAATAATCTCCCCCGATCCAAATATCAGAAGAACGGCAATCATGCTTGACGCTCCGTCACAAAACGAAACGCCCATTGCAATGCTCGTAAAAGCCACAAGCAAATACACAGTGGCAAATACATCCGTAGGAATACCGTTTAACAAGCTGGGCAGCACTTTCCCGCTTCCCTCATCTGCACTGTTGTGATGACCGGCGGCGCACATCAGGAAAATAAAGCATATCAGGAACACTAAAATACTGACAACTGCCACTATAGGCGCCGCGTATCGCAAATCATAAAGAAGATATACCGTATTAGACAATTCCTTGTACACATCATTCGCCGGAAAATCAGGATTGACATACAAGGTGATAAAATAAATTTGTGATGGTGCTATGCTGCTCACCTCTGCCTGTAATTGAGTCTCCGACGGATAAAATCCCCCCATAACCCATTTACTTTCCCTGCTCTCAGCGTCCGTTTCCAAATAAACCGTAAAATCATACATGTATCTGAAAAAGGTATCTTCTATATTTTTTTCACTGCTTTTATCATAGGTACAGTATACCAATTGATCCGTCTCCGTTGTAATTTTGACTTCCAGATTTCTCCCTTGACAATAGCGGGAAAGCCATTCCGGATTATTTAACACACTGTAACCGTCAGAGCCGTACATTATAGCTCTGTAATCCGCCGCAACCCGTGAGCTCATGGCATCCCGGACAACGGCGTCCAGATTGTCTCCGTAAACATATACCTGTGAGCTTACCATCACAATCGTTGTCAGTGCTCCTGCACATCCTGCGAGATAACTGATTGCCAGCAGAAAAAAAGCCGCAATTTTTGCTATGGTACTGCCTGTTAGCGTTTTTTTCATTCGCCTCTTCCCCTTTCCATCTTATATCCCTGCCCCCAGACTACTTTTAAATATCTTGGCTCCGCAGGATTAATTTCCAATTTCTCCCTGATATGCCTGATATGCACCGCAACCGTATTTTCACTGCCGAAGGGCTGGTCGTTCCAGATTTTCTGATAGATTTCCTTCGGGGAAAATACCTGCCCGGGATTTTGCATCAACAGTTTCAAAATATCATACTCCGTAGGGGTGAGCGCCACCTCTTCCCCATCCAGAGTCACCCTTTTTTCTTTATCATCCAGCTCTATGCTGCCATTCTTTAAAATGTCCGTCCTCACGCTGCTTCCCCCAAGCTGCATATATCGGCGCAGCTGGGAGCGCACTCTTGCCGTCACCTCAATGGGTGTAAAGGGCTTGGTGATATAATCATCGGCCCCCACGTTAAGGCCCAATACCTTATCCGCATCCTCGCTCTTGGCTGTCAGCAGGATAATCGGCACATTGCTCTGCTTGCGAATCTCCAGCATGGCAGAAATACCGTCCATTTCCGGCATCATGATATCCAACAGTACTAAATGAATCTCTTTCTCCGCAATGCACTGTAATGCTTCCCGCCCGTTATAGGCTTCATATAAAGTATAATTTTCATTAGAAAGATAAATTTTCAGTGCATTGACGATATCCACCTCGTCGTCGCAAATCAGTATATTGTACATCTTTTCCTCATTTCCGCCCTGACCGGACTTTTCATTCTTTGCATTTATTGTAACAAAATACTCTTTAACAAAAAAGGGTTGAAACCTTTAAGATTTATTTAAGGGGCTGCCCAAGCAGCCCCCTTACATCCCATCCTTTAAATTCTGCTTCAATTCCTCCAAGGCTTCTTTAAACCGTTCCGAGTACATGGAAGGATGGGCGGCAATCAGCGCTTTCTGGAAAAAGTCCCTTAATGCCCCCAATCTTCTGCGCTCTTCCACTCTTTTTAAATAATTTGCCCGAAGCTCCTGCAATTCCTTGCGAATGCTTCCCGACAGGCTGCCCTCCGACATTTTCTTTTCCAAGGCGTCCAGCCGTGTTTTGATATGCGAAAGCTCTTCCCTTGCCTTTTCCATCCGAATCAGCACATCCCGCAAATCCAGAGCAGCCTTAAAGGACAGGGCAAAATCCGCCGCGATGCCTGCTGTAAGTACATAAGTCATACCTGACAACAAGGGCTGGGGCAGGGACAATACAAATTTTTCTATAGGTCTGTGTATCACTTCCGTCATAATGATTGTGAGAAATCCCCATGAGAGAGTGGTGAATAGGCAGATATGCCCCTGAAAATTGAACTTATTTTGGGAATAATCCCAATATCTGACCTGAAACAGCGCTTCCATAGTGACGCCCGTCACATATTCCAAGATGGTTGCACCGATACAGCCTGCCACATACACAAGGAGCGGATTGTCCTGAAAGGGCATGGACACCACAAGCATCATAATGGCGCCGCTGCCATACAGCGGAAGAAAGGGGCCTCGCATAAAACCCCGGTTCACAAGTTTTCTGCTCTTTACCGACACATAGGAAGACTCCACGCACCATCCCAGAAAACAGTATAAATAAAAAAAGAAAAGCCATTGCATTATGCTATAGGAATACATTTGAAGTACCTCTCTCCCCAGCCTAATGATATATTGCGGCTTCCACGCTTAGCTTTCCCTTGCGGGTAGTTCCGGCTTCCCCCAGAAACACAAATTTGCCGTACCCGCGGGCGTTCACGGTCTCGCCGCTCTTTAAACTTCTGGAGGGATTCTCGCAAAGTCTGCCATCCACATAGACCTTACCGCCGCAAATCCATTCCTGACATTCGCCGCGGGATTTGCGGTATACTTTGGCAAGAACGGCATCCAGCCGCAGGGATGCCACCTGAATCGTTATCTTCTCCGGTTCGTCAGCGCTTGCTAACAAAGTTTCATCATCCAGATGAATCATTTTACAATTGATATTGGTATGTTTGATCTGAGTCAGATTCTGGCAGATAAACTCCGCCACCGTTTCCAGACAGAAAAGCCAGCCTTCCTTATCGCCTACAATAATGTCTCCAATCGTACTCCGCTCTATTCCCAGATTCATTAATGCCCCCAGAAAATCCCTGTGGGAAAGGGCATCGGCAAACTTAGGCAGCTTGGGCGTTATATGGATGCAGACAATAGGAAAGTCAGTCTCATAGCCTAATTCACCGCTGTCCCCAAAGCGCACCACTTTGCGCTCTGCGCTCTCATTTCCTCCAAAAAGGGTATAACCTGCAAACTTAAGCTCCGGCTCCGTCTGCCAGAACAATGCCTGCTCACTGAGCCCCAAAAATCCGGTAAAGGTAAAAATTCCCTGAGCATAAGACTTGTCTGCAAGCTCTTTCAGACGGTTTTTAAACTGCTGTCTCTCCTTTTCACTTTCCAGTGCCATTTCTCTATCCTCTTAAGTGAAACTGATTATCTTTTCCTTGGGAGCCTTGGTTTTCTCTACGCTGATGGCATGAAGCACAGGACCCTCCCCCTTATAATCCTTCCAATATTCTCTTGTCACCGTGGCTGTCACCTTAACCCACTCCTGCTGCTTTAAGGCCGCCACCCCCGCATATTCGCAGGCATAGCCCAAAAACGCCATATCATCGGCACAGCAGGTCATGGCCATACGCCCCGGCACAAAATATCCTTCAGGAAATTCCTCCGGCTTTAGAACCATGGCGGTAAACTGCAGCTTCTTGTCCAGATATCTGTCCAGATGCTCCATGGAATCCAAATACCAGATACCGTACCCCACATCATCCAGCACAATCAAGTCCTGCTTTAAATCATAGGGCAGGTCTTCCTCAAAAATCTCGTCAATCTCGCCGTTTGCATCCTCGAATACCACCTCGGCGGAAGGATTTACTGCTTTGATGTTGCGCTTGTAACCATTCAATTCGTCGCGCACATCGTCACATCGGTTAAAGATAATCATCTCCGACTTTCGTATCATCTCCGCCAGCAGGGAGCGCATATTGGTGTAATACATAGGAAAAGTGGAGCCGTCAATGGTGGTAATCTGCTGCTCAACCTTCCAGAACATGGGCAATTTCATATTTTTGAAATTCCACATGCCATTATACTCAATGATAATTCGCTCAGGCTTATGCTTTTTTTCAAGCTCCGTCAAATGCGCCGGAGTGAAATCTTCCTCATTTTCAATGATTTCCAGCACGGTGCGGCTCGCCTTGAGAAGCTCCTCCTCATATTCCGTTTCCCCTTCCTCACACACAAGTAACAGGGTCTTTCCTTTAATTTGAAAATACTGCTGGTTTAAAGTAAATCGGATAAACTCCGTCTTGCCGCTTTCCAAAAATCCATTAATGATATATACGGGCTTCATGGGATGCCGCCTTTCTATGGTTAGATTCTAGTTTTTCACTGTTGACTGTCCGTTTTATCTTTTGAGTTCCTGCTTTCAGATTCCGGCATTCTATTTGCGGAATAGCACTGCCAATTTTTCCTCATCCAGCTTTGAGCCGATGACACAGATTTTGCCCGTCACTTCGGGCTTTCCTGTGCGGATTTCCTGCTCTTCGGGAACATAATCATAATAAATCCATGTGCCGTCCTCCGCAGGAACCATTCCCTTGGCACGAAGGATTACACCATATTCGCCGCTGTCAAGGGCAGTGAGAATCTGCCCAATCTCTTCCCTGCTGTATCTGTTGGGAGTCTCCATACCCCAGCTGGAGAATACCTCATCCGCATGGTGGTGATGATGGTGATGGTCGTGATCATGTCCCTCCTCGCCATGGTGGTGGTCGTGGTGCTCATGATGCTCATGGTCGTCATCATGGTCATGATGATGTCCGTGACAGCCGCATTCGCAGTCCTCCCCATGCTCGTGGTGATGATGGTGCTCATCATGGTCGTGATGGTCATGGTTGTGGTCATCATCATGGTCGTGGTGGTGTCCCTCGTGGTCATGGTCATGGTGGCAGCAATGGTCATGCTCCCCTTCCTCGTCATGGTCATGATGATGTCCATGGCAGCCGCACTCGCAGTCCTCCCCATGCTCGTGGTGATGGTGCTCATGCTCCTCCTTTGCCTTCTCCATCATTTCCTTCATCAAGTCCTCCAGCTTATCCTCACCCTCAATGGTCTCCAAAACAGCCTTTCCGTCAAGCTGCGCCAGAGGTGTAGTAATAATCGTCGCCTGCTCGTTATGCTCACGAATCATAGCCACGCACTCCGAAACTTTCTCGTCAGAGAGCTTGTCCGTTCTGCTTAAAATAATGGTGCCCGCATATGCTATCTGATTGATAAAAAACTCGCCGAAATTCTTGATATACATCTTGCACTTGGAGGCGTCTACCACAGCCACTGCGCTGTTAATCTGTACATCCAGCGAAGCCGCCACATCCTCCACCGCCTTTAACACATCGGATAGCTTTCCTACCCCGGAAGGCTCAATCAAAATCCTCTCCGGCGCATAGGTGCTTATCACCTCTTTTAAGGAAGTGCCGAAATCTCCCACCAAAGAACAACAGATACAGCCGGAATTCATCTCTTTGATTTCAATTCCTGCCTCTTTCAAAAATCCGCCGTCAATGCCGATTTCTCCAAACTCGTTCTCAATCAGCACCGTCTTACTGCCGTCCAATGCCTCTTTCAAAAGCTTCTTTATCAGGGTAGTCTTTCCGGCTCCCAAAAATCCTGATACCACATCAATCTTTGTCATTTTCTCATCCTTCTTTCCTGCCACTTTATGGCAATGCACTAATCTGGCTGTTCACTGTTCTATATTTTCTACCATATTTGTGCTAATGTCAAGAATTCTATCCTAAAAGTTTTGTAAATTCCGCCTCTATCATACTGTATGGCAGAACAGCCAGCTCCCCTTTATCATTTGCCCCACACAATATCCCCAAAAAGCATCCGTTCTCTTCAAACACGCCGCAGCCGGACATACCGCTATGGGCTTCCCCTGATACTAACATCATATGTGTACCAAAATCCTCCACATAAATCCAATTTTCGATGACCATGGCAAACCGGCATCCCAAGTCATTCTCCGCCTCATAATCCACCAGAAATATGCCTTCCTCACTCTGTATGGCATCAAAGACTTCCCTGTCCTTTTTTACAATGCCATATTTCTCCTGACAGTCTGGGGGCAGCATTTCCTCCTTTATGGTCAAAAAAGCGCAGTCCACCTCTTCTATCAGCCGATATTCTGTACAGACTGCCTCCTCCCCGTTCCTAAAGACAATCTTTATCTTTTGACAGTCTGAGGGAATCACATGAGCCGCCGTCACTACCACTATGCCATCATCCTTTTGCCCATAGATAACGCCGCTTCCGTGATGATTATCCGCAAAAATCTGTACGGCTGCTGAAAGCGACTGCATGAGCCCATCCTCCGGTCTGACATCGGAACTGCCTGTCCCCAAAAAATCCTCTCCCATAGAAGGATTCTGGGGAGAACTGTTTCCATGCGAAGCATTATCTCCTCCGCTCAAATCCTGTCTGATAAAAGGTCCGCATCCCACAAGACATAAAGCTATTCCCACGCTCAAAACCATCAAACCTATTCTGTTTATTGTTTTCTTTTCTTTTTCCATACTGAAAAATATTTCCTTTTGTAATACAGACCGCCTTCTCATCAGGGAAGCAGCGGTCTGTATCGAAACCTTCTATTTAATCTGTTAAAATGTGTAAGCAAGACGATAAGCCGGGTTATGTCGTGAATGATTATCTATCTAGCACGGCTGTCGCCAGCCGCGTCAAGCGACCTACCTGAAGACAGACCGGGCAAGCCTATAGTCTTCTTTTTGGTCTTGCTTCGGATGGGGTTTACATGGCTCCGCCTGTTGCCAGACGGACGGTAGTCTCTTAAGCTGCCTTTCCACCCTTACCGCATTTTAATGCGGCGGTATCTTTCTGTTGCACTTTCCTTGGAGTCGCCTCCACCAGACGTTATCTGGCATCCTGCCCTGTGAAGCCCGGACTTTCCTCACCTTCAAAATCATTTGAAGCCGCAATCATTTATCTTACTTACACTTTTCACATTATACCATGATTACTTCGTAATCACGGTATGGATGGCCATTCGGCCGTTTCCTGCCACAAATATGTGCTTATTATACCTTCTACCCGCTTTAAAAGCAAGCATATCCTTACGCAGACTGCGTTACGCAGTCTTTTCCAAAATTTCCTTTTCTTCTATGGTTTCTTCCTGTCTCTTCACACCAAACAGCTTCACCGCAGCCTCAAACATTTGCTGATAACCATGCACGGCAAAGGGAAACATCATCACATAATAAGGAAATATATATCTCGCCTTCGCCTCAAAAATAATACTGAAGAAAAATCCCCCAATCATCGTGATTCCTAATAAATGCTCCAAAATATTGCTGTCTTTTTTTACTGCAAACAAGAAATAACACAGCATTCCCAAATACACCACAAACTGCCATCTGTCACAAAATGCCAACAGCTTCCCATAATAGCTGCCGCTGACCTTTGCGGCAAGAGAGTCCTCTTTTGGGGCTTCTCCTTCCTGATATTGCGTGTTGAAAAAAATAGATTGATACAAGGGTTGATTCCATTGTGACAGAATTTTTTCCCGGAAAAAGTTTTTTGCATAACCCAAATTCCCCGCAAAAACTCCCATTCTCTCTTTGATATTCTGCCTTGCATGGGCTGATGTCTTCGCTCTGTCAAGCTCAAATTCATAATAAATAGTATTGGGATAATTATTATACCATCCGGGAAAAGAGTATGGTCCATCCTGTAATCCCATGGCAATCAATGTGGACATGGGAATGCCCGGCTCATGAGCTATTCCTGAACGATACTCATACATTTTGTAAATTCCCTGATGGGATACCCAGCAAAGCACCACTGTAAGAAATACTGCAGCCACAATACGTATATCCCTTTTCTTTAAAGCATAAAGCCCTGCTGCAATACACAAAGCTATCAATAAAATTCCAGAATGCCTGCGAAACAATAATGCCATTGTAACAGCCGCCGCCATAACTGCCAGATATCTTTTTTTCCCATATCGGGAATAAGCAGCTAACATCCATGCAGCTATCAGGGTGCAAAAAATACTAGGTATTTCACCATAACACCATGAGGTATAGAAAACAAGCGGCGCGCAGCCCAGCATTAAAAGGTTATATCCCGCAATTACCGCGGTATGCTCCGTGAGTTCTGAGACAATGCGATACCCTGCATACACAATTCCCACTGCCAGAATCACGCAGATTTTTTCAATGGCATAATAATTGTAGGCTCCGACAAACACAAATAAAAGTTCGCAAAGAGCCACCAATGGCAGCTGATGGGGATACATATTAAGATAGCTTCCCTTGTTGAGAAAGAAAAACTCTCCTTCTTGAAAATAAGAGGCTCCTCCATATATAAATGCCTGATCTCCCTGCGGCACCCTGTTAGCGGAGCGTATCCACCACAGCCCTGCTGCTCCTGTCCACAACATGGCAAGTCCCAATGTAGCCCAGCAGCAGATCCGCTGTATCTTTTTACTCATATGCCGCTCTGCCGCAAGAAGTCCTGTCAGGAGCAATACTGCAGCCATGGCTGCAAGCAGATTCTTCCATATACTGTCCGCTTCATTAACAGGCATTTCGCTATGTCCCGGTTCTATGTGGTAGGTATATTTCAAAGCATACCATACAAGTCCTACAAAAATCACGGTTCCGGTGATTCTTAAGACCCAATTTCCCATATGATATAATCCACTGGCAAATCCTCGTTCATCCCGCCTCATAAGTTACTTCAAGCCATCCTTTTCCTTAGTATTTCCGTCATCTCATACTAAACCCTAAAACAGCTTCCTCCCACAAATTCCCGTCCAATGGAATTATTTGGCAGACTCTCGCTGGGCACGCTCAAAAAATAGTCCAGGAATTTTAACAGGCGCTTTGCCTCATAATACTCCGGATCTCCCTTGGAAATCTGGAAGAGTAAAGGCTCCGCAAACTGCTTTAACACTGCAAGTTCATAAATAAGCACAGAATTGAACATAGCATCCGCTTCTTCCTGAAACGGGAAAATATTTTCCTCCTCGCCCCTGCGCACGGAATGCCACATGGCAATAGTTCTTTTTGCCTCCGTGCCTCTGGTTCTGGCATCCCTCACCATGCGGCGCAAAAGCCTCCCGTCCGTGGTGGGTATCCTGTTATGTTCGTCCACATTAATATTGGTCAGGGCGCTGATATAAATTTTGTATTTGCTTTCACTAGGCAAGGCATAGGACATCTTTTCGTTTAACCCATGGATTCCCTCAATCACCAGAATATCATCCTCTCCAAGCTGCTTATAATCATTCTGGTACTCACGCTTTCCAATTTTAAAATTAAACACGGGAATCTCCACTCTTTCCCCCGCCAAAAGCCTTGTCATATCCTCATTAAACCCTTTGACATCTATGGCCTCCAGACATTCAAAATTATAATCCCCTTTTTCATCCCTGGGGGTCAACTCTCTATCCACAAAATAATTGTCCAATGCAATGGTATGGGGAGTCTTGCCCAAAGTGCGCAGCTGTATGGACAGTCTGTGGGAAAAGCTGGTCTTACCGGAAGAGGAAGGGCCCGCAATCATGACAAATTTTACGCCGCCACGGTTTACAATATCCTTTGCTATCTCTCCGATTCTCCGCTCCTGTTCCGCCTCCTGCACCAAAATCAAATCATTCATATGACCCTTACAAATCCAATCGTTCAAATCCCCCACCGATTCCAGACCGATTTTACTGCACCATTCTTCGGATTCCCGCAAGGTCGCATACAATTTCTTTTTCTCCGCAAAGGGCTCCAGCACGGTAGGATTCTTTTTATCCGGAAGCAAGAGCATGAAACCGTCCTCATAGGCAATGACATCAAACCACTTTACATAGCCTGCATTAGGCAGCATATATCCATAATAATAATCATAATATCCGTCAGCCTCATAGATATTGACACAGGAGCTTTTGCGGTAATGAAAAAGCTTTTCTTTATCCGCCATTCCCTTTTTCTGAAATAACTCTATGGCGTCTTCCAAAGAATAAGAACGCTTTATAAAAGGCAGTTTTTTCTCTGTCAACTCCCGCATGCGATTTTTAATCTTTTCAGCATTTCCTGCCGTGGCGGAAATGCTCCCCTTTGGATGAATAAAATATCCCGGTCCAATGGCAAAATCAACCTTGCACTTCTGTGCTGCCTGTTCTCCAAAGACATCATTCACTGCCTTTAAAAACAGCATGGTTGCCGTGCGCACATAGGTCTTGTGCCCCACATCATCCTTTAAGGTAAAAAACTCGAGAGTACAGTCCTTGTTGATTTTCTTAAACAACTCCCTGATTTTGCCGTTAGCGGCCACTACAGCAATCATATCCTCATACTGCTTTTGATACTCATCAGCCACGGCTTCATATGTTGTGCCTGGAGGATAGTGTTTCTGCTCTCCATTTATCGTTACTGTATACATGCTGATACCTCCCTTTCATTTTTCCTTTCTGGCTCTTCAAAAATTTGTGCGGCGGCAGAAGTACTTTGAGAAAAAGGAAATGCTCCCTCAAAGTAATATACCGCATACATTCCACCATGAGATGTCATCAGTCTTTCCACCAGCCTGGGCATTTGTCCCATTTCCTCTGACAAATAAGTAAATGCAGGCAGCTTTTCCTGATCTCCATTCTCATTCGCATACATTAAAAAATAAAATCCCTCTGCATTTCCCAGATAATCCTCCAATCTGCGCTGAACAGCAGGCATATTGGAGAACCAGCCGCCACCAAACACGGCATTCACAGAATGATATGCCGAAGTCTCCAATACACTGCCTGTACAAAAGCTTGTTGTTCTGCTGTCAATCAGATAGCGGCTCTGGGGCTGGTTCTGACAATACTCCTGTATCTGCCGCAGCCATTCCATATAAATCTTTTGTCCCCTATTGACCTCCTCTACATAACGCCACTGCTGCATTCCAGAGGAAAAACTTGTCATGCAGACTAAAAGTCCCCCCAGAATCAGTGCCACTTTTTCCCGCTGTACTATCGCGGACTTCTGACAGTCAATAAAGACCAATATAAACAATAACATCACCTCACAGGCCATCAGAGGAACAACTACCCAGGACCTGATTCTGCCCCCATAAATCAGATACCCCCACACAATCATCCTTGCGCCTCCCAGAAGCGCTGCTCCCGCACACAACTGTTTCCAATGCCTTCTAAGTATCATCCATATCAGAAAAATTGCCCACGCCACTATGGTCATATGACTGATATCCAATGGTACGCCGTCAATAGAGCCATGGTAAATCCCCTTCAGCAATTCTCCTATCTGAAAATCTTTTTCCCCCTTATTTACCACATAAGCGTTCAGATATTTGTTACATTCCGTATCCGCTTTCCAATCCAGAATCATACCAGTTCCAAATGCCTCATATTTGGCTCTGGAAATCTGATAATCTTCCAGAATATCACGGACTTCCTCATAGTCAGGTACTCCATAATAGTCACTCATTGCAGTTCTCATATCGTTAAACTGTTGGTAGCTTTTCCACACTTCACCATGATATCCAACTGCGGTTCCAATTGTCCCCAGACAGAGGATAAGAACCAATCCTGCCGCCATTGACAGTAATTGTCTGCTCCTTACCTTCCATTCCGCCTTTTCTCCCACCATCGCCACAAGCACCGCCGCCAATCCTAAGGGCTGCACCATCAACATTGCCTTGCTGCGTAACAAAAACCCAAGCAGATTCAAGCAGCCAAAAAAGCCAAATCCAGCTTTTTTGTCCTCCTGCAGCAAAAGGCAGGCATATCCCGCCAATGCCAGCAGCACTGCTGTGGAAGTATATTGAATCGCACCCGCCACATAGTAATAAGCAAGAAAAAAACATCCTGTTGCCGCTGTCACTGACACCACATGAAACCATTTCCGGCACCGGCTGTATGCACTGTACAAAATCGACGCATAAATCAGCCATTGAAAAAATAGCAGCATACCGCCATACCAAGGCACCTTTACCGTGAGCTGATATAAGAAGGCAAGCGGAAAGGTCAGCAGATAGTTGACATATATTACATGGGCATCCGGGCTTCCCGTTATCACTCCCGACAATATAGCTGTAATATACCGATCATCATTTGTCTCAAAATAACAACCTGTGGTACCTAGTACAAAACCAATCAGAACAAGGGGCACAAACATCGCCAGACATTTTTTGAACCCTGCTTTCATCTTATCCTTTTACTCCTATCATTAGACCGATAAATATAACATCAGTGCCTGCCTCAAATACTGCATTTCCGTTTCCACTTCAGCAAGCTTTCGTCCGGCTCTGGGATTTTCATTGGTTTTAAGCATTTCCGCAATCCGGCATTTTGTTTCAAGACAGGTCTCCAAATATTTTTTTAACACGGGATGCCTGTCCCGCAAAAGCAGTCCGCCGTATCTGTCAGCCAGCTCCTCATCAATCTTTCCGGAAAATGTACTGTGAAAGTTTTTTTCCTTTCCATAAGCTGCCTTTATCAGAAAATAATATTTTCCATCCTCCTGCAGAATATCCTCCGCCAAAATCCTATATCCTGACTGTCTCAAAAATCTGCGGAATTCCATAAGTTCCGACTGTGGCTGTAAAATCAGTTCTTCCAATGCCCTTGCTTTGTCCTGCCCCTCTGTCAGAATCCTCTGCATCAGCCTGCCGCCCATCCCGGCACAGATAAGGCTCTGGGCTTCCCCTGTCTCATATGATGAAAGCCCATCCGAAAGCCTTGTTTCTATGTAATCCGAAAGACCATACTGTTCGATATGCTCTTTTGCGCTGCAAAGGGGGCCTTCCCTCACATCCATGGCAATCACTCCGGGGCTTAAGTTCTTCTGCACCAAATAGATAGCGGCAAAACCATGGTCACACCCCACATCAACTACAGTCTTTCCCGGTGTAACCATAAGACAGATTGCCTGCAGCCTTCGTGAAATCTGTACTATTCTCCCCGTTCCCATTACTCCAGATAATCCTTTAATTTTCTGCTGCGGCTGGGATGGCGCAGCTTTCTTAATGCTTTCGCTTCAATCTGACGGATACGCTCACGAGTGACATTAAACTCCCTGCCCACTTCCTCCAGCGTGCGGGCACGCCCGTCATCCAGGCCAAAGCGCAGGCGTAACACCTTTTGTTCTCTTTCCGTCAAAGTGCCCAGCACCTCCACCAGCTGCTCTTTCAGCAGCGTAAATGCTGCCGCATCTGCCGGAACCGGCACATTTTCATCCTGAATAAAGTCACCCAAATGGCTGTCTTCCTCTTCGCCGATAGGGGTCTCCAAAGACACGGGTTCCTGACTGATTTTTAAAATTTCCCGCACACGCTCCACGGGCATATTCATCTCCTCTGCAGTCTCCTCAGGAGAAGGCTCCCTGCCAAGCTCCTGGAGCAGTTGGCGGTTCACACGAATCAGTTTATTGATGGTTTCCACCATATGCACCGGAATCCTGATAGTCCTTGCCTGATCTGCAATGGCTCTGGTTATTGCCTGCCTGATCCACCATGTAGCATAGGTAGAAAATTTATAACCCTTTCTGTAATCGAATTTTTCCACAGCCTTGATTAAGCCCAGATTTCCTTCCTGAATCAAATCAAGGAACAGCATTCCCCTGCCCACATAGCGCTTGGCAATGCTGACTACCAGACGCAGATTTGCCTCTGCAAGGCGCTTTTTTGCCTCCTGATCTCCAAGTTCCATCCTTTTTGCCAATTCAATCTCATCCTCTGCACTTAAAAGGGGAACTTTGCCGATTTCCTTCAGATACATACGAACCGGATCTTCAATGCTGATACCATCTGGAACTGTTAAGTCCAGATTCTCCACATCTACCTCGTCCTCCTCAGTCAGAAGAATTTCCTCTTCATCCACCTCGTCCTCTTCCGTAATGCGCAAAATGTCCACATTATTCTGGTCTAATGTCTCCAGAATCCTTTCAAACTGCTCCTCCTCCAAGGACATATCCGTAAAAAAGTCAGAAATCTCCTGATATTCCAAGACATTCTTTTTCTTCTTGGCAAATACCAGCAACTCTTTCATTTTTTCATCAAATTTTGCCTGTGTGTTTTCATCCATCGTTATGGTTTCCTCACTTTATCTTGATTTTAATTTGCATTACCTATTTTCATTTTAGCCCTGTCCCAGGGAAATATGCGTTTTCGCCAGCTCTTCCAAGGCTTTTTTGCCATCAATTACCTGCTTTAGGGCATTTACATCTGTTCCCATATTTGCGGCATAATATTCATAACTGTTCTTTTTCACAGCCATCAGAATATCATGAAACGCCTTTTCCTTTTCCCTCTGGGTGTCAATGGGAGGAAGACTTGTGTGAAACAAAGCCGCAGCCTCCCGCTGTTGTTCCTCATCTTCAAAGGTACTGATAATGGCCGCCGGATTGTAATTACCCTTCTCCAAATCCGCAAACAGCCGCTCTGCCACCTTTCGGTAAAGTTCCTCTGTAAAATCCTCCGCAGAGATATATTTTTGAATCTTGGGGTAAATTTCGGGCTCGTCCGTAATCCATGTAATCAAAAGCCGCTGGGATTTCCTCGCACTTTCCTCAGGACCATTCTTTTGCCGGATACCGCTCTTCGGCCGCTCCACGGGTTTTGCCAGACCTGTCTGGGAAGCGTAATTTACCACTAGTTTCCGCAGATTCTCAAATCCGATAAGGTATTTGTCCGCCACTGCCTGCAAGTAATTCTCACGTTCCACATCCTCCTTAAATTCACAGAGCTTTTTTGCAATCTCCCGGTGAAATCTGGTTTTTTCCTCTGGATCTTTCTGGTCATATTTTTCTTCCAGAATCCTTATTTCAAAAAAGAAGCTGTTTTCTGCATTGTCTATGCGTTCCTGAAATGCCTCTTTTCCCAGATTCTTGATAAATTCATCAGGATCTTTATATGGCTTAAGATTTATCACCTTTCCGGAAAGGCCTGCCTCCCTCAGAATACCGATACCTCTGAGTGCGGCTTTCACCCCCGCGCCATCGCTGTCATAGGCAAGCAGCACATTGTCCGTATATCTGTGCAGAAGCACTGCCTGTTCCGCCGTAAAAGCAGTCCCCAGCGACGCTACCGCCTGAGTAAAGCCCGCCTGATGCATGGCAATGACATCCATATACCCCTCGCAAAGAATAATATTTCCGCTTCTTGCGGTTCGCGCATAGTTAAGACCATAAAGGTTTCTGCGCTTATCAAATACAGGAGTCTCTGGAGAGTTTAAATATTTGGGTTCCCCATCTCCCATGACTCTGCCGCCGAATCCGATAACCCGGTGATTAATATCTTGTATCGGAAACATGACCCGGTTCCAGAACTGACTGTTCAGTCCGTGCTTTTCCGACTGTACTGCAAGTCCTGCCTCTTTAATCAGTTCATCTTCAAAACCTTGTTTTCTTAAGTGTTCTACCAATAATGCTCCGTTTTTACCTGCATAGCCAAGTCCGAATCTGTGTATGGTTTCATCGGAAAGCTCCCTTTTTCTCAAATACGTAATCCCAATTTCTCCGTGAGGAGCTCTGAGCTGATAATAAAAGTATTTTGCAGCCTCCTTATTTACCTCCAAAAGCCGCGCTCTCTTATTTGCTCTCTGCTTCATCTCGGCAGAATACTCCTCTTCGGGCAGCTTTACTCCAGCCCTTTCCGCCAGCGCCTTTACCGCCTCCGGAAAGGAGTAGTTTTCATAATTCATAACAAAGGTAAACACATTCCCCCCTAATCCACATCCAAAGCAATGATACATCTGCTTTGATTCCGATACGGAAAAGGACGGGGATTTTTCGCTGTGAAAAGGGCACAGTCCCCAATGCCTGTCACCTTTTTTCTGTAGCTTTACATATTCCGACACCACACTTACGATATCGTTTTTCTCTCTGACTTCCTCTATAATCTCTTCCGAATAATACATTTATGCTCCTCAAATATGCCATGATTTCGGTATGTAAATATCTTCGTATACATTTATGGCAAAGTGATCCGTCATAGCTCCTACATAGTCGCAGACCACCTTCTCTTTCGAGTCTCCCTCCGCTATCAGATTTAAAAATTCCTCCGGCATTGCGTCTATGTGATGGAGAAAATGGTCATATAGCGTCTCCATCAATTCTTCCGCCTTACCTTCCTCACCCTTTGCCACCGGATTCTGATAAACCCGTTCAAACATAAATGCCCGAAGCTTTTTCATAGCATCCGCCACAGTATCGGACATAATAATATCGTCCTGCTCCATACTATGAGTAACAATATCATGGATAAAACAATCCAGCCGATCCCCCGGCGTGGAGCCAAGCACCTCCTGAATCTCCCTAGGTACATCGCTCTCCTTTAAGATACCTGCCCGAACGGCATCATCCATATCATGATGAATATAGGCAATTTTATCTGACAGGCGCACTACCTTACCCTCAAGGGTTGCCGGCTTTCCTGTGGTCTGATGGTTTAAAATGCCGTCCCTCACTTCATAAGTCAGATTCAGTCCATGCCCGTCTTTCTCCAGCCTGTCCACCGTGCGGACGCTCTGCTCACTGTGTTCAAAACCAAAAGGACATATCCTGTTAAGCGCCCGTTCACCAGCATGTCCGAAAGGCGTATGTCCCAAATCATGCCCCAGAGCAATGGCCTCTACTAACTCTTCGTTTAGTTTTAACGCTTTCGCAATAGTGCGGGCATTCTGCGACACCTCAAGGGTGTGCGTCAGCCTGGTGCGATAGTGATCTCCCTCCGGTGACAAAAACACCTGAGTCTTGTCCTTTAACCTTCTGAAAGATTTACAGTGGATAATACGATCCCTGTCTCTCTGAAATACCGGTCTGATATCACACTGCTTTTCTTCTTTTAGTCTTCCTTTTGAATTCATGCTCAAGGCAGCATAGGGACTCAAATAGTCTTGTTCCCACTGCTCTAAACTTTCTCTGATTGTCATGGCGCTACCCCCTGCCCGCTCTATTATATGTATTCTGTGTTTCCTGCCAAATTCCTTTTTATTTTTGACAAAAATTTTTATTAGGGAAATTTTTGTGATTCATATGGATAAAATTCATTCATATACAAAGAATACCTAGCGCTGTTTGCACTAGGTATTTTACATCGCGATTACCTTTACACTGTTCATGCGATTTTGAAGTGCAGGAAAAGAGACTTGAACTCTCATGGTATTGCTACCACACGGACCTGAACCGTGCGCGTCTGCCAATTCCGCCATTCCTGCAAACAAAATATATTTTATCCTGTTTTTATGCAAATGTCAATACTTTTTTAAAAATCTGTTAAAAAAGGATGCGAACCTTTCGGAAAACTCCGTCTGATTCGCATCCTATGTGTTTTTAACTTACTAAAGACAGATTATACTGTCCCAGCATAGCGAGCGCTTCCCTGTACATTATAGGTTCCGTCAGAAGTATAGCCGTTAGCAGCATTTGCCTGTGTAGTCATATAATAATCTACAAGAGAGGCATTGGTGCTGATAGAAGAACCATAGTCTTTGAAGAAATCCTGCACCTTGGACATATCCGATTTCTTAAAGGTGTCCTCGTCAATCTTCATTCTGCCCTTGTTATCCACGCTGATTCCAAACTGTTTCAAAGCATCCTCATTACGTGCCGTTTTTTCTCTGATGTAAGACAGATTTGCCACCACGCCGGAATTGGAGCTGGATTCAGCTGCGTCAAACATGCTGTTATAATTATTTACAAAACTCTTTGCTGTAGCAAAAATCTTGTCAACATCATATTTATCTGTCTCATTGCCGTCCTTATCTTTTACCTTTGCATATAATTCATCAGATGCAAGCGTTTTGCTGTCTGCCTTGAGAGACGCTGCTCCGGAGCCAGATGTTTTCTCTGTACTGCCAGTGGAAGCATTTGTACTAGATGTCGTGCCCGCAAACTGAATACGTGATGCAATAGAGGAACCATAACTCATGATATTATCGGGAGAAAACAGTTCCTGTACTTTAGCGGTTCCCGCTGCTTTCAGCTTAGCTTCATCCAACTCAAGGGTTCCGTCTGAATTGACGGTGACTCCAACTTCCGAAAGCTTATCAGCATTCGCCGCCGTGGTGCTCATCATATTTGCCACATATGCCGTTTTGTTAGCCAATGTGGAACCTTTAGCAGCAGTCACAACATTATTATAATCCGACACATATGCCTTCATTGCAGCGACTGTCTTGTCTTCCGCACTCTTGCCGTTTGCAGTGTCTGTGTATGTTTTGTCACTCCGCAGTGCTGCAACAGAAGTCTTCAGAGTTGAAAGTCCTGCTGTCAGATTTGCGTTTGCCTCCTGCGTATCTTTCGAAACCTTGGGATTTCTCTTCTCCTCCCAAATTTTGTCAAGAATATTCTTTGAACTGCTTTTCGTGCTGGATGATGTTGCAGTACTAGAATCCTTCCCCGCGCCGTAATAAGACTTCAACAATTTGCCATAGCTGCCGTTCTTAATGCTGGCATAATCACTTAAAAAGTTTAAGTTTGCGCCGGAAGATCCACTCATTCCTGAAAATAAAAAGGAATAGTCATTTTTTGCGTTCACATTGATACTCATACGATTACCTCCTTGTAAATGTATCCACATTTGAAACAACCACATAAATAAATGGCTCACCATAATCCATGGCTTTCTTTAACTCTGGGCATCCATGCCCCTTAACCACCCTTACTATAGCACATTTGCCAATTTTTGTAAAGCGGTTCTCATCTTATATATCGGCAAAAATTTTTGATGCTTTAGTCTTTATTCTTACTTTTCTTACTTTTCAGACTTTCTTCTATATAATAACACATTATGTATTCATTGAAAAAAATTTTTACTCTTTTTAGTTTGATTAATGAAATTGTTTCGATTTTATACGATTTCTGTATTCTCTTTGTTTCATGCTTCAGAAAATGTTAAATTATGAAAAATACAATGTTTTAAAAAACAGGACAAGAATTATGAATTCAAAAGTACAAAGGATGACAGCGGAAGATGAAAATCTTCTGGCTAAACTATATAATCAACATTACTCTCAGATATACCTTTATGTTTATTCCCACATAAAGGACGAAAATGTGGCAAGGGATATTACATCTGATATCTTTACTCTTGCCTGTGAAAAGTTTAACCAAATTAAACTTCACCCCAATCAAATTGGATGGCTGTATATGACTGCGCGGAATAAAATCAGAGAATTTTTCCGTCGGATAGATAAAGAAGCGATTTTACTTAATGAAGAAAATGCTGCCGGCAAATCATCCCATGACTTTTCCTGCAGCACTTCTGTATACGCTATGAAAGAATTGGAACTTACTCTTTACCAATCTCTGAATGCCGATGAATATAGGCGGTTTGTACATTATTTTATTCAGGGGTATTCCATACAGGAATTGGCAAAACTTGAAGGAATTTCTTATAATCATATGTGTGTCCGGCTGACAAGACTTCGCCAGAAGCTAAGAAATTATTTTCAAATTTAATTTCCTTAAGTGTCTCCATTTTTCCATAAATTATGAAATAAAGAAATGTGACGCGCTTTTAATTTCATTTATTGAGTTGCTTTTGCAATTACTCATCTCTTTTTATAATTGCCCGCCTGTCTTTCAAGGATGCAGGCACATCCAGCAGCCTCTGATTTTCCGACCCCCGAAATGCCAGCCGGAGATTCTTCTTTTCTTCCACAAATTCCCCATCCACCAATACATCAATCAGAGAAAGCAGCTCCTCCACATCGGCTCTGCCCTCCTCCATCCATACCAGCAAATCTTTCTCGAAATCATATCCCGTATAACACCATACATCCTTGTGGGGATAAAGAGATCTCACTCTTTTCAAAAGTCCAAGCAGCACAGTGCGGTTTGCAGGCTCCAGGGGCTCTCCGCCCAAAAGACTGAGACCTCGGATGTATGCCGGACTCAGAGCGTCTATTATCTCATTCTCCGTCTCCTCGGTATAGGGCATTCCATAGTTAAAATCCCATGTCTCACTGTTAAAACAGCCCTTGCAATGATGGGTGCAGCCGCTCACAAACAAGGACACCCTAACACCCGGTCCATTCGCCGTATCCGTCTTTTTGATTACAGCATAGTTCATAGATGCAATACCCTCGCCTTAATTTCCTTGGTTTTCCCGGAATTCCAGAAATTTTCACCCAGATAGCCGCAGGTTCTTCTGGTAACATTCATCTTGGAATGATCCTTATTGTGACATTGAGGGCATTCCCACTCATTCTGTTCATTAATAATAATTTCCCCATCATATCCACAGACATGGCAATAATCGGACTTGGTGTTAAACTCGCCATATTGGATATTGTCATAAATAAATCTGATAACCTCCTCAATGGCATCGGGATTATTTATCAGATTGGGCACTTCCACATAGGAAATTGCACCTCCCAAGGATTTATTTTGAAATTCACTCTCAAAAATGAACTTAGAAAAGGCATCAATGGGCTCACGCACATCTATGTGATAAGAGTTGGTGTAATAGCCTTTATCCGTCACATTTTCAATATCGCCGTACTTTTCCCTGTCAATGCGTGCAAAACGGTAGCATAAAGATTCTGCCGGTGTCCCATAGAGACTGAATCCAATACCGGTCTCCGCCTTCCACTTTGCCGCAGCATCCTTCATACGGTCCATAACACGCAACGCAAATTCCTTACCTTTTTCATCCGTATGGCTGACCCCCTTCATCAGGTAAGTGGTCTCATACAGACCGATATATCCCAAGGACATGGTGGAATAGCCATTGTTAAGGTACTTGTCAATGGTCTCCCCCTTCTTTAATCTGGCAATAGCGCCATACTGCCAATGAATAGGACTTACATCAGAGACAATGCCTTCCAGCGCCTTATGCCTGCACATCAGCGCTTCATAGCAAAGAGTTAAGCGTTCGTCCAAAAGCTTCCAGAACTTTTCTTCATCACCCTTTGCCAAAATACCAATCTGGGGAAGATTTAAGCTAACCACGCCCTGATTAAACCTGCCTTCCCATTTATAGTTGCCCTCCTCATCCTTCCAGGGAGAGAGAAAAGAACGACAGCCCATGCAGGAAAATACATTTCCCTCATAATTTTCCCTCATTTTCTTGGCAGAAATATAATCGGGATACATCCTCTTGGCGGAGCATTTTGCCGCCAATTTAGTGACATAGTCATACTTCCCGCCCTTTAAGCAGTTATTTTCATCCAGCACATACACTAACTTAGGGAATGCCGGAGTCACATACACCCCTTTTTCATTCTTTGTGCCCTGAATGCGCTGATTCAAAATTTCTTGTATAATCTGAACCGTCTCCTCCACATATTCATCCGTATCGTCAATATGCAGAAACAGCGTGACAAAGGGAGACTGTCCATTGGTGGTCATCAGAGTATTAATCTGGTATTGAATGGTCTGCACACCTGAGCGCAGCTCGTCACGCACGCGCAAATCCACAATTTTTTTCTTCTCTTCCGCCGAAAGGTCATCTCCGAATTCTTCATCTAACTGAGCCATGAACTTTTCACGGCTCTTCCGCAGATATTTGCCCAGATGTTTAATATTCACGGACTGCCCGCCGTATTGATTACTAGCTACTGCTGCAATAATCTGGGTTGTAACCGTGCAGGCCACCTGAAAGCTCTTGGGAGATTCTATCATCTTGCCATTAATAGATGTACCGTTATCCAGCATATCCTGAATATTAATCAGACAGCAGTTGAAAATAGGCTGGATAAAATAGTCCGCATCATGAAAATGCAGAACTCCGTTGTCATGGGCAAGGGCAATATGTTCCGGAAGAAGCAGACGTCTGGTGACATCCCTTGACACCTCTCCCGCAATATAATCCCTTTGAGTAGAGGCAAGGCGGGTATTTTTGTTAGAATTTTCCTCCGCCAGCTCTTTGTTTTCATTGCGAATCAGTTTCAAAATGGACTCATCCGTGGTGTTTGATTTACGCAGAAGGCTTCTCTGATAACGATAAACAATGTATTTCTTTGCCAATGTATACTTATTATGCTCAACTAGATGCTGCTCAATCATATCCTGTACATGCTCTACTGTCAGGCGGCTTTTGTCCTCCTGCTCCACATCTGTCAGAATTTCCTGAATCAGCTTCTCATCAGCGCGGTACTGATCCTCCACTTCATTGTTTGCCTTGCGGATAGCCGCAATAATTTTCTCCTCTTCATAGGGAACAATTCTCCCGTCTCTCTTTTGAATCTGCATAAACCTCCACCTCTCTGCCACAGAAAAATCCACACAAATGAATGTGCGGCGCAACAAAATGTACAATATTTTGTACCAATTTCGACATATTACATCTATATCTTGTATTTTTATTATAGATGGGTTATATAAAAAATGCAAGGAAAAATTTAAAGAAAATATGGTTTATCCTTTTTCAGTGGCTATTCATCCCCAAATCGGCAGATTTCTCATGCGATATGCTATATTACCTGTGTGGAGAGCAATCTTGCAGGTCATGGAGCAGGCCGGGGCAGTCTTGGAAAAAGACTGTATAAAAATGCCGGCACTTAGGCGCCGTACTTTGGCGCCTTATGTGTCCGCTGCATTTTTGTTCAAGCGAAAGCGTGTCTTTTCCAAGACTACCCCGGCCCGCCCCATGACCTGCAAGACGCAATAAACTCCAAAATAGTACAACCACATAGGAGGTTTTAAAAAATATGAATGACAGCAGAATTCTTGATTATCTGTGCAGCGCCGGTTTCGACTATCTTACAGGAGATCGGGGAATATGGATTGGCATTGACGCAAGGGGGAATGATAAATCATTTTCCCTGCACTCAATGGCAGACAATCAACTGATAAACGCCTATCAGGATCTAACTGACAAAAAGAGAATCGCTGAAATGGAACAAAGAAGCTCCTGGAAATATTTCCGCGAGCTTGACAATTCAGAAATCAAAGCAATCATTAAAAAGGGAAAATCCTTACACAAGCAAAAAAAGAAGGAATTAAAAGCAGAAATGGAAAAACGCGGCATCAAAGCGTGTTAATCCCCGTATTTATGAAAAAAATCCAAAAGATTTTGCAAGGTATTTGCTAGTGCCGGAATCTCCTCCTGAGGCAAACTACTCAATGCGGCGGTGGCCATCTGCTCATGAAAGGCTTCATGATGCCGATAAGCCTGTTCGCCTTTCTTTGTCAGACGGATGTTTACTACCCTGCGGTCTTCTTCGCTGCGTTCCCTTGCTGCATATCCTTTTAACACCAGATTATTCATGGAGGTAGTAAGGGAGCCTACGGTGATATTTAACTTTCTGGCAATGGTGGACATATTATTGCCTGCCCCCAATCCAACAGCCTCTATAATATGCATATCGTTAACTGTAACATCACTATATTCACCTGTGATAAGTGCAGTTTCCTCTACTTTCCATATTTGGTTAAACAAATTCACCAGCACTTCATTTACAGTAGTATAGACATCCATAAAACATTCACCTTCTTACTCTTAAATCATATTCTCTATTATAACCGAATCCCTGCCAAAGAATCAATCACTTCTTTTACTGTTTGAATGGAATCTGCCTTATAAGCATTTGCCCCGCAAAAAAGCAGCGCCTCTTCTGTCTCCCCTTTGGCGGCATGAATAAGTGCCTCTGTAATACAATAGGGAATCTCTTTCGGATTGCATTTTTGCAGACACCCAAGGCATTTTTCAGGGGAAATCTTTTCCCCCGACATGACACGCTCCATAAAGGCATTTTTGATGGCACGCCCTGGCATTCCCACCGGACTCTTAACAATGCAGATATCCTCTTTTTTCGCCTTGATGTATGCCAGCTTATAATTTAGATCCGCATCGCATTCTTTGGTGGTGACAAAACGGGTGGCAACCTGTACTCCCTGTACTCCAAGGGACATCACTCTTTCCATCTCCTCAAAACTGTCAATACCGCCTGCTACCACCACAGGAATGCTGCACTGATAAAGCTTTTCATATTCCAAAACCACCTGACGGATTTTTTCTATCTCGCTGTCATAAGCGGCTCCGCCTTCTTCCGCCTGCTCACAATCAGCAAGCTGCTCAACGCTAAAGCCCAGATGTCCGCCGGCTTTTGGTCCTTCAATGACTACCATATCCGCAGTTCTCTGGTACTTTTTGTCCCAATATTTCAAAATTACCCTTGCAGACTTTTCAGAAGAAACAATGGGTGCAATCTTTGTCTTTGAACCTTCCACCAATTTGGGCAGCTCCATGGGCAGACCGGCACCGGATATAATAATGTCCGCTCCTGCCTCCACAGCCTCCCGCACTTGTTCCTCATAAAAGCGCAGCGCCACCATAATGTTAAAGCCTATAATACCATGATTTCCCGCAATTTCTCTGGCCTTTGCATATTCCTTCCTGATGGCCCGCAGATTGCAGTCCTTAGGATTTTGCTCAAAATCAGGCTCCCTGTATCCTATCTGGGCAGTGGAGATAATGCCCACTGCACCTTCCTTTGCCACAGCTCCTGCAAGACCGCCCAGACTGATTCCCACTCCCATTCCCCCTTGAACAATGGGAATTTCTGCTGTCAAATCTCCTATTCTCAACGGTTTGTATTTCATACTGTTACCCCCATCTCTGCGCAATCGGTGTACCTCTGCTTCACACTACATCCTGCGGAATCTCTGATAACGCTTCTCAACCAGCTCATCTTCCGACATTTTACAATGCACTTCCAAAAATTCCGCCATCCTTTTCCTGATCGGCTCCACAGCCTCTGCAAGGCTCTCCTCCGTAAAATTCTCCGGCTCAGAAAATACCTCTTCCACAATCCCCGCCTCTTTTAAATCAGCAGCTGTCATTTTCATCACTTGTGCCGCCTCTTTGGCTCTGCTGCTATCCTTCCACAAAATAGCGGCATAGCCCTCCGGTGAAAGAATGGAATACACGGAATTTTCCATCATCCATACCTCATCCGCCGTAGCCATAGCAAGAGCTCCCCCGCTGCCGCCCTCTCCAATGACCATGGATAAAACGGGGGTCCTTAAGGCGGACATTTCATATAGATTTCTGGCAATGGCCTCGCCCTGTCCTCTCTCCTCGGCCTCCAGGCCGCAGAAAGCTCCCGGGGTATCCACAAAACAAATGATGGGACGGTGAAATTTTTCCGCCTGTTTCATAAAACGCAGCGCCTTTCTGTATCCCTCCGGCGATGGCATTCCAAAATTGCGTGTAATGTTTTCCTTGGTATTTTTTCCCTTTGCCTGTGCAATCACGGTTACAGGCTTTCCCTCAAAATAGGCAATGCCCGCGATAATCGCCTTGTCGTCAGCAAAGTAACGGTCTCCATGAAATTCCTCAAAACCCTCAAACAAAGCCTTGATGTAATCTGCTCCCACAGGTCTGTTCTGCCTGCGTGACAAAGTTACCCTCTCCCATGCGGACAGCTCTCTGCCGCTCTTTAAAGCTTTTTCTTGTTCCTTCCCTGAATCGTCCTTTTTCGGGGTGCTCATGTCCAGCAAGCTGCTTGTGGAAGTTTCTGCATTCCCGGCTCTATGAAACTCCAATATTTTCTCAAGCTTTTCCTTGAGTTCGCTTCGCTCCACTATGGCGTCCACAAAACCATGCTCTAACAAAAACTCCGAGCGCTGAAAGCCCTTGGGCAGCTTTTGTCCGATGGTCTGCTCAATCACTCTGGGTCCCGCAAAGCCGATTAACGCCTTGGGCTCCGCCAGAATAATATCTCCCAGCATAGCAAAGCTTGCCGTAACGCCTCCCGTGGTGGGGTCCGTCAGAACGGTAATATAGAGAAGTCCTGCATCACTGTGGCGTTTTAATGCCGCAGAGGTTTTTGTCATCTGCATCAGGGAAGTAATTCCCTCCTGCATTCTGGCTCCCCCCGAACAGGTAAAGATAATCACGGGAAGCTTTTCCTCCGTGGCGCGCTCCACGGCGCGGGTAATTTTTTCTCCGGTCACTTCCCCCATGCTTGCCATTAAAAATCTGCCGTCCATCACCGCCAGAACCACATCCTGTCTGCCGATTCTTCCCTTTCCTGTAATCACGGACTCATCCAACTTTGTTTTCTCCCTGAGAGCTGCAATCTTTTCTTCATAGCCTTTATACTGCAAAGGATTTTTTGTCTGCATTCCCGTATCCCACTCTTCAAAGGAATCCGTCTCCGTTATCATTCTGATTCTGGCGAAAGCATGCATACGGAAATATCCGCCGCATTTTGGACAGATATAATAATTACTCTTTACTTCCTGAGTGAGAATCGCTTTCCCACATTTATTGCACTTGCGGACAAGCCCTTCCGGAACCTCCGGTCTGGCCTCTTCCTTCCACTGTTTTGTATTCTTTAAAAGTATGTAATTATCCTTGGTCTTTTTAAACATATTAGAAAGATTCATAATAATCCCAGGCCCTCCATAGTCCCCATGATTCACACTTACATTGTTGCATTACAGATTTTCTATAAATGTAATATCTATATTTCCCTCAATATAATCCGGATGATTGAGAATCTCATAAAGATAATCCACATTGGTGTCAATGCCTTCAATAATCACCTCGCCCAGAGCGCTTCTCATCTTTTTGATGGCTTCGCTTCTGGTTGCCGCATAGACAATCAGTTTAGCCAGCATGGAATCATAATAGGGAGGCACGGTATAACCGCTGTAGATGGCAGAGTCCACCCTGACCCCTTTTCCGCCCGGCAGATACATATCCGTAATGGTTCCCGGACAGGGCATAAAATGTCTGGCAGGATTCTCCGCATTGATTCGGCACTCAATGGCATGCCCCTGAATATGGACATCTTCCTGCCTGTAAGTAAGCTTCTTTCCCCTTGCAATACGTAGCTGCCCTTTGATCAAGTCAATGCCCGTAACCCACTCCGTCACAGGATGTTCCACCTGAATGCGGGTATTCATTTCCATAAAATAAAAATTACCATTCTTCTCCAAAAGAAATTCGATAGTTCCGGCATTCTCATACCCTGCCGCCTTTGCAGCCCGCACTGCAGCTTCTCCCATTTTTTCCCTAAGTTCTTCGGAAAGCGCCATGGAGGGCGCCTCCTCTATCATCTTCTGGTGATTTCTCTGAATGGAACAGTCTCTTTCTCCCAAATGAATCACATTGCCGTACTGATCTGCCAGAATCTGAAATTCGATATGTCTTGGATTTTCCACATAATGCTCCAGATACAAAGAACCGTCCCCAAAGGCCATCTGGGCTTCTTTCTGTGCGGTAAAAAATGCCTGCTCAAATTCCTCCGGGGTATTTGCCACACGCATTCCCTTGCCGCCGCCGCCCTGAGCCGCCTTAATAATCACCGGATATCCTATTTTCTCTGCAATTTGCTTTCCTTCCGACACCTCAGATATGGTGCCGTCACTTCCCGGAATGACAGGAACTCCCGCCTGAATCATGGTTCTTCGCGCCTCTGCCTTATTGCCCAGCTTTCTGATTACCTCAGACTTTGGTCCGATAAAGATGATATTGCACTGCTCGCATAGCTCTGCAAATTTGGCATTTTCCGATAAAAATCCAAAACCCGGATGAATGGCATCTGCGCCGGAAATCATGGTAGCGCTGATGATGCTCTGCATATTGAGATAACTCTCTGAAGACTGTGCAGGGCCGATGCAGACAGCTTCATCGGCAAGCTGTGTATGAAGCGCTTCCGCATCCGCATCCGAATACACTGCCACGGTCTGAATCCCCATCTCTCTACAGGCACGGATAATCCTCACGGCAATCTCGCCTCTGTTTGCAATCAAAACCTTTTCAATTCTATGTTCGTGTTCTGTCATATTTAGCCTCCACTCTAACCTCATGTCGCAGCTTTCAAAGAGGGGCGCTTACACACCCTCTTAAGATGTCTTAGAAAATCTCTTCACACTTCACTTCTATGAGACAATAAAGGTCAGTTCAGCGCTTACCACTACTTTTCCGTCCACGCTGGCAACTGCTTCACCCACACCCACGGGACCCTTTTGTTTGATAATGCGGGTTTCCAGCTTTACCTTATCTCCCGGCACGATTTTGCCCTTGAAACGGCATTTGTTGATGCCTCCGAAATAAGCCGTTTTTCCCTTATTTTCTTCCACACTCAGAATCGCCACTGCGCCAACCTGTGCCAGAGCTTCTACGGTAAGAACCCCCGGCATCACAGGCTCATTCGGAAAATGTCCCTTAAAAAATTCCTCCCTGTAAGAGACACATTTGTACCCCACTGCACTGACACCCGGCTCATAGTCCTCAATATAATCTATCAGCAAAAAGGGATGTCTGTGGGGAATGATTTCTTCGATTTCTTTGATTCCTAATTTCATAATGCCTCTCCTATCTCAATCTGAATAAAGGCTGCCCATACTCCACGCTCTGACCGTTTTCTGCCAGAACCTCTTCCACCACGCCGTCATATTCGCTCTCTATTTCATTCATCAGCTTCATGGCTTCCACAATGGCAAGGGTCTGCCCCTTCTTTACCGCATCTCCCACCTTGACAAAAGGTTCTGCATCCTCAGACGGCGCTGCATAAAATCTGCCCACCAAAGGAGATTTTACCAATTTCCCCTCTTCTTTTTGAGCTACAGGAGCCGCTGCGCCTCTTCCTATGTTTGCCTCTGCACTGTCATTTACGCTTGTGCTGCTGCCCACATTTGCACTGTTTCCCATATTGGCGCCCATGTTTGTACTTCCGCCCTGGACTTTTGTAACAGCCGCTTCCGCCATGGCAGTTCCATATTCCGCCGGAACCACAGTCACATTTCCTGTCTGCATGAGAATTTTCTGATTGCCCTCCTCATAGGAAAATGTGGTCAACTCGGAACCCGACACAACTTTTATCAATTCCAAAACCTGATTAAATTCCATACTAATCTCCTCATCGATTATCTATTCATATCTCTTTAACAATAAGGTAGCGTTATGCCCCCCAAATCCCAGAGAATTGGTAAGCGCATAATTCACCTGTTTCTCTATGGGAGCTCCCAGCACATAGTCCAAATCGCACTCGGAATCTGTCTCTTTCGTTCCCATGGTCTGATGGATAAAGCCTTCTTCCAGAGTTTTCACACAGGCTATGCACTCTACCCCTCCTGCAGCTCCCAGAAGATGCCCTATCATGGACTTGGTGGAATTGATTTTTACCTTATCAGCCGCGTCTCCAAAGGCAGCCTTGATTGCCCTTGTCTCAAAGAGATCGTTGTGATGAGTGCCTGTTCCGTGAGCATTAATATAATCCACATCCGCCGGATTGACAGAAGCCTCTTCCATGGCAAGGGTCATTGCCTTGGCTGCGCCGCTGCCGTCCTCTATGGGAGATGTGATATGATAAGCGTCACAGGTAGCTCCATAACCCACTACTTCCGCCAAAATCACTGCGCCTCTGGACAGCGCATGCTCCAATTCCTCCAGCACTACCACGCCGGCACCCTCACCGATGACAAATCCGTTTCTATCTTTGTCAAATGGAATGGATGCCCGCAGGGGATCCTCCGCCTGAGACAATGCCGTAAGGGAAGTAAAACCGGACACTCCTAAGGGTGTGATGGAACTCTCCGCTCCTCCTGCCAATACCACATCTGCATCTCCGTATTGAATGGCGCGGAAAGCATCTCCAATACAATGAGTTCCTGTAGCACAGGCCGTCACCACATTGGTGCACTTTCCCCGGCACCCCAGCTGAATAGCCACATTTCCTGCTGCCATGTTGCAAATCATCATGGGAACCAACAGGGTATTAACTCTGGAAGGCCCCTTTTCCATCAGTCTTGTATGCTCTCTCTCCATCACATCCAAGCCCCCGATGCCGGAACCGATAATCACACCCACGCGGAAAGGATCTTCCTTTTCCATATCAATGCCTGACTGTTCCATGGCTTCCTTTGCCGCCACCACTGCATATTGGGAAAAAGGTGCCATACGCTTTGCCGTCTTGAAATCCATGTAATCCTTGGCTTCAAAATCCTTTACCTCTGCGGCAAGCTTCACCTTATATTCCTCCGTGTCAAATTTGGTGATAGGAGCAATCCCCACCTTTCCCGCTCTGACACTCTGCCAGAATGCTTCCACATTATTGCCTATGGGCGTCACCGCTCCCATGCCAGTTACCACAACTCTTCTCTTCATACTAATAACCATGCCTTTCCGTCTTTCTCTATCTTATTTTTCTACATTTTAGAGAGCTACATCACCATGCCGCCGTCCACATGGATTACCTGTCCCGTGATATAAGAGGCCTGCTCGGATGCAAGGAACAAAGCAAGATGCGCCACATCCTCCGGTTTTCCGAAACAGCCTAAAGGAATCTGTTTTACCGCCTCCGCCTTCACATTTTCGCCAAGTACATCCGTCATCTCCGTCTCTATAAAGCCCGGTGCAATGGCATTTACCGTAATATGCCTGCTGGCTAATTCCCTTGCCGCCGCCTTGGTAAGTCCGATGACTCCCGCCTTGGAAGCGGAATAGTTTGCCTGTCCGGCATTTCCGGAAACGCCGGAAACAGAGGAAAGATTTATGATGCGTCCGCTTTTCTGCTTCAGCATCTGTCTGGAACAGAAACGGATAGTGTTGAAGGTTCCCTTTAAATTCGTATCAAGCACCATGTCAAAATTTTCTTCTGACATTGCCATCAAAAGTCCGTCTCTGGTAATGCCGGCATTATTTACCAAAATGTCAATATGTCCGTATTCTTTGATAACAGCCTGAATAAATTCTCCGCAGGCGCCAAAATCAGACACATCGCACTGATAAATGGCTGCCGTGCCGCCTTCTTCCTCTATGGTCTTTTGCAGACTCTCCGCCCTTTCCTTGGAACCGTTATAATTGATAATCACTGTGGTCTTATTTCTTGCCATTTCCAGAGCGATTGCCTTTCCGATTCCTCTGGATGCACCTGTTATCACTGCTACTTTTCCTTCCAGCATATCTTCCCTCATTTCCTTTTATTGATGGACTGTGATGGCTTCCGCCACGGTATCCACATCCTCAAACCGTTCAATATTGTATACTGTTTTTTCCTTGTCTATTTTTCGCAAAAATCCGCTCAGTGTCTTGCCGGGACCTATCTCCACAAACACATCCACCCCATCTGCAATCATGTTGCGGATGCCCTGTTCCCAACGCACGCTGCTTGCCACCTGCTTTTCCAAAAGCTCCTTCGTCCGTCTGATATCGATGATGCTTTCCGCCGTCACATTGGTGACATAGGGAATCCTCAGAGAACTCCACTCTACTGTCTCAAGAACCTCTCCCAGCTTTCTTCCTGCTTCCGAAAGAAGCGGAGAATGAAAGGGTCCGCTGACCTTTAAGGGCACCACTCTTTTTGCCCCAGCCTCCTTTAATAAATTGGAAGCCTTTTCCACAGCTGCCGTATAGCCGGTGATAACCAACTGTCCCGGACAATTATAGTTTGCGATGGACACTCCTTCTATGGGATTTATCACTGTCTCGATTTCTTCTCCCGTCATGCCAAGCACTGCTGCCATAGCGCCCTCTCCGGCAGGAACCGCCTCCTGCATCAGGATTCCTCTGCTTCTTACGGTACGGATGGCATCCAGCTCGGACATTCCTCCCGCCACAGCGATTGCGCAATACTCTCCCAGACTTAAGCCCGCCGTTACATCCGGCTCGATTCCTTTACTTCTTATCACACCTGTCATAGCCAGACAGGTCGTTACTAAGGCTGCCTGAGTATACTCCGTAATGTCCAATCTATCGTTTTCTTCAAAGCACAATTCCTTCATATCCAGAGAAAGTATCTCGCTTGCTCTGTCAAAAAGCCCCTTTGCCATGGGACTTTGTTCATAAAAATCCTTTCCCATGCCGCATTTCTGTGCTCCCTGTCCGGGATAAATAAATGCTATCTTACTCATAAAATGTTGTTCCTTTCATCAGCTTTTCGGTCTGTTCCACCATCTTTAAAATCAATTCCTTACAGGTACATTCTTCCTTTACCATTCCGGCAATCTGTCCCGACATGATGCTTCCGTTGTCCATATCGCCTTCCACCACTGCTCTGCGAAGCCCGCCCAGCGCAAGCCGTTCCAGCTCTTCCAAGGATGCGCCCTCAGCCTCCAACCGCAGATACTCCTTAGCCTGTTTATTTCGAATGACACGCACGGGATGACCGTTAGTTCTGCCGGTCACTCTGGTGTCAATATCTCTCGCCTTTAATATGTAATCTTTATAATTTTGATGCACAATGGATTCTTTTACCACCACAAATCTTGTTCCCATCTGGACAGCTTTTGCTCCCAGCATAAACGCTGCGGCAATCCCTCTGCCGTCTGCAATGCCTCCCGCCGCTATAACAGGAATCTCCACTGCATCTACTACCTGCGGCACTAATGCCATGGTGGTTGTTTCGCCGATATGTCCGCCCGACTCCGTTCCTTCCGCAACCACTGCATCTGCACCGCAGCGCTCCATACGCTTTGCCAGCGCTACGGAAGCCACTACGGGAATCACTTTCACATCAGCTTCCTTCCACATCTTCATATACTTCTCAGGGCTTCCGGCTCCGGTGGTCACCACCTTCACGCCCTCTTCCACAAGCACCTTGGCAATTTCCTCCGCTTCCGGATTCATCAGCATAAGATTTACGCCAAAAGGGGCGTCAGTCAGTTTTTTCACTTCTCTAATCTGCTCCCGCACCCATGAAGCCGGTGCTCCGCCGGACCCTATAATGCCAAGTCCCCCGGCTTGTGACACGGCCGCTGCCAGATGATACTCTGCAACCCATGCCATGCCTCCCTGTATAATGGGATATTCAATTCCCAATAATTTGGTTATCTCTGTCTTCATAATCTGCTCCGCCCTTTCTGACATATCTCTAAGCCGCAAGATATCCGCCGCCCAAACTTACTGATGGTCCTGAATATACTTTACAACATCTCCTACAGTAACCAGCTTTTCCAAGTCCTCTGCGGGGATTTCCACGCCAAACTCTTCCTCAAAAGCCATAGCTAGCTCATACAAGTCAAGGGAATCTGCATCCAGATCTTCCTGAAAAGATGCGCTCTCCACAACCTTAGACTCCTCTACTCCAAGACCCTCTGCTACCATTTTTTGAATTTTTTCTAACATTTTTCAAATCTCCTTTTCTTCCTTTTTTATTTTTAATAAAATTTTTTATGTAATCCGGCGAACCGGTAATTACCCTTAGATTTGCCATTCCAGATACGTGGCGCCCCAAGAAAGACCTGCTCCAAAGCCTGCAAGCACTAGTTTCATGCCCTTTTTCAGCATTCCCCTGCGATTTACTTGATCCAAAAGAATCGGTATGCTTGCCGAGGAAGTATTTCCATAATCCATAAGATTCATGGGAAAGCGTGAAATGTCCACCTTTAACCTCTTGGCAATGCTCTCCACAATCCTTTCATTTGCCTGATGTAAAATATAATAATCCACTTCCTCCGGTCTCGTCCTACACTGCGTAAGCAGCTCTTCGATGCACTCCGGCACTTTTCTCACTGCAAATTTAAATACTTCCTGCCCGTTCATCCGGATATATAAATCTTTTGAACGTATTTCCGACAATGCCAGCCCGTCTTTTAAAAATCTGTTATTGCAGGTCAGAACGCCACCCTTAGAGCCGTCTGAATGCATGACCATGGATGGAAACTCTCCTTCCTCCGCTGTCAAAACCGCAGCGCCGGCTCCGTCTCCAAAAAGAATTGCCGTTGACCTGTCGCCCCAATCCATCAGATTGGAAAGACTTTCCGCCCCGATAATCAAAGCCTTTTTTATCAAGCCTGCATGAAAATATGCCTGTGCCGTATTAAGAGCAAACAAAAAACCTGTACATGCTGCATTTAAGTCAAAACAGACTGCATTCACTGCCCCAATACTCCTTTGTACCTCACATGCCGTGGAAGGCAGTATCACATTGGAGGAAACCGTGGACACCAGAATCAAATCAATCTCCTCCGCCGGCACTCCCGCATTTTCAAGAGCATGCATGGCTGCATCTGCCGCCATGCTCACCGTGGTTTCATGCTCCACCACATGGCGGGTTTTGATACCCGTCCGTTCCTGAATCCATTGGTCGTTAGTGTCCATCCACTGTGACAAAGCGTTATTATCCAATACTTTCTCAGGCAGACAAGCACCTGTTCCTTTGATGACTCCTATCATAACTGCTCCCATCCTCCTGCTTTTAAACCTCTAAAATGCAAAACCTATTTTACAAATTTTCCACCATATAACCTGACGGCAAATAATTTTATTTTTAAAATATTTTATGGTAAAGTATTTTTATTATTTAAATATTTTAAATTAAAATTGTTTGATAACCAAACTATATCACATTGGTAAAATATGTCAAGTACAAAATAAAGTACAATCCATAAATTTTATAAAATAATTTTCTTTTTGACTCATGCTTTTTTTCTGTGCGGGTATAATAGTAACATCCGTTAAACTTATTTGAAAGTACGGCTGAACTGTTATAAGTTCATATATAAATTTAAGGATATATTATAATAGAAATGGAGGGAAATTATCATGAAAAAAAGAATTACCGCTGTGGCGGCAATGCTCACAATGGTGTTTGTATTTACAACTTTTTCAGGGCAATTTGTCACAATGGCTTCCGGTGAATCTGTGGATCCTTATTTCACCGGCAGAGCTGCATCCGACAATATGGAATACGAAGATGAGGATACCAGCGAGGACGAAGAGGATGCAAATGACAGCGGCTATCACAAAGCCGACCCCGTGGACTGGAGCTCAAAAGTCGAAATGATTAATGTAGCACTCCAGACACCGGGCGTTGAAAATATCAATATTCTGACCGGCGATTCCTTTACTGTGCCTGCGGATATTTTAAATCTTATTGCAGGGAAGAAGGTGGCTCTGGCGCTTCATGCCGGAAACGGTCTCACTTTCAGCGTCCCCGGAAAACATCTGGCAAAATCAGAGGCAACTTTTAGTGTCAACCTGATTCCTCCCAGCATTCCCGAATATAAAGAGCAGGAAATTCTGGCAGGCGCTTCCGCAAGTTACCTATTTAACATGAAAGAGAAAAACGCTTATCCTTTCCCTGTAAATGTCCATGTCAATCTGGGTACAGAAAATGCGGGCAAGGTGGCAATGTTCTATTCCTATATCGAAGCCGACGGCTCCTTAAGACTCATGGGAACTTCCCGCGTAAATGAGGAAGGACAGGCTATGTTCGGCCTGCAGCGCGGCGGCGAGTATATCGTGATTGTGTGGGACAAAGTATCTGGCTATATTGTGCGGGAGGGGGACACCTTTTCCCATATCGCCCAGAGGCACAAGGTTTCTGTGAATGCTTTAAAGGCAGTTAATCCACAGATTGCAAATATCAGCAGAATCCGCACGGGACAGCCTATCAATATTCCTATACCGTAAATGTAAGAACATCGCTTAGTTCAAACAGACAAATAAAGAGGAATCGGCAAAACAGAATGATGTCTGCGGATTCCTCTTTATTCATTACTTTTCAAAACTTATGTTTGAGGAACAGGGGGTATCATACACTTTGTACCCTGTCCGCCAATGCAATAGTGGAAGGTCTATGGGCAATCATAATAATATTTTTCCCACTCTTTATGGATTTTAGCGCATCATTTACCAAGAACTCCGATTCATTGTCTAGTGCAGAAGTCGCCTCATCCAACAGCACAAGGGGCGCTCCCTTTAAAATCGCCCTGGCAATGGCAATCCTCTGTTTTTGTCCGCCGGACAGCCTGTTTCCACGCTCTCCCACCTTAGTGTCATAACCCTCTTCCAATTGCAGAATAAAATCATGGGCATGGGCCATCTTTGCAGCCTGAATCATTTCTTCCTCTGTGGCGTCCGGCCTGCCGATAAGGATATTTTCTTTCACGGATATATTAAACAGGTACGGCTCCTGTGGCACATATGCTATCAGACTCCGGAGCTCTGTGTTGCTCATCTGATGATAAGATTTTCCGTCAAGCCAGATATCTCCGCCCATAACAGGATACAACCCCAATAAAAGCTTTGAGAGTGTTGTTTTGCCGCATCCCGAAGGTCCCGTTATGGCAATACTTTCTCCCTTTTTCATATTCATGGAATAATTTTGGAGGAGAGGCTTATCCTCCCTGTAGGAAAATGTGATATTTGAAATTTCCAAAAAATCCGTCCCAGACTTTGCATCCTCCCGCTTTTCCTTGACTGAGTCCCTCTGCGTCTCTTCCATTATATCTTCCCTTTGATACCAATTCTCCGGCTCTTCCTCTTCCGCCAGAAAATCAAAAATATTCTGCGCATTGGTAAGGCAGCCAATCAATTCCGGCAGATATCTGCCAAGCTGCAGGAATTGGTAAGAAAAGCTTCCGTACAGGACGTATATAGCCGTAAGCGCTCCCAAGGTGGTATATCCCCCTTGCACAAAATAGATTCCCAACATCAAAAAAGCCAAGGAGCACAACAGTCCGAATCCTTCATCGCTTCCCTCCAAAAATGCCGTATAATAAATCTTCCGCTTGCTCTGTTTTGCATAGACGGCATTTTCTTCCGTAAATTCTTTTACAATATTCTTTCCTGCGGCATACATCCTGACCTGTTCCATTCCCTGCAGCAGATTGGAAAGTTTTTCCGTCATCTTTCCATTGGTTGCAGACAGCTTTTTTGCCACCCTGCGCATGGGCTCAATCATCACCCCATTGATACAAAGAAGCACCATATTAGCAGCGGCCAAACAGAGGGTGACTTGCCAGCTTAAGCAGAGCATGGGCACCAGAAACACTAACATCTGTATCACCGGCGCAACGGTTCTTCTAAGCCTTGAGCCATATATGCTTCCCATCTTCTCCAAATCATAGGACAGCTTCGACATAAATTCCCCGCTGTGATGAGTTTCATAGTACTGATAGGGCAGGCGCACCTCATGGTGAAACAGCCGTTTACAAATGGTTCCATAAGCGCGTTTTGCCTCCACATTGTAGGTGATTGTTGCCAGACGATAGATGACAAGGGAAATGATTCCCCCCGCCACATTGCCCAAAATAATGTAAATCATCCTATGGGAATCCCTGTTCTGCGCAGCGTCCACCACATTTTTCATCAAAAGGGAGGACAGCACGGAAAACATTGCCCAACAGGCGCTCATAAAAAAGATGCCCAACAGATAGATAATACAGCGCCTGCCCATAATTTTCATGGTACGCACAAAAAGTTTCCAAAGTTTCATGAATCCCTGCCTCCTATTCTTCGCTGCCATACATTCCGGCATAAATGCCCTGCCGCTTTAACAGTTCCTTATGAGTTCCTTCCTCCACAATAACGCCATCCTTCAACACCATAATCTTATCCGCGTTCCGAATGGTGGAAAGTCTGTGGGCAATGGTGATGCAGGTGCGGTTCCTAGATAGATTGTCTATAGCTTCCTGTATCAATTCTTCGGTTCCCACATCCACTGCCGACGTGGGCTCATCTAAGAGAAGAATGGGAGCATTCTTTAAAAATGCCCTTGCAATGGAGATTCTCTGACGCTCTCCGCCGGACAAAAGAATTCCCCGCTCTCCTACCACCGTGTCATACCCCTCCGGCAGCCCCATAATAAAATCATGGATTCGGGCATTTTTGCAGGCAGTGACAATTTCCTCTCTTGAGGCATCCTGCTTTCCGTATCTCACATTCTCATAAATGGTGGTGGGAAAGAGAAAAACATTCTGGGATACCAAAGCCATGGCGTCCCTCGCCGCTTCCATATTCCATTCTCGGAAATTTCTCCCAAAGAGCCTGTACTCTCCTTTAGCCACAGGATAAAAACCACAGATAAGATGAAAAATCGTACTTTTTCCTCCTCCCGACTCCCCCACAAAGGCAACTTTGCTTCCCGTGGGAACGCAGAAAGAAACCCCTTTTAGCACCGGCTCATTTTCTCCATAGGCAAAGCTTACATCCGAAAAGGCAATCGCTGTCCTGTCAGTCACGCCGTTATGCATTATGCCGCCCTGTGCCGTGCCGCTCTGCTCATCCGGCTCGTTCAATATCTTTTCTATCCGTTTTACGCACACCCAATGTTCCCTGACATCCACCATGATAAAAGGCAGTCCGATGAACGCCTGTACAAATTTCTCCAGAATAATGATAAACGCCATCAGTTCCCCCACGCTCAAATTGCCGTTCAGTACCAAAAAATAAGCATATACGGCGCAGATAATATCAGGAACCCACTGTAAAAGCTTTCTGGAAATGATTGCGGTGTTGGAAATTCTGGTCCGCTTCTCTTCGTTGTCAACGAGAGCCTGAGCCGACTCGTCCAGCTTCTTTTGAAAATAGTTTTCCGCCCCAAAGGCGCGCAGCGCCAAAATGCCGCTCACACAATCCTGGGCAATTTCCGTGATGGAATCCGATTTCTCCCGGAACACTTTTTTCAAATTTGTGATTTTCTTTGCCACATAATTGGTAAATACCAGCACAATGGGATAACAAAACAGCATCACAAACAAAAGCCATATATTGAGTCTGCCCACATAGGCAGCATATGTAATCAGCTCCACGGCATGACTGCAAAGCTGTGGCAGGGTCTCCCCCAGCAGAGAATCGGTTTCGGCAATATCGGAATTCATTTTATTGATAACCGCAGCAGAGCCGTTTTTATCAAAATATTGATATTCCAAACCATATAACTTTTGTACCACCAGATTTTTGTAGCGGGTCTGAACCTTCAGGCTAAACAAAGAATTAGCAGTACTTCGTACAAAAGAAACCACAAACCCAAGAAGGGTCAGTCCCAAAAACAGTGCCAAAAAATCTTTAAAGGGAACTTCTTTTCCTGCAAGCATAGTATCAATAGCCCGCCCTATTATGGTATTTCCTCTCACCACAATATCCGCCGATACATACGACAACAACAGTGCCAACACAAAGTAAGCACTGTTGCGAAATGTACATCTCAAAAAATAATTTTTTTTCATCTTACTACCCCCCCGCATTAGCGGGTTCCGCATTAACGGAATTTATTGTTTATTATGGGAAAATCTTTACACATTTACAGCTGTGCAATATCCACCAGCTCCAACTTTCCGCTTGCATTCTCCAGACTAGTGACCAAAGCCCGCGCCGTATCCATGGCGGTAATGCAGTTGATACCTGTCTCGATGGCAGTTCGGCGAATCAGGAATCCATCCCTTGACTTGTTACGTCCCTGAGTAGGGGTATCGATAACCAAATCTATCTTGTGTCCCAAAATCAAATCCATAACGGTAGGGGATTCCTGGGAAATCTTATTGACCTTTCTCGCCTTTACTCCCGCCTCATTCAGCGCTGCTGCGGTACTTCTGGTGGCGTAAATGATATATCCCAGCTTCTCAAAGCGGCGGCCAATCTCAATGGCCTCGCCCTTGTCGGCATCTTTTACGGTGATAATCATATTCTTGTACTTGGGAAGATTCACCCCTGCTCCCAAAAATGCCTTGTAAAGCGCTTCGTTAAAGGTTTTGGCAATACCGAGGCACTCGCCGGTGGACTTCATTTCAGGTCCTAAGCTAATCTCTGCGCCGCGAATCTTCTCAAAGGAAAATACCGGCATCTTGATAGCAAAATACTCTGCCTCAGGCTGCAATCCCGGTTCATAGCCAAGTTCCCTGATGGTCTTGCCGATGATGACCTCCGTTGCCAAGTCCACAATGGGAATCCCTGTAACCTTGCTGATATAAGGCACCGTACGAGAGGAGCGGGGATTCACCTCAATCACATACACTTCCTCGCCGATGGCTATAAACTGAATATTAATTAAACCTTTTACATGAAGGGCCTTTGCCAGCCTTCTTGTATATTCCGCAATTCTCTCCTTCACGGTTTCCGTAACAGTGGGCGCCGGATATACAGAAATGCTGTCGCCGGAATGCACTCCTGTCCGCTCAATATGTTCCATAATTCCGGGAATCAGGATATCCGTGCCGTCACACACGGCATCCACCTCCAACTCCTTGCCCTGCAAGTATTTGTCTACCAGAATGGGATGATCCTGTGCAATCCTGTTAATGATTGCCATAAACTCTTCGATTTCCGCATCGGAGATGGCAATCTGCATTCCCTGACCCCCAAGCACATAGGAGGGACGAACCAACACCGGATAACCCAAGCGATTTGCAACTTCTTTTGCCTCTTCGGCAGTGTAAACGGTGCCGCCGGCAGCGCGGGGAATCTGAGTCTGCTCCAGGATTTTATCAAAGAGCTCCCTGTCCTCTGCTGCATCCACATCCTCCGCCTTGGTTCCTAAAATCGGCACACCCATCTTCATCAGGCTCTCCGTGAGCTTAATAGCCGTCTGTCCGCCAAACTGCACCACTGCTCCATCTGGCTTCTCCACATTGACGATGGACTCCACATCCTCCGGAGTCAATGGTTCAAAATACAGCTTATCCGCAATGTCAAAATCCGTGCTGACCGTCTCCGGATTATTGTTGATAATGATGGTCTCATAGCCTGCCTTGGAAAATGCCCATGTAGCATGCACGGAGCAGTAATCAAACTCAATACCCTGTCCGATACGGATGGGACCAGAGCCCAGCACCAGCACCTTTTTACGGCCTTCAGTGCGGATAGCCTCACACTCTCCCCCAAACACGGAATAGTAATAGGGAGTGGATGCCTCAAACTCTGCGGCGCAGGTGTCCACCATCTTGTAAACTGCAACGATGCCATTGTCATAGCGCATCTTCTTGATATCTGCCTCGTCCATGTCGGTAAGTCTGGAAATCACATTGTCGGGGAATTCTATTCTCTTGGCCTCCCGCAGCAGTTCCACGGTAAGGGGTCCCTTCTTTAACGCCTCTTCCATCTCTACCAGAATGGCAATCTTGTCGATAAACCAAGCATCTATCATAGTAATATCATGAATATCCTCATAGCTTACGCCCTTGCGGATGGCCTCTGCAATCACAAAAATACGCTGGTCATCCACTTTTTTCAAGCGCTCTTTTAATTCCTCCGCAGAAAGGGCGCTGAAATCATAACTGAGCAGGCAGTCCACATGCTGCTCCAAGGAGCGGATAGCCTTCATCAGGGCGCCTTCAAAATTATTGCAAATACTCATGACCTCGCCGGTGGCCTTCATCTGTGTGGTCAGTGTTCTCTTTGCCGTTATGAACTTATCAAAGGGCAGTCTGGGAATCTTGACTACGCAATAATCCAGCGTAGGCTCAAAACTTGCATAGGTTTTGTGGGTAATGGCATTCTTAATTTCATCCAAGGTAAAACCAAGGGCAATCTTTGCCGCCACCTTTGCGATTGGGTATCCTGTTGCCTTGGAAGCTAATGCTGAGGAACGGCTAACACGGGGATTTACCTCAATCACGCAATACTCAAAGCTGGTGGGATGCAGGGCAAACTGCACATTGCATCCGCCGGTAATCTCAAGCTCATTTATGATTTTCAGAGCGGAAGTACGCAGCATCTGATATTCTTTATCGCTCAAAGTCTGGGATGGCGCCACCACGATACTGTCACCGGTATGTACTCCCACAGGGTCAATATTCTCCATATTACATACAGTAATGCAGTTGCCTGCACTGTCACGCATTACCTCGTACTCAATTTCCTTCCATCCTGCGATACAGCGCTCTACCAGCACCTGTCCCACACGGGATAGACGAAGCCCATTTTCCAGAATCTCCTCAAGCTGTACCTGATTATAGGCAATACCGCCGCCGCTCCCTCCCAGCGTATAAGCGGGACGAAGCACCACAGGATATCCGATGGTATTGGTAAACTCGATACCTTCCTGCACATTTTCTACCACTTTGGAGGCAGCACAGGGCTCCCCGATTCGCTCCATCAAATCCTTAAATTCCTGACGGCCTTCCGCATTGCGGATAGTTGCAGCCGTGGTGCCAAGGAGCGTTACCCCATGGGCTTTCAAAAAACCGGATTCTTCCAGCTCCATTCCCAAGTTTAATCCTGCCTGTCCTCCCAGAGTGGGCAGGATGCTGTCCGGCTTTTCCTTTTCAATAATCTGCTCCAGCACCTTTACAGTGAGGGGTTCAATATATACCTTATCTGCAATATCCTTATCCGTCATAATGGTGGCAGGGTTGGAGTTCACCAAGATTACCTCGACACCTTCCTCCTTTAAAGAGCGGCACGCCTGTGTGCCGGCATAGTCAAATTCCGCCGCCTGTCCGATGACGATGGGGCCAGAACCAATTACCATTACGCGTTTTACATTAGGATTCTTTGGCATCTTAGTTCTCTCCTTTCATCATCTTAATAAATCTGTCAAACAGATAACCTGAGTCCTGAGGTCCAGCACAGGCTTCCGGATGAAACTGCACCGTAAAAATATTCTTGCCTGTATAGGAAAGTCCCTCATTGGTGCCATCGTTTACATTGATAAAAGCCGGCACTGCAACTTTAGGGTCTAGTTTATCTGTATCCACCACATAACCGTGGTTCTGGGAAGAAATATAAACTCTTCCGGTGGCAAGATCCTTCACCGGATGATTTCCTCCCCTGTGTCCATATTTCATCTTGTGGGTATCCGCTCCCGTGGCAAGGGCCATCAGCTGATGACCCAGACAGATTGCAAAAATAGGAATTTCCGTATCATATAGTTTTTTAATCTCCGCAATAATGGAGCTACATTCCTTGGGGTCCCCTGGTCCGTTGCTGAGCATAATTCCGTCAGGGGCATCCGCAATGATTTCCTCTGCCTTGGTAAGTGCCGGATACACCGTCACCTGACAACCTCTCTGAGCCAGAGAACGGGCAATATTCGCCTTGGTTCCCAAATCCATCAGGGCAACCTTAAGCCCTGCGCCGTTTAATTCCCGAACCAGCGCCGGTCTGGGCTCTTTCTCTCCCCGCTCATAGCTTTCTTTGTCAAAACGAGCGGCACCGGATAAAGGACCGTTCTGTGCAAGCTCCGTGGTGGGCTCAAGGGTATACTTCGATGTGCAGCTAACCTTTTCCACCACTTTGCCTGTAGTGTATTCCTTCAATCTGGGAAGCAGCTCCTCCAATTGATAATTTTCATTGGTGGTAATCATTCCGTTCATGGTACCCTTATTTCGCAAAATCTTGGTCAGGGCTCTCGTGTCAATGCTAGCGATGCCGGGCACACCATTCTCCTCCAAGAATTCCTGTATGGTAAGGTCATTTCTGAAATTGCTGGCTGTGCGTGAAAGCTCTCTCACAATAAAACCATCCGGCCATGGCTTTGCAGATTCCATATCCTCCCTGCATATGCCATAATTGCCAATCAAGGGATAAGTCATACAGACAGCCTGTCCCGCATAAGAAGGGTCTGTCAATACCTCCAGATATCCTGCCATGGATGTATTAAATACAATTTCACTAATCACTTCTTTGTCGGCGCCGATGTGAGTCCCCTCAAACACCGTGCCGTCCTCCAATATCAAAAATGCCTTCATTTGTTACCTCTCCTTATGTTTGACTTAAGCAGGTCTTGAGCAGCTATTGCCCCTGCCTGGAGGTACGGCTCATGTCTAACAGTTTCTGCCGCATCTCATCCTCAATTCGCTTAAGTTCCTCTTCTGCGCTCTTTCTCTTGGCACGCCCATCCTCCTGTATTTTCATAACCTCGTCCAAGGTATTTATCAGGGTCTGGTTCGTTGCCGTCAAAGTCTCGATATCCACGATGCCTCTCTCGCTCTCTTTGGCAGTCTCTATGGTGGCCATCTTAAGAGTCTCGGCATTTTTCTTAAGCAGCTCGTTTGTCATATCCGTCACTTCCCGTTGCGCTCTTGCCGCCTCGCTGGAATGATCCACCCCTATCGCAATCACCATTTGGCTCTTCCATAAAGGTATGGTATTTACCAGAGTGGACTGTATCTTTTCCGACATAGCTGTGTCATTTCCCTGAATCAGTCGAATCTGAGGCGCCATCTGCATGGAGATTGCCCTTGTCAGCTCCAAATCATAGATTTTCTTTTCAAAGCGCTCACACATGGCTGCATAGTCCTTTGCCGCCTGTGTATCCTCCGGCAGACCACTCTGCTCCGCCTTGTTAAGAAGTTTGGGCAGTTCCTCGCTCCTTGCCTGCTCCAGCTTCTGTTTGCCCGCCAGAATATACATGGACAGTTCCTTAAAATAATTCAGGTTGAGCTCATACATCTTGTCTAACATTGCCACATCTTTTAACAGAGTCACCTGATGGTTTTCCAGCACCTTGACAATCTTATTGATATTGACCTCCGCTTTATCATATTTTGCCTTCATATTGCTCAATTTATTGCTGCTCTTTTTGAAGATTCCAAGAAATCCCTTTTCCTCTTCCTCCTCAAAACTTTTAAGCTCCGCCACCACTTCCGTGAGCATCTGCCCGATTTCCCCCATATCCTTGGTACGCACATTATTCAGGGCGCTCTCCGAAAAATCGGCAATCTTTTTCTGACTGCCCGCTCCATAACACAGCACCATTTGGGTATTGGTAATGTCAATCTGTTTTGCAAAATCATCCACCATCTTCTGTTCTTCAGGCGTCAGCACCGCCTCAGGCACTTTCGCTGAAGTCTCCTGCACAAGCTGCGCCTTGCTCTCGACAACTACTGCTGCCCCTTCCTGAAACGTCACTGGTTCAAAAGTCAGTGTGGGGGCTTCCTTCAACATTTCATCTAAATCATTACTCATGACATATCCTCCCTGTTTTTATCAATATAATCCAACTCCATTTCCTTTGTAAGTCCTTCCCTAGCCAGCATACTCTTTAACACCTGGGCGTCCGTGGTTGCATCAAACACGGCGTCCTGAAACAGATTATTTAGAAGCTCCGCAAATGCCTGATTGATAATATCAAAGGTTTTTTCTATTTCTGTCTTGGCTTGCAACACCTCTTCTCCCGGCACACTGATCCTGTCAAACTCTTCATATGCTTCCACCAGCTTTAAGGTAGTTGGCAGATAATAATCCATAAGTTTATGCATCCGGTGCATCTGCTCCGGATGTTCTCTGACACTGTCAAAAATCTCTTTTAACAGATTTTCCAGCCGGAACAATTTTTCAGAAATCACTTCTCCCTCAATGTTATCGTTCAGATTTCTCAGCCTGCGGATACAATCCATCCCCTCTGATACCATGGCATTCAGCTCATTTTCCTGAGGATTTTCTGACGGTTTGCTGCCAGCCTCCTGCCCTGCGGGCATATTGCCTGCAGCGGCTGCTCTTTTCTCCTCTTCTTCCCTGAACTTTCTGTTTTTCTCCACCTCCAGATATTGCCCGTAAACCACATCATTTAACATAAAACAGGTTTTCTGCTCATCCAGATGTCCCTCAGGAAACATCCCCGCCTTCAGCATCTTCTGAATGTCTCTTTTCACATAATCGTAGCTTTTTCCTATTCCTTTCGCCAATTTTTCAATATCCCCATACATTTTTAAACCGCAGAGATTGATATACCTGTCCGCCCGCTTCAGCCGCTTTAACTTACCGATGCCCAGCCCAATCATTCCTGCAAATCCCGTCACAAACACCAAATCAATAAGCCATCCCATCAGGGCGCTTGATACGCCTGTCAAAAAAAGAAGCAGCTGTCCAAACATGATGAATCCCATAACACTTATGCCGATTGCGCCAAATACCTGATATAGAACACCCGATACACTTCCTACATTCTTTTTCCTCACCGCCGGAACATTCATGAAGCTCTGCTGCTGCCTAAGCAGCTCTTGCTGTCTGAACTGTTCCTGCTGCCTGCGCTGTTCCTGCTGTCTGAACTGCTCCTGCTGTCTGAACTGCTCCTGCCTGTGCTGCATCTGCTTCTGCCAATCTTTTTGAATCTTTTCCTGCCTTTTTCTCTCCCTCTCCTCAGCTCTCTGTTTCCATATGGGAATATCCTGCGGTGAGACGGTTCCCTGCGCAATCTGTTTTCCCACTTCATTTAAAGTATCCGTCACCGTCTGGGACACAAGGTTATTCAGGTTCTTAAAATCACCGCTCTGCAAAGCATCCGCCAACGCATCCTTTATTTGCTCTCCTATATTATTTTGATTCTGATTTCCATTCATTCTAATGAAACCTCATTCCATCCCAATTTGGAATATCTTATCGCCGGCACCACATATCCTAACTTTTATATTATCCCATATTGCTTCCTTATCCGCAAGATTTTCTTTAAGGAAGTTTATAAAGTTTTTTAAGTTTTAATATAAAAAAGGCTCCCTTTAAAGAGAGTCTCTTTTATATACTATATCGCAGACATCAAACTCCTTTGTGTCTGCATTATAAGTCAAAAGCAGCAATGCCCTGCCATAAACATCGCCATGATACCGGGTTCCCCAGATAGGAAGGTCAAAATACACATTGCCGCATACATCCACTATTGGTATGCCGCCAAGTACACCATCACCTATCAATATTTTGGATTCCGAAAGCAATTTTTGAAGGTTTTCCTCCTCGTTCAAAATCGATTTCACCTGCTCCATTTGCTTTTCCGTCAAACAACCATCACTCATACCAGCTTTTACATCAAACACATGTATCTGTTCCCTATTCTTTACATCATAAGCATATGTCCAAGGCGTAGACTCAAATCCTCCACAGTTCTTACTGCCAATGATTACAACATCCCTGATTTCGTCCTTATTAATATCAACATATAATGCGAACATATTGGGCGGCGAAGCATAAAGAAATGCCTCAAAACTGTCCACTTCCTCGTTATTCTCATAAATCGTGTATTTTGCCCTTAATTCTTCAATCAGTTCAACTTTTATGCTGATGTCAGCGCCATAAATTTCAACAGCAATCTCATCATCAATTTCAAACATCCAGCAGACACCGGGGATTTCTTCCCTCGTCAGGGAAACCCGATAGTCAGGCAGCCCATCACTATATGTACTATATGTGGACCTGTCAATTAACATAGTCAGTCTCTGATACATATTAACTTTATCCGAATCACCTATATCACCTATCTGTAACGAGAACTCCTCCTGCGGCATGGAATCCCCTTTTAGTGCAGGCTCCTCCTGTTTTCCACAGCCGCTGCAGCAGAAAGTGAAAAGCACCATTATGACCAATAAAAACTTTTTCATTTTAATATTCTCCAAAATCCATTTCCCCTAATCCATCGTTTCCAAAAAACGACACGGCACCAATCAGTGCCATGTCGTTTTTTTAATTCTTTATTCTTCCTGGCCGTCACCCTTCATCAATGTGCGGTACCATTTTAAGGAATCCAGATAAGCCTGATAAACGGTATCCAACTCTATCTCCTGCAAAATCATCTGACGGGAAACCTCCTGCCAATCTGCCATCTCATAATGGGTAATAAATTCAAGAACTGGCGCATATTTACCCTTGTGTTCCGTAAGCGCCACAGCAATATCTCCCTCTACCTGAAGCATCTTCAACGCATCTTTCATATCCCGCTCTAAAATGACATCCAAAACGGAAAACAATCCCATCAGGAATAGTTCGTCACTCTTCATGGCTAGTCCGAAATGGGGTGCAAGGCTCTCTGCAAACTTTGCACGAAGCAGGGATACTCTGGTAATTTCATTTGGCTTGTCCGAATACAGCTCATTCACCACCGCTGTGTTAATCCACTTTTTGAGTTCTTTCTGTCCCAGCATGGCTGTAGCATGACGGATGGAGGTAATTCCTCCGTTTACAGACATACGGTTCACCATCTGCATCAGGGAAATAGTCAGCGCCGTATCATGTCCAATGATGTCTGCAGCCTCTGCCAAATCAAAATTCTCATTGTTCACAGTATTTAACAGGGAAATATAGTTTACTTTTAAAGGCGCAACTTCCGTCTCTCCCTTCGTAATAGGCACACGGTAAAAGCTCCCTTCATAAAATGCGTAGCCGCCCGACTTTTTCAGACTCTCGTATATCTCATTGGAATCAATGTTTCCAGCACATAACTTAATATTGGGATAGAGCTTGCCAAAGAAAATCTTTGCCTTTTCAATATCAATTTTTTTATTGTTTAAGAACAGATAATCCATAAGCTGAAGTATCTGCTTATAGTTTTCAAACTCAGACACAGCTAATTTTCTGATTGCCAGCTTATATCCCTGTTCCTTTAATTCCTTCAGACGGTTGACATACATTTCCACCGGCGGAACTGTATTATCAATCAGTAATACCATTCTCTCATGAGGTGCATCACACTGTTCTGCAATATCCGTAAAAATCGATATATTGGAAATCGGAACAAACACCTCTCTCTCGTCAGATATGGTTTCAATTCCCATATTCTGAATGACCTCAAGTTCCGGCACCCTCGTGGCTCCGTCAAACCTTCTGCTACCCTGCATCAGCGGATTTAACAGATAATTGTCCTTCTGGGAAAAGATGGAATAAGCGCTGACCGCCATATTTTCATCAAATAAAGGTACTAATGTTAATAACATAAGCTTCACCCTGCGATGATATTACACAATCGCCCTTTCGTTAAAGATACCTTCTTATTTATACTTTAACATATTTATACAAATAATGCTACCGTTAATTAAAATAAAATAGCAACAGTCCAGCCTTCATAAGGCTAAACTATTGCTATTTCAAATTTTGCATCTTTTTTGCAATAAACTAAGCAACTTTGGACTTTGCAAGCTCTGCAAGGGTCTTGAATCCTTCTGCGTCATTTACTGCAAGCTCTGCCAGCATCTTTCTGTTGATATCAACGCCGGCTAATTTCAATCCATGCATAAACTGGCTGTAGGAAATACCACTCATGCGGGCTGCCGCATTGATACGGGCAATCCACAAACCTCTGAACTGACGCTTTCTCTCTTTTCTTCCTGCATAGGAGCTTGCCAGCGCCCTCATAACGGACTGCTTGGCCACCCTGTACTGTTTGCTTCTTGCTCCTCTGTAGCCCTTTGCAAGCTTTAATACTCTGTTATGCTTTTTCTTGGCATTTAAGCCACCTTTTACTCTTGCCATGTCTTGTTCTCCTCCTTACCCCGATTAGATATAGGGCAAAATCTTCTTCATATTCTTTACATTAGTTGCATCGGTGATAGCAGGTTTCCTCAGATTACGCTTTCTCTTCGTAGTCTTCTTGGTCAGAATGTGGCTCTTATATGCCTTTGACCTCTTTAATTTACCGGTTCCTGTTACTTTAAAGCGCTTTGCTGCTGCTTTTTTTGTCTTCATTTTGGGCATGACGGTTCCTCCTAAACTTTTCTTAATCTATTTTAACCTGTGCGTTACCGCTTCTCAGTTAAAAACATTGTCATACTTCTGCCTTCCACCTTGGGCGCCTTATCCACTACCGCAACATCCGCCAGACTTTCCGCAAAGTCATCCAAAATATGCTTGCTGCTGTTCATATGCGCCATCTCTCGCCCTCTAAAACGCAATGTCACCTTTACCTTATTTCCCTTGGTCAAAAACTTGCGCGCTGCGCCCACCTTGGTATTTAGGTCGTTGGTGTCAATGTTGGGAGACAGACGAATCTCCTTGATTTCAATGGTCTTCTGCTTTTTCCTTGCTTCCTTTTCCCTGCGAAGCTGTTCATACTTGTACTTGCCATAATCAACAATCTTGCAAACCGGGGGATTTGCGGCAGGCGCAATCTTCACTAAATCAAGTTCCGCCTCCTCTGCCAGCTTTAGTGCCTCCCTCGAAGACATAATACCAAGCTGCTGTCCTTCTGCACCAATCAGGCGTACCTCTTTATCCCTGATTTGTTCGTTAATCATTAAATCGCTAATAGCCCTGCACCTCCATAAGAAAAATCATGTATTCAAACCTTGCAAACAAAAAGCAGATAGCATAACTATCCACTTAAAATCGCAGGGAACAATACTGCCGGAGGCATTCTCCGCCCTATTGCCGCCAAAAAACGATATCAACACTTGCCAGCCTCCGCCGCAAGGTGAGAGTGGATACTCTGCTTGTTTGTATTTGTGAAGAGTGAAATATAAATTTCTTTTCACTACTCACACCAAAAGAGTTTACCACAGGAAATTACCCCTGTCAACCCCCAAATTTTGAAAATCACTGAAAATAACTAATTTTACTGTATGTAGATAGATTATGTGTTCCATGGTCTGTATTGGAACACATAATCTATCCAATTGAGAATCTGCCAAGATGAGCATCCGCGGCCGCCAACTACTTCTCCGTAAAAGTAGCGCAGGCTGTCTCACCGCAGTCACAGGCGCCGCAGCCCTTAATGTCCACATGCTCCGCATGACATTTGTAATTGCTGTTGTAAATGCATTTTACCGCCTCACAGTCAATGCTGATGGTCTTGCTTGGATGGGAGAGGGCGCTGGTAAAGACATCATAGCCTTCCTTTTTCTCCGCAAAACTTTCGCAGCAGGTTCCGTCACAGTCACAGGCATGCTTTCCTCCCACCATGATATCGCCCTTACAGCAAAGACGGTCCTCGTTGTAGGTACAGTTTTCCACCGCACATTTTAAATCCGCCATACAAACCTCCTTCTGCGCTTTTCCAAAATTTATCAAAAAGAAACCGCAGAATTAGTTTGTCTCTTTTATTGCCCAAATATACAGGGAAAAATAATTTTTCCCTGAAAAACAATTTTTCCTGTTTTTATACTTAAGCTTCTTTCTGAGGCTCCTCGGCACGGATTTCCTTGGTGCGGATTTCCTTACAGATTTGGTCAATAAAGGCTTCTAAAGGCTTCTGCCCCTCATCCCCCGCAAATCTGCTTCTGACGGATACCACTCCTTCTTCCTCTTCCTTCTGTCCCACAATCAACATGTAAGGAAGCTTGTCAAGCCTTGCCTCCCTGATTTTGAAGCCGATCTTCTCGGAACGGTTGTCCGTGGTGGCAAGGATGCCGTTCTCCTTCAACTTTTCCTCCACCTTTGCCGCATAATCAGCATATTTTTCCGAGATGGGAAGGACACGCACCTGCTCCGGGCAAAGCCATGTAGGGAATTTCCCTTCGTATTTTTCAATCAGCCATGCCAGAGTCCTCTCATAACAGCCCATGGATGTCCGGTGAATAATATAAGGGCGCACCTTATCGCCGTTTTGGTCAATATAATACATATCAAACTGCTCTGCAAGCAGGGCATCCCACTGCACGGTAATCATGGTGTCTTCTTTTCCATACACATTGCGGGCATTGATATCCACCTTAGGACCATAGAATGCGGCTTCACCCACATCCTCCACAAACGGAATCTCAAGCTCTGTCAGAATCTCCCGGATATGCTGCTCGGTTTCGTTCCACACCTCAGGTTCTCCGATATATTTTTCCCTGTTGTCGGGGTCCCATTTGGAGAGATGATAGGTCACATCATCCCCTACACCCAGAACACCCAGACAGTATTTTGCCAGAGCCAGACAACCCTTAAACTCCTCCACCATCTGGTCAGGTCTTACAATCAGATGCCCTTCTGAAATCGTAAACTGGCGCACTCTTGTGAGTCCGTGCATCTCACCGGAATCCTCGTTGCGGAACAAAGTGGAAGTCTCGCCGTAACGCAGGGGCAGATCACGGTATGAATGCTGTCCCGCCTTATAAACATAATATTGGAAAGGGCAGGTCATGGGGCGCAGTGCCAGCACTTCCTTATCCTTCTCCTCATCTCCCAAAACAAACATTCCCTCTTTATAATGTCCCCAATGCCCTGAAATTTCATATAAATCGCTCTTTGCCATAAGGGGAGTCTTAGTGCGAAGATATCCTCTCTTCTCCTCCTCGTCCTCGATCCATCTCTGCATGGTCTGAATCATCTTGGCGCCCTTTGGCATAAGCAGGGGAAGACCCTGTCCAATCACATCTACCGTGGTAAACAACTCCATCTCACGGCCCAGCTTGTTATGGTCTCTGTTTTTTACATTTTCCCAATAAACCAGATATTCCTCCAACTCCTCTTTCTTGTTGAAAGCAGTTCCGTAAATACGCTGCAGCATGGGATTTTCTGATTTTCCCCGCCAATAAGCGCCGGAAGAAGAGGTCAGCTTAAAAGCTTTGATACCTTTCGTGCTCATCAGATGAGGTCCTGCGCAAAGGTCTACAAATTCGCCCTGACTATAGAAGGAAATTTCCGCATCCTCCGGCAGGTCGCGAATCAGCTCCACCTTATATGGCTCGCCCTTGTCCTCCATAAATTTGATAGCCTCATCTCTGGGAAGGGTAAATTTCTCTAATTTCTCGCCCTTTTTGATAATTTTTTTCATCTCCGCTTCCAAGCTGTCCAGCTCTTCCCTTGAAAAAGGAGCGTGGTCAAAATCATAGTAAAAACCAGTCTCAATGCTGGGACCAATGGTCAGCTTTGCATCGGGATACAGATTCTTTACAGCCTCCGCCAACACATGGGATGCCGTATGACGGATGGTGGCAAGTCCTTCCTTATCGTTTGCAGTACAGATAGAAAGCTCGCAGTCCTTGTCTAGCACGGTGCGCAAGTCCTCCACTTTGCCGTCCACCTTTCCGCAGCAGGCAGCCCTTGCCAGACCTTCGCTGATATCCAGCGCAATTTCATATATGCTTTTGCTTTCTGCATACTCCTTGACGGAGCCGTCCTTTAATGTAATTTTCATCCTGTTTCCATTCCTTTCTTTGTTTTTTGCAAAACTCCATTGCATCAAAAAGTCCCCTGCAATTTATCATTGCAAGGGACGCTATAAACGCGGTTCCACCCTTGTTGCAGGCTGTCGAATCCTCTGCCTGCCACCTTCATTTCTCATAACGGGAGCTTCCGGGCTGTATTAGAGCCACTCAGAGATGGTCTTCAAATGCTTCCGATAGAATCCGCTTGCAGCACTATGGCGATTCTCTCTGTTATCTTCCACATTCTACTCTTCTCGTCACTGTTTTAACATTTTGATGATTGTATAAAACTTACTATATAATCATATTACTTTTATGGGCAAATGTAAAGCACTTTTTATGCAATTTCGCCCGCAATATAGCTTTCCACCTCTTCTCTTGATATGCCCAGAGATACCGAAAGCTCGCCATACAGATTGTCCTCCGCAAGGCGGAAATACTTGGCATCCACGGCAGTTACCTTGCGCCCCGCCTCCATTCGCTTCTGCTTTCTGAGATAAATGGTCTTAATAATTTTAATCCACTCCTTGCAATTATTGGAACGGATGCTGGTGCGGTATTCCTGCTCCAACAGCTTGTCATTGGTGATGGTAATCAGGGGAATCTCCGGAATCACATGAATCAGTTCATGGGCTTCCTCCTTGCTTAAGACCCGCCTAATTGACTCTTTTGTAGCATCCACGGGCAAATAGACAGTGCTGCCGGTCACATACACAGGCTTAAGAATATAATATTCTCTTCCTTTTTCCACACCGGGAATTTCCAAAGCGGTAACATCCTCCACTAAACACACACCCTTACTGCCGCATACTACATGTTCACCTTTTTCAAACACTCGAATCTTCCTTTCTGTTTTCAGGCATTTTTTGTGCCGCGCAATTCAGACAATACTGTCTACATCATATATCATAACCATATTTTAACAGAATAAACCGATAATTGTCAGCAAATTTTCAGCGTTTTTGGAATTTTCGTGCAGATTGCTTATATTCTTCTATGAAAATCTTGTGCAAATCGCCCAATACAAAAGCTGCTATATTAGCTGTTGACAGACTTTTTCAGCTATGATAGGATAAAAAGGAATTGTTCACAATGTGTACTTTTAGGAGAAATCATATGCAGACTATTGAGGAAGAACTGTTAGGGGCATGGCTCAGACTTTCCACTGCCATTCCCAAAGAAAAAATTGCCACTGCGCTGCCCTATAACGAGTCTCTGATTTGCAATATCCTGTACCGCAATCAGATGCAGAATCCCGGACAGCTTCTGACGGCAACTGATTTGTGCCAGGAAACAAAAATGTTAAAGTCTCAGATGAATCGCACCCTGAATAATATGGAGGCCAAACGCCTGATCTTCAAGATGCGCTCCCCCAAGGACAAGCGCAAAATATTTATCGCTCTGAATCAGGAGCAGATTCGCCCTTACCAGAAACAGCACCTTAAAATTCTTTGTTTTATTAACGAAATTATTGACAAAGTGGGAAAGGAACAGGCAGAGGATGCCCTGAGGATATTCAATCTGGCAGCCGATACTGTAGAGGAAATTGTAAAATGATTAAAATATTAGTAGATTCTTCTTCTGAATACATGATGGAGGAAATAGAAGCAAATCAAATGGAACTGATTCCCATCAGCATTGCTATGGGAGAACAGTCCTATATGGACGGCGTCAATCTGGATCGCAGCCAATTTTATGAAATGCTTTTGAACGGCAAAGAGTTTCCCAAAACCTCCCAGCCCTCTCCACAGGCATTTCTGGATATTTTTGAAAAAGCAAAGCAAAACGGGGACTCTTTGGTCTGCATCCTTTTGTCCTCCGCCTTAAGCGGCACCTTCCAGAGCGCTGTTTTAGCCAAAAACATGGTACATTATGATGATATCTATCTGATTGATTCCCGCTCCGCCGCCGTTCCCATCAAGGTGATGGCTCAATATGCCTGCCGTCTGCGGGATACGGGACTTTCCGCAAAGGAAATTGCAGAAAAAGTGGAAGAAATCAAGCCCAAGGTCAGGCTCCTTGCTGCTCTTGACACGCTGGAATATCTTGCCAAGGGCGGAAGATTAAGCCGCGGCGTGGCAGCCATTGGCGACATGGCTAATATCAAGCCCATTATTACCTTAAGTGAAGAGGGGGAAGTAAAAGTTTTAGGAAAAGCCCTGGGCAGAAACAAGGCAATACACAACCTGCTGCAGCACTTGGCAGAATTTGAGATAGATACTGATTTTCCTATTTATACCATCTATACATATGGCACGGACAATTGTACCAGATTTGAGGAACATCTTGCAGAAAAAGGTTATTCCAGCAACCAGCGGATGCAGATTGGTCCCACCATCGGCACCCATATCGGTCCCGAAGCCTTTGGCATGGTTTTTGTACGCAAGTAATCCTTCACTTTTTCAACTTTTGATAAAGGCGCTGTACCAAAGAAACCACTGCCTCTGAAAGGATGCCCATTCCCATGGAGGCATACAAAATAAAAAATAAATAATATGGCAGCACATATCTGCACTGACTCTCCCAGATAATGCTGAATAAAAATCCGCCCACTATGGCGATAAAGGGAATCCAGCCAATATAGCTTTCCATTGGCGTTTTCCCTTTTTTTATGATGCATGCCGCCACAAAAGCAAAACCGGCAAGATAAATCACGCTTTGGTAATAATTGGCAAATTCCCAGACGCAATTATGGAGTTTCCCATAATATAACTCCGTTACCCAATCAGGTATCTCTTTTTTATCAGAAAATGCATGAGTGGCATATAAGGATGTAAAGAGGGGTTCCAGCCATTGCATTTTCACCTTGGTCAGGAAAAAATCTTTTGCATACTCCGGATTTTCCTCCATGTACTTCAAAGATTCTGCGATATCCTCTCTGGCCACTTCTATGGCAGCTTTTTGGTCAAAATCACACTCCTCAAACACGTTCTGCTGATAGCGGTTATACACTCCCGGAACCCCTTCCGTCTCCTGAAGTCCCATTGCCATCCACAAAATGGCAGGAAGCCCTATTCCGCTCTCATATCCGGAACGGTATTCATACATCTTATCCACTGCCTTCACAGCAGCCCCTGCTGCCAGCAGAATACAAAGACCTGCCAGCATGGGTCTCAAGTTGCCCTTTTGTAGCGCCAGCAAGAACATACCGATTGCCACTGCTATCAATACAATCCATATATTTGTCCTCACAAGCAGGGCAAGAACGCCTGCCGCTGCGGCCACTGCCACGTATCTTTTCTGCATTTTCTGTTCATAAACTGCCAACGCCCAAAACAGCACCATACTAAAACAAATTGACGGCAAATCCCCATAAATGTATGGAAGATACAATAAATAAGGCAGGCATAATACCATAAATACACTATACAAAATACGGTACATCGGTTTTTTTGCCACAATTTTTAAAAAATAATATCCTGCAATCAGTGTAATTATACCAAATCCCAGATGAAACCACACTGCCACATCATAACGAAAATCTCCAAACAGAGAAAAAAAGATTTCATATAAAAACAGAAACCCTTTTTGCTGTTCATAGAGCCCTATATATCCCCCTTTTTGAAACATGGAATAGTCTCCTGCACGGGCATATACAGCCCCCGCCGTAGTGTTTAACTGATCTCCCTCCGGATAATAGGGATGCTGCCGCAGATAAAAAAATCCCTCCAACGCCATGCAGACGCAGGCAATCACCAACACTGCCTGACAGATTTTTTCCTGATGCAGAGGAACCTTTTCCAACAGTTTAGAAAGAAACGCCGCCGCCAGACATAGCAACACAAAAGTCCCCAAATGCTTGAAAGCAGCATCTTCTATCCAAAAAATAGATTCCTCATAATTCGTGGAAGAAAAGTAAGAACAACAAATCCCCTGATATGCCAAAAAGCCTGTGATGATCAGTAAAATCAACAGTAATGTCCCTATAGCAGTTTCCGCAAGCTTATTCCCTGCCGTTTTATTTTCTGCTATGATATCCTCTTTTTTCTTTTCCGCCCGTTTTAAGCTGATTACCATAATTCTACCTTTTAAATCTAAAGTTTCGAATGAGAAGCTCTTCTCACACTACTGCATCTGCACATGATTCCTACTGCTGACATATACAGCAAAACGCGCATTCTCAAATTTCAAATTCACATCATCATCCCCCGTAAACTGAGCTTCAAAAACTTCCTTTTTGGCAGCCTTCACCACATATGCCGTTGGCATTTCTTCCGGCAGGTTGGGAGGATACCATTTTTTTGAAGTTAACCACCAATACATTTCTAACTCTTCCATCCCATAACAATGTCCCATGGTGACAGCGCCATCCCTCACCAGACTGATTCGCTCCGCATCCCAGAATTCTCCATACCCATAGGAAATACCTTCCTCTATGAGAAAATCCGCCACTTCCTCATAATCCTTCAGATTATCAGTAGTGGTAATAGCATCTGCGTAAGTGTATTTGATATTTAACACTGCAAATACACATACTGCAAGCAAAATCAAATCCGCAAACCAAGCCTTCTTTTTCTGAAAACAATCTATCAATATCCCTACTGTCATAATAGCCACAAACCAAGAAAACAGAAAATAATTGTGGGCGGGTTCCGCTGTGGTAATTGCAATGATAAAAGCCGTAATTCCCAGAGAAGTCAAAAGAATCACAAGGGCGCTTTTCTGTTTCTGTGGTACTTCGCTCTTTTTTCTGAAAATATAAAATAAACCATAGCCCACCAAGGCAAGAAAAGCCCACATAAGCATCTGCATCAGGGAATCAAAACCTTTCACACGGGCATTTCCCGCAATTCCGAAACCCTCTAAAACGGCCGCTGGAACTGTCACAAAAATCCGCTCCGCCACTTCTTTGGAAGGCAGCAAGTACACCGGATAATCAGCCTGCCCCTTGTACAAAGTCGAAATGAAAAACGCAAGAATCATGGTTCCCACATAACTAGTTGCATAATATCTGCCCTTGGGAAGCCTGCGGGAAAAGGCATCCGATTCTATAAATAAAGAAACTGCCTCCACTGCCGCCATCGGCAGGATTACCATTTGCAGACACCTTTGTCCACCCAACGCAACCAAAAGAGTCAGTCCGCATAATAGTCCCCCCATCACAATCTCCTTGGACCCTGCTTTTCCCTTTTTTAAATGCTGATAAAAACAGATTGTGAGAAATATCAGAATGCTGTGAAAGGCATAATATTCTGCAAACAAAAATAAGAGTAACAGCACAAAAGGAACCATCTGCCCCTCATTTCTGATGCCGTTGATGGGTATGGCACAGAGGACCAGAATGGCTGTCAAGGCAGCAGTCACCGACAATCCCATTTTTCTCATAAAAATATAAAGAACCCCTACAAAACCCCCGCCGATTAACACACAGGCAATGCCTGCTGCCAGAGTCATACTTCCTGTCATCCCATAAAATATGGATGCAAGCGTAGGCATTCCAAAAAGACGCCGTTCTGTACTTCCAAGCCAATCATCCGGCGTAAGAGTCTTTTCCGTCCAGATTTCTCTTGCCAGCAGCGCCTCTGCAGCAATATCAGAATCCACATGCTGAGTATATTTTGCAAGATTCAAATAGGCAAACATCCCCAGATATACTACAAGCAGCAAAAACACTGCGCATTTCCAAAACTTTTCCCGCATATATGCTGCCTCCTTGTCGATTTGTTTGCAAACTCTGTCTAAAGTTCTTCTGTTTTACAGAGGGTATATACTTTCCCACTCATCCCTTGTCAGGCAGGTAACATGCTCCGTGCGGATATCATTCATCAGTGTCCAATGGATATCCTTGTTGGTATGATGATAGATAAAACCGCATTTTTCCTGTGCCCGTTTGGATTTCTCGTTTCCTTCAAAATACCCGCACCACAGTTTTTCCAGATCTAACTCCTCAAAGGCACGGCGAACCAATTCTTTTACAGCTTCAGGAATCAATCCCTGTCCCCAGAACGGAACACCTATCCAATAACCAATTTCTCCCTCCGTGTCCGGAAGCTTCAAATTGCTTTTTTCTCCAATGGTAATGGCAGCACATCCTATGGCGCGATTATCTTCTTTTTTGCATACTGCATATACTTCATCCTCAGCAAAAACCGTCCTGATAATCTCCAGGCTGTTTTCTACACTAGTATGGGCCGGCCATCCTGCAATCGGACCAACATCAGGACTACTCGCATATCTGTATAAATCCTCCGCATCCTCATCCTTCCATGGACGCAGAATTAATCGTTCTGTCACTAAAATCATGACGTCCTCATTCCATTCTTTTGATTAGCTTCAATTTTCGTTCATTTTTGCTAGTTTCGCCGCTTGGTCGGCTGCGATACAGGCATCCAAAATTTCGTCAATATCCCCGTTCATGACCTTATCCAGCTTATAAAGAGTCAACCCGATTCTGTGGTCTGTGACACGCCCCTGAGGGAAGTTGTAAGTTCGGATTTTTTCGGAGCGGTCCCCCGTGCCAATCTGGCTGCGGCGAAGCTCTGCCTCCGCGTCATGCTTTTGCTGCTGCTCCATATCATAAAGTTTTGCCTTCAGCAGGGCAAACGCCTTCGCCTTATTTTGCAGCTGGGATTTCTCCGTCTGGCTGTACACCACGATACCCGTGGGATAATGTGTCAGACGCACAGCAGAATCCGTGGTATTCACGCACTGTCCTCCGTTTCCGGAAGCCCTCATGACATCTATTCGTATATCCTTATCTTCAATTACGATATCGATATCTTCATCCACCTCCGGCATCACAGCCACCGTGATAGTGGAAGTGTGGATTCGCCCGCCGCTTTCCGTCTCCGGCACACGCTGCACCCTGTGTACGCCGCTTTCATATTTTAACTTGGAATAAGCCCCCTGCCCGGTAATCTGGAAATTTACTTCTTTCATACCGCCAATACCGATTTCATCCACATTCAGAGTCTCCACCTTCCAACGCTGGGACTCTGCAAAATGCACATACATACGATAGATTTCCGCCGCAAAAAGTGCTGCCTCATCTCCTCCGGCTCCGGCACGAATCTCCACAATCACATTTTTGTCATCGTTAGGGTCTTTGGGCAGCAACAGAATTTTCAGTTCCTGTTCTAATTCTTCCACGCGCTTCTTATTGTCATTTAAGGTCTCCTTAATCATGTCGCGCATTTCTTCATCGTTTTCTTCCTCTAACATTGCCAGAGAATCTTCTATTTCCTGCTTACACTTCTTGTACTCCTCATAGGCATTGACTATAGGAGTCAAATCACTCTGTTCCTTCATTAACTTGCGAAAGCGCTCCGGATTGTTTGTTACGGTGGGCTCATGAAGTTCTCCCAATATTTCCTCAAAACGAATCAGTAAATCTTCTAATTTATCAAACATAACTGCCTCTCCATCTTCTCTAGAACTTAATATGTGCCATATACCACTCTGTCAAGTCCTGCATAATCCTGCACGGTTGTGACTTCCTGAAATCCTGCCTGCTCCATGAGCCTGCTTACATCATCCGCCTGATTATAACCGATTTCAAAGTAAAGCATACCACCGCTCATCAGATACTTCTTGCTCTCTTCTACTATTTTTTTATAAAAATACAGTCCGTCTTCTCTTCCGTCCAATGCCGTCAAAGGTTCATAATCCTTTACCTCCGGCATCAGGGTAGGAATTTCACCGCTTTTGATATAAGGGGGATTAGACACAATAAAATCAAACTTACCGGTGATATGGGAAAACAAATCACTTTGTACCCATACTGCCTCTCCCGAGCCATCCGCAGAAGATACCTGTCCCAGAATCTGCTCTCCATTCTCCTGTGCCACCTGCAGAGCTTCCGCCGAGATATCCGCCCCCACACCGCTGCAGTAATTGCTGTAATGCAGAAGACTGATAAGAATACATCCCGAACCTGTACACATATCCAGAATCCTCATGCCGTCATGAAGCTGTCTAAGCACCTCTTCCACCAGAATCTCCGTATCCTGTCTGGGTATCAGCACAGCTTTATTGACCTTAAAGGAAAGTCCCATAAACTCCTGCACTCCTGTCAGGTATTGAAGCGGGATATGCCTGGCTCTCTCAGATATAAGCCTATGGTATTCGTTTTTTTCCCCTGTCTCCACAGTCCTGTCACCATGGATGAGCAAATCATTTCTGTCTGTCTGACATACATATTCCAAAAGCAGTCTGGCATCAAGGTCTGCCTCTTCAATCTGTGCCTGTGCTAATTCAGACTTTCCCTGTTCAAATATTTCCCTGTATGTCAACTATATACCCCCTGAATGTGAAACTCTTCTCACACTATTTAACTTCCTCTTTCGGTTCATCGTCCATCCATGTATCATCCACCTCATATTGGAAGGTATCATACAGATATTGTTTCCAATCAAAAACCGCCTCCACGGAAGCAATGGCAACCTCCGCCATACTTCTGTCCGGCTCTTTTGTGGTAAGCCTCTGGATTAACATTCCGGGGGCGGATATGATACGCACAAAAATATTGTTGCTCCGCCCTGCCAGACGGATAATCTCATAGGAAATACCTGCCACCACCGGCATAAGCAGAAGTCTCAGCGCCACTTTCTCCACTACATTATCCACCTGAATAAAGAAAAACAACACGATACTCACAATCAGCACAAAGAAAATAAAGCTGGTTCCGCATCTTCGGTGAAGTCTGGAACTGCGCATCACATTGTGCACCGTAAGGGGTCTCCCCATCTCAATGCAATTGATGCATTTATGCTCTGCCCCATGATATTGATAAAGCCTCTTGATATCCTTCATGGAACCTATTGCCACTACATATACCAGAAAAATCAGAATCCTGATACTGCCTTCAATAATCGCCATCAAAGAACGGTTTCTCACATATTCTTCAAAAAAAGAGGAAATAAAATAGGGCAGCACCACAAAAATCCCCACCGCCAGAACAATGGCCAACAAAGTGATAAATGCAGACATCACTTTCTCCCCGTTTCCTCCGGTCACTTTATTCAGGGCTTTGTCAAATTTCGTCTCGCTCTCCTCTTCCTCCTCATAAAAGCTTGCCGAATAGTTGAGGCTCTTGGTTCCCAATACCATAGAATCCACAAAATTAAAGATGCCGCGGATAAAAGGAAGTTTTTTTATCTTATTTCCATGAATCATTCCCTGAAAGTTTTCAAGTTCCACAGAAATTTCACCATTGGGCTTCCTGATTGCCACCGCATATTTCTCATCATTTTTCATCATAACGCCTTCCAGCACAGCCTGCCCGCCAATACCGGAATAATGATTTCTGTTTTTTCTTGCCATATTTACCCTAATCCTCTTACTAGAAAAAGGACTGCCGCATCCTGAAATTACCATAATGCGACAGCCCCTTCTTTTCTGAATTTCTATTGCATGCCATATTTCTTATTGAACTTATCAACTCGTCCATCAGCTCTTGCAGATTTCTGCTGACCTGTATAGAATGAATGGCACTTGGAGCAAACTTCCACATGAATCTCCGGTTTTGTGGAACCTGTCACAAATGTGTTGCCACAGTTGCAGGTTACGGTTGCCTGATAATACTGGGGATGGATTCCTTCTTTCATCGTTTTCACCTCTCTATATCTTATTACTGTAGTTGTTTCTGTTCTCATCCGCACTGCTTATGGAACCACAAACAGCGGTATTATTGTATCATATCAAAGCAATGCTTGCAAGACTTATTTTAAATAAATTTGTTCTTTTTCACCATATTGACAAATTCCATATTGTTTCTGGTGCGGGCAAACATGTCTAATATGCGGTCTGTTGCCTCATCCGGCTTCATCCCGTTCAATGCCTTGCGCATAATATTGATTGCGTCCAATTCCTCAGATGACAGCAGAAGGTCCTCCCGTCTGGTTCCGGATTTTGCCAAATCAATAGCTGGAAAAATCCGCTTTTCAGAAAGCTTGCGGTCAAGCACAATCTCCATATTGCCAGTGCCCTTGAATTCCTCATACACCACATCATCCATCTTGCTTCCGGTATCCACCAGCGCAGTGGCAAGAATCGTCAGACTGCCGCCCTCGCGCATATTACGGGCAGCTCCGAAAAATCTCTTTGGCATATGCAGGGCGGAAGGATCCAGACCGCCGGAAAGAGTTCGTCCGCTGGGGGGAACCACCTGATTGTAAGCCCGGGTAAGACGGGTGATACTGTCCAGCAAAATTACTACATCCTTACCATGCTCCACCAAACGCTTTGCACGCTCTATCACCATTTCCGACACCCTTTTATGATGCTCCGGAAGTTCATCAAATGTGGAGTAAATAACCTCCACATGCTGACCCCTGATAGCCTCCTTAATATCGGTAACTTCCTCAGGCCGCTCATCAATCAAAAGAATCAGCATGTGCATCTGAGGGTTTGTCCTCAATACGGACTTGGCCACTTCCTTTAACAGCGTGGTCTTACCCGCTTTGGGAGGGGACACAATCATGCCTCTCTGGCCTTTACCCACAGGACTCACCAAATCCATGACACGCATGGCAACGCTGCATCCCGGAGTCTCCAGCTTAATACGCTGGTCAGGAAAAATCGGGGTCATATCTTCAAATGCTGTGCGCTTTGCAGATTCTTCCGTGGTATAGCCGTTAATGGTGCGGATAAACAACAGGGCGCTGAACTTTTCCTGCTGGGTCTTGATACGCTTGTTGCCCCGCAGAATATCTCCTGTCTTTAACCCAAAACGGCGAATCTGGCTGGGCGCCACATACACATCATTCTCTCCCGGCAGATAATTCTCGCAGCGAATAAATCCGTAACCGTCCGGCATAACCTCCAAAATGCCGCTGGCCTCCTCCCCGCTGTCCAATTCCTTGGGATATTGATTTTCATCGTACACCTCGCTCCTTGGGTAGGTGCGCTGTGCGCCGCCATCCTGCTTCACATAATTCCCCTCTCCGCTCATGCTGCTCTCCACTCTGGTGGGTGCCGCGGTCTGCTCGCTTCTTACCGGGCGTTCGCTGCGATAATTCACATGGGGTCTGCGCTCTGTGCGTTGGGACGCTGCGGCAGATTGGGCGGAAGCAGAGGCCTGCGCAGACTGAGTGGACGCTGACGCTCCCTCAGGTTTTGGCGCCTCCCCGGTTTCCATTGCTTCCTTCTTCAGCCGCTCATCCTCCGCAAGCATTGCTTCTACCAGCTCGGCCTTCTTCATGGTAGATGTACCTTTCAACCCGCGGACCTTTGCGAGTTCCTTAAGCTGTACCAATGCTAATGATTCATACTTTTCTCTCATAAAATCCTCCTATATTTGAGATATTAATACCATGATTACTTCGTAATCACGGTCTATGGCCATCCGGCCGTTTTCTGCCATGAATATGGTCTTATTAATACCATATATTAAAATATTTGCCAAACTCCAAGGCTGTTAAATTATGGGGTTATCACACCTATCCTAGATATGTCACGGAGGTGTTTCCTTGACTTTCTGACAGAACAATTATGTTTTGAATCTATCATAACAATAACAATTACGAATTTATTATAATACATTTTCGTTCAAATAGGAAGTCCTAAAATAAAAACTTGCACCTTTAAAGAAACTATTATATGATAGTAGATAGCGGTTCGTCAAGAACTATGTGCCGATTAAATCTTAGAAAAGAGGTATTTTTCATGACAACAAACGAAAAAGCACTGCTGCTCCACGAAGAATGGAACGGCAAATTAGAAACCGTATCCAAAGTTCCTGTGAAATCACGTGAGGATTTGGCACTTGCATACACTCCCGGCGTAGCGGAACCCTGCAAGGTCATTGCCAAGGACAGAGAGGCAGCCTATAAATACACCATGAAATCCAATACCGTGGCGGTCATTTCTGACGGAAGCGCCGTCCTTGGGCTGGGCAACATCGGTCCCTATGCCGCTATGCCCGTCATGGAAGGAAAATGCGTTTTATTTAAAGAATTTGGCGGTGTAAATGCCATTCCCATTTGTCTGGACACTCAGGATACCGCTGAAATCATCCGTACCATAATTCATCTGGCTCCCGGATTTGGAGGCATCAATCTTGAGGATATCAGCGCTCCCCGCTGCTTTGAAATTGAGGAATGTTTAAAAACGCTTCTGGATATTCCCGTCTTTCATGATGACCAGCACGGAACTGCCATTGTAGTTCTGGCAGGGGTTATCAACAGCTTAAAAGTAGTGCACAAGAAAAAGGAAGACTGCCGCGTTGTGGTAAACGGTGCTGGAAGCGCCGGCATTGCCATTACAAAGCTTCTTTTAACTTATGGTTTTCGCGACATCATTATGTGCGATAAGCCAGGCATTGTTTCCAAACATACAGAAGGCTTAAATTGGATGCAGCAAAAGATGACAGACGTCACTAATTTAAACAATGAAACCGGCACTCTTGCCGATGCTATGAAAGGTGCGGACATTTTTGTTGGTGTCTCTGCTCCCAATATTGTAACTCCCGAAATGGTAGCATCCATGAACCATGATGCTATTCTCTTTGCCATGGCAAATCCTGTACCCGAGATTATGCCCGATATCGCAAAGGCAGCAGGAGCCCGCATTGTGGGCACAGGCCGCAGCGATTTCCCCAATCAGGTCAACAATGTGGTGGCATTTCCCGGCATCTTTAAAGGAGCCTTGGAGGGGCGCGCTTCCCAGATTACTGAAGAGATGAAGCTTGCCGCTGCAGAAGCCATTGCAAGTCTGGTTCCTGATGATGCGCTGGGTGATAATAATATCTTGCCGGAACCCTTCAACCCCAAGGTAGCAGAAGTGGTTGCCGAGGCTGTCAAGTCACATATTTGAGATAGAGTCATTTCATTTGGAACTTGCCGCTATGCGGCAGAAACGAGGAAATATGCAACAGGATGCTTTGATGCTCTACAAATTAATTGTACTTTATATGTTAAACCGAGTAGCATTTTCCCTGACTGCTGCACAAGTCAGCGATTTTATTCTGGAAAAGGAATACACTAATTTTCTGACTTTGCAGCAGACCTTAAGCGAACTTGCCGAGGCGGGGATGATTTCCCAAAAACCCGCCCGCAACCGCACCCTCCTCACTATTACGCCGGAGGGTCAAAATACTCTGTACTTTTTTGAAAACCGTATTAACGATGGCATCAAAGAGGATATTAACTTGTATTTAAAGGATAAGGCTTTTGAACTGCGGAATGAAACTTCCGTGTCCGGACATTATGATAAAGCCGTTTCTGGAGAATATGAAGCTCGTCTCACCGCCAAGGAAAGGGGAATCACTCTCGTTGACATTACCCTGTCTGTACCTGGCGAAGAGACCGCTTCTGCCATCTGCGACAATTGGCAGAAGAAAAATCAGGAAATCTATCAATATCTGGCAAGGGAACTATTTTAAGCATTTTCTTCTGTGGCACGCCGCGCCTCTGCCTTGATACGCTTCATATGTTCCCTTATCTTTACCTCATACCCATTTTCCGATGGGGTATAAAACTCCCTGCCGCTTAATTCATAGGGCAGATATTGCTGCTCCACATAATGATTGGGATAATCATGGGCATACTGATAGCCTATGCCCCGCCCCAGCTTGGCTGAACCCTTATAATGAGCATCCTGCAAATGGGACGGAATGGGCAGACTGCCCGATTTTTCCACTTCTTTCATGGCCTGATACACCGCCTCGCAGCCGGAATTGCTCTTGGGAGCACAAGCCACATAAATCGCCGCCTGAGAAAGGATAATCTGTGCTTCCGGCATTCCTACTCTCTCCACTGCCAAAGAGGCGTTCACTGCCACCGTCAAAGCGTTGGGATCCGCATTTCCCACATCCTCCGAGGCACATATCATAATGCGCCTTGCGATAAAGGTCACGCTTTCCCCTGCATACAGCATCCTCGCCAGATAATACACCGCCGCGTCCGGGTCGGAGCCTCTCATGCTCTTGATAAATGCTGAAATAGTATCATAATGACTGTCACCGTTTTTATCATATCTGGCCGCACGCTTCTGGATGCATTCCTGGGCCACATCCAAAGTCAGGTGAATTTTGCCGTCCTCTGACCTTTCAGTAGTCATAATGCCGATTTCCACGGCATTCAAAGCCTGTCTGGCATCTCCTCCCGAAATATCCGCCAGAAAATCCAAAGCGTCCTCGTCAATGATTCCCTGATAGGAGCCCAATCCCCTGTCCATGTCATAAACTGCCTTTTTTAAAAGCTCTTTCACAGCCTCCCTGGAAAGGGGTTTTAATTCAAAAATAATGGAGCGGGAAATTAAAGCCCCATTCACCTCAAAATAAGGATTCTCCGTGGTGGCGCCAATCAAAATCACGGTGCCGTCCTCCACAAAAGGAAGCAGATAATCCTGCTGCCCCTTATTAAATCGATGTATCTCATCAATGAAAAGGATGGTCCTCTTGCCGTACATCCCCTGCAGATCCTTCGCCTTACTAACCACCTCTTCCATATCTTTTTTGCCTGCCACCGTGGCATTCATCTGGGTAAATTCTGCGCTGGTAGTATTAGCAATCACTTTTGCCAGAGTAGTCTTGCCTGTTCCCGGGGGACCGTAAAAAATAATGGAGCTTATCTTGTCGGCTTTGATAGCGCGGTAAAGCAGCTTATCCTTTCCAATAATATGTTCCTGCCCTTCTACCTCCTCCAGAGTACGGGGGCGCATCCTCGCCGCAAGGGGGGACTCTTTTTCCATATTCACGCTTCTCATATAGTCAAATAAATCCATAAAAGCCGCCTCATGCCTCACCTAAAACATATTTCCGAAACATATCCCCGCGCTCTTCAAAATCCTTGAAATAGCCATAGGATGCCGCAGCCGGTGAAAGTACGCACGCCCTCCCGGGCTCTGTGATTTCCTTTGCCAGCTCTACCGCCTGTTTCAAGTCTTCCCTGTAAGAACAGTTTTCACAGTCTTTCACAGCTTCGTAAATGCGCTTTCCTGACTCATAGGCACAGATAAATTTCAGTTCTCTATGCTCTCTGATAAAAGCAGTCAAAATATCATAGCTGATTTTCCGATCCATGCCCCCGAGTAAAATGGTCCGCACCAAAGGCACACTGTTTGCTGCGCTGATGGTAGCCTCAGGAATGGTGGAAATAGAATCGTCATAGTACTTAACTCCGTTACAATCCCCTATATACTGCAGTCTGTGGGGCAGTCCCTCAAACTCCTGTAAACTCTGCATCACTGCTTCCTCGTCACAGCCAAACAGTTTTACTGCAATCTCATGGACAAACTCCGCATTATATTGATTGTGCTCACCCATAATATGCATCTCATAGCGGTAATGGTCCTGTCTGGGAAGTATGGTCTTTTTCGCCTTCGTCACGATAAAGGGCACATTGTCCCCCAAAAACACATAGTCTTCCTGCTGCTGATACCATGTAATATTACTTTTGGCCTGAAAATAAGCATCCACCGTTCCATAATAGTCCAAATGCTCCTCATAGAAATTCAAAAACAGGGCTATATGAGGAGAGACTGCCGTATGGGCAAGCTGATGACAGGACATCTCGTACACCACAATGGTATCCTTTGTCACCTCTTCAAAATAATCCAGACATGGAATCCCGATATTGCCAAGAAGAATCACAGGCTTCCCACTGCAAGCTTTTAATACGGAATAAAGCATGGCGGATGTAGTGCTTTTTCCCTTGGTTCCGGTAACGCCGATAACTTGATCCCTGAATTCCTCCAAGAATAATTCTGTCTGGGAAGTAAACTTAAGATCCTCCTCCTTTAAGATAATTCCGGGACTTTTGATTATCAGATCATAATCCTTTTCCGGAAGGTCTTCCCTGCTTCCTTCAAACACTTTGATTTCTCTGGGCGCACAGCAATTCTGCAGAAAACGCTCCGTAGATTTTCCTTCCCTGCCATATCCCCAGATTAATACTTTCTTTCCGTTTATTTTGTCTACAATACTCATATCTTCCTCGCATTCCGCCCCATAGGAGGGGTGCTTTTTATCAAACTTCCATGTATCCTTTAAGAATCTTCCTGTAAGCTTCGGGAACATTGTTCTCCTCCGCCCACTCTTTCAGCATAATGCCCACTTCGGCTTCCTCAGACAAAATCCACTCCTTGTATTTGTCAGTGAGCAGACTATGTCCATGTTGTTCCTCAATAAAATATTTTAAGGATGCCAGAACTTCCTTTCTGGTTCCCACACATTCAAAGGGCTTATTCTCTTCTATTCCCGTAAGCTCTTTAAAATCCTGCTCCAGAGTTTCCTTATCCAAAAGCTTCTCCCCAAAGATATCCACAAGCTTCTGCTCTGAAAGAAAAGGAGTCAGAATGATATAGACAAAAAGACATTTGGGACAGTTACAGCACCAGATACCCTGTTTGCTTCCCGCATTGCAGCTGCGAAATACCTTATGATAATCCCCGCACTTGGAAAACAGCCACGCAATTTGTAATTCCGTCAGCGGTCTCAGAAAACTGAAATAATGGATATCCGAATCAGTCAATGTCTGAAAATACCATGTAAAATCCTGCTCAAACTCAAAACTCTTGGAATACTGATGGTTTACAAAGGAATCCTTCACCGTGGTTTCGTTGGCGCTGGTTTCATTGGACAGCACGATATATCGGTTCCCGTTTAAACAAGCTGCAATGACCGTGGAAAATGCCACCACCGCTGAAAAAGGAATATGTCCGTTCAAATAGCCTTGTTTATTCAAATCAAGCATTCGGGAGTCCAGAGTACGCTTTACACGATAATCTCCAATCTTGTGCTCACATACATCAATTACATTTTGAGTGGTTTGATTCCCGTTTACACTGTAGGTGGTAATCTGCTCATCCTTTAACAGTTCCAATGAGACTACGGAATCCTTGCCGCCGCCTACAGGCACCAGACACCCCTCATAGGAATGTTCATCATGCCACGGCATCTCTGCCTTTATATCACAGCGAATCTCCAATAAGTCCTCTTTTTTAACTTCGATACCGTTTCGATACAAAAATTCTCCCAGACCATTATAATACAGCTTCTGCCACCATCTGCACTGCTCCTCTGACAGACTGCCACACTGCACCTCCATCACCTTGGGACAGACGCATTTGTAATAGCTGATAGTCTCCACCATGCCCAGATGAAAAAACAGCCTGTTTAAAAGCCCTTCATCCACTTGGGGAATCCTCACGGGAAACTCCCACTTTGGCGCAAAGTCACACAATCCTGGAATACTATATTGGAAAGTCACCACATAGGCATCCTCCCTGCGCTGCACCTCAAAGCCCTTATACAAAAAAGAAGCAAAACGCTCCCTCAAATCATCAAATTGGGACAAATCTTCATCCTCCTATGATTTCAAATCCTTTTTATTTTAGCATACTTTTCATGGAAAGTCGAGATTGATAGACCATTCTTTCCTAAAATAATTTTTTTAAGCCATCTTAGGAAAATCTTAATACTATCTCATGAAAAAATCTACAAAAACCTCTTCTGATTTGCTATAATATAAATAATGCAAATGCAGATAAAAGGAGCATTCCCATGCCGGACAAAATTATTGTTGTTGATGACGAAAAAGAAATTGCAGACTTAATTGAAGTCTATTTAAAAAGTGAAGATTATATGGTTTTCAAATTTTATTCCGGAGCAGACGCCCTTACTTTCATAGATGAATGTGGGGACGAGCTTGATATGGCTATTTTGGATATCATGCTGCCGGATGTGGATGGACTCACCCTCTGCAGCCATATTCGCAAGACCCAGACCTATCCCATTATCATGCTGACTGCCAAGGATGAGGAGATTGACAAAATCACAGGGCTGTCCTTAGGGGCAGACGACTATATCACCAAGCCCTTCCGCCCCCTTGAACTTGTAGCGCGGGTCAAAGCCCAGCTCAGACGGTACAAAAAATACAATACCGCTTCTATGTCGGATGCCTATGACCCTGTTATCACCCATTCCGGTTTGGTCATGAACACCAAGACCCACGAATGCACCCTGAACGAAAAGCCCCTGATACTGACTCCCACTGAGTTTGCCATACTCCGCATTCTATTGGAGCATAAGGGCGAAGTCATAAGCGCAGAAGAATTATTCCACAAAATCTGGCAGGATGAATATTATACCAAAAGCAACAACACCATCACCGTACACATTCGTCATCTGCGGGAAAAAATGAAGGACACTGTTGAAAACCCAAAATACATCAGAACAATTTGGGGAGTGGGGTACAAAATTGAAAGATAATACCAGACATACTGACTCAGACATAGACCAATCAAAAGACCGGAACTTAGTTTCTCACAAAAAAACATCCCATGCCGGTTATTCGCAGCTAAGGCAAAAAATGCTTTTTCGTTTTCTAAGCCTGCCTTTACTTGCGGTACTCATTATTATACTGCTGTATCAATTATACCGCAGCGGCAAAATCGTTCATTTTATTATCTTTTTGTACCAGCGCATTTTTCACCTGAACTATTATGCAGCCCTGGCACTCTATCAGAATACTTTCCGTAAAAACGAACTTATGATACTAATCATCGCTGCCCTGCTTGTGTTCGGCATTCTGTCCTTTTTTGTGGTCCGCTGGTTCTCAAAATATTTTGATATGGTAAACCAAGGCATTGACGCTTTATTATCAGAGGATGCGGAAATATGCCTGCCTCCTGAGCTTCTGGCCACGGAACGCAAGCTCAACGCCGTAAAACAAGCGCTGAAGCAAAGCGCTCTTGACGCAAAACTGGCCGAACAGCGCAAAAATGACTTGGTCATCTATCTGGCACATGATATCCGCACCCCGCTGACATCCGTTATCGGTTATCTGAATTTAATGGAGGAAATCCCTGATATGCCTGTGGAACAGCGGGCAAACTATGTGCACATCACATTAAACAAAGCCTACCATCTGGAAAAAATGATAAATGAATTCTTTGAGATTACGCGCTATGATTTACAGCAGATTACCTTAAACGAAGAAGTCATTGATTTATATTATATGCTGGTACAGCTTACTGACGAGCTTTCCCCAATACTATCTTTAAACGGCAACAAGGCAGTGTTAAATGCGCCGGAAAATCTGACGGTATACGGTGACCCGGACAAACTTGCAAGGGTTTTTAACAATGTCCTGAAAAATGCCGCCGCATACAGCTATAGCAACACGGAAATCCTTATCTCCGCTGCCGAAAAAGATGGTATGGTGGAAATCTCTTTCCAAAACAGGGGAGAGACTATCCCTAAGGAAAAATTGTCCGCCATCTTTGAAAAATTTTACCGCTTAGACGCCTCCCGCAGCTCCAATACCGGCGGCACCGGACTTGGTCTTGCTATCGCAAAGGAAATTGTAATGGTGCACGGCGGCACCATTACGGCAGACAGCGAAAATAACAATATTTCTTTCACTATAACGCTTCCCGCCGCCCTTAAGAAAATCTCTACAGCAAATTAAGTTTTTCTTAGGAAAATGCTCACCTTCTCTTAAAATCCACAACTCTTCCCTTTGGTATGATAAATACGAAAGGGAAGAGTTTTTTGCGTTTTTCTTAAAGAAATCTTAACCCCTTGCCTGATTGAATCTTAAAGTCAAGAGTCCTAATATAAAATGCATAATCGCTGAATAGACAATTGAAAAACAGAGAGGAGCCTAGTCATGAATTTACTGAACACGCAAAACATTGCCGTAATCTTTGGGGGACACTCTCCCGAATACAGTGTATCCCTGCAGTCCGCCTATGCAGTTATCAAGGCCATTGACAGGACAAAATACACTCCTGTGCTGATAGGTATCTCACACGCTGGAGAGTGGTTTTATTTTGACGGCAGTCCGGAAAAACTTTTGGATGATACTTGGTGTAATAGCATGGACTGCACTCCTTGTGCAATATCCCCCAGCCGTAAATCCCATAAGCTGCTGCTACTTGAAGAAAATCGTGTGACATCCCTTCCTCTTGACGGTGCATTTCCCATATTGCACGGCAGAAACGGCGAGGATGGCACCGTACAGGGCCTTTTTGAATTGGCAGGCATCCCCATTATAGGCTGCGGCGTGCTTTCGTCCGCCCTGTGCATGGACAAGGACAGAGCTCACAGACTAGTCTCTGCCGCCGGCATTTTGGTTCCAAAATCTTTTGCAATCGAAAAACAGATAGACAGTAAAACCGTGACCTCCTACGCCGAAAAATTAGGCTATCCCCTGTTTGTAAAACCCGTGAGAACCGGTTCTTCCTATGGCATTACCAAAGTGACCTGCGAGGAACAGTTGTCTTCTGCCTTAGAACTTGCCTTTTCCTATGATAAAACCGTCCTTATGGAAGAATGTATTTCCGGTTTTGAGGTGGGCTGCGCAGTTATGGACAATGCCGCTGCGAACAATTCCGTTGGCGGAATTGAAAATCTGCTTGTGGGAGAAGTGGACGAAATTGAACTGTCAGATGGATTTTTTGACTTCACTGAAAAATACACTCTGAAAACTTCCGCGATTCATGTACCTGCCAGAATTACCAAGGAGGCAGCGGAAAGAATCAAACAGACTGCCAGGATTATCTATCGAACCTTGGATTGTCAGGGCTTTGCCCGGGTTGATATGTTTTTGTCCGATTCCTGCAAAATCGTATTTAATGAGGTCAATACCATTCCCGGCTTTACCACACACAGCCGCTTCCCCAATATGATGAAGGCCGCCGGACTTTCTTTTGAGGATATGATTTCCGCAATGATAGAAGCTGCAAATGTATAAGCTTCAGCCACTATCAGCTGCTCACCAAGGAGGCTCACAGCATGAGTATAAAAACAAACAGCACTCTTCTGCCGAAGCAATCAAAGGCATTGGACTATTTCAAATTATTTGCGGCGTTTCTTGTGATTGCCATACATACATCTCCCCTTGCAGGCATAAACGCCACTGCTGACTTTGTGCTCACAAGAATCTTTGCAAGAATTGCTGTCCCCTTTTTTCTTATGGTGAGCGGTTTTTTTCTGCTGCCGCAGTATCTGTTTGATAAAAGCGCCGATTCCCGCCGCCTGCGTACTTTTTTGAAAAAAACATTTCTGCTGTATCTTTCAGCTGTTTTGCTTTATCTGCCCGTCAATTTTTATGCAGGCCATTTTCAGGATGCCGGAATATGGGATATCCTGCGGATGCTTTTGTTTGACGGTACTTTCTATCATCTGTGGTATCTGCCCGCTGTCATGCTGGGTACATCCCTGGTTTTTCTTCTGGGGAAGAAACTGCCCTTTCATGCTGTCTTTGGCATTTGCGTGTTTTTATATTTGCTTGGACTGTTGGGAGACAGCTATTATGGATTTGTTGCGTCAATGCCTGCTTTAAAATCCTTGTATGATGCCTTGTTTGTGGTTTTTTCCTATACCAGAAACGGAATCTTTTATGCGCCAGTTTTTCTGGTTATGGGAGCTGCGCTCTCGCCAAAGGCTTTTAACTGCGTATCCTGTGGCAGACTGTCAAAATGGAAGTCTTCCAAACTGCAATATGCCAAACGGCAATTTGCCGTTGGATTCTTTGCCTGCCTGAGTGCCATGACCGCGGAAGGGCTGCTGCTCCATCATTTTGATATACAGCGCCATGACAGCATGTATCTTGCTCTGCCGCCTTGTATGTACTTTTTATTCCGGTGGATTCTGGCGGCCAATTGCGACAACGACACTCCCCTGCTGCCTTCTGCAAAATCGCTGCGTATTACAAAGGCGCTGCGTACCATCTCCGCCTGCATCTATCTGTTGCATCCGTTGTTTATTATTCTTGTACGAGGATTTGCAAAGGTGCTTGGCATAGAGTCTGTGCTGATAGATAACAGTATCCTCCACTATATTGCGGTATGTCTTTCAACCTGTGCCGCTGCTCTCTGTTTGGAGCGCCTTCCCCATATCCTTCGCTTTTTCGGTATTCTGCCGCCTGACAGACAGATAAAAGGACAAAAAGAAGAACCGGAAGCTGACCGAAACGACATCCTTAAAAAAGGCCGGGCGTGGATTGAAGTAGATTCTAAAAATCTCCGGCAAAATGTTCATTCCCTGCAAAGCCTTCTGCCCCCTGACTGCAAGCTCATGCCCGCAGTAAAGGCAAACGCCTACGGGCACGGAGCCGTCCTTGTGTCAAAAGAGCTAAACAGTATGGGAATCCAATCCTTTTGTGTAGCAACAGTTTTTGAGGGCATTGAACTAAGAAAAAACGGCATTTGCGGAGAGATTCTTGTGCTGGGATATACCCACCCTGCGCAGTTTTCCCTTTTAAAAAAATATCGGCTGACACAGACTGTAGTGGACTATAACTATGCCCAAATCCTTAATCAATATGGGAAAAAACTGAAAGTACACATTAAAATAGACACCGGCATGCACCGCTTGGGAGAACGCTGCGAAGAAACAGAAAAAATAGAAAAAATTTTTTCCATGAAAAATCTGGTGACCGAGGGAATCTACACCCATTTATGTGCAGACACCGCCTCCCTCTCCTCGGACAAAGCTTTTACGGCGCAGCAGGTTCGAGCATTTTATGATATTGTTGGGCGACTGAAAGAAGACAGAAGATTGCATCTCAAAGTACATATGCTGGCAAGCAGCGGACTCCTCCATTATCCAGAGCTTGCAGGCGATTATGCCAGAGTGGGAATTGCCCTTTACGGATGCCTTAGCAGCCGTAAGGACTTGGAAAACTGCCCTGTTCCTCTGCTTCCGGTTCTTTCCGTCAAGTCAAGGATTGAGATTGTAAAAACATTAAAAAAAGGAGAATCTGCCGGATATGGCATGCAGTATACTGCCGAAAAAGACTCCAAAATTGCCGTTATTGCCATAGGATATGGGGACGGGCTGCCCCGCGCGCTCTCTCAAGGCAAAGGGAAAATGCTGGTAAACGGCTGTGAGGCCCCTATAATAGGACGTATCTGCATGGACCAGACCATTGTTGACATCACGGATATCCCCAATGTAAAAGCCGGAGATATGGCTGTCATCATTGGCAGGTCCGGGGAACATGAAATCACTGCCTATGACCTGGCAGAAGCCTCAGAAACCATTACCAATGAGATTTTAAGCCGATTGGGCTTGCGGCTGGAACGGGTTCTAACATAAAGAAACTACCCGTGTCCACCACGATGTCACTCCCTGCCTCCACTGCAAAATGCTCAAAATAGTTTTCCTCCATGGGAATCCACTGTTCTTTAAATGCGGTAAAATGACCGCCTTCCCTAGCTCGCAGGCGGCTTTCCTGCTCTTTCCCGGAACAGGTCAAGAAAATCTTCAAATCATAATATTCTGCAAGAAGCGGATGCTGGGAATAGCTGCCCTCCACCACAGTCAGCCGGCTTGGCCCAAAAAGCTGCTTTTCTTTCATTTGACCCATTTGACAGTCATAGGGACTGTAAATCACCTGCTCTCCTGCCTTTGCAGGGAGTAGGATGTCTTTACGAAACCGCTCCAAATCCATGTTTCCGGCAGGATGCGACCTCCAATTTCCCAAGCGGCTTGCAAGGGGCAGATAATAGTCATCCATATGAAAGACATTGCAGGAAAAAAGTCTGCCCACCAGCTCGGCAAAAGAAGTCTTTCCGCTGCCGCATCTTCCGTCTATTGCAATAATGACAGGTCTTTCCCCTGCGCATCCCCTCTCTGTTATTCCCCTCTCTGCAATCTTTAACACATCAAGCAATGCCGGAAAATACCCTGCATACTCCTTTTTCAGCAGGCGATAATGGGGATGATACGCATCTCGATAAACATCACTGTGATGAATGGCGGGACATCCCTGCTCCATCCATGTCTCCGCCCACGCTTTCATCCCATGAATGCCCAATTGAATAGAAGTTTCTATTTTTTCTTCCAGCGTATTCGGCAGCCTGTCAGGTTTGCCGCCATCCTGAGCCGTCAAAAGAAACAGCCTGACCAACAGCTCAGCCGCCTCTTTGGAATCACAAGCAGATAAAGGAAAACGGCACAAAGCGCCCCCGATATCTTCCACGGACTTTGGGGAACTATCTAGCGGAATCTCTTCCCATTCTTTTAACAAAAAAGCCCGAACCGACTCCTCGTCCGCAATCATATGTTCCGGTCCAAATTCACTTTGAAAGATAAGTTTCCCATAATCCTGAGGCTCCATCAATGGATACCTGTTTGTATGCTCCCTCAAAATCTGAATCCATGCTTCTTTCATCCAACCACTCCCATCTTAATTCTTTCCGGTATTTGCGATATTATTGACCAATAATTTAATATCAGCATGGCAGCACCAAGAATAGTAAGCACTACTCCTGTCACAAGTCCAACCGTACGATTTTTTACCCGGTTGGCAAACTGTGCGGAAACTAAAGATGCCACAGTCGCAACAACAATACATATCAGCAGGACATCCCAGCGCTCCAGAATAATTGCCGGATGGATGATGATATGACTGACAGATGCAATAAGCGCCGTAAAAGTCATAATAAAAGTGCTTGTTCCCACAGCAGTTTTCAGTTCCATGCCAAGAAATGCGGTAAAAACCACAAGCATCATCATACCACCGCCCGTCCCTACAAAACCTGTGCCGAATCCAATGGTCAAACCGAAAAAAAGGGATATAGCTACGCCTTTTAGGTCAAGCTTCTCGCCCTTACCCACTGTATTCTCCCGTGATGTATCCGGTTTTATCAGAAAACGAATACCAATGAAAAATGTCAGAAACAACGTAAAACTGCCTAATACTACATTTCCTGCAAGCCACGCTGCATAACTGCCAACTGTACTCATAGTGAGAATACATGTCAGCATGATCCACCCACGCTTCAGGTCAATATTTTTATGCTTTCCATATGTAATTGTTGTCACTGCTGAACCAAGAATATCGGATGCAAGGGCGATGGCCGTAGCCTGATAAGCACCTGTTTCTCCGCTGAAGCTTGGGCAAAGTACAATTAGTATCGGCACCATTACAGTTGCTGCTGACAGTCCCGCAAGACCAGTTCCTATCCCTGCCCCAAGTGCTGCAAGAATATACCATATATATTCCATAAACTTTCCTCCAAATCTCGATTTGCTTTTATGATAACACAAAATAAATCAGGCAGGAAGAACTGATTGAAATGTATAAATCCTTTCATCTATACGGTCTATAATTTTATTAACTTTCCATTATCAAAATAATAGATATCTTCTCTCTTGTATCCATATTTGGAATCAGGAATACTGATATGTGGTTCAAAGGTAAACATTTCAACATCTGATAGTCTTTTACAATTTCCCTTTTCGGTATATACTCTGTCATTTCTATTTTTTACAATGGAATGTCCCAGGTTTCCAAGAAAATCCAAGTTAAGAAATCCTTTTTTCACAATCAATTCATTCATGTAATAGTATAATTCTTCAAATGTCATATCCGGCGTTGCCACATCCATTAAAGTTTTATGCAGATATGCTTCCATCTGAAGTCCGTTTCGCCACTCGTCTTTTTTTATTTTGTCGATTTCATTGCATAATACACCGTCTTCAAACACAAGTGTTCTTGCATAATCCCCCCAAATGTTATTCTTTTGAGGACTCAAATCAATGGTGATAATATCATTTTCCTGTATGGTTCTATTCGCTGCCTTGTAATTTTTGCCCGATACAGAAATAGCCGTTTCATCTCCGGCAAAAACAAAAGCGCCAACATCCCAATACCAAAATGAATCTGCGCCATTTTTCAACAAATAATCTTCACACAACTCTTTGATATCTAACAGGTTCATCCCAGCTTTAATTGTGCTGGCAATATGTTTTATTGTTGCTCTATTCAAATTTTGCATTGTGGAATACAAATCAAGAGTTTCCTTTGTCATACTAGAGCGCCCCCTTTTTCTTGCACTTCCATTGTAGCACATACGACCCAAAAATTCAGCATTTACTATTAAAATACATAATAATTTTTCCTCCACATATACTATTTCGTGAGGTAATTTCCATGAAACATTTAAAACGCTATACCATTATCGGAATCATTTTTGTTCTAATCACAGGCACGCTTTCTCACTTTCTATATGATTGGACTGGAAACAATTATATAGTTGGTCTTTTTACGCCAATTAACGAGTCTATATGGGAACACATGAAACTGTTATTTTTCCCAATGCTGCTATACTCACTTTTTATTATTTTAAAATTCAAAAAAATCTACTCATGTATTACCTCTTCATTATGTTATGGGATTTTAACAGGCACATTGTTGATCCCTATATTTTTTTATGCCTATACATCTATTTTGGGCAAAGATATTTTTATCTTGGATATTGGCATATTTATTTTGAGTATTATAATTGCGTTTTGGCTTTCTTACAAACTTACATTGTCTTGCAGGCTGGAGCCACATACACTTTTATTATGTTGCTTAGTCTGCATTCTTTTAATCTGTTTTATATTGTTTACCTATCAGCCTCCATCAGCCAGAATTTTTGAAGATCCGGCTATTTCGCAAAATCTTTTTTCAAACATTCCAAAATCGGCTTAATATATTTCTTGTTCTGATTCTAGTCTTCTTTTGCTGATCTTGTTTTTGTAGAACTTCTTGACATATTCCTCAAAAAAGTGTTATTCTAAGACGACAAAAAAGGAGATATGATGAAAAAAGAAAACCTAATATCAATTATAATTATCCTATGTATTTCGCCTACCATAATCAAGGTTTTTCTGACGGGGGTAGCTCTGGATTTTGACATATACCTCTCGGACCAGACAATGCTATATCTTTGTGTTGGAATCATTGCAGTCCTCATTGTCGGACTAATCTGGGTATATTATTCACATGTCAATTATATGGAGAACCAAAAGACCACCGATTCAGACAAGAAAATGCTCCTGCACCGTATGGCGGAAGAAATGGGAGAACGGTATGAGGATTATACCTATGTGACAGCCTATGTCATTCAGACCCGCCATCGCAGGAATGTTATCAATTCTCCATATGAATATTACCCCCGCCAGCCCTATGTCATTGCATTCAATGATAGCGAGACTGTTATATATCGTTTTCAGGTACGGCAGGGCGTAATACAGTTATTCCCGCGTCTCGATATCGATTGGGCATCTTCCTCTTGGAAATATCATATTGGAGAAGACCGTATCGAGCTTGTTATATCCAATAGCCCTTCCACTCTGGGCATTGCGGAAGTCTCGCCTCTCATCGGTACGAAATACATGATTGACAAGGTACTCCATAGCGCCCACAACAAGATGATCGCCTGGCATCCTCTGGGAATTTATCAGGAGAACGAATTTTGGCGTTTTGTGAAATGTTTGGCTGGTTATCCGAATTCACAGTCCTATTAAAATCTGCACCATAACACGCACATAGAAAAAGGGCTGCCGTACAACGGCAGCCCTTTATTGATTCTTCTCTTTACTGATTTTTCTCATCAAGTACCAGATGCTGGGGCAGACCGTTTACCATAAACGGCTGATAATCTCCCTGAATCAAAGGCTCAATGTAGTTGATAAACTCATCTGTCACATAGTTGCCTTCTTTGTTAATCCAATTGCGGGGAACCAGCTTCTCATTGTTGGCAATACGATGTACATCATAGATGCCTGCCGCACTCATGTAAGGATCATCGGAAACACGGTCGATTACCACCATCTTGCCGGTGTCGCCCTCGTCTGCTGCCTTTACAGCTGCACCGCCTACCATAAATGCTTCATCCACGTCTACACGGGAGGCCATGTGGGAAGCGCTTCTCTGCAAAGTGGAGAACTCAATACTTCTTGTCTTGCAGCCGATTTCTGCTCCCAGATAGCCTGCCAGATAAGCGGCAGTACCCTGAAGCTGCTTATGTCCAAATGCATCCACATAATCTGCACCGCCGGACAACTCGCAGACATATCTGCCGTCAGCCAGCTTGATGCCCTCAGATACGGCAATGGTAACCGTATGCTTTTTCTTTAACAGCTCCCTAACCTTCTTCTGGAATTTGTCTATATCGAAAGCAAGCTCCGGCAGATAAATCAAATCCGGTCCTTCGCACTCTTCCGTTCTTGCAAGGGCAGTTGCTCCAGTCAGCCAGCCGGCATTACGCCCCATTATCTCAATCACGTTAATCAGCACATTATTATAAGTTAATCCCAATGCATCCCTGATTACTTCCTTGGTGGAAGCCGCAATATACTTAGCAGCGCTTCCAAAGCCGGGGGTATGGTCTGTAAGAGCCAAATCATTGTCTATGGTCTTGGGCACGCCTAAGAATTTCTGGGAATACCCCTTGACAATGGCATAGTCGGACAGCTTCTTGATAGTATCCATGGAATCATTGCCGCCAATGTAAATAAAAGCTTCAATCTCCAGCTTGTCCAATATCTGGAAAATCTTCTCGTAAATTTCGGGATTCTCGTGAATCTCCGGCAGCTTATAACGGCAGGAACCCAAGAAAGCCGAAGGAGTCCTCTTCAGCAGTTCGATATCCATATCCGTATGAATCTGAGTGGACAAGTCCACATATCTCTCATCCAAAAATCCCTGAATTCCGTGGAGCATTCCGTATACTCTGTGAAATCCTCTTTCTTTTGCAGTCTTATAAACACCTGCCAGACTAGAATTAATTACGGAAGTAGGACCTCCTGATTGACCTACAATAATATTGCGCTTCTTTTCCATCTTAATTTTCCTCCTGAATAATTTTAAACACGCAAACTTCTCTACAAAGTTATAGTTTAATATAAAATGAGAATAAATGCAAGGGTTACTGACGATTTGTTTACTCCTCATCCTGCACAGTCTGCATATCTGTTATCACCCATTTCCCGTCTATCCTTACATAATAATACCGGGTATTATGAATATCATGCCTCTCCTGTCCCGTTTTGGTAAGTATCATCTTTTTATCAAAAGACACCTCACAGGAGAAAAAGTTCTCGTCATACACAACATAATTGGAAACCTTCTCATTCAAAAATACCGGCGCATTATGCCCGCTGTACATCCACATATCATGCCGTCTGTAGTTTTCCGCCAGCACCAGATAATAGGAATCTTGAGGAAACATATAGCGCAGGGGCGCAGTACTTGCCACACAGCCCTCCAAATCCCTTGAGAAAAAGTTAGAATAATTCTTGGCATTGGTAAGCACATAGTCCTCCAGCTCCTTCTCCATAACGGATGCCTGAAAAGTATCCACCATAACGGAATTATCCTCCGCCATGGAAAAGGCAATGTCCTCATCCAAGGCATTGCGGATTTGAATATCCGGCATTTCAAACAAACCTTCTATTTTATATTCCACCAATTTCGGAACCTCTGTATATTCAGCCGAATATTGGAATTCTTCCATCTCACGGCTGTTTCCCGTACGCTCCCGCTCATCCGCCTGCATACCGTTTATCCATACAGTATAAATATCCGGTGCCGTTATGGTGACCTCATTTTCACCGATTATGCCGCTTGGCTGAACCTTTGTAATCTCCCATTCCGGAATCGTCAAAATCCCCATCAGGGGGTAGGAAGATTTCTCTTCCAAAGAAACGGCAGCAATCACCACCTCTCCTGCATACAAATGATAAACCGGAGCCTTGGCGTCATAACTGTCCGGCGCCTTTTCATAAGTAATTCCTGCTTTTTTCACTGCAGAAAGATATGTATTTTTATACTTTTCCTCATCCTCAAAGCGGGAAACCGACATTTGAAAATAGGGGCTGTCCGACCCTTCGCTGACATCTATCTGAGCAATCAGGTTTTCTATCACATATTCCGGCTGTGCTGCTTCATAGATTTTCAGGCAGTTTCTTACATAAAAGAAAATCACCACCCAAAACAGTACAAGTGTCAATGTAAAAATAGAATAAAATATTCGGAAAAAGGGGATTTTCTTTTTTCTTTTCTTTTGCCTTGCCATTGCCTAATCCTCCCTTTTCTCCACCACAAACGCCGTGGGCAGTCTCCAGGAAGAGGTGGCGTGATATAAAGTCACACTGGTCATCTCATAAGCTCCGTTGTAATACATGGCGGAGGAGCTTCCTCCGTCCAGATTCGCCGCATTAACGGCGCCATATTCCTGCATGATGCCAATCAAATCCTGTGCCGTGGCGCCCAGATGCCCGGCAGACCCTCTTCCGTCCGTAACTAGGAGAAGCACCGTTCCGTCCTCCCTCTGCCCTATGGCAGTTCTGGGATTTGCACCGCTTCCGCTGCCTCTTACTTCCGTTGCCGCGCCGTTAATAATCAGCTTGGTAAAATGATTGCTATCCCCATCATCCACATCCTTAAAGCTCACCGCATCCCTGATGCGGTTTTCCTCTACCAAATCTTTCACCTGGTTTTCGGACATATTTCCGATATCCATAATCATCAAAATATTATCCTCGTTAAATCCCACCATGACATCGCCCTTTTTAGGGACATTATACTGTATCTCGCCGCCACATACCACAAGACCCTTGGGCACGCCGCCCCAATTTCCGTCCGAATAATACTCTCCACCGTTCACACCGCCGATACAATCCGCATTGGTAACCAGCTTTTCCAATGTCTCGCCGTTTTTACTGCGGTCCATGTCCGACCATGGATAAATGGTGGAAAGCTTTACCCGGGAAGGGTCGTTGATAATCATCAGCTTTGCAAAGTAGGAACGTCCTGCAATTTCCACTATCTCAATTTTATTGATGTCAAATTCTTCATCAGGATGCTCCGCAGCAGTGCCGGGAATTACGATTAAATCGGGATTTACATTATCCTCATTATGCACCCTCGCATTCCTGTTTGTCACTTCCAGAATCTCTTCCTCGCTAAAATACCAGGATGCCAGAAACTTCATCTGTCCCGTCTCCAATATGGTGGACACAAACAAATCCCTCGCCGCTTTGCTGGGACCATGACATATCTCCCACATGGCTGCGTAGGCACCCACAAAGGTAATCACCACAAAAGTGATAAGAACCAATAAAATTCTTAAAATTGCTTTTCCAAAAACTGCTTTTTTCATAATAATACTCTACTCCCCTACATCAGCGGAACACCCATTTTTGCTGTATCTGAAAACTTAACATAAATAGCACAATATCCACAATAGGTTTCAAAACCACTTCAAAGACAGAACCCGCACCACACAGACTGCTGAGCAAATAAACTATTCCAAAAGAAATACCTGTCTGTACCACGCAAAGCGCATAATACTTTGCCACTGACCTGCCAACAGATGCATCTGATTGAAAAACCGCTTTCCTATTTACAATATAATTAAACAGTGACGAAACGGCCCTTGCCAAAAAATAAGCAAGAAACAACCTTAGTGACCGCTCCACCTTATCTCCCATCCAAAATATCAAGAATGTATACAAACCATAATCAATTAAAAACGAAATCCCTGCACTCAATGAATATTTAAACAGAAATTTAAAAATAATCCTGTAAATTTTCAGAGAATCCTTGATAGGGTTAAAATGGGTAGAAGCATTTTCCTCTATATAAACCGTATCAATGGGAACTTCCAGAAATTCAATGTGATTCTTTTTAAAGGTAAAAAGCATCTCTGTCTCATATTCAAATCTCTCCCCTTCCGTCTCACACATCAAGGACAGATATTGATAGGGAATGGCACGGAGTCCTGTCTGGGTGTCCGAAATCTTAATACCGCAAAACAGCCGAAATACCATGCTGGTGCTATTATTTCCAAAGCGGCTCTTGAATGGGACATTCTCTTTTCCAAAATCCCTGCATCCCAGAATCACCTTATCTTTCTGCTCTATCATCTTGTCAGCGCACGCTTTGATATCATGTGCCGTGTGCTGGTTATCCCCATCTACGGTCACCACTCCCGCCGTGCCTGTACGGTTTTCTATTACATAGGAAAAAGCCGTTTTCAATGCCCTGCCCTTTCCTTTATTGACTTCATGGGTCAAAAGGGTAACTTCCTCATGGCTGTCTGCCTTAAGAAATGGCTCCATATGCTGCTCATCGCTTCCGTCATTCACAATCACAATATCTGTGAATCCTGCTGCCAGCAGACCATCCACTACCATATTCAGCTTCTCGTCCGGGTTTAATGACGGCAAAACTATTGTTACATTCATAGGAATTCCCTCCTCACTTTTTCTAGTCTACCACAAAAGACGGTATTTGGGAATGGAAAGTTTTCTTTTATCAGGGAATCAACATGACTAGTGTTCCCGCCACAATCGCTGCAAGCCCTGCACATGACTTTTTTGACAGCCGCTCCCGGAACACAATATAAGAAAACGAAATGGTTACAAGAATACTAAGTTTATCAATTGGAACAACGACACTTGCAGGACCTTCCTGCAGTGCTTTATAATAGCAGAGCCAAGAGCCGCCTGTTGCAAGCCCGGACATGGCAATAAAACCTAGCTCCTTTAGTGAAATTTTCTTCACATCATGCTGCTTTCCCTCCACATATACCATAACCCATGCCATTACCAACACAACGCCTGTACGGATTGCGGTTCCGAGATTTGACTCCACGCCACTGATTCCAATCTTCCCAAGAATAGAAGTCAAACTTGCAAAAACGGCAGAACCTACAGCATAAAGAAACCAATGACTTCCTATTTCCCGCTGCCCTGCAGATACATCCTTTCTCTCAATCATCAGAAAAGTACCCATACCGATTAGTACAACTCCCATTGCTTTGGGCAGATTGATCTCCTCATGCAGCAATATAAAGGCTAACAATATTGTGAATACAACACTAGATTTATCAATGGGTACAACCTTGTTAATATCGCCAAACTGCAAAGCCCTAAAATAGCAAAGCCATGATGCGCCAGTTGCCAATCCTGACAAAACCAGAAACAGCCACGTTTTGCCGCTGATAAAAGCTATCTGCGACTGTGAGCCTGCCACTAATACCATCAGCCATGAAAAAATCAATACCACTATTGTTCGTATCGCCGTAGCCACGGTAGAATCTGTTTTCCGAATCCCACATTTCGCCAAAACGGATGTTACACCGGCAAACATCGCTGAACCCAAAGCAAACACAATCCACATAATTATGCCTCCCAAATCTACAGCCAAGTCAGCTATAATTTTATATCGTCTGCTTTCCACACATATATAAGTATTCCTGCACTTTCTGTAAAGACGTATTTAATTCAAAAGGCTGTATCGGAAAACGGAAAGTTTTTACACATCCTGCTTTACCATAACTATACTCCCCATAACTGTAAAAATCATGATATAAATTACACAGATAACAACGAATGTCCCATATCCGCTCTCTATCATCTTCTGGGGTCCGTTGGAATTCATGCCATATGCCATGAGAGAATAGGGCCATATATGCCCCAGGTTCTTGGCAAGAAAAACAAGACCCGAAAGCCCTCCCGCGAATGCAATCCCCACAGGAAGGGCAAAACTCTTGATATACAGCGAGAGGAACAACTGTATCGCCGCCATGACCATGCCTCCCAGCGTTCCGAACAGACACCATATGATAAGGGCTTTTATGGGAGGCGGCGCCGTCAGTCCCACAAGCTTTCCGGATACGATAAATAAGAGCCCTATCCACACTTCGCTAATAAAAATCATGAAGGATGCGGTACACATTTTTGAGGCAAAAATCATTGCCCTGCCTACGGGCATTGTCAGTAATTTATTCCAATTGTGGTTATTATGTTCCAGCCTCATAATATAGGCACAATACACGCCAATTGTGATGGGCAGGAAAAAATAACAGGTAAACAATGTGTCCTGTGTCCATAAGCTATACCATTCACTCTGCAAAAGTTCCAGATTCCCCAGATAATTCATGGCTCCCAGCACCGCCGGAATCACCGGCAGAATCAAAAATGCAAGCCATACCGGGGAACGCTTTAACTTCATCCGCTCTGCTTTTAATAATCGTATCATCCTTATACCTCTTTTCTGCAAAATAAAATTTTTCCGGCTATATACATTACAACGCAAGCCACTATTAAAATCCCAAAAGCTGTCCAATCAAATCCCATGACTTCAAAATAGGCATTGGCGTACCTTTCTTCTTTCGTCCATCCAAACAGTCCCACAAACTGCAGTGTCCCGTAATATCTCCATAGAATCAGCTTGCTCAGCACAGGGAATGGTGGCAGAAACATAGAAAACAATCCGCCAAATGCTCCTATGATTCCCGCAAAAAAGGCAACCGCCTGATTGGGAAACACTATGGACAGTGTGTGTTGAAAAAGATAGATTGTAATTGATGGCACCAGCGTAAACAACAGGTAAATCAGGTACAATTTTAACGGCACACTGCCCCCAAACCCCTTAAAATACCCAAAAGCTATTGTCACGCCCCAATGGATAAGAGTACATATCACAATCATGGATACACCATATAACAGCTTTGCATCATACACTTTTCCCTTTGGAACAATAGTCAAAATCTGCTTGAACATGGCCCCCTTATGCTCAATGTCGCAAAGGCGGGAAGCAATTACAATGGTCAATATTGGCATAAAGATAGCATTGATAAGGGGAAGCTGGTACAAAAAACTCATCCAGCCATTTCGGATTGCAAAATCATCATACTTCCCATATAAGCCCCAAGAAAGTGAGACCGCGGTCAGGACAAGAGCTGTCAAAAACACATAACTCCCTCTTGTCTTTCGATATTCACATTTTATCAGGTGTATCATAAGCTGGACTCCCTTCCCGTCAAATCCAAAAAGATTTCTTCCAAACTCTTTGAACTATCCGTTTCGTGCAAAAGATTTAATGCTCCCTGATACATCATTTTTCCGTTTGCGATGATTCCTATGTCCTCCGCCATCTGGTCGATTTCTGAAAGCAGATGACTAGATACAATAACGGTCATGCCGTATTTTTCGGGCAGGGAACACACTAACTCACGCATTTCCTGAATGCCTGCCGGGTCAAGTCCGTTAGTAGGCTCATCAAGAATCAACAGCTTTGGAAATGACAAAAGCGCCCCTGCAAGGCCCAAACGCTGCTTCATTCCTAGGGAATAAGCCGATACTTTTTTGTTACTCTGGCGGTCCAATCTCACAATTCGCAGAACCTCATCAATATTCTCCTCTGGAACATCCAGCAGGGTCTGCAAAATCTTTAAGTTTTCTTTTCCCGTCAAATGCCCATAATAAGAGGGGGACTCTATCAGGGAGCCAATATTTTTCAGGATGGAAGTCCGGCTTTGGCTGTTTAATCTCCTGCCAAAAAGTTCTATCTCTCCGGCTGTGGGTTTGACTAAATCCAAAAGCATTTTTAAAGTTGTGGATTTCCCTGCCCCATTGGGTCCTAAAAAACCATATACTCTTCCCTCCTTTACTACCATGTCCAGATTGTTTACCGAAAGATTATCTTTGTATCTTTTGGTAAGCCCATTAGTTCTAACAATTTCTTTCATTTTTACTCCTTTCGCAATCGCCTATTTGGGTTTTATTAGTCTGAGGCTATGAGCTGTATTTTTCTGCATAGGCACTGCCGAATGCAACCATCGCCACAACCCTTACCGTCAGTATAATAGACCTTTCTGTCGGGAAACTTAACACAACCTTACAGAAACCTTAAATTTCTCCAAAACCTTTTAAATGCGGAAATTTTATTATAAAATACAAATAGGTGATGACAATGCAAGAATTGAAAAACAAGAAAATCTTAATCGTTGATGATGAGCCGGAATTGCTTTCCATGCTCTCGGATATTCTGTACAGGGATGGTTTTTACAATGTGCATACAGCAAAAAACTGTGCGGATGCCTTACAAAAGGCCAAAGAACAGCCTGTATCACTCTTTCTGCTGGATATGAACCTGCCCGACGGCGACGGCTTTACTCTGCTTAAAAGTCTGCGGCAATTCTCACAGGCGCCAGCCATTTTCCTGACGGCCAGAGGGGAGGCTGATGACCGGATTCAAGGTCTGGGACTTGGCGCTGATGACTATATCGTAAAGCCTTTTCTATCCAAAGAGCTGATTCTGCGCATAACCGCAGTCTTAAAGAGGGTTTATCAAATAAATGGTTTAAAAACTTCATTTTCCCTATCAGGAAAAACCATTGATTTTGAAACAGCAATGGTACAGGATGGTGAAAAGCAGACTGCCCTTACGGCAAAAGGATTTATCCTGTTAAAGAAACTATGGGAAAATAAAAACCGCATTGTGACAAATGATGCCCTCTGCATGGCAGCATGGGGCGAAGAATATTATGGCTGCGAGAATACGCTTATGGTGCATATACGGAGGCTTAGAACAAAAATTGAAGCCAATCCATCCCAGCCAAAGCACTTGCTGACAGTAAAGGGATTGGGCTATAAGCTGATAACGGATCAATAGGAGTAAACAGATGGGCGCAAAGATAAATAAAACAGCTTTTAAAATTTTTATATGCTTTACCCTGTCAGCAGCAGTGATTGCCACCCTGCTTCTGGCAATTAATTTTCTGGGATTTTCCATTATTGCGACTAGTTTCAATACCTATCACGGCAACTCTCCTGAGTATATTCTGGAAACCATCCAACAGTCCCTAGTGAAATCCAAATCTGGTTTTGAACTTTCGAATCAAGACATCCTTGGGCCGGACTGTTGGTGCATCCTCATTGATGAAAACGGCGATATTACATGGTCGGAACATATGCCTGATGACATTCCAAGCCATTATACCCTCAATGATATTGCAAAAATGACCAAATGGTTTTTAAATGATTATCCCGTGTATGTATACACCTCTGATTATGGGCTTCTGGTTTTAGGGCTGCCAAAATATTCCGTGGGAAAATATGATATGGTTTATTCCGTAGAATGGATTCATTCCCTGCCCCAGAAAGCACTTGGAATCCTTGTTCTCAACCTGTTTCTGGCAGCAATTTTGGCTTTTGTCTTTGGCGCAAAGCTGTACCATAGAGTACAAATTCTTATAAATGGAATCAATGATTTAAGCAAAGAAAAGGCAGTCCACCTGAAAGAAAAAGGCATCTTTAGGGAACTTGCCCAGAGCATCAACAATACTTCCCTGGCAATAGAACACAAAAATCTGGCTCTGGCACAACGGGATAATGCACGCTCTAATTGGATTTCCGGAATTTCCCATGATATACGCACGCCCCTGTCTCTGATTATGGGACATTCCGAGGCACTTCTAGAATGTGACAGCTTGAATGATGAGAATCAAAAGCGGACAGAAAGCATCCATGCACAAAGTATCAAAATAAAGAAACTCATTGAAGACTTGAACCTGACTTCTTCGCTGGAATATGATATGCAGCCCTTGAAAAAGAACAATATCCTTTTATGCCCTCTGATAAGACGCATTGCAACCGATATCCTCAATAGCGGGCTTGCGGACAATTATATCATCGACCTTGATATACAGGATGAAAAAGCGGTCATATCCGGTGATGAAAACCTTCTTGAGAGGGCAATTTTTAATCTCTTGAACAACAGTATTACTCATAACAAAAACGGATGTGAAATCAGCATCCGGGAATATACAGAGGGAAAGACCGTTCATCTGGACATTTCCGACAATGGAATCGGCATTCCTGATGAAACCTTGGAACATATTGCAGAAATCCCTAAATCTGCCCACGGTCTGGGACTGCCTATGGCATACAGAATTATTTGTGCCCATGGGGGCAGATTTAAGGCCATGAATCATAATGGTTTTATGGTGAAAATAGAGCTACCTAAGTCTTTCCTATAACTTACTTAAAAGCTTATGGTCTTTGTCTCTTCCGTAAAAGAACAGATGTGGGCAACGGCATTTTTCAAATAAAATACCGCCGTATTTCCGTCACCGGGCTTGTACATTGCCTGAAGATTAGGATAAGCTGCCAGAAGATGTTCCTGCGCTGTGGTCCGATCATCTAACATAGCCTCCGCTGCTATGCGAATCCATTTATCTTCATACATAGCCGAAATTTCTATTTTGGGATTTGCAAGCATCTGCTTTGCAACATCCTTTTTCAGTCCGGTCTGAATATAAATTTTATCCTCAAACAAATCAACCGTGCCAAAAGGACGGACTCTGGGCTGGTCGCCTTCCATAGTTGCAAGATAATATACCTGACTGTTCTTTAAGAATTCATATACCTCTTTCATGATGTATTTCCTCCCTTGTTTTTATAAAAAGTTTATCTCTTTTATGGTCAACATGCAAGCCTTACAGCAAATTTTAATTTTTAATTTTTTCAATATTAAAAGCCGGCAAAACAGACATACTTCTGTTTTGCCGACCATTTAAATTAGGAGAGATAAATCTCAGAACAATCTCTTAATATCCTTTTTATGCCATCCTATTGCTGTTTCTCAGGCACCATGCCCTCTTTGTTGATGCGGAAAAATGTTGTATCCTTGGCAAATTCATCATCGAAAGCATATCTCTCACTTTCGTCCATATTTTCTGTGTCCTGCCCTGTATATTTATGTTTTGGCAGAGCCGCAAATACCAGCCCATCATAGCCATCAGGCACTTTAAAGGTATAAGAAATGCGACCACTGCCATCCTTTGTACCATTTCCATTACTATCATAAACCCAGCTTCCATATTCATAGCTTACATTCTTTGAATATGACACATCATATGGGATGCCATCTACCTCCACCGTAGTGCTGTAATCAAATCCATCATCCAAAAACAAATCTAAGGATGGAAAAACCCGTCCTGTATACCAATCATAAATCGCATCATCATAATAACAGAAAGAATATTCCCGAAACTGTGCCACATCATAATAAAACTGATGTGATGTACCTAGTTCCAAATGAATAATCTGATATCCTTCCTCCGATGCTGGTTCGCTATAACAGTCAAGTTGTTCCCACACCATATCTGTAATCCTTTGCTTGTCCGTCTCAAAATAATCAAAAAGTACAGCATCCACCGTACATGCCACAGGCCCATCAGCCACCTGTGCTCCATGCTCCTCGAAATAGGACTGCTTTGGCTCACCTTCCGTTTCTCCGCACAGGGAACAGGTTTTGGGCTCTGCAAAAGTCGCCTCTTTCCACTGATGGACACATTCCGGTGTGGTTTTGGTGTTCTCCACTTCACCTGTCTTTTCTGTCCCACTGTCTGCCACACTGTTATTGTCAGCATCCACTGTGGCCTTGCCGCAGCCTGCAAACAAGGACATGGACAATGCTGCCGCAATGGTTAATGTTAAAATTTTCTTTTTCATGTTTGCCTCCCTGTCCAGCCTCTATATCAAAGCGCCTCATGCAGAACCGAATAAACTACGCTGTATGTGACTCCACTCATGCTTGCGAGGTCGCTTTGAAGGAAAAAGGAACGCGTGGAAATGGTGTCGCTCATCGTGTACTTTGTATCCGACTGCTTTGACAGCGTATAATCATCAGGGTCAAATTCATCGTACAACGATTCCAATGTCTCGAAAATCTCATCCGTGTCCGAAACGCTGCCCGTGGTGAGTGTGGTTTCGAGACTTTTGAAGTTGCCGCTTGAATCAAACACGAACTTCTCCTCTATTGTAAATTCATCAGCATAGTACGCACCAAAAAGAATAGTCGTGTTGTTGTCGCCGAAAAGCACATATGACACATCATCAAGAGTGATATCACCCTGTGCGGAATTTGAGGAGCCATCGTCCATGCTAATATATGGCAGGGTGGGCTCGCTCGTTACACCGACTATGGCCTCTGCCTCTTCTTGGGAGTAACCCTGACTCATAAGCGTCATAGCCCAGCAAAGCTTGCGCATATCCTCCATGCTCTGGTAATTCATAAATGACTTTTCTTCTTCTGTTGCCTCAAGACTCATAGTCCAGCCATCAATGACCTCAGTAAAAGCAGAAGGAGCGCCGCCCTCAAGCACATTTACATTGTCTATGATGGTTGCTAAATCTGTCTCAGTGCCGGGTTCAATCTTGATTAAGCCGCCATTATAGCTTTTGTTCTCATAAATGTATCTCTGTATTACAGTGCAGGCATCGCCATACTGATATGTAATCTCGAAATAGCTCGTAGTGCCGCTGTTTAGTATTTCAGAACAGTCAATCGTGACCGGCTCGTAATTTGCCTCGCCTGTGCTTGGCTTTGCAGAACCCGTAGATGTTGCATTGGAGGATTCGGAAGGATTTGTTTTCTCGGTGGAGTTCTGTGACTCAACCGTTGACGAATCGACGCTCTTTGTTATTTTAACCTCAAAAGGCAGCTTACACCCTGTGAGCATAAGGGCTGCTGTCAGAATTGCTGCAAATGCAAATGTTTTCTTTTTCATAGTTTTTTCTCCTGTTCAAAAAGTTTTGTTTTCAAGCAACTATACTATATATAGCACAAAAAAATTCTTTGTGGGAAGCTTTTGCGTAACTCGTAAGAGAATTTGCGTAACTTGTCAAAAGGCCAAAAAAACAGCTCAAAAAACTGTTCTTGTTTGAATAGTTTTTTGAGCTGTTAATTGTCATACTCTGTTCCCCAATATTTAGCAAATGCGGTTTTCACATCTTTTATGCGGTTTCGGCTGACTATCAATCTTGTGCCATTTTTCAATGTCACATCATCGTTTGAACAGATTTTTATGTGTTTGACATTCACGGCAGCTCCTCTGTGGATCAAAACGAAATTGTTACTGCCGACTTGCGAATAAAGATCTTTAATTGTTTTGCGTACATTGACTATGCTTCCGTCTTCTAAATAAACATCGCATCTGCGCTTATTTGTTTCAAAATACATAATTTCAGAAATTTCAACGTTTCTAATCTCATTCAAGGATTTCAACATAATAAATTTCTCCGCACGGTTTTCTATGACCTCTAACGCAGAATTCAATGCGGCTTTAAGCTCCTGCGCCGCATATTCCTTGCGGATATATCTAAAAGGTTGAAAACTGAACGAGTCAAACACATATTGCTCATGCATGGTATAGAATATAAGAATAATATCGGGATACAAATTCTTTAGTTTCTCAGCAGTCTCAAAGCCGTTTATATTGGGCAAATCCAGATCGAGAATCAGAATATCCGCAGCTTCCTTTTTTTCAGTCATGGCATCCAAAAGCCGCTGTGTGTTATTAAAGGTATCTACCTGAATTTCTATTGCTCTACTACCAAAGAAATCATTTACAATTCCTTGCATAATTTCAATCCATATCGGTTCATCATCACACACAGCTATTTTGTATATCATCTTTGTTCCTCCCATCATAAAGTTCCTTATAATGTTTGTACTTCCTAAGCATTCATTTTATATAATACTGCGGTACATTGCTATATTATATACATTGTCACTGCTTTCGTCAAACCATAATTATATAGGGTATATTTGATTTTTTGTGTTTCGACAAGTTACGCAAATTTTTGTACAAATTACGCAAAAGATAAGCAAAATCAACTCTTTACGGATACATGATGTACTATTAAGGTTCAGGCATAAAGTATGCGGCAACCTCATCCGCAGACATAGCCTGAAATTGTTCGGCGTCTTTTAATGTGTCGCTGTTCCAACGCATGATGTCAGAAGTTGTCAGATAAGAATCTTTTACATTGCATTTTGGAAATTTTGCATACCATTCGGGATAGCATAGGGACATCCATTCCTCTGCAAGCAGTACGGCATCTGTCTTTTCGTTGTCCCCGGAAGCCGTGCCGCAGATGCGCACCCCCGGCGCGCTGGCATGGAGCAGCAACACGCTGCCGTCCTGACACATACCCAGCGAAAGCCATACATGTCCTGACATACTACAGATATCACCAGGCTTCCACGCAGTTGCCTCAGAGGCAGGAATCATCTCCCCCCAGCCATAATCGGCAAATGTCTTTGCCATAAGGGAGGCTTTCATCACATAGCCGTCGCTCTCCGACTGAGAATTTTCGGTGCAGAACAGGTTGTACAGAACCCACCCGATATAGCCCGAGCAGTCCAATCCGTCATGGATTTTGTAACGGAATTTACGATAATCGTAATCGCTGCCCTGTGTGGCGGCAAATTCCGCCCAACGTTCGCTGCAGCCTATGGAAAGAGCTTCTGGACCAGCACCGGTGTCGGCTTCGTTCCACCCGCCGCCCCACACATACATAGTGCTGCCCACAGGCTCCAGCGCAGTGAAGATTAGATTTTCCATAGTGGGGACACCTGCCTGGGGAAATTCCGATGGTGGAGATGAAGTCAACATAAGTGTCGGCTGCGATGTCTGGTCATCCGCATCCGCATCTAGGGCAGCGGAAGGATTTTCTGTTACAGGCTCGGCGGAGAAGGCCGTTGGAAGGGGAGATACATTGTCTCCGATATGCGCGCAGCTACAAAGCAACAGAAAAAGCGGGATAAGCAATATTTTGTATTGTCCTTTTGACATAACTGTTTTGTTTATTTTCTCCTTTTACTCGTCAATAGATATTTTTTCCAAACTCATACGCTTCTGCAAGATGATTTGTTTTATCGATTGCAGGCTTCCCATTTGTATCTCCACATCCCCCGGCAAGCAGCATCCCCCTGTCATGAAAACCTATATAATTCACTATGGCAAATTTATAATAGGATGTAACCTGTTCAAATGTCCAGAAAAAATTATCAGCGGCGGTCACGAGCAATGCACTGTCTTTCACAGGATACTTCTCATACCTTCCCAACGGCGGGTTAGGGTCTTCCTGCGCTATGCAGTAAAACCTCTCAATAAATGCCTTGAGCCTTGAAGAAATCGTCCAGAAATATAATGGTGTGGCAAAGACAACAAGATCCGCACTTTCTATTTTGGGGATAATATCATTAAAGCTGTCCTTCTGTATGCAAGGCTTCCCATAGCGGCAGGCATTGCATCCCAGACATCCTTTCACTTCATTTTTCAACAGGGATATTACCTCTGTCTTATGCCCGGCTTCCTCCGCACCTTTTACAAAACTCATGACTAACTGTGACGTGTTGCCGTTTGGTCGTCCGCCGCCCTGTACTACTAAAATATTTTTCATGCCGCACTATCTCCTCTCCTGCCTTAGAAGTATTTTCTCTCTTTTCTTTCCCATTCTGCCAAACATTTTCCCAAAAACCCTTCTCAAAATATCTAAACAGGCCAATTCCCATGAATAGTAAATGCCGCCAGCTGGAAATTCAACATTTGACTGCCTTACATCTTAAACGAACATAATCTGCATACCATTCACCATTACGGAATAGATTATTCTTTAATGCCGCCACTGCCGATTGGATAATTTCCTCCCCCAATGCAGTTCCCACGCCCTCAAAAGGCATCCTTAAAAACATATGTATCCAATCGTAAAGTCCATCCTCCCCCTCAAGTTTCGTAAGCCTGTCAAACAACACCGCACTCCTGACCAGAAATCCACCCTGCTCTAGTAAAGAAGTATATTCCCCAACCGTCGGGAAATAGAAGGGCATAATATAATCCAAATCTCTTTTCCTAAATTCTTCACACAGAGCATTGTGAATCAGCGCATTATTTCCAAACCCGCCAAGTTCAAAGATAAACTGTCCTCCCGGCTTAAGCGCATCCCAGACACAGGAAATCATATCCGACTGCTTTTCTTTGTCAATCCAATGTAATACAGCATTGGAAAAGACAACATCAAATGGCTTGTCTGTATGAAAATCTGTAGCATCCCCATGAATAAAACGGATACCTGAGTATTTCTTTTTTGCAATCTCTAACAGTTCCTCAGATGCATCCATGCCTGTCACATCATGCTCCCTGTCAGCAAGTTCTTTTGCCAGCGCACCATTGCCGCATCCCAAGTCCAGAACCGACAATTTTTCGCCATCTACCATATCAATCAGCGCACTGCCATACTGATGGACAAAAGAAAAATTATCCGTATACTTATCAGCATCCCATTGAATATTCATTGGACACCATCTCCTTAACTTTCAGTTTTATTTTTGCTTGTACAAATTCTCCATACCATATTATAGTATAAACTATTCCAACTGTAAAATCCACTTTCTTCCCGCATTACCTATCAATCAAACAATATCTCCTCCACAGTCACAAAGGTATACCCTTCTTCCAGCAGCTCATCCACCACCTTGAGCGCTGCGGTGACTGAGGTTTCATAATAATCGTGCATCAGAATAATATCATTTTCCCCTGCCTTACTCACAATTTTCTCCACAATACGGTTCACATTTTTGGAACTCCAATCCAAAGGGTCCACCGTCCAGAGTACCGGAAACATATTCAATTCTTTTTCAAAGGATTTGTCCCAGCTTCCATAAGGAGGACGCACAAATTCCGTTTCCTCCCCGGTAATTTCCTTCAGCACTTCATTGGTGGCAATCAGCTCTTCTTTGAATTTCTCCCGGTTCTTCTTGGTCAACTGAATGTGGCTGTAGGTATGGTTTCCGATGAGATGCCCCTCTTCCTGCATTCTCTTGATGACATCTGGGTGAAGCTTGGCGTGTTCTCCCGTAACAAAAAAGGTTGCCACCACTCCGCGCTCTTTTAAGCCGTCCAATAGCTGCTCCGTGTAATGGGGATGGGGTCCGTCATCAAAAGTAATGGCAATTTTTTTCTGTACCTCGTCTTCCTCCCTGTTTTCCACATTTTCTGTGCCGGAGAAAATAGCCATGGCAGCTGACATATGCCGCCCGCGTCCATACACACAAAGGAGAACGACTCCCATTATGATATCAAAAACAAGGATTGCCGCAGCCAATTTTTTCATGACCATACTTCCTTTTTGGGATTCGGGATATGCTTGATTGATAAGATTTTCCGTAAATCCTGAGTTTCTATTTACATATTATGAGGCTTCTTCTCACAATAGAAATATTTTCAGCAGATTTGACGATGTTCCAAATTTATAGTATGATGGATTTATAAAGTAAGCGTCATCAAAATGTAATAATATGATATTATGTATGCAAAGAATAACTTTGAGGAGGCCAAGATGAAGGTACTTTACACAGAACCCGAGGATAGCAGCGAATATATTGCTTTAAGACAAGGCGGAGAGACTGTGGTATGGATGGATTATGATGCATGGTTCAATCCCATTCCAATATACAGCGAGGCTTCCATAGAGGCGCTTGTGCCGGAGCTTCGGGAATTTATATTGCGCTGGCGCAAGAAAGCATTGGAAGAAAAGGAAACCTTTGTACCCTACTGCCCGGAAAAACATGCGGGAACCAAATTTGTTTATGGGGATAAAAGCTACGAGATACCGGGAATGCCCGGAATCAGCAATGAGTTGTATGCGCATTTGTCAACAGATATAGAAAAGGAATTACAACAGATGGGCTGTAAGTGGACTACCTATACAGGCTCCATTGATTAAGAACCACACCTAGCTAATACAAGGCAGCTCGTCACCCACAGAACACAAAATAGAAGGAAAACACCATGAAAAAACGGATTATAACAATGATTGTCACGCTTAGTCTGGCACTGTTGTCCACAGGATGCGGTGCAGAAAAAAAGGAGCGCCCCTCGCTTTATGATAAGGGCCTTTCCTGTGTTGCGACACTTTCCGAGGAATTAAATGAGGAGTATGTCGGTTATTTTTCTTCTTATTCAGGGCATGCAGAAATTGTGAAAGAACTTGCAAAGCAGGATTATTCCAAACCAGAAAGTGTTTATGAGTTAAAATACCCTGACGGCGGACTAAAACAGTTTGTACTCTCTCTATCTTTAGGCAATATGTCCACAGATGATATCCCTGATACGATTCTCGAAAGAGCATCAGGATTTTCTTATCTGGCGAATATGATAAACGCCCGTCTGGGTGCAGAGTATCTGGCACTTTCCTCCATTCTGAGCGCAGAGGAGTTGTTTGTCAACGAGGCGGTAACGGAGAATGTTGCTTATCTTTACTTTTATGAGGACGCCTATCCGGTAATGGTTTCTTTCCGCATTGGAGAAGACGGCGCCATCTATGCAACCGGTACATATATCTTCAGTGATGAAATGAAAGAACAGGGAGGGGACTGCCTCACTGACGGCAATGCAACAGATTTTGTGATGTTTTTGCAGTTTTTTGAAATAGAGCAAATCAAATAAGAGGGTAGTGTGTCCGGAAACTTATATTACTTTATCTGCACACTCAAACTTTTTCCCAACGGAAGAGGTTGCCGCCTCTTCCGTTTCCCATAGCATTACAAAGTTTCCGAAAGAAGGCTATCCATTAAGCGTGCTCTGCCGACTCTCCCATGCCTTTTACCCGTGCAAGCTCTTCCTTCAGCTTTGTGTTTTCTTCCGCTTGCTTTGCGATTTCCTCTGACTGTTTTGTGATTTTTTCTGCCTGCTTTGCGTTTTCTTCCGTCAGTTCTGTGATTTCCTGCGCCATTTTCATAATGTCTTCTACCATCTGTATGTGCATTTCTGTCACCTCCGGGTCTTCCTTCACGGTCTCAACCATTTTGTGGATTTCACGCAGTTCTTTGTTCACGGCGTTTTCATAGGTCGTATCTTCCATGTAGTGCAGCAGCTGCCTCACCGCATCGCTGGGAATTCCCACCGTCCCTCTAGTATACAGAAACAGGGTGCTTGCCCCGTCCTCGTATTCCATCTCCGGCACTTCCACGCATTTGTTCTTCACGGTGTATACCATGCGGTCCAGGCCGAAGGGGTCATAGGGCATGATCATTATGATGACGACATTCTTTAAGGTATTGTAGTCTGCTCCTGAACTCAGGCTTCTGGCGGCGATTTTCCCATGATAAAAGCGCACCCTGCGGGGCAGCGTCCTGATATCGGCAAAACTGCCTTTCCGATCAGGCTCTATATCGTAAACGGCAGCCTTCCACTCAGGTTCTCCCATTTCCGGCTCTATATACACATCTAGTCTTGCGCCGTGCAGTTTGGTATCTGCTCCATAAAATACTTTCTGGGCCGTGACTGTCAGGTGCTTGAACTCCCTGCCGAAAATGGTCTTCAGCAGGCTTCTTACAAACCTCTCCCCTATCTCCGGGTAACTCACCATCGACACAAACAGAAAGTCGTCCAGCAGATTCATCTCCTCAAGAGACTTTCTCCCTTCCATTGGGTGCTTTTCTTCATCTTTTGTTTTCATATAGCTCTCCTTTCATAATCCAGCGGAAAGAAGAAACTGTATGATAACTTGAATGTGACTTTCCCTGTCACACCATTTCCTTCAATCCGCCATATTCATTTGTTATATAGGGATTTTCAGCCGAAATGGTTTGAAATGTTCTATGAAATACCTTTTTCCTTTAGATGTTCCCTAGATATCGTTGATATTATAACAGGTAATATTCGGGAAGTCAATCAAAATTTAATTGCAAGTGATGAATATCAACAAAGTCCCCCTTAACTGCATTCGGGAAATGCTGGGGCATAGCAATCTCAACACAACGCCAGGATATATTTATATTAGTCTCGTATTATATAATAGTAGTGTTTGTAGTCCTTTTAACAAAGGCTCTGGAATAACCCCTAGTTACTGTCTACAACTGTCTACAAGTTTTTAGACACGCAAAAAAAGCAGAAACCCTGATTTTATCAAGGTTTCTGCTACTTTAAGACGAGCTGCTGACGGGAATCGGACCCGTGACCTCCGCACTACCAATGCGACGCTCTACCGACTGAGCCACAGCAGCATTGCCAAATGACTGCTCTCGCAATCACCGTTCTTTATTTTATCAAACTGATTCGAATTTGTCAACAGCATTTTACAGCATCTTTTTAATCTTACTCTTAAGCCGCTGCAGCGCATTGTCTGTAGCTTTCTCGTCCCTGCCAAGAACCCTTGCAATCTGGCTATAACTCATCCCTGTCAGATGCAGGTCAAACACCTGCTTCTCAAAAGCGCTCAGCTCGCTTTCAATGGTGTCCTCCAGATACTGGACCCTCTCCTTATCCAAAAAGAGCTCCTCCGGATTGCCCCCGCTCCGCCGATCTGTGGGTACTTCCGGCAAGGAGATGCCTTCCTTGTCCATCTGTTCGGAAGTGCTGCCATACAGGGACACATAGGTATTCAGGGGAATATGCTTCTTTCTTTTTGCTGCCTGCACCGCCGTGTACATCTGCCTGCTGATGCAAAGATCCGCAAAGGTGTAAAAGCTGGCATCCCTGCCGCAGTCATAGTCACGGACCGCCTTAAACAGCCCTATCATTCCCTCCTGTATCAGGTCCTCTCCGTCTCCGCCCAGAATAAACATGGATTTTGCCTTGTTTCGCACCAGATTTTTATATTTGTCGCAGATAAAGTCCATAATCTGCTCTTCGCCGTCCCGAAGCCGTAAAATCAGTTCCTCATCCGTTGCCTGTCCGTAATCTGCTTCTTTAAACACCTTTACCCCTTCCGGCGCTTCCTGCACCCTTGTAATCGCCGCTTAACCCCCAAGCTTTTGGCGCACAATCTCAAATGCCAGCACTCCTGCTGCCACAGATGCGTTGAGAGAATCAATATCCCCTTTCATAGGAATCGCGGCAATCATGTCGCATTTTTCTTTTACCAGGCGCCCTACGCCTTCCCCTTCATTTCCAATCACAAGCCCTATGGAGCCTTTTAAATCCAGATCATACATCACTGTGCCGCCCATATCCGCACACACAAACCAGAGTCCTTGCTTTTTCAGCTCCTCTATAGTCTGGGCGAGATTCGTCACTTTAGCCACCGGCGTATAGTTTAAAGCCCCCGCAGAAGCCCTTGCCACCGTAGCCGTCAGCCCCACTGCACGGTTCTTGGGAATAATCACACCATGGGCACCTGAAAGGTTGGCGGTACGAATAATAGCCCCCAGATTATAGGGATCTTCAATATTGTCCAAAAGAATCAAAAAAGGCGGTTCGCCTTTTGTTTTGGCTGCTGCCAGCATGTCTTCCACTTCCGCATATTCATAGGCGGCGGCAACAGCAATGACTCCCTGATGTTTGCCTGTCTCAGAAAGCTGGTTTAATCGGTCCTTTGTGACAAATTTCACAAGGCTGCCCTGCTTTTTCGCCTCTCTTCTTATAGTAGAAATAGGCCCGTCCTGACAGCCATCCAACAGATATACCTTATCAATGGTTCTGCCAGAGCGAAAAGCTTCTATAACGGCATTGCGGCCTTCTATGGTAAATTCCTGATACGACATAGTTCCTCCATATGTTATTTAGATTTCCATACCCACAAGCCCAATGCCTTCTTTTATCAGTTCCAGCACTCTGGGCATCCTGTCCGTCAGATACAAATATCCCAACAAAGCTTCCAAACCCGTGGCCTTCTTGTAGTCCCCCAGAGAGGCATTCTTGGATGCTGTGTTTGATTTGGCATTTCTGCCCCGCCTGTAGACAGCCTCCTCTTCCTCTGTAAGCCGCTTAAGAAGTGCCTCCGCCATCTTTGCCTGAGTCCCTGCGTTCACATATTTTGTGGTTCTTTTGTGCAAATCGTTATTGGAACGGTTGGCACGCTCCACTATCACGCTGCGAATCACCAGCTCATAAATTCCATCCCCTATATAGGCAAGGGTTAAAGGGGAATAAGCTCTCACATCCTGCTCCTTGCAGTTAAAACACTCCTTTATCTGTGCCAACACACTAGAAGGCTCCTGCACACCTTCCCTTATACCCTCTTCCATTTTACGCCCTCTCGTGTATCCTCCAAGACAATGCCCTTTGCCAAAAGTTCCTCCCTGATGGCGTCTGCTCTGGCAAAATCCTTTGCCTTTCTGGCTTCCTGCCTTTTTGCAATCAGCTCTTCAATCTCCGCATCCGGCACTGCCGCTTCTCTCTCCACAATCAGTCCGCAGATATCGCACAGGCTCACAATCTTGTCTTGCAGCGCCTGTAAAAAGTTCTTGGTGGAAGCTTCGCCTGCATGGGTGTTGGCAAATTTTACCAACTCGAAAATCGCAGACAGGGCATCCGCTGTATTGAAATCATCGTCCATGGCCTCGTCAAATTTGGCAGCAAAGCCCTCCGCCTCCGAAAGCAGTTTGGTTTCTTTGTCTGTCAGCGCTGCGTCCGCTGCATTCCCCATTAAAAATTTCAGATTTTCCACACAGGTCACAATTCGTTCATAGCCGTTTTTTGCTGCTTCCATCAACTGGTCACTGAAATTTAGAGGACTTCTGTAATGAGCCGACAGCATAAAAAAGCGAAGCACCTGTAAATCATATTTTTCGCCCACGTCCCTCACGGTAAAGAAGTTGCCGAGGGACTTGGACATTTTTTTATTATCAATATTTAAAAAGGCATTGTGCATCCAATATCTGGCAAAGGTTTTGCCGTTTGCCGCCTCGGACTGCGCTATCTCATTCTCATGGTGGGGGAAAATCAAATCCTCGCCCCCTGCATGGATATCTATTTCACTTCCCAGATATTTTTTACTCATAACCGAGCATTCAATATGCCAGCCGGGCCGTCCCTGACACCAAGGTGACTCCCAATAGGGCTCTCCCTCTTTCTTTGGCTTCCACAACACAAAATCTAGAGAATCTTCCTTCTGGTCCTCGCCGGACACTAACAAGGAGCGATTCCCTCCCTGCAAATCCTCTAAATTTTTGTGAGAGAGCTTTCCGTATTCCTTAAAGCTCCTGGTTCTAAAATAAACTGTGCCGTCCGCCGCCGTATAGGCATAACCCTTTTCTATCAGGGTGCCGATCATCTCAAGCATTCCGTCTATCTCGCCGGTTGCCAAAGGATGGGTTGTGGCAGGCTTCACATTCATATCTTTCATGTCCTTTTTGCACTCTTCGATATAGCGCTTGGAGATGACCTCCGAATCCACGCCCTCTTCCAATGCCTTTTTGATAATCTTGTCATCCACATCCGTGAAGTTGGAGACATAATTGACTTCATAACCCTTATGCTCCATATAGCGGCGTGCCGTGTCAAACACAATCATGGGACGGGCGTTTCCGATGTGAATCAAATTGTATACGGTGGGACCGCAGACATACATTCTGACCTTACCCGGCTCTATGGGCACAAAATCTTCTTTTTTTCTGCTGAGTGTGTTATAAATTTTTAAGCTCATGTCAATCCTCGTTTCTGTTTCTTCTATAGAGATATTCTTCTTATTTCCTTTATCTTTATGTCTAATCTATTTTTTGAATGATTCTTCCAAATAACTGTTTTGACTAATACACCATCTTATGTCAGTCTGTTTTATCTGCCAAAGTTTGCTGCTTTTCCAGCTGATTTCTGAGCTGCTTTACCTGACTCTCCATCTCAAGCAGTCTGTTGGTCAGCTCTGAGTTTGCTCTCTGGAGACAGGTGATATCCTCTCTCACAGGGTCGGGGAGATCCGTCTGATTCATGGTTTCCCGGGGCAGATGCGTCTGATAACGCTTTACAACCCGTCCCGGCACTCCCACCACGGTAGAGTTTGGCGGTACCTCGCTCAAAACCACACTTCCCGCCCCAATCTTGGAATTGTCTCCTATAGTAAAAGAGCCTAGAACCTTTGCTCCTGCGCTGATCATCACATTGTTGCCCACAGTGGGATGTCTCTTTCCATGTTCCTTTCCGGTACCTCCTAGGGTAACGCCTTGGTACAGGGTCACATTATCACCGATAACGGCGGTTTCTCCTATAATAACGCCGTTTCCATGGTCTATAAAAAGTCCTTTTCCGATTTGGGCTCCGGGATGAATCTCAATGCCTGTCTTACGTACCGCCCTCTGAGAAATATATCTTGCCAGAAAATAATGCTTCTTTAAATAAAGCTTATGGGCCAGACGATAATGCAACATCACCTTAAAGCTGGGATACAAAAACACTTCCAGAAAGGAATGGATTGCCGGGTCTCTCTCTCTTATGATTCTGAATTCTTCTTTTATATTACTGATAAATCCCATTTTTATACCCCATGTCCCTGCCATAAAAACTAAAACTCCTACATAACAGAATATGCAAAAAGAAAAGTTTTGTCAACCAAAAAAATGATGCAAAAATGATGCGATTTTATGTCTTTTTTGATGCATTTATGTTGTATGGTTAAAAGCGAAAGGACAAATATTCAAAAAAAATCACCAAGGAAGGAGTATGGTACTATTATGAAAATTTATCACACAACACAAACTTTTAGGCTGCGTGCATTTTTAACCCTGTTAATCTTTATGGCATTTGCAGCATATTCTCCCACGGTTTACGCCAAAGAAACCAAACAACAAAAGGAAGACAAGACACAGGCGCCCTATTTCATTATTTTAAATGAGGAATCGCCGGAGTCCCCCGTGGACCGTTTCCCCTTAAAAGCAACAGATGTAACCACAAACATAAACGGCATTATTGCGGAAACCTATGTAAGACAGACCTACGTCAATGAGGGAGACACCCCCATAAACGCCCGCTATGTCTTTCCCGTCTCCACCAATGTCTCTGTCCATGGCATGAAAATGGAGATTGGCAATCAAATTGTCACCGCTCAAATCAAAGAGAAGGAAGAGGCAAAAAAGGAATATGAGGAGGCAAAGAGCCAGGGAAAAAGCGCTTCCCTGCTGCAGCAGAAACGACCCAATGTGTTCACTATGGATGTAGCGAATATTATGCCCGGTGAAACTGCCAGCATTGAGCTGCATTACACGGAAATGATTACCCCCGTGGAAGGCATCTATGAATTTGTATTTCCCACAGTAGCGGGCCCCAGATTTATCGCTCCGACTGCATCGGATTCATCCGAAAAAGAGAAAAAGGACAATGCAAATGCAGAGACCGATTGGGCTGTCATCCCCTATCTGCCTGAGGGCCAGACACCTCCCTCTGAATACCATATCACGGTAAATCTGGCAACGGGAGTGCCCATTGGCGAACTGAGCTGCAAATCCCATGAGATTCAGGTTGAAAAAGAAAATGACAGCACGGCTCACATTACCCTCGAAAACCCGGACGACTATGCAGGAAACCGCGACTTTATTTTAAAATACAAGCTCACAGGAGAAGAAATAGAAAGCGGACTCGTGTTTACCGAAGGAGAATCGGAAAATTATTTTATGCTGACTCTCCAGCCCCCCGAGCATTATACCCTTGAGACCATTCCGCCAAGAGAATACATTTTCGTTCTGGATGTATCCGGATCCATGAATGGATATCCTTTGGACACGGCAAAAGAGCTGATTCAAAATCTGGTATCAGATCTTCGTGAGACGGACACCTTTAATTTGATTTTGTTTTCCGGTACTTCGGCTCAGATGTCTCCCACATCCCTGCCTGCAACCAAAACAAATGTTAGCAAGGCAATCAAAATGATTAACGCCCAGAAGGGAGGCGGCGGAACTTCTCTTGCCCCTGCGTTGGAGAATGCACTTGCCATCCCTGCAGACGAAAATGTGGCGCGAAGCATTGTTATCATTACAGACGGCTATATTTCCAATGAACAGAGCATTTTTGACCTGATAAATGAGAACATGAGCAATGCCAGCTTTTTCTCCTTTGGCATTGGAACAGCAGTCAACAGCTATTTAATTGAAGGAATCGCCACTGCCGGATTCGGTGAATCCTTTTCGGTAACGGATTCCGCAGATGCCAAGGACTGCGCAGAGCGTTTCCGCACCTATATACAGTCTCCGCTTCTCACCAATATTTCCGTCACATATGACGGCTTTGAGGTTTATGATGTGGAGCCTGCCGTTCCTGCTACACTTTTTGCAAAGAAACCCATTGTACTGTTTGGAAAATGGAAGGGAAATCCTGAGGGAACCATCCGTGTGACAGGAAAAACCGGAGAGCAGGACTATGTGGAAGAAATTTCTGTGGCAGATGTGGCAGTTACCAAGGACAGTGATGCCCTGCGCTATCTCTGGGCACGCAAACGCTTGGAAAGACTTACTGACTATGGCAGCATCCGAAACGACCCTTCCATCAAGGAGGAAGTAACAAAATTAGGACTTACTTACAACATGGCAACTCCCTATACCTCCTTTATCGCCGTAATCGACACGGTCAAAAATCCGGAAGGCAGAAGCACGGATGTGGACCAGGCATCCCCCCTGCCCCTTAAGGTGTCAAACCTGGCGCTGGGCGGCGGCTATATGACTTATTCTGAGCCCGGAACTGTCTTCATGATTTTCGCAATGGCCGGGGTATTGGGCATTCATGTGCTTCGCTTGTATAGAAAGAAGAAAGGCATTGCAGAAAAGCGCATGAAATAAGGAATTTTGTAGTTTAAATTCAAAAATGGAGATTATTATGAAATTAGAAAAGGCACAAAAAATCATTGCAGTAATTAAGAAAAACCTTATTTTTTATCTTCTGGGCATTCTCCTGATTGTGGGAATCAAGTATTTTTACAGGGGTGCGGGAAGCGATGAGCTGAGATGGCTCCTCGCTCCCACCACATACCTTGTGACGCTGCTTTGCGGCATTCCCTTTGTCTATGAGTCAAATGCAGGCTATGTGAACCATAGCCTGCGCTTCCTCATTGCACCTTCCTGCTGCGGTATTCAGTTCATGCTCATCATCATGACCACGCTTATTTTTTCCTTTATCCATCGGACGGAAAAAAAGCTTTGCTGGATGTCTGCAAGCATCGGTATCTCTTATCTGCTCACAATTTTTGTCAATGCTATGCGCATTGTTCTGGCTATTTATCTTCCTGCTTTTTTGGAAAATACAAAGCTGCAAAGTCTCTGCGGTACGCCGGAGCAGCTTCACACCGCTATTGGAGTGTGTGTTTATTTCACATCCCTTTTGACAGTTTATCACATTGCAGAAACTGTTTTCTCAAAAACTGCCGGCAAATGCCTCTCCCCTGTGTTCTGGTATTTTTTCATTGTGCTGGGAATCCCTTTTTTAAACAGGGCATACAGACAGGATGGCGGAAAATTCGGGCAATACGCCCTGCTTGTCACCTCCATATGTATGGTAGTGCTGCTTGCAGTTATGCTTCTAAAAGCGGCATTTCGGCTTATCAAAAAGAGGGCGGTTTAAGGTGTTACCTGCTTCGCCACCACTGCCAATCGCCCGTCCTCCGTGTGATAGGAGCAAGTGGACAGCGTGAGGAAAGTATCGCCAAACTCTGCCGTCACTCCCGTATCATAGAGGGCTAAATCCTTAATATTTTCATAAAAATAGCTGAACTCTCCCTCTGTGTTTGCCTGATAAAACTGATAATATTTGAATACATCTTCATTTTCCATATAAACCTTTGACAAAAAAACTGCCACAATCTCATAAGTCCGCTCTTCATAAAGCGTATCAAAGGAAATTATGGGGTGTTCCTTGTAAAAGCTCTCCTTCTGGTATCCTTCCAGAGGAGCAAACATGGAGCCGTCAAACATATTATGTCCATAGATAATAAAATTGGTGCTTGGCGCGTTTACATCCGCTCTTGCCCGAACATAAGGCACACCATGCTTATCTTCTTTTTTGAAAAAATCATGTTTCAGATAATACTCATCATCCATACACTGCATAACCGGAAAGTCAATTTCCATGCCCTCAATGGAAAGCCAGCCAACCAGCTCATTGTTCTGTTCATAAAGTTCCTTGAATTTTTCCAACATCTGTGGTTCGGAAGGTATTTGTTCCAAAAGCGACTCTTGTGCCGCCAAAACCGGCTTTGATGCCATATTTTCCTGTAAACTTCCCGCTCTGTAAGCATTTCTCAGCTGCTCCTGCTGCCTTTGATACCTGACAGACAAATAGCGCTCTCTGCCAACCTGAACCAAACATATCAAAACTATCAGAAGAAGCAAAATCCTGAAACACCGTTTTAAGTTTCTGCGCTTCATATATTTCCGTTTTTCCTTCCGTTATTACAGCCTGTACATCCCTCGCATCCCATTGGTACGGACTGAGCCGTCAAATCAAAGGGACTTGTAAGCATACAGACCGCCTGAGCAGAAATGCCCTCTCCCGTTCCGGTAAAGCCAAGGCCTTCCTCGGTAGTAGCTTTCACATTCACCTGACTGACCTCTATTCCAAGCGTCTTTGCAATATTTTCCCGCATAGTCTCAATATAGGGACGCATCTTGGGGGCCTGCGCAATAATGGTTGCATCTATGTTTTCAATCAAAAAGCCCTCTTCCTCCAAAAGTGCCCCTGTTTTTTCCAAGAGAACCAGCGAGGAAATCCCCTTGTATTCCTGAGCCGTATCAGGAAAATGTTTTCCGATATCTCCCAGAGCCGCCGCTCCCAACAAGGCATCCATAATGGCATGAAGCAGCACATCTGCATCCGAATGCCCCAAAAGACCCTTTTCATAGGGAATATCCACGCCTCCCAGAATCAATTTCCTGCCTTCTGTCAATTTATGAACATCATATCCTGTTCCGACTCTCATATCTGTACCTCCCTTTGGATGCTACGGTTTTTGAGAAAACAGTTTCTCACTGCTCTCATAGCTGTAAACTACATAATCTGCATCCTGATAAACCTGTTGTCCTGCCTTTAATGCCTTTGTATCCTGATACTTCACATTTTCCTCTGCAGAGAGAAGCAGAAATACTTCCCCTTCATGATACCCTTCCCCATAGTATTTCATGGGGGAAGACCACTTAAAATACTCCAGAGTCTCCGGATCCATGATATTGGCAACTTCCACCCTGCCATCTGTCAGCTCCGTAATAATATTGGCATTCCAATAACCGGCATAACCGAATTCATATCCATTTTCCTGAAGAAACGCCGCTACAGCACGCTTTCCCTCATTTTTATCTATTGTGATAAAAGACAGGGTAACCTTGGCAGAGGCAATCGTTAGACAAAGAGCAAGCAACACTCCCACCGAAAATTTGTCAAGCACAGGCTCCTCCTGCTCCATATAAAAGACCAGCACCGGGAGAACAAAAATGAAAATCGTAATATAATACCGGGGTACCATGGTGCTTGTGGTAAATACAAATACAAATAGATTCAATGCAAATGCCGTTATGACAAACAACACCATAAATAACCGTTGTCCTGTGCTCTTTTTACGGGCTTTTGCTACACAGTACATAAAAATCCCCAGCATGACAAAGGAAAGAATGCTGATAAGCCCCCTCAGGGACAAAAATCCTTTGTCAGGAATATACCCAAAGAGCATAATCAAACTTCCTATGGCATTCTGTAGTCTCTCCCAAAGAACGCCCTGATATACTGCAATAAAGTTGGTGGCCCCATAAGTCTGGAACACATACTGCCTGCTCACCCACAACACATTGATTCCATATCCCGCAACACTGCACACGGCGCCTAACAGCGCCATATACAGATACTTGATTTCCTCTCCTTTTAGAACTCTTCTAAAATATCCGGCTGCATTTTTATTAACCCCAAACTGTTCCCGAAACAGTTGAAAATCCATGGAGTCCAGAACATATAAAAACGCCGTTATGACAAGGGGACATTGTAATGCCAGCAGATACCTGACTCCAGATACTCCGCAGATAAGGGAAAGTATGGCAAAAAAGACCAGAAGCACCCATCTTCTGGCTTTTGTATACTCTTCCTTCCGCACCAGACGCAAGAACATTCCAAAAAAGAAAAAGCAAATTATCACATGGGACATATAGGTATTACCCATCTGCATATGTGTCATCATGGTTTCAGAAAACGGCATAAGCAGAAAGATTGCCGTAAGTGTGGTCAGACGCCTGTCCGCTTTTAAGGGCTTCATCATATAGAAATAGGACACAAGCATCAGTGCATAGAACAAAATATTGGTTATCAGACGTATCAGATGCCAATCCTTAGAAACAAGAAGCAATGGTGCCATAATTAAATGGGTGTAAAGAAAACGAAACTCCGTCGAATAATACCACTCCGGTGTGGCAAAAATGTGACCGCTCTCGGAAAGAAGCTTTGAAAACATCATCTCTGCCGCCATATCAGAATCAAGCCAATGATCCTGCCAAAAAAGATTCAGCAGAACTAGTGCCAGAAAAACCAGCCCCAGCAAGATAAAAGCGCCATGTTTTGCAATCTTCTTTTTCATAAGCTCTGCACCCCTTCCCGCCTGTCATCTCCTAAGACATTAAGCAGTCTCCCCTGCTTACATCTTCCGGGCCTATTTCTTTCAGCAGGATGCCTACATTCTCTCCCTGAACCGCAGATGGCACCATTCCCTGCTTATATTTTTCAATACCGCCCACCGTAACCGTCATGGTACTGCCATCCGTCCGGCCCAATGTTAGTTTATCCCCTGTGTGGAGTGTTCCTGTTAGGATGGTTCCTACCACGACTACTCCTCTTCCCTTAATGGTAAACACATCCTCTATGATATACCGAAAAGATGCCGTGTTCTTGTCTCTCTTAAAAATATTTAGACATCCCATAGATATTACCTCTTTTATCCGCGTCTCTTCTTACCGCTTTTTTCGCCGAAAGAACTTCTGGAATCATCCTTATGCCTGCGGTCTTTTTCACCCCATCCAAAGATATCCCTTGCATCACGCTGAACGATTCTCTCAAGAGAGCCTCTCTCCTTGCGGGATTCTCTTGCCCTATGTTCTTCTCTGCCTCTGCGGGATTCCTTAGCGCTACGTTCACCCTTTGCGCTACGCTCGCCTTTAGCGTTACGTTCGCCTTTCCTGCCGAAGCCGCTCCTGTCACCACGTTCTTCTCTCCTGCCGAAACCGTCCCTATCGCCGCGGTTTTCTCTCCTTCCGAAACCGCCTCTATCCCGGCCGGATTCCCTCCTGCTGCTTCTTCCGCCGCCGGAGTTTTTGCCGGATTTCTTGCGGCTTACATAGTCGTCCGTCTGTATTTCCTCCGTCTTATCTCCCACCTGCATCTTTAACATGGCAGCTGCCAGCTCCAAGGCATCGCTTCCGGTCTGCTCCATTTTCCTCTCCAAGAAGCTCTTCATCAGTTCCATATCCTCATGCTCATGAAACTCCCATGCCTGATTCAAATATTTGTCTGCCTTAGCCTTCAACACCTTGCCTGCGCCGGGCAGCTTTTTCTCTTCCACTGTGGTATGACAGATTCTCTCTATATCACGCAACTGATAAATCTCCCTGCCGCTGACAAAAGTAAAGGAACGCCCCGTCCTTCCGGCACGGCCTGTTCTGCCGATGCGGTGCACATAATATTCAATATCCTGAGGAATATCATAATTGATGACCGCCTCTACATCATCCACATCAATGCCTCTTGCCGCCACATCCGTTGCAATCAGAATATTGGTGCTGCCCTTGCGGAAACGCCCCATTGCCACATCTCTCTGATGCTGGGACATATCTCCGTGAAGACCTTCAGCCTGATAACCCCGCTGCTTTAAAATCTCCGAAAGTTCGTCCACCTTTCGCTTGGTGTTGCAGAAAATCAGAGTCAGCTTAGGCTGATAATATTCCAATAGCCTGATGCAAGCCGCATCCTTATCCTCTTTTCTGATACGGTAATATCTCTGAGACACCAAAGGAATGGTCAGCTCCTTCGCCGCCACTTTAATCAATTTTGCATCCTTCTGGAATTGATGGGTAATGTCCAGAATGGGTTTGGGCATGGTTGCGGAAAACAGCGCCGTCTGATGCTCATTGGAAATCTGTCCAAGTATTTCCTCCATGTCCTCACGAAAACCCATATTTAACATTTCATCTGCTTCATCCAGCACAACCATGCTGATATCATCCAATTTGATGGTATGGCGGCGCATATGATCCATAACACGCCCCGGCGTCCCCACCACAATCTGTGTGCTCTTAAGTCCCGTAATCTGCTTGCTGATTTCCTGACCGCCATAGACGGGAAGCACCTTGATGCCATGCATATATTTAGCAAGCCTGCGGATTTCTTCCGCCGCCTGAATTGCCAATTCCCTGGTAGGACAAAGGATAATCGCCTGTAGTTTCTTGGACTCCGGGTTCACCTTTTGGATAATAGGGATGGCAAACGCTGCGGTCTTGCCTGTTCCGGTCTGCGCCTGACCGATAATATCTTCACCCTGCAGCAGATAGGGAATCGCCTGTTCCTGAATGGGAGAAAATTTCTCAAATCCCATTTCCTGCACAGCGCGGAGAATTCGCTTATCCAACAAGGGAGTAATGGAATCTGCCCCATTGTCCTCCCCTTCCTGTTCCTCTTCTAATCCAGAATTCCATTCTGCGTTCGAATTTGTTTCCAGGTCTTGGTCATCTGACACATCCTGATTAGCCGAATCGGCAAGCTCCGCTTCTTCCTGAGGGCTCTCCCACCTGTCATTTGCCGGAGAATGCTCTCCAGCGGTTTCTACTTGGTATTCCTTTTTACTCTCTTTTTTATTCCAAAAACCACTCACTCTATTTTCCTCTTCTATCTATTCTTATATTGCCGCATGAAACCAGAACACCTTGCACACCGGACAGTCCTTGCTCTTTTTCATGGCATGGGGGGTATGGGCCGGCACCATAAAGCAGATCCCCGGCTCCAAAGGTATCTCCTGCCCGCCAATCAAAGCCGTCCCAAAGCCTTCCAATACCAGAAAGCCCTCCTGGTCATCATGACTGCCAGCCTTGCCGTATTCCTCCTGCTCATAGCAGGAAATCCCGCACCTGCTGCCATTGACACATCCATGTCTCTCATCTAACAGGGTATGTCCTATCATTTTGCCATCCTGCTCCAGAACATCTGAAACTTTTACATAGGTTATCATACATTTTTCTCCATTTCCTCATATCCTAAAAAAGAAGTCTCGCCATATGCGGGACTTCTCTCTTCCTAGTAGCGAAGGAGAGATTCGAACTCTCGACACCACGGGTATGAACCGTGTGCTCTAGCCAACTGAGCTACCTCGCCATCCTATGACTCCGGCAAATGCCGGAATGGAACCTATAGGGCTCGAACCTATGACCCTCTGCTTGTAAGGCAGATGCTCTCCCAGCTGAGCTAAGATTCCATTATCAGCTACCTTCAACCGACTTTGTATAGTATACAATGCAAGTGAAAATTTGTCAATCACTTTTTTCACATTTATACAAAAATGGTTAACGAATAAGCTGATTTTATTTCTATTCCTTTGAAAACTGTTCCTTGCCTACAAAACACAGGGGACATAAAAAATCCTCCGGCACGTCCTCCCATTTGGTTCCGGGCGCTATATCACTATCCGGATACCCCTTGCTTTCATCATATTCCCATCCACAGACGTCACATACATACTTCATGATTGTTCTCCTTTTTTTAATTAATTGATAAATCATTATAACGGCATATACATTATTTCCCAAAAATACGCCTTTCAATCAATGTATGCGCTCCAATCTTTTGATGCGGTATTTTAAATCGGTATCCCCTCTAAATATCTCCAATGCCTTCTTGTAGCATTCCACGGCCTTTTGTTTTTCTCCCCGCGCCTCATAAAGATATCCCTGCAGTTCAATAATATTGTTGCAGACTTCTTTGGTGCATTTGCGGCACATGGGCTGCGCTTTCATCCATTTCAGATATTCTTCGGCCTTGTCTAAATTCCCTCTGGCAATTTCACACTTTGCCAACTCAAAAGCATTCTCCACTCCGCCATTGATATCGTGTATGTACTGCTCCACTGCGCTCAACTCTTTACAATAGCTGTATTCTTTCTCTATCTCATCATAGAACTCCTCCACATAGGCGGAAGCGCTTTCCACATCCCCTAACATACGGTAACATTCCATCAGCTCAAATAACACGAAGCTGTTCCACTTTTCTCCATTTTGCTTTACCTTGTTATAAGCGGTGAGTGCGGGTTGTAACGCCGACTCCGCATCACCCTCAAAGAGAAAGCAGTTTGCCAAAGCCGCCCATGCATCCACGGAATCATACTTCTCCGCCATCTGCTTTGCCCGCTCCGTATAACTGATATCCCCCTGCTTGTCTGAAAGCTGGTCATAATCAAGGCACACTCTTTCATAGGCCTCCTGATCCATGAGACCTGCGTTGAGTTTTTCCAGACATATCTCCCTTGCCTTCTCAAACTCCCCCAGCTTTTCATACATCCATTTCAACATATTGTAAAGCCATTCGTCCGGATTGTCCTTAAAACGCTCTATTCCTTTTAAAAACCACTCCTCGGCCTCCTCATATCTGCCTAGTTTGCACATACAGCTGCCGCCGTCCCCATACACTACAGCCTCCGGTCCGCTGCTTCCGCCTTCATCAATTGCCATTTGCAGACATTCCAAGGCTTCTTCATATCTCCCCAGATACCTGAGAGCCTTTCCCTTGCCCCCATAAGAATAATGGCTTTTCTCCAATTCCAGAGAACGGTCAAAATAAGGAAGGGACTCTTCCTCACATCCCATATTGCTGAGCAGCAGGGCTTTTCTCCGTAGATCCAGCGCATTCTCCGGCGCAAGCTCAAGCTGACGGTCCATATAAGTGATTCCCAATCGTCCATAATAGATATTGCCAGTGCTCCACATGATCAGGCGGTAAAGATTGGCTATGGCTCCGTTTGCCTCTTGATTTTGAGGATTGATTTCAAGGGCTTTTTTAAAGTATTCAATGGCTGTTTCCCGCTTTCCCGCCGAACGGAACCGACGCGCCACATGGATACAGTATCTCTCTGTAAGCTTAGATTTCTCCTCATATTTTTGATACTCCGAAAGCGCTGCATCCGGTTCTTTGCTGTCCATCAAGGCGCCGGCAAGATAGTAATGGCAAAGAGCCCTGTCCTCATATTTTAACGCCCGGCGAAAATACCTTATGGCGTCCTTTTCATGTATGCGGTCGCTCTCTACCAAGCCAAGTTCCAGAAACAGACTACACATATGTTCATTGCTTTCAGGATTCTTTTTGTATTTTGCCTTTACCTCTTTGATAAAGGCGGTGAGTTCCTTATCCAGACGAAACTCCGCTCTGCGTTTTTGTCTTGTCAGCTCCTGCAGATAGTCGTACTCCTTCAGTCGGAGGTCTTTCAGCATTAAAATATCAAGTCTGATATCATCCACCTTTGCTTCTTTAGCCAGCTGGAAGATATGCTCCGCATCTTTGTACTGCCTGTATTGAATAAAAATATCCGCCGCCTTCTCATAAATCTCCGGCATGGCCTGATAAATTTTGTGAGCGGCATAAAAACAGTCCACCACCTCCTGAGCCCGCCCCAATTCAAAACAGGCCCTCTGCTTCTGCACATAAGCCGGAAACCACTGAGAATTTGTGGCAAGGAGCTCCTCAGCCAGCTTGATGGCATCTTCATATCTTTGCAATTCTACCAAAGTATCCACAACACTCTGGCGGATGGACGGATTATCCGGGGCTAATTGAGATGCATGAGTATAGACCTCCAATGCCTTTAAAAAAGCTCCCTCTTTTCCCGCTTTCCCCAGCTGGAACCATGCCTCGCCCTCATAATGGCATGCCACCATTTCCAACTCCTTGTTGGTAGGATTGTCCTGAGCCTCTGAGATTGTGTTATCCTTTTCTGCCGAAAGGTCCTGCCGCCACAGGGCACATTCCTTAACCGCCTCTTCATAATCCTGTAACCGCATATAAAGAATCGCCTTACTGCAATGCAGATTTGCCATATGCGCTGCATAATCAGGGCGGTTTTCCAACAACTCAAGTGCCTCTTTTGAGCGGCCATTCCGGCTTAAGACATTAATGAGGCATCTGATATTTTCCCCTGTGGTAAGTTCTTCTTGTTCGGCAAGCTTCAAAAACCTCTCATCCAGCTGCTTGAAATATTCGTCCAATTCCGCACTTCTTCTGTCCCGCATGGCATTCTCACAGCGGGTAATGGCCTTTGCCAGATTGCCTTTTTCCGTTTCATAAAAGCTTAAATACTTTTCTACCTGATAATAATTTTGATTCACATAGGGACGAAGCTGCTGCTCCGCCTCCTCATGACAGCCGCACTCATAAAGGATTTCACCCCCCAACACCTGAATCTGGGTATTAGTCTTATATTTTTCGCTCAAGAGCCGTATCTGGGCAAGAGCCTCTTCCTTTTTTCCAGCCAGCATATAGGTATATGCCCTATGCAGTTCAAACAAGGGATGCGAAATCCCCAGATGCTCCATAGCCTGCACCGTCTGCCATGCCTTGTCGGCACTTTTTTCGGCAGTCTGGGCTGTCAGCTTATAATATTCGTTGACAAAACCATCATAGTCCCCATCGTCAGGTCCCTGAAAGCTTTCATAGTCAAAATCCATCTTTCCATCCGTATCCGCAATCTTCCGCAGCACAAAATCCACAAAATTCACGGGCAGATGCTCTTTAAAGCTGTTTTCGTTCTCCTTCACATGAAAAGCGCCATCCAGAATCCTATAAATACGGCTGGGCAGCTGATAATTTTGCGTTAAAAAAACAAAAAGCTTCCATTTTGCATCCTCGCCATCCTCTAAGGACACACAGACCTCATCCGCCAAAAGTCTCTCCCACTCCTTGTTCTCCAAACGCTTTGACAGGGAAAAATAGACCTCCTTTACCTTTTCCATCCATTGTCCCACAGGGGTTTCGTCCACAGGCTCTTTTTCGTCTGTATCCGGCGTTTTGGCGTATTTTAAGGCGCCTTCGTATGCCTCCCTCAGCCTTTTAAAACCTTCGGGATTCTCCTCAGGATGAGTATTTTGTAAAAGCTTCCTATAAGCGTTTCGTATAATTTCCTCGTCCTTTGTCTTATCGATGCCCAAAATGGCAAACATCATTTTTTCGCTCATATTGTATGAAGTCCTTTCGTTGCAGCTATATCTGACAGTTAAATACATTATAATACGCATAATGCGTATTGCCAATAGGCTTATGCGCACTATGCGTATTTACACTTGCGTATACGTGCTTGCGTATTTACATTAGAAATGATGTTTGGACCAGCTCCTGTTAAACGCCATAATAGTTCAAGATTGCATGAGCGACATACTCTGCGCATCCTGCTCCATAGACACGGTCCGTCACCTCAGCCAATTTTTTGTTCTCTAAGTATTCTTTTGACAAATCAAGAAGGATACTTCTTGCATTGTCAAGGCAGAACATCCTTTTATAATTCTCGGCCAATTTTTCCACAGCCTCTTTTTCCAATTTTATATTGTTATCCTTCTTTGCTTCCATGAATAGATTATAAATTTCCTTGTTCTCGTCCTGCTCCTTCTCTATTTCCTTCTTACCCCCAGTTGCCTGCAAAACCGCTTCCACGGCTTTTTCCTTGCTTCCGTACCATTTTATCACATTCCTCATTGCCTGCTCGTTAGAAAAGCCGCTTGCCAGATGTTCCCGGTATTTTTCTTCGCTTCCATATTTGTTAATTAGTTCCTCAAGAGCCTCTTTTGACATGCATTCCAAAGTATGGTTTATCATTTTCTGAATATCATCATTGCTAAATGCCTCAAAACTCATAGTGTTCACTCCTCCTATCACATCTGATATTAACTCGATAATGCCGTTTAAACGGTTTCTTTTTTTCTCCAGCAAGGCTTTTTGAGCCTGCAGAGCCTGTTCCCTGTCATAATCAGGATTGTCCATAATCTTTTTGATTTCCTGCAGCGGAATCTCCAATTCCCTGAAAAATAGAATTTCCTGCAGTTTTTCCAATGACTGATCATCATACAGGCGATAACCGGAATCCGTGAATTTTGCAGGCCTTAAAAGCCCTATCTCATCATAATATCTTAAGGTTCTTATGCTCACTCCGGTTATTTTGGATACTTCTTTAATGGTTTTCATCGTTCCTCCTTTCTGGTTCATCCTGGGTTTAGGCGATTGCGAAAAACTGAGTTTCTCAATCACCTATCATCCTAAAGCATTACGCAACGAGAGAGTCAATACCTATATAAAAATTTCAAAACAACAAAATTTTAACCACCAAAAAAGCTGTAAATCCTGATTTTATAAAAATCTTAGATTTACAGCTCTTTTTTATCGGAGTGGCGGGATTCGAACTCGCGACCTCCGCCTCCCTAAGACGGCGCTCTAACCAAGCTGAGCCACACCCCGAAACAAATAATATGATATCATGCCTTTTTAAAAAAATCAACTGTTTTTTTGTAAAAATACACCTAAAAATGTATTTTATAAACAAAGCCCTCTATAATGCCGCAATCAAAGCATCCACATTCTCTTCTCTGGTAGCCCAGCTGGTACACAACCTGATTGCGCTATGGGTTTCATCCACAGAGTGGTCGTAACTATAATCAAATTTTTCAGAAAGCTCTTTCAATTTCTCATCCGGCATAATGACAAAAATCTGGTTGGTATGGCTCTGCACCAGATAAGAATAGCCTTTCTGCTCCAAAGCACTGCGCAGCTTTTCTGCCAGCCGTATGGCTTCTCTGGAAATTTCCATATACAGATTATCCGTAAAAAGGGTGTCAAACTGAATGCCCAGAAGCCTTCCCTTGGCTAACATTCCACCCTTTTGCTTGATAAAATACCGAAAATCCTGCTTTAATTCTTCTGCGGCAATCACTACCGCCTCTCCAAACAAAGCCCCTACCTTGGTGCCACCGATGTAAAATACATCACAAAGCGCTGCTATATCCGGCAAAGTCAAATCATTGTCCGGCGCAGCTAGTCCGTAGCCCAGCCTTGCACCGTCCAAAAACAGATAAAGCCCGTATTTGTGGCATACCTGAGACAATTCCGTCAGTTCTCTCTTACTGTAAATGGTGCCTAACTCTGTGGGATGAGAAATATAGACCATTTTGGGCTGCACAATATGTTCAAAGCTGCCATCATGGATATGGGAAAGATACGCCTCCTCCACCTGAGCAGCCGAAATCTTCCCATCTGCGCTGGGAAGCCCAAGTACCTTATGTCCGCAGGCCTCCACCGCCCCGGTCTCGTGTACATTGATATGCCCGGTTTTGGCACACAATACCCCCTGATGGGAACGGAGAGCCGCATCAATCACCGTCATATTGGTCTGAGTTCCGCCCACCAGAAAATGTACCGCAAGATTTTCATTTTGGCAGAGCCCACGAATCTTATCCGCTGCTTTTTTGCAATAACCATCCTCTCCATAGCCCACGGTCTGCTCCATATTGGTCTCCAGCAGCCGCTCCATGATCTTAGGATGGGCTCCTTCATTATAGTCACACTGAAATAAAATTTTATTTTCCATCTTTTTCCTCCAAAAGACTTACCAGATACTCCCACACTCTCTTAGTGGAAGAAATGCTTAGAGTTTCCTCTGTGGTATGGATATTTTCCATATCAGGTCCTATGGAAACACCATCTAAATCATTGATTTTATGTCCCAAAATGCCGCATTCCAACCCTGCATGAATGGCTTCCACTTTCGGTTTTTCCCCATACATCTTCTCATACAGCACAATCATCTTCTCACGCAAAGGGGAATCCGCACGGTATTTCCATCCGGGATAATCCCCTGTAACTTCCATCGTTCCCCCTGCCAGAGATGTCACTGCATCCAACTTGTCAATCAAGGCTGCCTTTGCGCTTTCTATGCTGCTCCGCACGGAAAACTCAGCAAGCAGGCTTTCCATGCCCTCTTTCTCCCCATCCTTTGCACAATATTTTAAGATGCCCATGTTTAAAGAAGTTTCCACCAAACCTTTGATATCAGCGCTCATGGCCTGCACTCCGTTAGGAAGAGCAGTCAAAAATGCCGCTGCACGCCGGGTATTCTCCGATGTAGTACAGCACAGCACAGCGCTGGGCTGTATCACACTAGACATTGCCTCACATTTCCCATCCGGCTCAATCGCTTGAGCACGCTCTTCTTGTAAACTGTCCCCTTCGGCACCGCCCTCATGGATTTTCACCTGAATAAATACATCCGAATCCTTTACTGCAAGTTCCTCTTTTATCTGCTTTTCCACATGGGCAGCAAGCTCCTCAAGAAGGGAAACATCTTTTTTATCCACTACCAAAACCGCTCTGCTCTCTCTGGGAATGGCATTGTCGGCAAGACCGCCATCCAGCAGGGCAATGCCAAATGACAATTTCTGAGCCAGACAATGCAGAAGCCTTCCCAGCAGGCAGTTGGAATTTCCTCTCTCCTTGTGAATTTCATCGCCGGAATGACCACCCTTAAGACCACCTATTTTAACCTCACAGAGAACTCCTTCCACAGTGCTCTGTTCAAGCGGCAAATGGCATTTTACCCTGGCACCGCCGGCACAGCTTGTCAAAAAGATTCCTTCCTTCTCCGAATCCAGATTTAACAGCCTGTGTCCTTTCAGCATGGATAAATCAATCCCTCTGGCTCCGTCCATGCCGGTTTCTTCGTCCACAGTAATCACCACTTCCAGACGGGGATGCTTTATGGTATCCGAATCCAGAATTGCCAATGCGTAAGCCACCGCAATACCGTCATCCCCTCCAAGGCTGGTATCCTTGGCATATATCTTGTCGCCGTCAATGCCCAGCTTAAGCCCTTCCGTCCTCATATCAATGCTGCTGCCGGGCTTTTTCACTGCAACCATGTCCATATGTCCCTGCAGGATAATGGTCGGCTCATCCTCATAGCCAGATGTGGCATCCTTCACAATAATAACATTCTTTAACTCATCCTGAATGTAAAACAAATTTCTTTTCTTTGCAAAATCCGCCAGATAATCGCTAATCTGCTCCACGTTACCTGAACCATGGGGAATTTTTGTAATCTCCTCAAAATAGTAAAATACGCTTTTTGGCTCTAGTGCCGATAAAACGCCCATAACTGCCTCCTATCCCTTGTCTGCTGCCCAGCCGTTTTTCACTGTTTTCTATTATTTTATGGATGAAAGTATACTATATTTCTTGTGGTTTGTAAATTCTCCTTTGACAAAATAGCCAGACTCACAACAACTTTGCTTGCTGCTCTATTGCAGCTTAAAGAAGCGGCTCAAATACCAAAAATCGCCCTATATCCATATGTTAAAGCTATATCCGGAAGCATTCGCCCTATCTGGATATTTTCTTCCATTTTGTTAGGACAATTTATGCTTTTGCAGCCCGCACAAATCCCTTCACATCTCACTTTCTCGTCCTGTGTCAGCTCTGCCAGAAAAACCACACTTTTTTTAGGCAATATACAGAATGCCTCATTACATGATACAGATCCCGAAAACCTGCTTAACATTTCCGGCAGCATTTTTAAAGGCATTCCCTCCTCGCTACCGGGGAAATGATATCTTGCAACATGCCAATTCCCTGCCTTGTCTACATGGCAGTTATATTCCTGATAAGCCTGTAAGAGCAATTCACCTGCTAGTACCTCCAGCATATAGCTTTCTGTCAGCATCCCTTTGCTATGATAGCTTTCCTGCAGACAATCCAGCCCCTTTCCCAAAGTCATAAGTACACCCTCATAACAGACACCCTTTTTTTCCTCACTCTCCCATATCCATGGAAAACATGTTTCCCAAAAGGCTTCCCGCCGCATCAGGGGCATCATTTCTGCCGCAACCGCCTGCATTTCTCCCAGCCTCATCTCTTCGTAATGATATTTCGCACATACCTTTCTCAAAAAATCCTCACTTGAAAAACGGTCCAATAATTCCGGAAAAAAAGCTTCCATAGTCCATATACCCCGCATTTCTCAATAGTTAAATCGTCTCATCAGAATTCAATTCCCTCTCTGGCAGCTATTCCCTTCTCATACGGATGCCGTACACATTCCATCTGCGTGATATAGTCAGCCCTATCCCTTAAGAAATCCGCCGCACCACGCCCGGTAATCACAATTTCTGTTTCTCCGATACCGCCCGCTTTTCCCATATCCAATAATGTTTCCAACTTCCTCTGATTTAACAACCCCCACTTTACAGGATAAGTCAGTTCGTCCATAACTATTAAACAGTGTTCTCTCGCCGCTTTCTCCAAAAGGCTGTCTAAAATCCGATTATGAATTTCTGTCAGTTCTTCTTTGTCCACCTCTGACATGGATGAATAGAAGCCAAAATTTTTCCCGCTGCGAAAAATTTCCACATTGGGCAGTTTTTCCAGCACATAAAGTTCTCCTGTGTCATTCCCTTTCATAAATTGAGAGAAACACACCGGAATCCCTCTTCCCGCAGCCCGTATGCAAAGCCCTATTGCTGCAGTGGTCTTTCCTTTTCCCTCACCTGTATACAAATGTATCATATTTTCCTCATTTCTTCGCTTATAAACTTGTCTGCTTTCCCAAACCTGTCACATAGAGTATAAGAGCGCATTGCAGATAGCCGCTGCCACATTACTGCCGCCTTTCCGCCCTCTCGCAACAATATAAGGAACATCACACTGCAGAATCATTTCCTTTGCCTGCACCACATTCACAAACCCTACAGGTACGCCGATGATTCCTCTGGGTGCAATCTTTCCTAGTTTCATCAGCTCATGCAGGCGCACCAGCGCAGTAGGGGCATTTCCCACTGCAAATATAACATCCCCCAAAAGACCTGCCGCCTTATCCATGCTGGCTGCAGCGCGGGTTGTTCCATATTTTTCAGCTGCCTGCGCCACATCTTCATCCCCCATAAAACAATACACCCTTCCGCCATATTTTTCCAATGTTTTTTTGTTGATACCCGCCTTTGCCATCTGAGTGTCTGTGACTATGAAAGCTCCATTCCTTAATGCTTCCTGCAGTTTTGGCACTGCATTCTCAGAAAAGCATAGCGTATCCAGATACTCAAAATCAGCCGTTGTATGGATCACACGCTTGATGATTGGAGCCTGGAGAGGATCTAATTTGACATCCCCCAATTCCTCCGTAATAATCTCAAAACTGCGCTTTTCAATTTCCTGTGGCAAAATTGTTTCAAACTGCATATTCCAATTCTCCTTTTATCAATTTCGTTTTTATATTTTCTGCCGTATTCTAGAAAATCTTTTCACTCTACCCTCCATGTCGCAGCCCCACTACGACTCACGATCCCATAATATGATACACCGCATCCATATCTAAATTCCTGCGCAATGTATCTGCCAGCTTATCAAACTGCTCCTCCTGATAGGTTTCCATGGAAAATCCCTCCAATACCTCTCTTACAATCCCTTTTCTGCTGCAAAGTATCTGTATCAAGGCGTTTCTAAATTCCTCCTCGTCAAAGAGACCATGAAGATAAGTACCAAATATATTCCCCTTGCAGCATCCGTCAAGTCCATCCGACAGCTGAAGCAGGGAAGATGCGGGTGACCGTACCTCACCTGTCTCTCCGCTTTCCGCATCCTGAAACTGTCCCGAATCCAGACATGACCTTCCCATATGTAGTTCGTACCCTCTCACTGTTTTCCCTGAGAGGTTCTGAAATATCCCTGTCAACTGCGACACTACCCCCGCATTCTGTTTTCTCATTTTCTCTGGCTCATAATGAGTGACAACGGGAAGCAGCCCCATACCCTGTATCTGTCCGCCGCCTTCCATACCACAGTCATCCACAATCTGCGTTCCAAGTATCTGGTAACCGCCGCAAATGCCAATCACAGGTGTGCCTCCTCCCGCAAGCCGTTTTACTGCCGCCTCAAGACCGCTTTCACGGAACCATTTCAAGTCGCTGATGGTATTTTTCGTGCCCGGAATACAAATCAAGTCGGGATGCTGCAGTTCGGTTGTCCTCTCCACATACCTCACAGATACATCCGCCTCTACACCCAGTGCCTGAAAGTCAGTAAAATTGGATATCTTAGGCAGTCTTATGACCGCAACATCAATGCATCCCCTCACAATCTTCTGCTCCAGACTTTCTGCCAGCGAGTCCTCCTCCTCAATATCCACATTCATATACGGTACTACACCCAAAACTTCTTTCCCGCATTTTTCAGTGATCATGGCAAGCCCTGGATCAAGTATCCGTTTATCCCCTCGAAATTTATTGATGATAAGCCCTTTGATGCGTTCCTGTTCCTGTTTTTCCAACAGCATCACAGTACCAATCAGCTGGGCAAACACGCCGCCCCTGTCAATGTCCCCCACCAACAGTACCGGCGCATCGGCTATTTCCGCCATTCCCATATTTACGATATCATCCACCTTCAGGTTGATTTCCGCCGGACTGCCGGCTCCCTCTATCACTACAATATCATACTGTGATGCCAATTTTTCATAGGCATTTTTGATAATGGGGATATACTCCCGCTTTTTCTTGAAATAGTCCATAGCACGCATATTTCCCATAACCTCCCCGTTCACAATCACCTGTGAACCCATATCTGTGGTAGGTTTGAGCAAAATAGGGTTCATACATACCATAGGCTCTATACCGCAGGCTTTAGCCTGTGCCACCTGAGCTCTGCCCATTTCAAGATTTTCCTTTGTTATATAGGAATTGAGTGCCATGTTCTGGGATTTGAATGGAGCCACTCTGTACCCATCCTGCTTGAAAATGCGGCATAATCCTGCCGCAATCAGGCTTTTCCCAACATTGGACATTGTTCCCTGTATCATGATCGATTTCGCCATTTTTTTATTCCCGTTTCGAGACTGTTTTTCTTTATCTCTTACAACAATTTGTTCCGTTTCTGCACATCACGCATTTACTGCAAATGTCGCATACAATCCAAAATAACCTTATTTTCCCCATGCGTCCTAACCGCGATTCTAAAATATCCTGTAAAACTGCCCTGCTTTGACTTAAGCCCTCGGTAATCCCTGCAATTCCTGATAAGAAAGCCCTGCTCCAGCATCCTGGCATACAGATCTATCCAGCTACGCATGAGAATAAAGTTTGCCTCTGACGGATAGATTTTGTCCACGATTCTAGGTGGCATGCCCGCAAGTTCCCTGCATAAAAACTCCCTCTCATCCTTGACAAGTTTTACCGTCTGTTCCACAAAACCCTGCGCTTTTAATGCCTGTATGCCTGCCATCTGCGCCGGGATAGATGTGTTCCATGGCTGCAGGCACCGCCTGATCCCGGACAACAGCCCGCTGTCTGCCGCCATTGCATATCCCAGACGCAGTCCCGGCATACCGTATATCTTAGTAAATGCCCTCAGTACAACCAAATGAGGGAAAGTTTCCAGGCTGTGTTTCAATGTCAGCTCCCTCTCCTTCTCTGTGAAAGGAAGGAAACATTCATCTACACAAAGCCATGTACCTGTTTTTTCACATTTCTCAGCTATCTGCAGCAGTAATTCTTTATTTATGGATACTCCGGTAGGATTATTGGGATTACACAATATAACAAGATCCGTAAACTCCTGAATAGCCTCTAAAAAAGTTTCCTCCAAACGGAAGTCCGCTTTCTCCTGAATTTCCCAAAAATCACATTTTCCTCCGAATGCGGTCACGGCAGATTCATACTCGCCAAATGCCGGAACCGGAATCAAGACCCTCCCCGGATGCAGACAGGATATAAGGGCATATAAAATTTCTGCGGCACCATTTCCCAGAATAACCTGTTCTTCCCTGACCCCTTCTGCCTCTGCAATGGCCTGGCAGAGTTCCTCACCTCTAAAGTCCGGATACTGCGTACAGAGCTCCACTCCTCTTTTTGCTGCCTCCACGCAGCCTGGCGGCATCCCAAGAGGATTGATATTGACCGAAAAATCATATTGAACTGCATTGCGATAAATGTCACCTCCATGAAAATATTCCATAAATACACCCCTCTATCAATATCCCTACTAAAAAGACAATCCCAGATGTCACATACAAAAGCCTGTTGGCCCTGGCAATATCCTCTGCCTCCACTTCCCTTACCGCATCACCTATAACAGGCTTCTTGTGCAGGACTCCCAAGTACCATGCATCCCCGGCAAGTTCCACTCCTAATGCCCCTGCACAGACGGCTTCTGTCTGGGCTGAGTTAGGACTGGCATGGCAATACCTGTCCCTCTTAAAAGTAAACGCTGCCCTTTTGCCATCCAGCCCCAACAGAAAAGCTGCCATGATCATACACAGCGCCGATACTCTTGCCGGGACAAAATTACAGACATCGTCTAATCTGGCCGCGAACCTTCCCAGATACAGATATCTGTCATTGCGGTAGCCTATCATGGAATCCATTGTGTTCACAGCCTTGTAAGCCACTCCCCCGTAAACTCCGAACACAAACAGATACAACAATGGAGCAATCACTCCATCAGATGTATTTTCCGCCACTGTTTCCACAGCAGCCTTTGTAATGCCCTCCGTTGTCAAATGTCCGGTATCTCTTCCTACAATCATGGAGACTGCACTTCTTGCGGCTTCCACATCCCCATTCTTCAGGGCATGATAAACCTTCATACTCTCCACCTTTAAAGACCTCATAGCCAACATCTGGTAACAGATAATACATTCCAAAACAATCCGAAATGCCGGATGCAGCATTCCTGCCAGAGTAAGCATCCCAAAGGTTACTGCCAACGCTATAGTCAATACCACAAGCACAAGTAATATTCCCGCTGCTTTCTTTTTTCCAATATCAGCTTCCTTTTCAGGTCGGATTCCAAACAGCCTGCGCAACCCCCGTTCTGCCCACTCTACCATTTTACCGATGCCACGCACCGGATGCCACAGCCAATGTGGATCGCCAAAAATCAGATCTAGTATGCATCCTGCACAGATTATCAAAATACGTTCTTTCAAATTTATACTCCTTGCGAGCTAGGACACGCATATCAATCAATATTTCTCATCTTAGTATTCAGAAACTCATTTAACCCCATAATATGACCCAGCAACAGCTTTCCTGACCCTTCATCATAGGACACTTCGGCAACATAGCCGTTTCCATTTTCTGTCTGCCACTCAAAATAACTTTTATGAGGATGCGAAAAACGATCCAATATTGCCATGATTGTTCCTCCATGAACGATAAAAGCAATGTTGCTGTCCGGTTTCCGTTTCCATTCAAAATTAAGCACATTGTAGAACTCCCTAACACATCTGTCCTGAAATTCACCCATAGTCTCCCCGCCTGGAAAACCACATGTGCCGCCGGAATCAATGAATCGCTGATAATCAGGATTACCGTTTAATTCCCCATAATTTCTGTATTCAAACTCCCCAAAATCGCACTCCCTGAACGCATCCACCTCTATCTGCGCTTTTCCGGGAAACAAAATCTGTGCAGTCTCTCGGCATCTCAGCATGGGACTCACATACAAAACATCCGGACTAAGAACAGCTTTTAAGAGAAGCCTTTTTTCAAAAAGCTTTTCTCTTGTTTCCGCCAATAGCGGCTCATCTGTCCTGCCTACATATCTGCCTTCCCTGTTTCCCTTTGTCTGCCCATGCCGGATAAAGTATACTTTCATACACATGTCCTCTGTTATGGTTTTATAATCTGTCCAATACCACATATGACTCGGATGACCTGTTCTGCTTGTCCTGCAAGATAGCTCCCTACCCTGCCCACCTGCTCCCTGTAAGCGCGTTCAAAGGCATCCACCGGCACCAGCCCGCTTCCTACCTCATCACAAATAATGACCAACTTATCTTCTGACAGCAGCAGACTTTTCGCCTCCTCCAGAGGTTCTTTTCCCTCTTTCATCTGAAGCCTGATTTCTTCGTGATAGTGATTGATAATTTTATGGGTATCCGAAAAATTCTTCTCTGCAAAAGATGTTTTTCCCTGATACGCTCCACCTATTATAAATATCATTTTTGTCTCCTATTTAAAGTCGCTGCGTGACGGCACTAAAGAGTGAATACTTCATAATTTTGCGACCAATACAATCCCCACCAGAACCGCTAGTTCACAGACCTGCAGAAAATATCCTGCCAAATCCCCTGTAATGCCTCCAAAGCTTTTATAGGCCATGTGTCGATACCATCCAAAACAGCAGCCCCCCACTGCCAGACTGACCAGACCATACAGGGGACAAACCGCTATCATTGCGGCCGCACAGACTGCAAGTTCCAGAATCAAAACCCATCTCACCAACCCGGAAGCTGCATTTGCACTAGCTGCTGCCATACCTTCCTTTTTTGTTTTTCTGAATGTTACCACAGACAGCGCACTCAAAATTCTGGAAAAGATATAACCCATGGCAACACTGAAAACCTCCCCTGCTCCCGCCTCGTTCCAGAAGGCCGCCGACAGAAGCAGATAAACAATGCCATAAATACAGGCAAATGCCCCCATATGGGGATCTTTTAGTATCTGCAGTTTTTCTTCCATACTCTTCCAGGAACTTTTTGCATCAATGGTATCTAGATAGCCATCCATATGAATGCCCCCTGTCACCAATATGGGAACCACCGCCAGAACCAGCGCCCGGGAAATCCCGCCAAACTTAAGCGCTTCCAATCCAAAATAGACACCTGCGCTACACATGCCCAGCACTGCCCCCACCAGGGGGAAAAAGCACATACTGTACTTCATGCCCTGCTCGTCCCACTCACACATGGGCATGGGTATTCTGGAATACATGGAAAACGCTATGATCAGAGACCGCATAACAACTCCTCCCCCTTATGTATGACGGGAATCGTAAATACGACTTCTGTCACTGCAGCCGCCTGCGCCGCTAGTATCGCATTTACCTTTCCTAAAAGAAATCTGTATTTTTCCGATTCAGGGTCATATCGCACCCCATCCGAAAAAACTTCGTTTGTTACCACCACCAGCTCTCCAGCCTGCGCCGCCAATTCCAGCAAAGGTTTCACCACACTCTCTTCCAGCTGTTCTTCCGCCTTGTCTCCCCTGTCTTTGATACTGCCCTCAGGCAGATACATTTCATTAGTAAGCAGATTCGACATACATTCCAGCAGCAGCACATCTTTTCTGCCCGCCTGAACACGGGAGATGCCGCAATAACATTCGATGGTGGAAAAGCCTTTATCCCTGCGCATCAAACGGTGCCTGGCAATCCGTTCATCGCATTCCCTGTCATAGGAATACATGGTAGCCACATAGTACAGCCTGCCCGCCTTGGTTCCTAGTCTTTCCCTGAGATGCATTGCCAGATTCTCCGCATATTCCGACTTGCCGCTTCCGCTTCCTCCTGTCACCAAATACAACATACAGATAGGCACCTCCTCATTTTTATGGAATCCTTTCATAGGCTTCTATATCATAGTCTTTAAAACTTCCCATACAGGCATAGACCTCCACCGCCATGTCCAGCAACGGAAAAAGTGCTACAGCGCCGGTGCCCTCGCCCAGATGCATCCTTCCGTGGAGAATCGCCTCCGCCCCAAGAGTTTTCAGCGCCAGCTGTCCCGTAGGCTCCTCGGATATATGGGATGCCAGCAAGAAGTCCGGCACTCTTGTGTCCAGCTTCGATGCAACAAGCGCCGCCACCGCCGAGATGGCTCCGTCTGCCACAATGGGAATGCCATACCGCACCCCACCCAGAAAAACCCCCGACATCATGGCAATTTCAAAACCACCTGCCTCCGCCAGAAGTTCCAGGGGATCTTTCAATCCTTTCTGTACCGCCCGCTCACAGGCAAGTCTTACCGCCTCCCGTTTTTTCCTGAGTCCCTCCTCATTAAGCCCTGCACCCCGCCCGGTAACGTTCTCCGACTCCTCCCCCAAAAACAGGGCTGCAAGCGCGCTGGTTGGTGTAGTATTGCCTATCCCCATCTCTCCGATGGCAATGATGGTATATCCCTTTTCTTTCAGCTCTCCTACCAATTCCTGCCCAACCTGCAACGCCTTCCGGCACTGCTCTACTGTCATTGCCGCTTCCTTGGCGATGTTTCCGCAGCCTTCTCCCAATTTTCTGTCCACCACTATGCCGGGCATCAGCTTTTTCTCAGGATAGACAATCCCCTTAATTCCCGCATCAATGGCATACACATCCACCCCTGCACATTTCGCCATGATATTCACGGTGGAGCGGTTCCCTGCAAGATTGGCGGCAACTATTTTTGTCACCTCGCTGCCGCATTGGGTAACGCCTTCCGCCACCACGCCATGGTCACCACAGAGTACCAAAAGGGCACGCTTTTTGATATCCGGAGGAGCCGGATTAGCGGCTATCCTGCACAATTTTGCTACATAGCTTTCCAACAGTCCAAGCCCGTCAATGGGCTTTGCAATGCCGTCCCAATGTTCCTGTGCCCGGCGCTGTGCCTGATATCGCAAGCAGTACTGCATAAAGCCAAAAACAGCCTGGGGATTGCTGTAGTAATACAGGTGGGGAAAGCCAGCAGCCATATGAGCCGTGTGTACCATGCAGGAATAGGGCTTCCCGCCCACAGGTTTTGCCGCCACACAGTCTGAGCCATTTTCTGTGGAGTCCCAATAATGAAACTCATGCCCCTTGATAAGCTGTCCCGCATCCCCCAGGAGGCCTGATGAACAAGTCTCAACTTGAATATATCCAAACCGGCACAGTCTGCCGGTGGGGAATCCTTTTCCCGGCAGGGCTCCTGCCATTGAAAAGCTTTCTGCCATGGCTTGATTTTCTATTGTTTCCAATGTCTGCTGTAAATAGAGGAACCCACCGCATTCTGCCAGACATGGGATTCCTTTCTCACAAAGCGCCCTGACTGCTTCCCTTACTTCCCCTGACTGCTCTAGTTCCCGGGCATAATTCTCAGGATATCCCCCGCCCAAAAGCAGCCCGTCCAGCTGCGGTGGAAGCTCTCTGTCATGGAGAGGCGAAAACTCCACCAGCTCCGCTCCCATACGGCAAAGCAGTTCCAGATTCTCCGTATAATAAAACGAAAAGGCTTCATCCCTTGCCACACCGATACGCACCTTTCCCGGCAAGACGGGGATGGCAGGGCCGCTCTCTTTCAATTCCGGCGCTTTAGCACCAATGGCAAGCAGCATATCCAGCTCCACATTCTTTTCCATCTCTACCGCCACCCTGTCCAACCATGCGCCAAAATCCTCCAATTCCTCCGGTGCAGCCAACCCTAGATGCCTTGATGGCACTTCCAAATCTTTCATCTCTGGCAGAAAGCCCACTACGGCAATCCCGCACTCCCGCTCAATCAGTTCTTTCAGCCTTGGGTAAAAAGCTCCCGTGACCCTGTTCAGCAGGATTCCCTGAATATTGCTGTCTGTGCGGTAATTCGCAATCCCCTTGATCAGCGCAGCCAGAGAGACACTCGCTCCTTTGCCGTCCACCACCAGCACCACGGGGGTCTCCGTCACCTTTGCAATCTCGTAGGTACTTGCCGCATCTGACTGCCCTCCCAGACCGTCATAGTAGCCCATAACTCCTTCCATTACGGTAAAGTCCACATTTTCCATCCGTTTCCGCAGCAGGTATCTGGTGGTCTCCTCCTCTGTAAAAAAGGTGTCAATGTTGCCCGACGGCACCCCCAATACGCTGCGGTGGAACATGGGATCAATGTAATCGGGACCGCACTTTACGGCAGACACTTTCAGCCCCCGCCGTTTCAATATCTCTATCAAACCGCAGACTGCCATGGTTTTACCGCTTCCGCTTTTTGGAGCAGCGAACAAAAGCCTGGCCATACTCTTATCACCATCAACACTCATAACGCCATCTCCTATACAGGTGTATCATCAATCGGAGTCATTTGGGCTGTCTCCAACTACCAGCTATTTACATTTCTTGTTTTCCTGACAAACACACTGCACCTTCTCTGCTATTTGGGGTCTGCCATCCAGCCATTCCCCAACACTCCTGTATACAGGAAAACACATTTCTTCCGCCAATTCCAGCAGCCGTCCGTTCATCCTGTTCGTGCTTCCTATAGGGGTGCCTGCATGGATCAAGGTCCCCGCCTTTTGCATCCATTCTAGTGCCTGCTTAAGCTGCTCCTCTGTCATTTCCTCAAAGGCAGGCGCTGTTACCACGTGCCCGCTGAGAGCGGAAGCCACCGGGCAGTCAATGTCATTTTCATGAAGTATGCCCGTTGCAAAGGGAATCTGGCACTTTTGGAGCAGGCGGTACATTTCTGTGCCATATCCGCTGCCTGCCACCACAAAAACCCTTGGCTCCCCTTCAGGACGGCCAAACTCCACACTGCCATAGAGTTGGTTATAGTTTCCTTTTTCCAGCCCATACAGACTTTCTATGACACCCTCCTTCATGATTTCCTCTGGAGCGCCAAAAGCCGCTATGGTATCCCCTTTCACACATACCATATAATCAGATATCTTTGAAGCCAAGTCTATCTCATGGAGCGACATCACCACGGCCGTTCCTTCTTCATGGGCCATTTTCCGCAGGATGCCCAGCAGTTCTATTTTAAAACGGATATCCAGATACGCCGTTGGCTCATCTAGCACGATCACCTGCGGTTCCTGACAGATTGCCCGAGCCAGCATAATCCGCTGACGTTGGCCGTCACTCAGGGTGGAAAAGTCCTGCTCTTCCAATTCTGTGGCATGAACCCTCCGAAGCGCCCGCGAAACTGCCTCCCTATCTGCTGCTGTCATCTTTCCCATGGCATTGGTATAAGGATAACGGCCCATGGCAACCACTTCCCCACAAGTCATTAACTCAGGGCGAATGCGATCTGTCAGCACCACCGCCACCTGACCTGCCATCTCTTTTGCACTCCAGCCTTTTATATCCTTTCCGCCTATCTCCACTGTCCCGCCGATTCTGGCCAGATGCCTGGTAATCGTTTTCAGTATGGTGGACTTTCCTGCGCCATTGGGACCAATCAGGGTGAGGATCTTCCCCTTCTCCATGGCGATGTTGATATCATGAATCAGGCTCCTGCCCCGATACCCTACCGCCAGGTCTTCTGTCTTAAAATACTCCATATGTATCTCCTGCAATTCCAAAAACTGTTCCGACAATTCCTTACATATCTGCAGAACGGCGTTTCATCATCATTACAATTACCACCGGCGCCCCGAATGCTGCTGTCACGGTTCCTATGGCTAGTTCCGTTGGTGAAAATAAAGTCCGTGCAATCAAGTCGCAGTAAATGCAGAATACCGCCCCGCTTACATAGGTCACGGGGATCACCACTGCCGGACGGGATGTCTTTAACATGGTTTTTGTGATATGAGGCACCGCAATCCCCACAAAAGAAATAGGCCCCGCAAAAGCGGTCACACAGGCCGAAAGCAGACTTGACAACAAAATCAAAACCGCCCGGAACAGCTTCACATTCACACCCAAACTCTGCGCATACCCTTCCCCTAGGGCATAGGCACCAATAGGCTTCGATAAAAGCCATGCCATCCCAAGCCCCGGAAGACATATCCACGCCGAAAATGCCACATTTCCCCAGTTTGCACCAGAAAAACTTCCCATAGACCAGCCCGCCAGATTCGCAATATCATGTTCCTTTGCAAAAGCAATGCAGAAATCCGTGGCCGCCGAACAAATATACCCTATCATAATTCCTATTACCAGCAGCATTGACATGCTATGTACTCTCTGGGAAAACAAAAGCACCGCAGACACTACCAGAAGGGAACCGAAGAATGCTGATACAATCAGCGCTGCCGAGCTGATCCTTCCCATGTACTGCGCCCCGAAAACCAAAGTAATTCCCACAATCAATTTTGCCCCGGAAGAAATACCCAGCACAAAAGGCCCGGCAATAGGATTCCTGAAAAATGTCTGCAGCAGAAATCCGGAAACAGCCAGCGCACCACCCAGAACGGCAGCCAGCATCATGCGAGGCATCCTGATACTGAAAAGAATCTTTGACTGTGTGGATGCCCCGATGACCTCCTCCAGCTGCGACTCATAGGCGCCCCCGGTAAACAGGTTCAGCACCTGATACCGGGCTGCGTCCCACACCATGCGGAAGATATCGCCGGAGGGAATATGTACCGATCCAAGGTTTATGTTAAGCACCAGCCCCCAAGCCAACAGAACAATCAGGATGACCATTGTGGTCAAAAACCTTTTTTGCGTTTGCTTCATACCGGTTGTCCTATTCTCCTGCTTTCTGCGGTATTTTGATCAGGTGATCCGTTGTCACTTCATTCGGGTTCTCGCTGGATAAAATCGTATTCATATCAGCAACAATAGAGGAGATTGCAGAAGTCGCCTGTGTAAAGTCAGGAGATGTGACCCATACGTGTCCCTCCTTTACTGCCTTGAAATCTGCAAATAAAGGCTCATATTCCATCATCTCTTGAATGGAGTAAAACTTGTTCCCAAGATTCCAATAGAACAGATAATCCGCATCCTTGAAGGCTGCATACCACTCCTCAAAAGTCATGGAAGTATTCCCGCTTTCTTCCGGCTCCATATCAGCACAGATATACTCGCCACCTGCAAGCCCGATCATCTGTACCAAGTAGTCCCCGCCGTTTCTGGCATAGCACTTTCCGCTGGATGTGATATAACCCATTGCCACAGTGATACCGGAGCTTTCTGCCGCTGTTGCCTGATCCATCAATGCTTTCTGGTTGTCAAAATATGTCTGCGCCTCTACTTCTCTACCAAACAGCACACCCAGCAGCTTCACCCATTCCACACGGGCTAGGGGATGATTCTCCTTGGAAGAGATTTCAACAAGGTTCGGAATTCCAAGTTCTGTAAATTTCTCGTTTACTTCTGGTACAGAATCGACCATGGCATTGTCAATGTGAAGCTGGATGCCCCGCTCCACCATCATCTCATAATCAGGCTCCTTGTAATTTCCTGAAAAGCCGATGTTGCCATTCTCCACCGCTGTCTTTACCTCATCAATATACCAGCCTTTCGCATCGGTTGCCACCAGCTTGACATAGTCCAGAGCATCAATGGCGTTCATCAGGGAAACCATACCTGTGCTGGCAATATACACATTGTCAATAGGCATCTGAAGCACGGTCATTGTTTTGTCCAACTCTTCTGGCACACTCATCCCCTCCGGCACCACAAGATACTTTGCCGCCGGATCCCCAACGATAAGCATACGGTAACCCCCCTTAAAAAGCTCAATGGAAAAGCCCTTAGCATAGTTCACTTCCATAATGCCGTCCGAAACCAGCTTTCCGTCATAATTTTCCTGCCCTGATTCCGATTTTTGTGCATTACCTTCTGCTTGACTGTTGTTTGAGGCAGATGTTGCAGCATTCTGTGGGTTCCCACATCCTGTAAGCATGGAAAAACTCAATACTGCCGCTAAAATAATTGCTGTTACTCTTTTTTTCATAATCTCTCTCCTGTACTTTTCATTATTTTTCTGTTTGAATAGGGGGGGATGAAAGTCCAATCGATACGACATATGGATTTAGAATGCGTACACAAAAAAACCCTTTTATCCGAAAAAGGGTAAAAGGGTCTAAAGACAATTATAATTTTCTGGTTTTGTCTCTTGATATGTACTCCCAATTACTCGTAGGCTGGAATCATTTATTCCTGTACCACAGCAGGCAGGTCTCCTGACTCATAGATCATCACATCGGCCATCTTCCCAGGCAAGGATTTCCAGAAATCTTATTCCTTGTTCCCAGTGATATAGCGGCTTCTGCTCCCTAAATACAGTGACGAGTTCGTGCAGGATTCTCACCTGCTTCCCTTTTCACCAAATCCTAGTTCCCCGAAAGGAACCTATTTGACACCTACTGTTTTCCGTATTCAATTAAAAGTTAATATATCACATATGCCATAACTGTGTCAACAAATTTCAAATTGTGACACAGTTATAAAATCTATTTTGACTATTAGCCCAAATAAAACAGTGAACTACTTGACATATTTCCCAAATTCCTGTAATATGTATTTGCTTGCTCGGAGGGCTGATCATTCAGGAAGAAATGATAGGCTGGATAAGGCACAGACTGAAATGTCTGCAACTTATCCGGCTTTTTTGTTCTATAGAAGTCTTTGCTCTCACGGAATAAGGCAGCAAATGTTCATGTTAGGAGTGACAAAAGAAATGAGCGATATGAGTGGATTTACAGAAGGCAAAATCATAAAACCCTTGATTGGCTTTGCGCTTCCGGTTCTGCTGGCGCTATGCCTGCAATCATTATATGGAGCAGTTGACTTGCTGGTGGTAGGACAGTTCGGAACACCAGCCGACGTATCTGCCGTTGCAACGGGGAGCCAGATGATGGTGATGGTTACAGCCATTATCACGGGACTTGCCATGGGAACCACCATCCTACTAGGGCAGGCCATTGGAAGTAAACGTAATGCGGATGCCGGAAACATTATCGGCAGCAGCATCTGCTTCTTTTTCGTACTTGCCATCAGCATTACGATAATCATGCTTTGCATTACACGACCTTTTACAGCCATCATGCATGCACCCGAAGAAGCTTTTTCCAAAACAATGGGGTATGTACGGTTCTGCTCTGCCGGAACGATATTTATCGTAGCATACAATGTCTTGGGAAGCATTTTCCGTGGACTTGGCGATTCCAAAACCCCGATGCTTACAGTTGCCGCCGCATGTGTCTTCAATATTGCAGGAGATTTGCTGTTTGTCGGTGTATTTGACTTAAAGGCGGAAGGAGCGGCGCTTGCCACTGTTCTTGCCCAATGTTTCAGCGTTATTTTATGTATTCTCATTGTAAAAAAACAGGGACTTCCCTTTTCATTTGGGAAAAAGAATATTCGTTTCCAAAAGACTATTATTGGAAAAATGATAAGAATCGGGCTGCCCATTGCTTTACAGGATGGTCTTGTAAACATATCCTTTCTTGCGATAAATTCCATTGTAAATACACTTGGTGTCACCGCCTCGGCAGGTGTGGGTGTCGCAGAGAAAATATGCGCTTTTATTATGCTGGTACCCTCCGCATTCTCCCAATCCCTTTCCGCCTTCGTGGCACAAAATATAGGTGCGGGTAAAAAAGAACGGGCGCGAAAATCCATGCTCTGCGGCATGTGTGCTTCCTTAATCGCCGGCGTATTCATGGCGTATCTGGCATTTTTCCACGGCGAAATATTGGCGGGTATTTTTGCAAAAGAAAACGCAGTGATAGCGGCAGCAGCGGACTATCTGAAGGCTTATGCCATTGATACGTTAATCGTATCCTTCCTGTTTTGCTATATTGGATACTTTAACGGATGCGAAAAAACGACTTTTGTCATGCTGCAGGGGATTATCGGGGCATTTGGGGTTCGTATTCCGGTTTCCTATCTTATGAGTAAAATCCCAAATGTGACATTGTTTCAGATTGGGCTTGCCACACCGTCCTCCACTGTTGTTCAGATTATTTTTTGCTCCCTATATTTTGTCATTCTTTTATATAGGGAGAAAAAGTTGTGTTCGCGTTATAACTCTTTACCTCCGCAGCCTTCAGATGAAATTACATCTTCTGTGCTTTGATCTGTTTTTTATTTTCATACATACGGGCGTCCGCCTGCTGATATACCTCCATCAGCGTTTCGTTCTCCTGAAGCTTGTCGTAGACCGCATACCCGCTGGCGATACTGATGCGGAAGGGCTGCCCCTTCACAGAGTTATAGTCGTCCATGGCTTTTTTAAAGCAGTCGATTGCCTTTTCACAGCGGCCGTCCATATCCGCCCCGCTTAAGATTCCTGCAAACTCGTCGCCGCCGATTCTGTAGCAGATGCCCTCCACGGATTCCACCGCAGTTTTAATGATCTCCGCGCTGGACACCAGCAGCTGATCTCCCTTCTGATGCCCCTGATTGTCGTTTATCAGCTTCAGGTCATTTACATCAAACATGATAATAGCAATTCCGGGAATCTGCTTCTTTTCCTTCTCTAATTCCTCTAGCTGCTCCTGAAAAGCTGTCCGGTTGCCGATGCCCGTCAAACCGTCCCGGTAGGCAAGCTGGCTGACAAATTCCGACTGCACCCCAAGCTTTACCGCATTTATCATTTTCTCCAGGCTGGAGCTTCCATAGCACAGTATGAAAATCAGCAGACCAATGCGCACAAACATAGCGTTATCGTTAGTGCGGCCCCGATAATATCTGAAAATATCTATTATTGCGGCAAAACTAAGCCCCATGAATCCAATGGTGCGCAATACCCTATAAATATTTCTTTTCTTGCTTTTGCCCTCCCAAAATGCATTTTTCAGGATAGAATACAACAGTATAAGTGCTGAAATTGCCAGCATAATATGGCAAATAGTCAGTGACTCATGGTAGTCCATCACCCCTGTGAAATGCAGAACCGTACAAATGACAAACTGCGCCGCGGACAGCCCGCAGATAACCGGGACCACCACCCTCCTTTTAAAACCGAAAGCCGCATCCAGATAGAGCATCAGCGGAATAGGGATCATAATCAGGGAGCAACAGGACAAAAGCTGAAGAAGCCTGCTGTCATCCGTGTGAAACTGCAGCAGACTTGTCTCCACCAGGCACCAGACCGCAATGCTTATGGCAAACAGACCGAGATAAAGCAGCTCATGATTCTTATGCATCTGTAAATTGGCTGGAATATCCGCCACAATCAGCAGCACCCCCACAAACAATATGAGCAGGCAAGTGGAAAAAGCCACCGCCTTACCGGTAAATGTGCTGACGATCTCTCCAGCTGCGGAGCCTAAGCAGAGATTGTCTATGCATGCCCGACCGCTCTTATACACGGTATGAAAACGCACTTCCACAATTTTTCCAGCATCGCTATGGTAAAGCGGAACATAATTCCACCTATTTCCAAAGGATTTATTATAGACACGGCTCTCCCGCCGCATCGGCTCATAGCGCAGCTCTCCGTCCACATATACCTGATAATCAATGTTTTTTGTGCGGAAGCACAGGGAAAGCCCTTCTTCCAGATTGTCGGGCAGCCTGTGATAGACGCTCTGTTCCTGATAGGGCACCACAGAGGGAATCTTATTCAAATGGCTGACATCCGCCGCACTGCCGTCCTCCAAATACCACCCTTCGTCAAAGGCTACATTGCCCTCAGAAAGCTGCTCTGCCGGAGACTTCCCTCGATTTGTCACCGCCTCCCATACGATCATAACAAAAATAAATACAATCATAACGGCATATGTAATTTGGTAAATCCTGTTTTTATTTATGGTTTCTGTCCCTGACTTGTTCATCTTACTATCTCCGTTTCATCATTCAGCCGACACGCCATTTTCTCCGTCATGTACTAAATTTTATTTTAACATATTTATTGGGGAAATACAATTTAAATACCGCTCCATTTGGGGGTTACTCTGATAGATTTTTTCAGACTTACAAATCAAAAATTGGCTCATATCAATATCCTTTGTTCTCTTTCATTTTTACTAGTTTTCCTCTTTCCATTTTTCAAAACCACATTCATTCAATCTACATTTTACCTCACTTATTACCTTCTCGGGCAGTTCAAGTGTATGTATTTTGTAAATATCATTTGTTACTACTCCCAACGGTTTATCTATTATACTTGACATAACTAATGCGAGATTTTCGTCTGCCATATAATCATACAACAAATAAATTAATGCCCAATAACATTCTTGGTTTATTCCATTAGGAAATGCTTCCTTTAGCATTTTTTGCGTTGACTTTAGATAATCTGGTACACTTTCTAATATTTTTTCCACTACTTCACCTATCCTCCAAATAATTTTTCAATTATTTCTAATCATACTATTTAATATCCTCAAAGGGAAAATTATATGGATTAATATAATTAATTCCTTTAAACGACTTACTGCTCAACAAATATAAAAGGAGCATTCTTTGTTCCCCTTTGTAATAATACACTAGGTTTACGGAATCTCAAACTCGTATGAAGCTCTATGATGTCATTTTCTTTTACATAAACATCTATCCAAAGCGGATAATATGGCTCGAATATCGAAAATCTCTTTACAATTTCGTCAAACGAGAAAATGTAATTACTTATTTTGTCTAATGGAAAAACACTTAATCTAACAAAGTCATCTTTTGAATTATATTTTTTATCCTTTTCTAGTATTGGAAAAATGACATAATTGCATTTTTTTGCATCAATTCCCTTATCATCTAATACATTAATTAAATGTTCTTCAAAAATTGTTTTGTTCATCATTTTGGGGTTCATCATTCCTTTTCTCCTAACATCTTTACATAATTAAGAAATGTATAGGAACCTCTTGGTCTCCGGGTTGTAGTACCTCTGGCGCATGTAATAGAGACCGTTGGCATCCGTGCTCACCCCGCAGCTTCCGTTATACAGGAACCGGGTAAGCCCGGCATTCCCGCTGAGGAGCTCCCCGTAGGTGCCGTAGGCATAGGATGCCACGGTGCTACCTTCTTCATCCGTCAGCTTCATGGTGCTGCCCAGATGGTTATAGTGGTGGTACAGATGGATATCTCCCCGGAATTCGCTGATGAGACCGTTTCCGTACACGCCGTCATGCGGTTGTTTTCCACATCATAAGTATACCGTATCCCGCCTGCGCTTGCAAGGCGGCTTAGACCCTCTGGGGTGTCGGCAACATGATTTCCCTGAATGGAAGTGATGTTGCCGTTTTCGTTATAGGTGTAGTGGCGCCAAGGCAAAAACATACAAAGAGCCATCAAAAACTCAGGTACGTTTTTGATAGCTCTTTTCATCTGCTCAAATGTAAGCCGAGGTTCCCGTTTCTCTCCCGCTTTTGTGCTACAATGGCTTCATGACAGGATAAAACACACATAAAACCGTGTGCCTTATCTCTATGTTTCGTGAATTATTATTTTGCGGGCCGCATGGATGCCGATTTTATAAGGCAGGGGTCTGAGGTCGCGATCGGCTTCCTTTAGTTTTTCACGGATATTGATATGCTGGGGACAATGTTTTTCACACTTACCGCAGCCAATGCACTGTGATGCAAAACCCGGTTCCTTGCGAAGCCCCATGTTCTGGGCAAACTCAAAGCGGGCGGAGGACTTTTTCTCCATATACATCAGATTATAATAATAGAAATTGCCCGGAATATCCACTCCCTTAGGACAGGGCATACAATATCTGCAGCCCGTGCAGCCTACCTTTTCCCGCTCACGAATAATCTGCTTAATCTGTTCAATAATCTCCATATCTTCTTCTGTCAAATGCCCCGGTTCAGCCTCTGATGCGATGCGGATGTTCTCATTTACCATATCCTCAGAGTTCATACCGGAAAGCACACAGGTCACTTCCGGCTGGTTCCACAGCCAGCGCAGCCCTAGTTCGGCGGGCGTATAACCTTTGCTGTCAGAGGCAAGTACCTCCTTCGCTTTATCCGGCAGGTTAACCAGCTTGCCTCCGCGGAGAGGTTCCATAATAATCACCGGAATCCCTTTCTCTGCCGCCGCCTGAAGGCCCCTCTTTCCCGCCTGGGTATGCTCATCCAGATAATTATATTGGATCTGGCAGAAGTCCCAATCGTATGCATCCAAGATTCTCAGAAACATTTCTGTATCGCCATGGTAGGAAAAGCCGATGTTGCGGATACGGCCTTCCGCTTTCTGGCGCTCTATCCAATCCTCAATACCCAGAGTCTTAAGATGCTCCCATTCCGCATAATCCGTGAACATATGCATCAGGTAGTAGTCAATATGGTCTGTGCGGAGACGGGAAAGCTCCTCGTTAAAGGTTTTGTCAATTGCCGCAGAGGAACGCATGATATACTGCGGAAGCTTGGTGGCAATATAGACCCTGTCACGGCACTTGTTTTCATCCAGAATCCGTCCGAGACATTCCTCACTGCCGGGGTAAATATAAGCGGTATCAAAATAGTTGACACCCTTTTCGATGGCAAGAAGGACTTCCTTCTCGGCCTTCTCATAGTCGATGGCATTTCCTTTTCTGCTGAATCTCATGCAGCCATAACCCAGCTGCGAAATCTGATTACCATATCGGTCAAGTCTATATTTCATATCTATCCCTCCTGCCCGCTTCAACGGGCATTCAATTAAAAGAACTCCCCTGTGATTGTGTATTTATCTAACAATATATGGATTATACTGCCGCTCATATTCCAGCGTGGTCTCCTCACGATGTCCCGTTAGGATTCGGTAGTCTCCTGAGAAATCTTTCGCCAGACGGTTGATGGATGCAATCAGCTGTTCTTCATTTCCTCCGGGCAGAGTAGTCTTTCCATGATTTTCTTTAAGCAGGGTATCCCCCGCAAAAATAACATCATTCAGAACAATGGCCATGGAGCCTTCTGTATGTCCTGGCATTCCATAAAAACGGAATTCCAATTCATCCACAACTAGTACATCATTTTCCTCCACAAGGATAGCTGCTTCTACAGCCTTGTACGGCTTAATCACATAAGGTCTTTCATTTATCAGTTCTTCATCCTGAAGCCTCCATGCATCCATTCTGGAAATCACAACCGGCACCTTAAATTCATTTTTCACCGCTTCCAATGCAAGAACGTGATCTGTATGCCCATGGGTAATAAATATGTATTGGACATTAAGGTGATTATCCCGTACTGTCTGGATGATTGTCTCCGCATCGTCCGCCGGATCGATGATAACGCAGTTTTTCGACTGCGAAGATACAATATAGCAATTTGTGATACAGGCACCAAGCACCAATTTTATAATATTCATGATCTCACGAGCCTTTCTTTTCACATTTAATTCCGTTCATACAAATCTGCAAACTTCTCCAATGCCCCACGGATTTCTATATGCTGGGGGCAGATCCGTTCACACTTTCCGCACTTGATACAGTCCACAGCCTTGCCAAAATTCATGGAATATCTCTCATAGTACATATTCGTCTTCTTGCCGGTGGCTACATACATATTGTACAATCCAAAATAAGCAGGAATATTGATATTCTTGGGGCACTCTTCCATACAATACCTGCAGTTCGTACATGGTGTCATATTGCTATTCACAATATCGGTAACTCGCTGCAGCATCTCCCGTTCTTCCTTGTCAAGGGGCTGAAAATCCCTCATGTAGGAGGTATTGTCCATAAGCTGTTCCAAATTGCTCATGCCGCTTAACACCATCATACAATTGTCCAGAGATGCGACATAACGAATGGCATAGGATGCCAGTGACCCCTGAGCGCCCCTTTTCTCCATCTCGTTTCGGGCTTCCACAGGGAGATTTGCCAAACTTCCGCCCTTTACAGGTTCCATGGCGATAACCGGTTTCCCATGACGACAGGCCACCTCGTAACAAGCACCCGACTGAATTGCCGCACTGTTCCAATCCAGATAATTGATCTGAAGCTGCACAAAATCCATCTCCGGATATTTTGTCAGAATTTCGTCCAGCAGTTCTGCGTCATCATGATAGGAAAACCCAATGTTTTTCACCAGTTTTTGTTCTTTTAATCTGCAAATAAACTCAAAACCGCCATATTTTAAGGTGTTGGCATATCTCTCTTTTCCCATATTATGAAGCAGATAATAGTCAAAATATTCTACTCCACAGCGGCGCAGTTGTTCTTCAAAATACCTTGGATATTCCTCCGATGCTTTCACTCGCAAAATGGGCATTTTATCCGCCAAAATATATCGCTCTCTGGGATATTGGTCTACCAGACAGCGCTTTACTGCGCCTTCCGATTGTTCTCCATGATAAGGGTATGCTGTGTCAAAATATTCAAAGCCCTGCTCTAAGAAATGGTCCACCATTTGACACATCTGCTCATAGTCAATACTTTTTACATCCTCTGGATCCGTCAGCGGAAGCCTCATCGTTCCAAAACCTAATTTTTTCAACCGTACACATCCTCCTCTTTTTATAAATGTATTTACGACTCGTGCCAAGCCTGCTTCGAACTGCTGATTTTCTTTTGGGATGCGTCCGCTTCCCGTAATAATATTGCCATATAGGCATCCTGCAGTGCGTCTTTTAACGGATATGGTTCTGTGGTATCTCCTCTGGAATACGCAGCAGTGCGCCTCATCAATGATGCAACCGCCGTTTCGTCCTGCGCAAGACCGCACAACCCGAATTCAGGAGTATACACGCTGTCGTCCTCAAAGGTTACGGCAGTGACTTCCTCTACATAGCACAGATTGGGATTCTCGTACTCCGTTTCAATCCCTCTTTTCTCCACTCGGATTTCCGATATTACAGGTTCATTCTTATCATTCAGATAATACACTGCACGGTCAATGATTTCCCCGCGGCTCCCCTGCAATTTCAGCGTATTTTTGCGAATAGGAGAACGGTATTGTTCCGAATCAAAATCATACAGTGCAACTTTTCCGTCTGCAAACTCAAATGTTGCAACGCATCTCTTCTTATCTGCAATCCTGCCATCCTTATATGAATCGTACCTTGTCAGTGTCTCGGTTGTGGGAAATTGATAAGTTTTGGCTGACACCGTAAAATCCATATCTGATGGTACTTGTAACAAAGCCCTCATAAGGCTTGCACCGTGATATTCGTGGGCAAGAGAAATATTCAGGCAGTCGGGTTCTCCGATTATATTCCGATCAACTACCTTCAATAAAGCACTGTATTCCGGATAACTTGTATACTGCTCCGCAACGATGAGCTTATAACCCTGATTATGCATATCCCACAGTTTATTCAGAGTTTCCATATCCAATGCTGCCGGTGTTTCACAAAGCACGGTGAACCCACGATACATCCATTCCATACTGACTTCGGCGATGGATACCTTATTCACGACAACCACTACAAAATCCGGTTTGTAATTCACACATTCCTCTATGGACGTGGTCGTGTGAATATGATGCTCTTTTGCCATTTTTTGTGCTTTTTCCTCAGTCCGGCAGTACATTGCGCACAACTCAAAGATGTCCGGCAGAGCTTTCGCTACCCTGACATAATATAATGACCGCCAGCCGGAGCCTACGATGATAAACTTGATTTTATTCATTTTAATCCCCAATACTTCTTTTTTGTTCCAACCATTTTTCAAATAACCGCTCAAATTCAAGTTCTTCGTCAGTTCCTATATTCGGGATATCCACCATCCTTTTCTCCCATGACGACAGATAAGCCGCATTGGAAAGCAGCAGACTTTTTCTTCCTTCTGTGCCCTGAGCAATGCATTTTCCGACACCCATGCATTCATCGGCAAAGCCCTGTAAAACTTTTTCGTATGGCTTCTCTTCCTTTTCCGGAGTTATTTCTGTCCATGTTCCTTTTATTTTCCTGAAATAATCCGTGGAACTTTTGCGATAATCCGCCTCCTTGCCGCCCATCTCCTGAACAAGTTCCCCGATTCGCAGTTTTCCGTTCTCGCAGACAATCAGCGCCTCCTCCAGCGATATTTCCAAACGGTTTATACCCGGCGCATCTCCGGTTGAAGAGATAAACGTCCCTGTTGCTCCGTTTTCCCATTCAAAATACGCAGTCACATCATCCTCTACCTCGATATCGTGAAAATGCCCCTCTTTGCAAAAGCATTGGACTCTGACAGGCATGCCGCATATCCACTGCAAAAGATCCAGATTGTGCGGACATTGGTTCAGTAAAATACCTCCTCCGTCCTTATCCCATGTGGCATGCCAGGAACTTGATGTATAATATTGTTCCGGTCTGTACCAATCCGTGACAACCCAATTTACTCTTTTTAGAGCGCCATATTTTCCGCTGTTTACCAACTCGTACAACTGTATATGAAGCGGCAGCGTTCTCTGGTTAAACACCATACTAAATATCTTGCCCGACTTAACAGCTTCGGTTTCCATGATTCTCGCCTGCCTGCTATATACACCTGAGGGCTTATCGCACAGCACATGCAGACCATTCTTAAATGCCCTGACTGCCGATTCCTCATGGGCATAGTGCGGCGTTGCAATCACAACGGCGTCTATCGACAGCTCTTTATTTTCCACTGCCGTAAAAAGCTCGTCCGCAGTCTCATATACGGGCATGCCCGCCTCAATGGACGGAAACAACATCTCCCTGTATGTACCACGCACCCTTGTGATAGCGCTCAATTCCATTCCCTGAATCATGCCGTCCTGTATGATAGAAGCATATTTGCTTCCCATATTTCCTACTCCGATTACCGCTGTCTTTATCATATATTTATCCTTCCTTTCCGCCCGTTTAAGATCACAGGCCCGTTCTGATAATTTCCTTCCACTTTTTTGAGAACACATAATAGCCAAGCATCATGATCATGCCAAAACTAAAACTGATTGGGAAACATAACATAATATAAGTTCCGTCAAAATAACGGGTGATCAAATGAGCACTTGGAATACGCACTGCCCAGAGCATCAGGATATTCACAACCGTTGAATAACGAATCAATCCCACACCGTTTACTATGCAGATAATACCGTTAAATACCGCATACAACCATTGTGATAATAACATAACTACAACATATCTGCTGGCGTACATAAGCACTGCATCATTTTTAGCAAAGAGCCGTAATATTGGCATGCGAAAGGAAATCATACATAATCCGAAAGTCAATGTAACAATTCCGGAAATCACAGGAATCCGAATGTAACCTTGCCGAAGTCTGTCAAAATTCTTGGCTCCGAAATTTTGTCCCGAAAAAGTGGTTGCTGCAGAAGACAATGCGGTAATCGCTATATTGGTCAGTCCCGTTACCCTGCCTGCCACCGAATTTCCTGCCATAAAAACGGAACCCTGGGCATTTACCAAAGTCTGTATTGCTACATGCCCGAGAGAGTACAGGGAATTGTTCAGTCCGATGGGAAGACCGATCATAACAATCTGCTTTAATTCTTTCAGATCAACTCCCTTTGGGAAATAGGATAATTCCAAATCAGGGAATTTTTTCCTGATATACACGATACTGATCATCCAGGACAAATACATTGCCAGAGTTGTGGAAAGTGCCGCACCTCCTGCATCCATACTCAATCCGGCAACGAACACAAGGTCTAACACGATATTTGTGATACAGGACACTACCAAAAACCATAGTGATGCCTTACTGTCCCCCATACCCCGAAGAATTCCTGCATTCATGTTATAGCCTATATTTCCAAGAGCTCCAAAGAATACAATTCTCGTATATGCCACTGCAGCATCCCATGTATCCGCAGGCGCACCCATCCATTTTAAGATCAACGGCGCTGCAAAAAATCCAATCACGCAAAGAGGGATGCCACATACAAATACGAAGAAGGTAGCTGTATCCACTGCACGCCGCATCTTGGTCACATCCCTGGCTCCCACATACTGAGAGACCAATATTGATACCCCTGTGCCAATTCCAAGAAAAACACACAAAAGCACTTCCACTGGCTGGGAGCTGGTTCCCACTGCTGCCAGAGAGGTCTCACCACAGTAATTTCCGATAACTAGTGTATCCACCGTGGTATACATATATTGTAATATATTTCCAAGCACAATAGGAATGGCAAAGAGAAATACATTCTTCATAATTGGACCTGTTGTCATATCTATTTTCTTCTGTTCCATTGTTAAAATACACTTCCTTTTAGAGTTAAAACTATTGTATAACAAAGAAAACGTGTTTTCCATTTAATTCTTGACATATTTAAATAAAAACCTTGATTTTTTGTCTTTTTCGCTTATACTGTTTTTAGATACATCATTTTAAAAACTTGGGAAGGAGTCGAAATTTTGTCCAAGGTATTTAAAATCTCCAAAATACGCCATGATCCATATTTTAATATGCCCTCCGCACATTTACACCCTATGTATGAAATATATTACCTGCAAAGCGGCACAAGGAAGATTTTTCTTGACGATTCTATTTATATTCTGAATAGGGGCGATATGGTTTTTATACCTATGAATACCATACATAAAACCTCATACGTAAATGACAAAGTCCACGAAAGAATTGCCATTATTTTCGACGATAAAGCTGTACCCGACATAAAATCATCCACTTCTCAAGTATCCTTCAAAAAGATATTCTACTCCGAACCCGTTATACACATTGCAAGTATACACAGGGATTATATAGAGGGGCTTTTGAACAGGATGCTGTCTGAATATGAGCAGAGCGACGATTATTCTGATATAAATATTAAAAATTGCCTTCAGGAGCTTATCATATTTTTGATACGTTATAAACACCACAAAAACAGTGAGCACATCCAAAACATAGATATGACGGACACCCTTATGCAGAAAGCCGCTAGGTATATAAGGACCAACTATATGGAGGATCTAAGCCTTGAGGCAGTGGCAGCCCATGTCAACATAAGTCCTACCTATTTTTCAAAAAAGTTCAAGTCTTCTACAGGCTTTGGTTATAAAGAATATCTTATAAATGTGAGAATACAAGAGGCATCGAATATGCTCCTTGAAACAAATGAACCAATTAACGAAATTGCATTGAAATGTGGTTTTAATGACAGTGATTATTTCGGAAATGCGTTTAAAAGGACAAAGGGTATCTCACCTTTGAAATACAGAAAAAACAATAAATATGTATGATATTTGTAACTGAATTGGTACTTGAAAAATACTGCGGAGTATTTTATAATATAAAAATGGTCAGTCGCATAAATCGGAATTTATTGAGCTAATTTTATTGTTGGATGGGAAGGATGTGAAAATTATGAGACGAGATTGTCCTGTATGGATTGAATCGTATCAGGCGTACTTGATAAAAAAATGCACAAAAGAGGAATTGGAAACGATAAATTTTAACCAGATGTCTGATGAAGAAATAAGCAAGTTATATCATCAATATATAGAAGAAAAGGGTATTGAAGAAGAAGCGTTTAGATGGACAATGGAATACTGTAAACAATGGATGTAAAATTCTGATTTATGCTAATAAGCTATCCGAAGATTTACAACCGAATAATGAACGAAGCCGCACAAGGAGTAAAATCCCTGTGCGGCTTTTGCTGCTGGGTTGGCATCACAGGAGTCAGCCTGCTGATGTAGCATATATTGGGAATATGGTAATGCTATTTTATTATTTCCATGTAAAACTTTCCGGCGTTATGCCGTTAAAATTAGCCGCCGGCACAATATCTCCTAAGATGAGCGCTTCATAAGCCGCATCCATCTTTTCGATTGTTCCTGCCGATAACTGGTTTCTTCCTTCTGTACTTACATAGCCTGTAGAGCCAGTATCGGCCTGAAGGGTTACATTCCCGCCTCCGAAAAAGCCCACAGAGATTGCATTCAATGTTCTCTCAACATCCCGATGCATCACCTTAATGGCGGAAGTCAGCATGACATTTCGATTCCCATCAGCGCCGTCATCATATTGGTCAATATCACATCCGATGTACCAGACGCCATCCGCCTCCTTAACCGCTGCCAGAACACCGCTTCCAGCTGTGCCGGCTGCTGTAAAGATAACGTCAACGCCCTCTGCGATTAAAGCTTTCCCTATGACCTTTCCGGTCCCTATATCGGCAAAAGAACCAATATAGTTTCCGCCCACGTTAGCGCCGGTAACATCTGTTCCCGCATAGGCAGGAAGCTCAATGATCTTTACATTTTTTCCCTCCGTCCCGTTCACATATTTCACACCGCATTCAAAGCCATACTGATAGTTTACGTTGGAGGGATAAGCAACACCGTTTACGACAGCCACCTTACCGGTCTTTGTCTCAAGTGCCGCCGCCATTCCCGCAAAGAAGCCAGATTCCTGCTCAGCAAAACACATGGCAAAAATATTATCCACCTCCACCTCATTGCCCTTTGCATCAGAGGGGAAAGAATCTACCAGAATAAACTTAACATCCGGGTTTTTCTGCGCAATTTCGGAGATTCCCGCAAATTGAAAACCGCAACATACAATAACATTATAATCCGCCACAATATCCGCCACTGCCGCAAGAGATGCCGCCGTATCGCCGGTGGGCTCCTGTATGGGCGTTACTGTTGCACCCGGATGGGATTCTATAAAAGCCAGAATGCCGTTATAATTATCTTCATTAAAAGAATGATCATCTACCCCTGCAGGACTGCTGACAATCGCAATCTTCATGCCTTCACCTGCGTTCTCCGCCACTGTCGCAGCATTATTCCCTGATTCTCCACAGGCAGTCATGGAAAGAATCATGACAAACGCAAGAAGAAGTGACAATATCTTTTTTCCCATAATCATTTCCTCCCGAAATTATATTTTAAAGAACGCAACGTCCCGCTCAAGATCATCTGCGATATCCTTCAGATCCTTTGACGCATCCGCAAGCAGGGTGATTGTTGCATTCAGCTCCTGCATCGACGCATTTGTTCCCTCTGCCGATGCCGTATTTTCCTCTGCAACAGCAGACAGATTCTGTATCACATCGACCACTTTAACTCTTGCCTCATCGCACTCCTTGGTCTGCTCATAAATCTGTTTGGTTGCCTTGATAGAGGTTTCGATCTTCTCACTGACCTCAGCAAATTTTTTCTTTGTTTCGTCCAGCTTTCTCTGCTGTTCTACAATGATTTCTCCCGCCTCTGTCATGATCTCAACAGATGCTTTGGAATCTGCTGCCAGCTGCTGTATGATATCTTCAATCGTCTTGGCGGAGTTGTTAGAATCCTCGGCCAACTTGGAAATCTGGGAAGCCACAACGGCAAATCCCTTGCCAGCTTCTCCCGCTCTTGCCGCCTCGATATTGGCATTTAATGACAACAGGCTGGTCTCGCTGGCGATTTCCGTGATCAGGTCGACAGAATTTTGTATCTTCCCGACAGATTCATTGGTGGTATTTACGGAAGTGTCGATTTTCCGGATTGCCTCTAACGTCCTGTCATTCGATACGCTCAATTCGCTGATAATCCGCTCAGATTCATTATCCGCCTCTCTGATTTCCATGGATATGCTGTCCAGCTCCTGCACGCCTGTGACGATTTTTTCAATCATAGAACCGATGGTTGTAACCTGTATGGTCGCCGACTCGATATCCTCCGCCTGGGTCTGGGCGCCTTTGGCGATATCCTGCACCGCATGGCTGATTTCCTCCACCGTGACGCTGGTCTGGGACGCAACGGATTCCAGGGAATCGCTTGACTGTATCAGATTGTCGGTTTTTTTCTTAATGCTGCCGACCATGCTCTGAAGCTTTTCTGTCAGTCCATACATGGACGCCACCATTACACCGATCTCGTCCGTTCTCTTCTTCGCCACTGCGCCAAGTTTCTCCGCTCCTTCACTGAGTTCCACCCGAAGATTGCCCTCAGAAATACTGCCGAGCATACCGCCTACTCGGACAACGATGGTAGCGATTCCTTTCACAAGAAAAGTACAAACCACCAATGCCACTGCCAGAATAACAAGGGAAATGACCAGAATCCCTATTGTTTTGCTCCGGATTATTGCATCAACATCCTCCGACGGCTTCCCAGCAAAAACCATACCTACAACTGTACCCTCCCTGTTCCTTACCGGTTTGTAATAGGCATAATAATGTTGATCATTGATCACAATGTTGTCTGTACTATATTCTTCCCCGCCTTTTAATACATGCTCAACAGCCACATCGGACGCTTTTGTCCAAAGCATCCTGTTGCCTGATTTGTCAATCAGCGAAGTAGCCACCCTCACATCTCCGTAATAGAGGGTAACGTCAGTATCCTCGCCCAACGTATAGCTGTCAATGATATCCTCATGTGCGGTGATATTATAATCCCCTTTGTAGAGCAGATACCCCTTCACACTATACTCACCCGGGTCAATCGCATCGTAGGATGCAGAAACCGATTGACACACAAGAGCTAGTCCCTTCATTACTTGTTCTTTCATTCCGTTATGTAACGCATTGATGGAATAAACTGCCAAAATAACATCTGCACAAATGATCGGCAGAGCACACATTAAGATGAGTTTCGCTAAGATTCCCAAACCCTTTTTCTTTTTTCTGTCCATAGTAATGAAACGCCCTTTCTATAAACCATGATTCTAATAATAACATTGAATATCTGCATTAGAAGATACCTTTTGCATTTTACTACATTTTACTATTTTTTACAATTAATAAGCAAAACATTTTTCGGTTAACATTTCTATGCCGTTTGTATTCTCACAAAAAACCCGTAAACACTAATGTTTACGGGTTTTCTATGAGTGCCATCTCTTTGGCGCTTTGTGCTCCCCGAGTAGGGCTCGAACCTACAACAGCTCGGTTAACAGCCGAGTGCTCTACCATTTATAGATATGCAACCGGAATATCTAAAGAAGCATTCCCCATATATTTTCTCCTGTTCGACACTACTCCCCGGGGCGGGCGCAGGGTGCGCCCATAGGCAACAGAC
>CAZGGA010000002.1:0-338479 GCA_964524555.1 uncultured Acetatifactor sp.
GAGACAGTTCGGTCCCTATCCGGCGCAGGCGCAGGATATCTGAGGGGAGCCGTCCTTAGTACGAGAGGACCGGGATGGACGGACCGCTGGTGTACCTGTTGGGAATCAGTCCCATAGCAGGGTAGCCAAGTCCGGAAGGGATAAGCGCTGAAGGCATCTAAGCGCGAAGCCCCCCTCAAGATGAGATATCCCATGCGGGCAACCGCATAAGGCCCCTTTAAGAGTAAGAGGTGGATAGGAGCAGAGTGGAAGCGCAGCAATGCGTTAAGCTGATGCCCACTAATAGGCCGAGGGCTTGACCGGCTGGCTGGTCATGGTTTGGAGGTTTCGGTGTTCGGTTTTGAAGGTACAAAGTGTGAAGAACATTAATTAAGGGATTGTCGCATGTAGTAGATGTGGCAGTTCTTTTTTATGTTTTCCTTTTCGAAATTAGGACATGCTGAAAATATGTAACTGATATGTTGGATAAGAGTGGCGATTTAAAACGCCAAAGAGGCAGCTGCTGTTATCAGCGGCTGCCTCGATAAAATTGATTACATGGGTTTTAGATTTTTATTGAGCCTGTCTACCATCCAGGCAATTCGCTTTTCGCGTCCTACATCTGTCTTTGCGTCGAGATATGCTCGCGTATAGGTTTTCTTTACAGATGGGGGCATGGCCTGAAAATTTGTGTAGGCGGGTTCGTACTCTTTCAACAGTGCAGATAGGTTGGCTATTTGTTCCTCTGTAATGACAGCCAGAGGGTTTTGAGCATCCCATTGGCCGTTTTTCTTGGCCTCATCTATCTTTTTCCTGCCAAAATCAGTCATAAGTCCTCGTTCTTCAAGGTTTTTCACCAATGCCTTGTTTTTCTCTGACCATTTACTATTCTCTCTGCGCAGAGAAAAATACTTTTTATAGGTTTTATCATCGATTTTTTCCATCTGCCCGTCAATCCAGCCGAAGCAGAGAGCTTCTTCCAATGCTTCCCCTGCTTTGATTGTTTTCGGCCCACCCGTCTTGCCAAATAAAAGCCATACACCGGCACTTGAAAGGCAATGGTTTTGGAGCCATTCACGGAACTCTTCCCTGTTGGCAAATTTCAATATTTCGCTCATGATATGACCTCCTCATCCCCATTTGTCTCTTTAAGTCTATCATGGTAAATATACATTGTAAATAGCAGACAAGTATTTTATAATCAAGTATATAAATCGGGAGATAATTATCAATTTGTAAGGAGACCGGTTATGCGGATTTTGTTAGTGGAAGATAACGATGCTATTATTTTGGGACTTCAATATTTATTGGAAGCGGAAGGATTTATCTGTGATGTGGCGCAAAACTTTAAAGAAGCCATGACCCGTTATCAGACATCCCAGCCGGATATCGTTCTTTTGGACATTGGGCTTCCGGACGGGGATGGTTTTACCTTGTGCAGGGAATTTAAGAAACAACAGGACATTCCCATTATTTTTCTGACAGCGAGAGAGGAAGAGCGGAATGTGGTGCAAGGATTTGAATTGGGGGCGGATGACTATATTATCAAGCCCTTTCGCAACAGGGAATTAGTGTCCAGGGTGCGAAATGTACTGAGAAGAAACGGAAAGGAAAACGAAAGTTTAAAATGCGGTTTCTTGAAGCTTGACGCTAAAGAGGGGAAAGTATACAGTAACGGAGAGGAAATCTCCATGACGAAATTAGAATATAAAATACTCAATATTATGATGAGTCATCCGGGAAGACTTTTTACAAGAGAGGAAATTCTTTCTGAAATATGGGATGTCTCCGGTAATTTTGTAAACGATAATACCTTGTCTGTGACCATAAAGAGAATCAGGGAAAAGATTGGGGACCGCAGTGGGGAGCTGATTAAAACAGTGAGAGGAATGGGATATCGGATTGAGAAAAAATAGACAGCTGTCAAAATGCATTATTACAATTTTGGCTTTATTTATAGCCGGGCTTTTATTGGGAAATGTGATTGCCATATACAGCTTTCAAAGAATTTCGAAAGAGTATCATATGGCGTTGGCGTCCCTGCTTGGCAATGTAAAGGAAAAATATCCGGAAACAACTGAAGAGGAATGGATAAAGCTTTTAAATGGTGGGGAGCAATACGAGGACGGAAAACGGCTTTTGGAGCAATATGGAATTTTTCAGAACAGCCATACAATGCTGATTCAAAAGAAGCTGCAAACCCGTCTGTTGTTTTGGCTGAATTTGCTTATGGCTGTGGTGGGCATTGGGACGCTCACTGTCTTTTTGCATTATTACAGAAACCGGGTACGGAATATGGAGCAGCTTGCTGCATACATCCGGCGGCTGGAACAGGGGGACTATGTGCTGCCTGTATGGGAAAACAGTGAAGATGAGCTTACTGCGCTGAAGAACGAATTGTATAGGGTGACAGTTATGTTAAAGGAGGCGGCTGATATCTCCCAAAATCAAAAGAAGGCATTGGCGGACTCCGTGTCCGATATTTCCCACCAAATCAAGACGCCCTTGACTTCCGTTATGATTCTTTTGGATAATGTGTCGGAGAGCGAGGCTATGGATGAAGTTACAAGGAAGCGTTTTTTGACGGAAATTACCAGACAGCTTTCCCAAGTAAATTGGCTGATTGCCGTCCTGTTAAAGCTCTCAAGGCTAGATGCGGGAGTTGTGGAATTTTCAAATGAAGCTTTTTGTCTGGACAAGCTGATAGAGGAAGTCCTTGTGAAGCTGGAGTTAATAGCAGAGTGGAAGGAGATCGAGTTAGTAAAAGAGGGCGACAGGGATGTTTTTATGACAGGAGATTTTCAGTGGCTCAGCGAGGCTGTTTCCAATATTGTGAAAAATGCCGTTGAACATAGTCCTCAGGGAGGGCGTATTCTTCTCACAGTACAGGATAATGCCGTATATACTTCCCTCAGCATAAGAGATTTTGGGAAAGGCATGGATGAGGAGGAGCAAAAGCATATTTTTGAAAGATTTTACCGAAGCAAAGATGCCGCAAAGGACAGCATCGGCATCGGGCTTTCTCTTGCAAAAGAGATTATAGAGCATCAGAACGGGTATATTTCTGTGAATTCTTACAAAGATATGGGAACGGAATTTGTACTGAAATTCTTAAAAACTACGTCAGGATAAAATAAATAAATAAAACTCTCAAATGTCACCGAAATGTCATTTTACTTTGATATGTTAATGATATAGGTAATAGATAATTGCGAAAGGAGTAAGGTGGCATATGGAAATTCTCAGAGCAGAAAATTTGACAAAGGTGTATGGTTTTGGTGACAATCAGGTGACGGCGGTGAATCAGGTGGAACTGTCTGTTGAGAAAGGTGAGTTTTTGGCCATTGTGGGCAGCTCGGGAAGCGGAAAATCCACGCTGCTGCATATGCTGGGCGGTGTGGACAGACCTACACAGGGCAGGGTTTTGGTAGAAGGCCAGGATATTTATAAGATGAGCGAAGATAAGCTTGCCATTTTCAGAAGGCGGCAGGTAGGTCTAGTTTATCAGTTTTATAATCTGATTCCTGTCTTGACGGTGGAGGAAAATATGGCGCTTCCCTGTGAGTTGGACGGAAGAAAGCCGGACGAGGAGCGGATGAAGGAGCTGTCTGATACATTGGGGCTTACAAATCGCATGAAGCATCTGCCCAACCAGCTTTCTGGAGGACAGCAGCAGAGAGTGGCAATCGGAAGGGCGCTGATGAACAGTCCGTCTATTCTGCTTGCAGACGAACCTACGGGAAATCTGGATTCCAAGGCAAGCGACGAGATTGTGGCTCTTTTAAAGTATTCCAATCAAAAATATAAGCAGACGATTATCATGATTACCCATAATCTGGAAATTGCAAAGCAGGCGGACAGGGTTCTTGTCATTGAAGACGGCAGGATTCTTGCGGACAGAGAGGGGTGAGAATGGTATGGATGCACTGAAAAAAGTTACCTTGAAAGGTTTGCAGAAAAATAAAAAGAGAACCATTGTCACTTTGATGGGTATTATCATGGCTACCGCACTGATTACGGCGGTTGCAAATATAGGGGAAAGCTTTCGGGCGAGCATGGTTGCTTTTGAGAAAAAGGACAGAGGGGATTTCCATTATTGTTTTCAGGGACTTAAGCCTGAAAAATTAAAGTACTTTGTAAATAACCGTAATATAGAGGCGATTGGTTATGAGAAAAATTTAGGCTATGCATTATTGCCCGGCTGCGAAAATCCGGATAAGCCCTATCTATTTGTAAAAGCTATGAATCCTGACGGCATGAAAGCAGCTTCATTAAAGCTGATTCAGGGACGTATGCCGGAAAATTCACAGGAAATTGTGATATCCAGCCATATAAGAAGCAACGGTAATGTGAAGATTGCCATTGGAGAGGAACTTTCCCTTACTATCGGTGACAGAAAGACAGAAAACGGGTATTTTCTGAATCAGTCCAATCCTTACAGCTATGAAGAGGAAAACTTTGTGGGCAGGGAAACAAAAACTTATACCGTGGTGGGTATTATGGAGCGCCCTAACTTTAGCACGGTGGAAAGCTATACGGCGCCGGGCTATACGGTGGTGACTTTTCTTGCCGAGGAGGAGATAGAGAATCTGATAAAAGATTCTGCATCTTTAAATCCCTATGAAGAACTATCCCTCTATGTCACATATACCTCAAATGCGTTAAAGAACAAAGAACAGGTGACGGCAGGGATTTTGGGTGTGCCAGAGGATCTCTATGTAATATATCAAAGAGGAGAGATACTGAAACTGACAGAAGAAGAGCTGGCGCAGGTAGAAGAGACAATTTCTTCTATGATATACAATCGCTCGCTGACACGGTGGCAGCTTCTTGATTTTTCCAACACTCTATCCAATATGCTGTATGCAATGTCGGCGCTTGCAGTGGGAATTATTATCGTAACCAGCGCATTCTGCATTCATAACAGCTTTATGATTTCTCTGTCGGAAAAAATGCGGCTTTACGGAATGATAAGCTCCGTGGGCGCCACCAAAAAACAGCGCAGGAAAATGGTGTATACGGAAGCTGCATGTCTGGGCATAGTGGGAATTCCTTTAGGAGTTTTGTGCGGAACGGCTGCCACTTTGATTTTGGTAAAAGTAACGGGACATCTAATGATGGTTGCCATGGAGATGGAATTGGTTTATGTGTTTTCCGTCCCGGCAATGATTGTGGGAGTGGTCTTGTCCGTTTTTATGATTTACTTATCCGCAGGGCGGGCGGCAGGAAAGGCGGCAAAGCTTTCTCCTATCAGTGCCATACGAAACAGTGATGCGGTGAAAATAAAGGAAAAGGAACTTCGGACTCCGGGATTGATTCATAAGTTTTTCGGTATCGGGGGAGTGGTAGCATATAAGAATCTGAAAAGGTCCAGGGGAAAGTACCGCACTACAGTGATTTCCATTGTTGTCAGTGTGTCAGTGTTTATCGCCATGAGTACCTTTATCCAGCTGGCATTTAAGGCGGTAGACATTTATAACGAGAATCAGGGATATCAGTTGAGGGTGAGCATTGGGAAATACAGCAGTGAAGATTACCAAAAGGCCATGGAAATCCTCCAGATGGAGGGTGTTACTTATGGGGAGATACAGCGCGATATGACAATGCGGGTGGAGAAACAAGAGATTTCCTTTAGCACCCAATATTTGAAAGATGTGGGAGGAAGGTATGATAATGTAGACGGTCTTGGTATGAATATTGTGTCCTTGGGGGAGGACGCCTATGAAGCCTATTTAAAAAAAGTGGGAGTGGACCCGGCGAAGATAGGGGAAAGAGCAGTGATAGTGGCAGATTATAACATGTGGACTCCGCCTGATGCTGCGGGCAACAGCAAATATGTGGAAGGCATGATGTACGACTATCGTCCCGGCGATGTTATCACAGGATATATCACAAAGGATCATTATGCTACGGAGCAGGAAGTCCGTTTCGGGCTGGCTGCGCAGACCGATGTAAATCTCTTGGGCAGAATGTCTAATATCGGGACTATAGTGGTCAGCGATGATTGGATGAACCAACATGAGGATTACATTACAGGTGGTATCAACCTTTATCTGCAATGTAAGGATGCAAGTGCTCTGGAGACGACGATACGAAACGAAATGGATTTGAACCATTTTACAATCCTTAATGCTCAGAAGGAATATGACAGGGAAAGAGCGTTTTATATGCTGTTTGCTATTTTTCTGTATGGATTTATTGCAGTGATTGCCCTGATAGGCGTTACCAATATCTTCAATACGGTAACTACCAATATGGAACTGCGATTCAGGGAATTTGCCATATTGAAGGCAGTGGGCATGACCAACGGTGAGTTTAAGCGGCTCGTACAGCTGGAAAGTCTGTTTTACGGCGTAAAGGCGTTGGTTATTGGCATTCCACTAGGGCTTATATTGTCCCTATGTTTCCATCGGGCGTTTGCTCAGGACATCCGGGCTGCCGTTACCTTTCCCATAGGTGCAATCGTGGTTTCCATTGTGGCAGTGTTCCTTTTGCTCTATGGAATTATGCGGTATTCTATGGCAAAAATCGGGCAAAAAGACCTGATTTGGACCATGCAGAATGAAAATATATAAAAAAGTCCACAAATTTTTCAGATTATTGTTTCATTTTCCGGCAAATATGTTATAATGGATACAGGTGCATAATAAACTCTCAAGAAACTTGGCTCCACATACATTTCTATTAGGAACAAGTTCGTTTTGGAGAGCAGCGAGGTGGAAGATATGGATACAAAGATTTTAATGGAAAGTGGAACGAATGAGTTAGAGGTTCTCGAATTCACATTGGCCGGCAATTCCTATGGCATTAATGTTGCCAAGATTAAGGAAATCATTACTTATATGCCGGTTACGCCGGTGCCTAATGCGCATCCCAGCATTGAAGGCATTTTTATGCCGCGTGATACCATGATTACGGCGATTGATTTGAAAAATTGTTTGGGACGTGGAGAATCTGAACCCACTGGTCTGTTTATCATTACAAATTTCAATAAATTAGATATTGCATTTCATGTAGATACTGTGCTGGGCATTCACAGAGTATCATGGAGAAATATAATAAAGCCGGATGTTACGATTTCTACGCCTGATGAGAGCGTAGCGACTGGTATTATCAAGAGGGATGGCAAACTGATTATCATTCTTGACTTCGAGAAGATTGTCAGCGATATCAATCCGGAGACTGGACTTAAGGTGTCAGAGATATCTGAGCTTGTGGGCAGTACCAGCATTAAGAGAAGCTCAGTGCCGATTCTGATTGCAGAGGATTCCGTTTTGTTAAACAAGTTGATTGTGGATTCCTTGAAGGCAGCAGGCTACACCAATCTGATTCATACAGAGAATGGACAGAAAGCATACAATGTGGTTATGCAGTGTAAAAAGGAAGGTACTCTGCATGAGCATGTAAGGTGCATCATTACAGATATTGAAATGCCGGAGATGGATGGACACCGCCTGACCAAGCTGGTGAAGGGTGATGATGAGACGAAGGATATTCCGATTATTATATTCTCTTCGCTGGTGAATGATGACATGAAGAGGAAAGGCGAGTCGCTTGGTGCAGATGCACAATTATCCAAACCGGAAATCGGCAAATTGGTAAAAATTGTTGACGAATTGGTACAAGAGAGGCACTTAGAGGATTAAGGATAAAAAAGGGGGCTGCCGCATTATCAGTTAATGCCGGCAGCTTCTTTTATATCGCGGCAAGCAGGAAAATCATGATTATAAAATATATGGGATGTGCGAAATGCAAAATGAGATAAGGGACAGAATAGATGCGGCGGAGATGATACTCATAGGTCTGGGAGAGGAGTTTGACGATTTGCGCTCCTGCAAACAGACCTTGGATTATGAGGAAAAGAGGGCGCTGTTGGAAAATGCAAAGGACAGCTTCTGGATTCCCGCTTATGATGAGTTCTGTCGGAAAAAGCAAGGTGACAGAATACCAGAAACGCTGGGGCATTTGGCAAAATTGCTTGAAAATAAAAATTACTTTGTGATTACATCCTCCACAAATGATGAATTGGGCAAGGTCCCCTGGAAGGAGGGACGTTTTGTGGCACCCTGCGGCGGAAGTCACAAAAAACAGTGCGTCAACAGATGTGAAGAAGCTCTGACAGAGCTGACAGCGGAGGAGGATAAGGCGGTTACAGATATCATGCAGGAGTTTTGGGAGCAGCCGCTGAACAAACAGGATGTGGGAGAATGGAGTCAGGTTTTGGGTCTTTGCTCCAAGTGTAAAACGCCATTAATATTAAATAATATTTATACAGAATTTTATGATGAAAAAGGATATTTGAGCGATTGGGCAAAATATCGGAAATGGCTGCAGGGAACCATGAACAGGAAGCTTTTAGTGCTGGAGCTTGGAGTTGGGCTGCAGTGTCCTACAGTGATTCGCTGGCCTTTTGAAAAATTGGTGATTTACAATAATAAGGCTTATATTTATAGGGTTCATAAGTCTTTGTACCAACTGTCAGAAAGTTTGCAGGGAAAAGGTAAGTCAATATCTGAGAATTCCATTGATTGGCTGCAAATCCTGTGCTAAACTATATAAGTGAATGTAATTTTATAAAAAGTGGAGGATGAAATATGCCGAATCAAGAAGATTATTTAGATAATTTATTAAAAGAGGTTACGGATGAGCTGGACACATCCGAATTTATTGACCTTGATAATTTAGATTTAAATGACCGGGATTCTTTATTGCATTCTCTGGGCGAAGAGGATATGGACAAGCTTTTGAGCGAAAGCAAGGGAGCGGCAGAAGATAAAGATGTTTCTGTGGGTGTTGGACAGACTTCTGATGAGGATGTGCTGATGTCTCTTTTGCAGGATTCCGATGAGGATGATTTGCAGGAGATACACAATCTTCTTACAAAATCGGACAATAATGAGAGCCTTGTGGATAATGTCGGGGAAGAAACAGACCCGGCTGCGGCTGTTTTGGCGGAAATAGAAAACGGCGGCTCTTCTGCATCGGACAAAAATGGGGCGGCAGAGGAGGCTAAACGCTTAAGAGAGGCAAAGCAGCAAGAAAAGCGTCAGGCAAGGGAAGCAAAAAAGGCGGAAGCGGAGGCAAAGAAGGCTGCAAAGAAAGCGGAGGCAGAGGCAAAGAAGGCCGCAAAGAAGGCAGAGGCGGAGGCTAAAAAGGCCGCAAAGAAGGCTGCAAAGAAAGTAGAGACAGGAATGAAAGAAGATGCCTCGAATAAGCCTGCCGTGCAGGAAACTTTTGATGATATGGATGCACTTTTGAATGCTGCTGGAGAAGGCAATGCAGCGATGGAAAATGAAATGTTTTCGGAACCTTCGCTGTTTGCGGACATGGAGTCGGATGAGAATTCTTTAATGGAGAATATTTCGTCTTTGGAGGGAGCTTCTTCAGAAGTCAGTCCCATGGAAGATGTTCCCATGAAAGATGCTTCTTTGGATGATGATGCCGATGCTCTGCTCAATGAATTAAGCAGCAGTATGGAGCTTGACAGCGATATAACCTTTGGCGGCGATATCACTGTGGAAGAGAATAGCGCCGAAAACGGGGCGGAGTCCACAGAAAGTACAGATGATTTAATGGAATCTCTGGAACAGCTTCAGGGGAACAAGGAACCGAAAAAAGGCTTTTTTGCAAAGCTTCTTGACTATATTATGGAAGAGGATGAGGACGAGGAAGAAGAGGCAAAGGGCAACGAGGATATACAACTTTCCGGTGAGAATCAGGCTATCTTAGAGGAGATGGACAAGGAGAAGGGCAAGAAGAAAAAAGGAAAGAAAGGCAAGAAAGGTAAAAAGGGAAAAGACGCAGAGGCAGGCGCAGAGGCTGAAGGGGATGAAGATTCCGAGGAGAACGGTAAGGGCAAGAAAGCCAAGAAGGCGAAAAAGCCTAAAAAGGAAAAGGCACCCCAGCCTGAAGAGCCCGGAAAGAAACTGTCCAAGAAAAGAATCTTTTTGATTGTGCTAGTCTGCGCAACCTTTACTGCGGTGATTCTGATTCTGACCAATATATGCAACGAGTACAGCATAAAGAGAAACGGCAGAAAGGCATATTATGATGGGGATTACCAGACCTGCTATCAAGACCTTTATGGAAAACACTTAAATGAGTCCGAGCAGGTAATGTACAATAAATCCGAGTGTATTTTGAAGATTCGGCTGTGGATGCGGGAATATGAGCTGTTTGTTTCTGAGGGAGATGAGGTGAAGGCTCTTGACAATCTGATTCAATCCATCAACAGCTATCCGGAGCTTTATGACTTTGCCTCACAATGGAATTCTACCAATGAAGTGGCAGAAGTTTATAACCGGATGACGGCGATTCTTTCGGATAAGTATCATTTGAGTGTAGAGCAGGCTCTGGCGATTGCGGCGGAGCCGGATGATATCGAATATACAAAGCAAGTGACTGCGGCAGCCCAGGGCGGAATTCCCGATTTTAGTCAGGGAACTGCGGACAATCAGAAGGATGAGCCGCTTAAGGATGTGCTGCCGGAGGAAGAAGGACTTAATAATTCCGGATTTATTGACAATAACCCATAAGTCCGGTTTGGAAGGAAATGTGCAGATGATTGCAATAATTGATTATGATGCAGGCAATATAAAAAGTGTGGAGAAGGCGTTTCTTGCCCTTTCGGAAGAAGTGATTCTCACAAAGGAACCACAGGTTATTCTAGGAGCTGACGGCGTAATACTGCCGGGAGTGGGCGCTTTCGGGGATGCAATGGAAAAGCTTCATGCCTATGGATTGGTGGAGGTAATCCGGGAGGTCGCTGCAAGGAAAATCCCGTTTTTAGGTATATGTCTCGGACTGCAGTTAATGTTTGAAAGCAGCGAGGAGAGTCCCGGCGTGGAGGGGCTTGGACTGCTGGAGGGCAGGATTTTAAGGATTCCCAAAGAACCGGGGCTTAAGATTCCTCATATTGGATGGAACAGCCTTACCTTTTCGGGAAACGGCAGATTGTTTCAGGGAATTCCTGAGAATTCCTATGTTTATTTTGTACATTCCTATTATTTGAAAGCTTCAGAGGAAGAGATTGTAACGGCTTCCACCCAATATGGTACAACGATTCATGCCGCTGTGGAAAAAGATAATCTCTTTGCCTGTCAGTTTCATCCGGAGAAAAGCTCTCAGACGGGACTAAAGATGCTACAAAATTTTATAGCTGTCACCAAAGAACGCAAACAAGATTAAAAGTTTAGGCTTGCAGAAAGGAATCAAAATCATGCATACAAAAAGAGTTATCCCTTGTCTGGACGTAAAAGACGGAAGGGTGGTTAAAGGCATAAATTTTGTGAACCTTCAGGATGCGGGAGACCCGGCGCAGGTGGCTGCTGCTTATGATAAAGAAGGCGCAGATGAGGTTGTATTTCTGGATATTATGGCATCTGCGGACAGCCGGGATACACAGCTGGAATGGGTAAGACAGGTAGCGGCTAATGTATTTATTCCCTTTACCGTAGGCGGCGGTATTCAGACTGTGGAGGATTTCAGAGCAATACTAAGGGAGGGTGCAGACAAGATATCCGTGAATTCTGCGGCAATTATGAATCCGTCATTAGTCAGCGAGGCTGCGGATAAATTCGGCAGTCAGTGCGTAGTCGTGGCAATAGATGCCAAGAAGAGACCTGACGGCAGCGGATGGAATATTTATAAAAACGGCGGTCGCATTGATATGGGAATGGATGCGGTGGAATGGGCTGTCAAGGTAGAAAAGCTGGGAGCGGGAGAAATTCTTTTGACCAGCATGGATGGTGATGGCACTAAGGCAGGGTATGATATTGCCCTGACCAAGGCGGTTGCAGAAGCAGTGGACATTCCGGTGATTGCTTCCGGAGGCGCCGGAAAATTGGAGCATTTTTATGAGGCATTGCAGGAGGCAAAGGCAGAGGCAGTGCTGGCGGCTTCCCTGTTTCACTATAAAGAGCTGGAGATTCGTCAGGTAAAGGAATATTTGAGAGGGCGGGGAGTCAGCGTAAGACTGTAAGAAGCAAAATACAAAAGGAGAACTATGAAAAATGGCAATGATAGATAATGATTGGCTCACCGTTTTGGGAGAGGAATTTGGAAAGCCATATTATAAAGAATTGTATCGGTTTGTTCTGTCAGAATACAATACAACGCAGGTATTTCCGCCTGCGGATGATATTTTTAATGCCTTTCACCTGACTCCCTTAAGCAAGGTCAAGGTGGTCATTATCGGTCAGGATCCCTATCACAATGTGGGGCAGGCACATGGGCTTTGTTTTTCTGTAAAACCGGAGGTGGAGATTCCACCTTCTCTGGTAAATATTTATCAGGAGCTTCATGATGATTTAGGATGTGAAATTCCCAATAACGGCTATCTGGTCAAGTGGGCAAATCAGGGCGTGTTAATGTTAAATACAGTGCTCACGGTGAGGGCGCACATGGCAAATTCCCATCAGGGCAAGGGATGGGAAGAGTTTACCAACGCCGCCATCTGCGCGTTAAATAAGCAGGACAGACCCATTGTTTTTCTTTTGTGGGGGAAGCCGGCTCAGATGAAAAAGAAGATGCTTAACAATCCCAATCACCTGATTTTGGAAGCTCCCCATCCAAGCCCCTTGTCGGCATACCGTGGCTTTTTTGGCAGCAGACCATTCAGCAAGGCAAATCAATTTTTGGAAGAGCATGGGGAAACCCCTATTGATTGGCAGATTGAGAATGTATCATTTTAACGACTATAGAGGAAGGAGTCTGACATACAGATGGAAAAGAAAGCATTTGTGACCAAAGAGATGATAGAGGAGATTGTTAAAAAATATCCTACTCCCTTTCATATTTATGATGAAAAAGGCATTCGGGAGAATGCCAAAGCCTTGAAGGAGGCATTTGCATGGAATAAAGGCTATAAGGAATTTTTTGCGGTGAAGGCAACCCCCAATCCCTATCTTATCAATATTTTAAGGGATTACGGCTGCGGCTGTGACTGTTCTTCCCTGACGGAGCTGATGCTCAGCAATGCCATGGGACTAAAAGGGGAGGATATCATGTTTTCCTCCAACGATACACCGGCAAATGAGTTTGTATATGCCGCCAAAATCGGTGCTACCATCAATCTGGATGATTTTACCCATATTGAATTTTTGGAAAAAACTATAGGATATCTGCCTAAGACCTTGAGCTGCCGCTATAATCCCGGAGGATATTTCTCCATCAGCAACAGTATTATGGATAATCCCGGCGATGCCAAATATGGTTTTACCACAGAGCAGCTTTTTGAAGGCTTTAAGATTCTGAAAGCAAAAGGTGTGGAAAATTTTGGCATTCATGCATTTTTAGCAAGCAATACTGTGACGAATGAATATTATCCTACACTAGCAAAAACGCTGTTTGAGGTGGCTGTAAAATTGCAGAAGGAAACCGGCGCGCATATTGCCTTTATCAATCTCTCGGGAGGTGTTGGAGTTCCCTATCATCCGGATCAGGAGCCCAATGATATCAGAGCCATTGGCGAGGGTGTGCGGAAGGTTTATGAAGAAGTTTTAGTGCCTGCAGGCATGGGGGATGTAGCGATTTATACGGAGCTTGGACGCTTTATGATGGCACCTTTTGGTCATCTGGTGACTCAGGTGATTCATGAGAAGCATACCCATAAGGAATATATCGGAGTGGATGCCTGTGCCGTGAATCTCATGCGCCCTGCCATGTATGGGGCATATCATCATATTACAGTGCTTGGCAGGGAGAGTGAGCCCTGTGATCATATGTATGATGTGACTGGCTCGCTCTGTGAGAACAATGATAAATTTGCAGTGGACAGAATGTTGCCTCAAATTCAGATAGGGGATTATCTGGCGATTCACGATACGGGGGCTCATGGATTTGCTATGGGATACAACTATAACGGTAAATTAAAATCCGCGGAACTTTTGTTAAAAGAGGACGGAAAAGTGGAGCTGATTCGCCGTGCGGAGACCCCCAAGGATTATTTTGCAACTTTTGACGGACTTGATATTTATGATAAGCTTGATTTTAATACCTGAAAACATGCGAAATCATGGAGGTTAGGGATTATGAGATATCCTAAGAATTTACAGGCTGGGGGAACCATAGGGTTTGTGGCTCCCTCTTTTGGCTGTCAGATAGAGCCTTACAAGAGCGGTTTTGAAAATGCCGGGAAGAAGTTTCGTCAAATGGGTTATCAGCTGGATATCGGTCCCAACTGTTATGCGGGAGAGGGCATAGGCATCAGCAATACGCCACAGAAGTGCGCGGCAGAGCTGATGGACTATTATCAAAGCCGGGAAAATGACTGCCTGATTTCCTGTGGCGGCGGAGAACTTATGTGTGAAGTGTTGAGCCATATAGACTTTGAGGCGATAAAGAATGCCGCTCCAAAATGGTTTATGGGATATTCGGACAATACTAACATGACTTATCTTCTTGCGACTATCTGTGATACCGCATCCATTTATGGACCCTGTGCGGCGGCCTTTGGCATGGAGCCTTGGCATGAGGCTATAGAGGATGCCTTTGCTTTGCTGATAGGGGAAAAGCGTACCATAAAAGGATATGACTTATGGGAAAAGGAATCTTTGAAAAATGAAGACAATCCTCTGGCACCTTATCATGTGACAGAAAAGAGATTCCTAAAAAGCTATATAGGAAATCAAAGAACGGACAACCTTACCTTTCAGGGCAGACTTTTAGGCGGCTGTATGGACTGTCTGGTAAATATTTTGGGAACTCGCTTTGACAAAACTAAAGAATTTCTGGAAAAATATAAAGAGGACGGCATTATTTGGTTTCTGGAAGCCTGCGACTTAAATGTCTTTGCCATAAGGCGTGCTATGTGGCAGATGGAAGAAGCCGGATGGTTTCGTTATGTCAAAGGATTTTTGATTGGAAGACCTCTTTGCTTTGGGCAGGAGATGATGGGGCTTGACGCCTATCAGGCAGTGCTGGAGGTGGCAGGAAAGAAAAATGTGCCCATTGTCATGGATGTGGACCTCGGACATCTGCCTCCTATGATGCCTTTGATAGTGGGCAGCATGGGTACGGTAAGGGTAGAACAAAATGACATTGAAATTATTCAAAACTATGTAGTGTGAGATTCCAAGAGGGTGTGTAAACACCCCTCTATAGAGTGGCATCGTGGAGGTTAGCATGAAGATAGAACTGTCGGGGATACAAAAAAATTACAGGCATAAAAAAGTGCTGGAAGAGATTTCCCTGACAGCGGAAGAAGGAAGCTGTACCTGTATTCTTGGGGAAAACGGCTGCGGGAAATCCACCCTGCTTTCCATTTTGGCGGGAGTGCAGAAGGCGGATGCCGGAAGGTTTTTCTATGGCGAAGAAGATTTATTTAAAAATAGCAGACTGCGCGCCCAAATATTGGGATATGTGCCACAGAAAGACCCGCTGATAGAGGAACTGACGGCATGGGACAATCTTAGAATGTGGTATGATAAGGACAAGCTGAACAGGGAGCTTTCAGAGGGTGTGCTCGCTATGCTGGGCATAGACCAGTTCTTAAAAACTACCGTGTATAAAATGTCCGGCGGTATGAAAAAGAGGCTGTCCATTGGTTGTGCCGTGGCGGGCAGTCCTAAAATTCTGTTGCTGGATGAGCCATCGGCTGCTTTGGATCTTATCTGCAAAGAACGCATTTACAATTATTTTGAGAGATACAAAGCGCAGGGGGGGATTTTGCTCTTGGCAACCCATGATGTAAGGGAATTGGAATTGTGTGACCAATGTTATATCTTAAAGCAGGGACGATTGACTTCTTATGAATATGACGGAAACATTCATCGTTTGGTAGGGAAATTATAGATGACGAGAAATTTTTCTTATTTTCAAATGCAATTAAAGAGAATGTGCAAAGTATTGCCTGTGCTGCTTGCTGTGAATCTTCTGGCGTGCGGTTGCATGGGCATTCTTGTTGCCAGACTTTTGGCAGATGGAGTTTTGTCAGAAAACAGCAGGAAATTTCAAATAGGAGTCGTGGGAGAGTTTGGAGATTCTTATTTGGGACTACAGTTTTATGCTATGTTACAATCTCTGGATGACTCAAGGTTTATTATAGATTTGCAGGATTTGACGGAACAGGAAGCTGCAAGAGCACTTCGCAGAGGAGAACTCAGCGCTTACTTACGCCTGCCGGATGGACTTTTAGGGGCTTTGGACAGCGGCGCCAATGATATATACATTACCTATGTGGCAGGGGGAGGTCAGAAAGGAATCGCCGGAACTCTTGCGGTGGAATTAGTGGATGTGGCGTCTACTCTGGTGACCAGAAGCCAGAGTGCTGTCTTTGGAATGCAGAGAGTTTTGATAACACAGGATAGATACGGTGAATGGGAAGATGCCACACAGAAGCTGTGCCTGAGGCTGGTAGAGATTGTGCTGAACCGGACAAAGCTTTGTGAAGTGGAAGTATTGGGTATGGCAAACGGTCTGTCCACAGAGGGCTATTATTTTTGCAGTGTGTTGATTATTTTTTTGTTGATGGCAGGACTCAATAACAGCTCCCTGTTTGTTAACAGAAGCAGGGAACTGCATAAAATCATGTCTGCAAAGGGTGTGGGTGTGTTTTTTCAGGTGATGGGAGAATATCTGTCCTATGTGTGCCTGACAATTCTTTATATGGCAGGAATTTTTTTGCTTCTCAGTTTTGTTTTGGAGAGAGGTTTTTTGGAGCTGCCTGAGTGGGAGAAGCTGGGAGCAGAGCTCTTGCCAGAATTTTTTATCAGATTTGTGCCTGTGGCGGCCATGATTGCAGCCATGCAGTTTTTATTATATGAGATGATGTCGGGAATCGTCAGCAGTGTACTGACGCAGTTTGTATGCTGCATCAGCATGGGTTATGTCTCAGGCTGTTTTTATCCGGCAGCTTTTTTTCCGGATATGCTGCAGAAGATTGGGGAACTGCTGCCTACCGGAACAGCCCTGCATTATGTGAATGAATGCTTTTTGGGGAATGTGTCATTGGCGGGAAGTCTGGGCATATTTTTCTATTTGCTGCTATTCCTAAGTCTATCCATGCTTGTCAGGAAATATAGGATACAGATTTGAGTCACAGCAAGGCGGCGACATGGGGGTTAGTGTGCAAAGAACTGCAGGAATAAGGAGAAGGAAAAGTGAGCCGGATAGTGACAAGATATTTTCTGCTGAATAAGCGTTTATTTAAAAAGCCCAGCTTTATTATGATTCTTTGTCTGGTGCCGATTTTGGTGGCAGGAATCCGTATGGCTGCAAAAGAGGAGAGCGGGATTGTAAAAATTGTTTTGTGTATGCAGAATCCGAAGGAAGAATTGTCGGCGGAAATTTTAGAGAAACTACTAAAAAAGGACAGCGTGTTTCGGTACAGTGTATGTGAGACGCCTTTGCAGGCAAGGGAAATGGTGACGAATTATGAAGCGGATGCCGCATGGATTTTTCCCGAAAATCTTGAGGAAGAGTTGAGAAAAACAGCGTTTGGCAAGCATATAAAGCCTGTGGTAACGGTGGTGGAGCGGGAAGATAATGTGGTGCTTATGTTCACAAGGGAAGTTCTCTGCAATACTTTATATCCGGTTTTTTCCTATGCTGTTTATGAAAACTTTGTGAGGGATGACTTGAAAGTTACCGAAACACAGGCGGATGATGCACAGCTTTTGGAGGCATATAATCAAAATTTGATAGAAGGAAGTTTTTTTCAAATGGAATATCCTGACGGACAGACAGACGAGCAGATTGACTATCTGCTTGCGCCGGTGAGGGGGATTCTGGGAATCTGGCTGACCTTGTGCGGATTTGCGGCATCTCTTTACTATACGCAGGATGAACAGAGGGGCACTTTTTCTAAAATACCTGCAAAAAGCAGGCTGTGGATGGCATTTTGCTCCCATGCAGTGCTTTTGTCGGATGCCGTGGTGATTTTACTCTTGGGCTGCGGACTTGCAGGAGTGTTCACTGTCTGGTATAGGGAGATTTTCAGTGCAGTGCTTTTTGCCTGCTGTACCCTTGCTTTTTGCAATCTGCTTCGGCTGATATGCCGCACTCCGGCTTTGTTGGGAAGCTGTATTCCCATTGCCTTATTGGGAATGCTGGTGATGTGCCCGGTGTTTATCGGAATTAACAGTTTTAAAATGCTTAGGTATCTGCTTCCGCTATACTATTATCTGAATTCCATTCACAATGTGTATTTTTTGAATGCAATGACGGTTTATGCGGCGGTGGTGACTATTTTGTGTATTTTACTGCATTGGTGGCAGAATAGAAATTTTTATTGAGGAGATGAGAGTTTTATGATTCGCAATAGAATAAAAAAGTATATTAGCTGTACTTTATTGGAAATCGGGATTTTGTTGGTTTGCTGTGCTTGTGCGGCTGGCAGCAGTGATGCGCCGCCTGCGGAGCTCATAGGGGAAAAACTTTCTGAGTCGGAGACAGGAGAAACGGAAACTGAGTCGGAGACAGGCGAAGTGGGAACTGCAGGGGAACAGAGTCAAAGTTTCCAAGAAGAAAAACAAAAAGAAGATATTTTTGAGACAGATTCAAAACCCAAAGAGGAAAATAGCAATTTTCTGATTGTGATTGACGCCGGACATCAGGCTAAAGGGAATAATGAAAAGGAGCCTATTGGCCCCGGAGCGCAGGAGATGAAGGCGAAAGTGGCGGGCGGAACTTCGGGTGTGGTCAGCGGACTGAAAGAATATGAACTGACTTTGATGGTTGCCTGCAAGCTTCGGGATGAGCTTACAAGCAGGGGATATGAGGTTCTGATGGTGAGGGAAGACAGCGATGTCAATATGAGTAACGCAGAGAGAGCCGAGATAGCCAATAATGCCAATGCGGATGCATTTATCCGAATTCATGCCAACGGTTCGGAAAATTCCTCCGTAAACGGTGCAATGACCATCTGCCAGACTGCGGATAATCCTTACAATAAAGAGCTTTATTCTTCCAGCAAAGAATTATCAACCAATGTTTTGGACGCTTTGGTAGAGTCAACTGGCTGTAAAAAACAGAGGGTATGGGAAACCGATACCATGAGCGGCATTAATTGGTGTCAGGTGCCTGTGACCATTGTGGAGATGGGATATATGACCAATGAAACGGAGGATGCCCTTATGGCAACGGAGGAATACCAACAAAAAATTGCGGCGGGCATAGCAAACGGTATAGATGCATTTTTGGAGAAGCCCTCAAATTAGGAATAAATGAGCCCTTGCTTTACTATATTGTAATGAGTAAAGCAGGGGGTTTTTTATTTGGGACAAAATATTATGGGAAAATTGGGGGCAGTCAGTCTGTGGTTAAAGGAAACGGATAATCTGGTATGGGGACCGGGAATGCTGGTTTTACTGCTTGGAACGGGAATTTATCTTATGATAAGCCTTGACTTTCTGCCCCTGAAAAATTTGAAATTTGCACTGTTATGTGTCATAGGTGCGGAAAAATCTACAGCGGGAAAAGAGGGGATTTCTTCTTTTTCGTCACTGACAACGGAGTTGGCGGCTACCATTGGCACAGGAAATATCGTAGGCGTGGCAACAGCCATGGTGTTAGGAGGACCGGGGGCGTTAATCTGGATGATGTTATCCAGCCTGATAGGAATGGCAACCAAATTGGTAGAGAGCATGCTGGCGGTAAAATATCGGAGCCGGAATGAAAAAAACGAATTTGTGGGTGGTCCCATGTATACCATGGCAAATGGTCTTCCCGCCAAAAAAATGGGACGGTTTCTGGGAGGCATTTTTGCTTTTTTTGCGGTGATGGCCTCCTTTGGAATGGGAAATATGACACAATCCAATTCCATTGCAGATGCCATGAAGGTTACATTTCATGTGCCGGTATACCAGACGGGTATTGTAGTAACCATTATAACCATTCTGGTAGTGCTGGGCGGTATCGGAAGTATTTCAAAAGTAACCAGGGTGATGGTGCCTTTCATGGGCATTTTTTATCTGCTTGGAACCTTTGGAGTTATTTTGACCCATCTGCCCAATATTCCATATGGAATTTTTCAGATGATGGGAATGGCATTTTCTCCAAGAGCAGTATGCGGGGGAATCGGAGGACAGATTTGTGTCAGTGGTGCACAAGCTCTTCGCTGGGGTGTATCCAGAGGTGTTTTTTCCAATGAGGCAGGGCTTGGAGCCGCTGGTATCAGTGCGGCTGCGGCAGATACAAGGGACTATGTCAAACAGGGATATATCAGCATGACAGGTGTGTTTTTAGATACTATTGTTATCTGTTCTGTGACAGGTCTCGCCATTGCAGCATCCGGAATGCTTGGAACCATGGATAATAAGGGCGGGCTGCTCACGGGAACTGCATTGATCATAGCTGTGTTTCAGACTACTTTTGGGAAGTATGGAGCAGTCTTTATCAGTATCTGTATTGTGCTTTTTGCTTTTGCTACCATAGTGGGCTGGGCGTATCAGGGGGAGAAGGCATTCGAATTTCTGACAGGGACACGGTATTGCATGTATTATCGCTTTTTTTATGCACTAGTGACATTTGTGGGAGCAGTGTGCTCTCTTCAGGCGGTGTGGGATTTTTCGGATATCTGTAATGCGCTGATGGCAGTTCCCAATTTAATCTGTGTGCTGCTTTTGTCAAAGGAGGCCTGTGAGGAAATTAAGGGGTATGAAAACCTCAGAAGACGATAAGAAAGAGGTTTTGAGAACGATCAAACTTGTCAGTTGTGGAAAAAGATGTTAAGATAAACTCAATTACATGAGCACGGAGGCTAATGATGAACGTACGAAAAAGTGAAACGGACAGCAGGAAAATTTTGTTCTGGGTAATTTTGGCTGTTGCAGTTTTTATCAGGATTTTTTATTTTGGAAAACTGCCAAGCGGCGTAAATCAGGATGAAGCTATGGGAGCAGTGGATGCGCAGGCTTTGGCATTATATGGAACGGATCGCTTTGGAGTGCGGTTTCCGGTGCATTTTTCCGCATGGCAGGTGAGCCAGATGAGTGTCCTTTTATCTTATCTGATGATTCCTTTTTTAAAAATTTTTGGTTTTCATACATGGGTAATCCGTCTTCCCATGCTGTTTTCCAGCATAGGCGGTATTGTTCTCATCTACTTGATTGGCAGGAGAGTGGAAGATGAGAGGATGGGACTCATTGCTATGGCGCTTACAGCAATCAATCCATGGCATTTTATGCAAAGCCGCTGGTCTATTGACTGCAATCTGTTTCCCCATGTTTTTCTGTTGGCATTTTATTTACTGCTCTTAAGCCTTGAGAAAAAGAAATATCTATATCTGTCCATGGTCTTTTTCGGACTGACCTTTTATTGTTATGGAATTGCCGTGTACTCCGTGACGCCGTTTTTGGTGGTATTTGCGCTTTGGGGATGGAGAAAGAAGCTCTTTTCCCTAAAAGAAATACTGCTTTGCATTTTAATTTTTGGTATAGTTGCGCTGCCGGAAATTTTAGTGATGGCCATTAATCTGTTTCATTGGAACAGTATTGAGACAGGTTTTATCACTATGAGCAGATTCCCTGAGAGCGTAAGGGGAAATGATATTCTGTTTTTAAACTTTTCCTTCTCCCAGCTTGGAAAAAATATCTGGCATATGGTGAAATGCTGTTTTCTTCAACTGCCGGATTATTGGTTTAACGCCATTCCTGCTTTTGGCCCCATGTACCATATCAGCATTCCGTTTATGGTAATTGGAGGGGTATTGTTCATCAGGACTTGGTTTCGGGAGACTAATATCCGAAAAAAAGCGGAAAAGCTTGCGCTCTGCGGCTTTCTGCTGATTGGAATCTGGGTCGGCGTTATTACCTATGAGGTGAATATCAACCGTATCAATATTATTTTTTATCCCCTTCTTTTGATCTGCGCTTATGGCATTTGCCGGATTGCAGATAAAAGCAGAAAAGGGATGGCGGCAGCCGGCATCTTATATTCTTTATGCGCTTTATTGTTTTTAGGAACATATTTAACGGTCTATCCACAAAAAACTATACAGTATTACAACAAAGAATTTTTGGAGGCTGTGGAGACGGCAGATCGAGAGGATTGCGATAAAATTTATATCTCAGGTAATATGGGATGGCAGTATAATTTGTCCATGGCAGAAATATTGACACACTATGCCTGTCATATTGATGCAGCGTATTACCAAGGGAAAACTGTTATAAGCAATGGCAGGGAGCTTTTGCCTTATCATGAGCGATATTCTTATATCAATGTGCAACAGTTTGATTGGGCGGCATGTGACCATGATGCAGTCTATCTGGTACATGCAGATGATTTAGGGTTTGTCGGAGTTGACTATGAAATAGCAAGGCAGATAGGACAGTTTTCGCTATTAAAAATCAAGGAATGACAATATATGTTTAGATTGCGAAATCAGAGTTGCTGTCCCTTGCTTTTAAAGGATAAAGAAGATATAATTAAAATGTATAAGTACATAAAATTGCAAAATTTAAAGTGATTTAAGGGCCTGGCTAGGCAGATGGGAGAAGAAATGAAAGAATTAGATATCAAAGTACAGAAAGCAGTACAGATTTTATGGATTGATTTGGCGTTCGAGAGGGGACAGGAAGCGATTTCTTTGTTGGAGCAGGCTATAGAGGAGGGCAATTCGGATGCATATTATCTCTTGGCGCGCTGTTACATGGGCCCTTCCTTTGTGGATCCGGGATTTGGGTTTCCCGATGATGATGACAGCAAGTGGGAAGAATATCTGAATCTGAGTATCGAGAAGGGAAGTGCACTTGGTATGTTTGCCGCAAGGCGAGTGGGGGGATACGAGCCAAGATGCGGGAGCTTTATACAGGAGCCGTATCATTCTTCAAAGGAAATCTGGGACGAGGTGTGCCGGATGGCGGACGCAGGAGATCTCTTTACAAAGTATCTGGTGGCAAACGCTTATTATTACGGAGACGTGATAAAATTAGCGGAAATTGATATGGATAAAATTCCTAAAAATCAGATAGAAAATCAGATTAAGGAGTGGCAGGAAACAGCAATCCGGATGTATGATGAATTGGTTGCCAAGGGTATGATCATGGGAGTCGGCAATTATATTGACATTATAACCTCCGGGGACTACGGGATACCCAAGAATGAGAATAGAGCAAAGGAATTAAGACAGATTGCCGCAGACCGCGGAAATGCCTTTTATATGGTGAAAGCCGGGCAGGACTATGAGAAAACACAGCCGGAGAAGGCTGCGGAGTATTACAGACGTGCCGCAGAACACAATAATCCATTGGGCAATTATTATCTGGGGAAATTATATACCTATGATGGCAGACTGCCCAGAGATATCAGGCTGGCAAAGAATTGTTTTGAAACCTGTCTGGCGGCAGGAGAGGAACCCATAGGCTGTAATAATCGTCTTGGACAAATTTATTTTTACGGAGGTGATGGCGTGGACGTAGATTATGAAAAAGCTGTTCGGCATTTTCTGGCTGCCTCTGACGCTGATAATCATTGGGGTTCGGATATGCTGGGCACCTGTTATCTGAAAGGCCTTGGCACGGCAGTGGATTACAAAAGGGCAAAGGAAGAGCTGGAGCGTTACAAAGGAGAGGAATTGTCGGCAGTGGGATTGGGAGAAATCTATGCCTATGGATTAGGAGTTCCCGTCAACATCAAGACAGCCATGGAATTTTGGAACAAATTTCCCAACAATGCCAATGTGATAGAGCATAAAAAGAAATTTAAAAAGACTCTATTTGGATGGAAGAGAATAGAGGAGTAGGACGGGAATAAGAAAGGGAAAAGTCAATATAAAATGTACAATGAAGCCTTGCATCATAAAGAATCTTTGATTCATAATGACATTAATTTAAATGAAATAGATGTAAATGCAGATCCCCCTGCAGAGGAACCCGCCAGACAATACTACTATATAGCTAAATGTCGGGAGTGGATTAAAAAATTTGAACAGGAAAACGGGCGGATTCCCACCGCCTGTGTGGTCAATTTTGGCTGTCAGATGAATGCTAGGGATTCCGAGAAGCTGGCAGGCATTTTAAAGCTTTCGGGTTATGAGATGACTGAGGACGAAAATGCGGATTTTGTAATTTACAATACCTGTACCGTCAGAGATAATGCCAATCAGAAGGTGTATGGCAGGCTGGGAGTTTTAAACGGTTATAAGAAAAAGAATCCGGGAATGAAAATCGCCCTCTGCGGCTGCATGATGCAGGAACCCTCTGTAATTGAAAAAATAAAGACCAGCTATGGCTTTGTGGATTTGATGTTCGGAACTCACAATATTTATAAATTTTCGGAGCTTTTATGCACGGTGCTTGAAACAAATGACAGGGTAATTGATATCTGGGAGGGCACGGACACAATCGTGGAGAATCTTCCCGTGGAGCGCAAATACCCCTTCAAATCCGGTATCAATATTATGTTTGGCTGCAATAATTTTTGCAGCTATTGCATTGTTCCCTATGTCAGAGGCCGTGAGAGAAGCAGAAATCCCAAAGACATTATCCGGGAAGTCGAGAGACTTGCGGCGGACGGAGTGGTTGAAATCATGCTTTTGGGTCAGAATGTCAATTCCTATGGGAAGAATCTGGATGAGCCCATTACTTTTGCGCAGCTCCTTGAGGAGATAGAAAAGATTGAGGGAATACAGCGCATTCGTTTTATGACTTCACACCCCAAGGATTTGTCCGAGGAATTGATTCAGGTGATGAAGCATTCTGGGAAGATATGCCGCCATCTGCATCTGCCCTTGCAGTCCGGCTCCACAAAAATTCTCACAGCGATGAACCGCAGATATACAAAGGAACAGTACATAGCCCTTGCCAATCACATCAGGCAGGAGATACCGGATATTGCCATTACTACGGACATCATTGTGGGATTTCCGGGGGAGACAGCGGAGGATGTTGAGGAAACCATAGATGTCATCCGCAAGGTGCAGTTTGACAATGCTTTTACCTTTATTTATTCCAAGAGAACGGGAACTCCCGCTGCGGCAATGGAGAATCAGGTGCCGGAGGAAGAGGTAAAAAAAGGGTTTGACAAGGTGCTCAAGACAGTGCAGGATACCGCAAGGGAACGGGTTTTGGGTTATCAGGGGCAGATTATGGAGGTTTTGGTGGAGGAAATAAACGAACATGAAGATCATTTAATGACCGGCAGGCTCTCCAATAATACGCTTGTGCATTTTCCGGGAGATGCCTCTCTGATTGGAAAGGTTGTGAAGGTATCTTTGGATGAGTGCCATGGATTTTATTATATGGGAAGAATCTGGCAGAACTGATGCAGAAGTTTGCAATGCGGAGAAAATATTAAAATGAAAAATAGAACAAAATATTCCTTGTATCTATTGTTATTGGGATTTCTGCTATCTGTTTCAGGGTGTGGCGCAGAAAATACAGTAAATTCAGGAACTAGCACAGAAGCATCTGAATTGAAAATATTTTTATTTCAATCTGCCGATGAGGCAGAATCCATTTCGGATGAAGATTTGATCTATATTGTCCAAAATGATTATAAAACATCTGATTTTATTTCTGATATAGATAGGAACGGCTATGATTCGTTTGGTATTCCGCTGACGGAAAAGGAAGTAGATGGAGTTTTATACAGTGAAAGAGTTGAGACATATATTTTCCAATCCGAGCTTCCGCTAAGTGAAGTTGATGTAAATGAAGAGATTTCTGATGAAGTATTTCAGGAACTTATTGATACACATTGCACTAAGTTAATAGAGACCTCAAATACTTGGGATGGAAATACAGGAAGCAGAACAAGGGATGAGGAAATCATTTACTGCGGCGAAAATGATTACTATGTGGAGTATAGTATTCGCTATACGGAGCTGAGAACATACTATGAGAATAATATACTTGTAACACATGAAATTCCAAGAGCATATAGAAGATGCTTTTTGAAAAATAGATTATCTGTTCAGAATGGGGATTGGATAGGACCGGTATATTTTGGAGAGATCTCATTGGAGAAGATAAAGGCTATAGGGGATTTTTCTTATGGTTTCTTGAATACTGAGCCAAATATCAATACTGTGCCAAGTATCTATCGGAATGTCCAAGAGACGGATACCGCATATGTGTATACTAGTTACGAGATATGGGGCGTAGGTGGTGATTATGGACTTTGTGACAAGGCGGTACTTATGAAGGCGGATCACTATTATGATAAAACAACTCATGAGATCGCTTCCACAAGAACGACTATAAAAAGTGTAGAGATACCCGGCACTGAAAATTATGATTATGATGTATGGTAAGTGATCAGTTCGCCAATAGTATAGTATATGGTTTGACAAAAGAGTAGAAATTAGTTCCCTTCAAAGGCGGTTGTTTCTCTGATATCCGTTATGCCTGTCATAGCCATGACGAGCCTTTCAAGACCAATTGCAAATCCGCCGAAGGGACTGCCGTGATAGCGGTCGAGGGCTTGCAGATAATCCTGGTATGCTTTTTTGTCCACCTCAAAAAGATCCATCATGGATTCCTGTAGGGCCGCATCCATGATACGCATATCGCCGCCGCCCACCTCCATACCGTTCAATACAATATCGAAGGATTCTGTCCTTACTTGAAGCAGATCTGTCGGTTCCGAAATCGTTTGGTTTTGACCGATGCTCAGATTTTCAGGCTTTGCAAAGATATGATGTTCCGGCATAATGCCGCCGTGAACGCCCGTTTTTCCGGTCGTTAGCGGCAGATGTGGAATCAGTTCAAACGCCGTGTCTCCACATATAAATCGAAGCAGATCTCTGGCGGTCTCCATCAGTTCGCCGAGAGAATTCACATGCAGTTCCATATCAAGCTGTACAAATTCCTGCAAATGTGTGTCCGAAGCATTTTCGTGTGCAATCGGTCGGAAACAATGTGCAAACTGATAGTATCTGTCATAGCCGGAAAGCATCAGAAGCATTTTGTACACCTGCGGAGAATCGGCAAGATGCATCGCTTTTCCTTCCGCCGAAACGGAAAAAGTCGGATTATATGGTTCTCCGGCATATTTTGTGAACACGGGCGTATCAAACTCCATAAACCCATGTTCTTCACAGTATGTTCTCGCCCGCTTTTTTATGTCATGGTAAAGAGCAAGGCATTCTCTGACTTGAGGTTTCATCAAATGCGGCAGATCGCACAGGCTGTTCTTTTCCATAAAATTCCATCCGGTATCCGGAACTCTCGTAAGACGGTTCAAAATATCCACAAATCGGTCAATCTGTTGTTCCACATCATCTTCCTGAAGCAGGGCGCCCAGCTTCACATCGTTAGAAGGGCAGACGCTAAGCCAGCCGCTTGCGGAATGCTTCAAGCTGTAGATACCTTCCTGACAATAGCACTCACATTCCTGACACATTACGCTCCTGTGTGTACAAGACATGCTGTCTTTCATATTGACCCTGACTCCGTCCCAGATGCAGTAATAGGAATCGCAGCCGACTCTCAGTCTTTGGTGAACCGTGATGCCTTTGGCTTCCAATGACTGTCTCAGTTCTTTCAAATTGACGAACTGCTCCCGCCAGAACGCATCGTTTCCTTTGGAATAGTACATATCCAGAACACTGATATAGATATCGGTATGATATTTCTGATTCAGTTCTTTTACAAATGCAATCAGTCGGGGCAGCTCTTCCGCATTCTGTTTCATGTAGACAAAATTCAGTCCGATCTGTGCAATGTCGGCTTTACAGCAAGTTTCCACAACATGCAGGGTATCCTTGGCGTCGGCATGGCGGGCAATCTTTACTCGCAGATCGTCATCCACTGCGTCAACGGATATCTTCAATACATCCACATATTTTTGGATTGTTTCCATATGCTCTGACAGCTTTGCGCCGTTGGTTGTAATTTCCACGACCTTAAACAGCTGTCTCGCCGCCTCGGCGATCCGGGAAAAATCCCTGCAAAGCAGCGGTTCCCCACCCGTAAAGGATATGATTTCAAATCCGTGGGCCGCAATCCTTTCCAGATTTCGGATATAGGCGTCCGCACTTAATAAATCTGCCTTCATACACTTTGGCGTATGATTTTCCATCCCCATATCCTTTGCACAGTACTCACAAGAAAAGTTACAGGCGTCAGACAGGGACGCACGCAAAAAGGTACCTTTTTTATCCGGCAGTAATTTTATCATCATTTCTTCCTCTATGAAAATATTTGAGATTCCTGTATAACGCATTTAGTATATCAAAGAACTGCCTTTTATTCTAGTATTTTATTTCAGATATAGATTTCGATATTTATAAGGGAAAGAGATAATTTACAAATACCATATTTTGTGCTATTATAAAATCGGATGCGCTATGGATTGTGTATCCGATTTTGTCATTATACAATGATAAAGTTGCCAAATGATTACAAATATGAGATAGAAATGATAGAACAGGAGTGTACAAAAGTGGCGGAACTAACTCCCATGATGCAGAAGTACATGGAAACCAAGAAACAATATAGCGACTGTATTCTTTTTTACCGCCTAGGGGATTTTTATGAGATGTTCTTTGAGGATGCATTGACTGCCTCCAAAGAGCTTGAGATTACGCTGACAGGCAAGGCTTGCGGTCTGGATGAGAGAGCGCCCATGTGCGGCATCCCTTATCATGCGGTAGAGGGGTATCTTACCAAGTTGGTGAGCAAGGGTTACAAGGTGGCAATCTGTGAGCAGGTGGAGGATCCCAAGCTGGCAAAGGGGCTGGTAAAAAGAGAGGTAGTCCGCATTGTCACCCCCGGTACAAATCTGAATATGCAGGCATTGGATGCCTCCAAAAATAATTTTCTGATGTGCATTGCCTATACACCCACAAAGATTGGTCTTTCGGCAGCAGATGTCACCACAGGGGATTTTTATCTCACTGAGGTGGAAAATATCAGAAAGTTAAATGACGAACTGATGAAGTACGCTCCCTCAGAGATTATCTGTAACGAGGCATTTTTGATGAGCGGCGCGGATATCGAAGATTTGAGGGGAAGACTGCATATTTCCGTAAATGCGCTGGAACCCCATCTTTTTGACGATGAGGGCTGTAAAAAAACGCTGCTTAAGCATTTTAAAGTAAATACGCTGATGGGGCTTGGAATTGAAGAGTTTCCCATGGGGATGATTGCGGCAGGAGCCATGCTGCAATATTTGTATGACACACAGAAGACGGAGCTTGAGCATTTTACCCATGTTATGCCTTATCTTACCAGCAAATACATGCTTCTTGACAGCTCCACCAGAAGGAATCTGGAGTTGACGGAAACCCTGAGGGAAAAGCAAAAGAGAGGCTCCCTGTTATGGGTTCTGGATAAGACCAAGACCGCTATGGGCGGCAGGATGCTGCGCAGTTTTGTGGAGCAGCCCCTAATCGAAAAGGATGAGATGATAAAGAGGCTGGATGCCATAGAAGAATTGTGCGGCAACAGCGTGGCGAGGGATGAACTTAGGGAATATTTGGCTCCGATTTATGATTTGGAAAGACTTCTCAGCAAGGTGACTTATAAAACGGCTAATCCCAGAGATATGATTGCGTTTCGCAATTCCTTGGAGATGTTACCCCATATCAAGACGGTTTTGAAGGAATTTGCAAAAGAAGAACTGACAAAGATTTTTGAGGAGATTGAAGGGCTTGAGGATATTTATGCCCTGATTGACGGAGCTATTTATGAGGAGCCCCCTGTTACAATCAGGGAGGGCGGCATTATTAAAGATGGGTTTGATGAAACCATTGATATGCTCAGAAGCGCAAAGCGTGACGGCAAGGAATGGCTTGCCCGATTGGAAGAGGAAGATAGAGAACGGACAGGCATAAAGAATTTAAAGATTAAGTACAACAAGGTATTCGGCTATTATTTTGAAGTGACCAATTCTTATAAAAATATGGTGCCGGAGGATTATGTGCGCAAACAGACTCTGGCAAATGCAGAGCGCTATACCACGCCCAAATTAAAGGAGTTGGAGGACACTATTTTAAATGCGGAGGATAAGCTGCAGGGATTAGAGTATGATTTGTTCTGTAAAATCAGGGATTCCATTGCTATGGAGCTTGAAAGGATTCAGCGCACGGCGAAAGCTATTGCAAGGCTGGATGTATACGCCTCCCTATCCTTGGTGTCTGAGAGAAATCATTATGTGAGACCTAAATTAAATGATAAAGGCATTATTAATATTAAGGATGGCAGGCACCCCGTGGTGGAGCAGATGATTACCAATGATATGTTTATTGCAAACGATACCTATCTGGATAACAATCATCATTGCATCAGTATTATCACCGGTCCTAATATGGCGGGGAAATCCACCTATATGCGGCAGTCGGCGCTGATTGTGCTGATGGCGCAGATGGGATGCTTTGTGCCTGCAAAGAGCGCTGATATCGGCATTGTGGACAGAATCTTCACCCGTGTGGGAGCTTCTGACGATTTGGCAAGCGGGCAGTCCACTTTTATGGTGGAGATGAACGAGGTGGCAAATATCCTTCGCAATGCTACGGCTGACAGTCTGCTTATTTTGGATGAAATCGGCAGGGGAACCTCCACCTTTGACGGACTCAGCATCGCATGGGCGGTGATTGAGCATATCAGCAATCGGAAACTTTTAGGTGCAAAAACCTTGTTTGCCACTCATTATCATGAGCTGACTGAGCTTGAGGGCAAGATGAGTAATGTAAACAATTACTGTATTGCCGTAAAAGAGCGGGGGGACGATATTGTATTTTTGCGCAAGATTGTAAAAGGCGGCGCGGATAAAAGCTATGGCATTCAGGTGGCAAAGCTGGCAGGGGTGCCGGATATGGTGATAGACCGTGCAAAGGAAATCGTGGAACAGCTAAGCGACAATGACATCACGGAGAAAGTGCAGAGCATTGCCTCCGACTATAAAGAGGAGAGCAAAGGAAAAAAGCTGCCTAAGTATGATGAGGTGGATATGGCGCAGATGTCCCTCTTTGAGACAGTTACAGACGAGGATGTGCTAAAGGAACTGATGGAAGTGGAAGTTTCCACCATGACTCCTTTGGATGCATTAAATACGCTGTACCGGCTTCAGAATAAAGTAAAGAACCGCTGGACGGTGTGATATTCCGACAAATCGGAATTTAACGGAGGTTGGGCAATGGAAAAGAAAGTATTTTCAAAATGCGGTAACAGATGTGATTTATGTTTGCTTTATCGTCCTAATGTTGAGAAGAACGACAGACGCAAGGATATTTGTAATGTATATAGCAAAATATTTCCAGGGTATAATGCTGACCCCAATACTATAATTTGTGATGGCTGTTCATGTGAAAAGGAAAATGCTGTTTTACAAGATCCCATGTGTAAAACAAGAAAATGTGTGATTGAAAAAGGTTTTGAACATTGTGGATATTGTGGGCAATATCCATGTGATATTTTCCCTGCTGAACCCACACATGAAGAGCTTGTTCAAAAGATAGAGGTTGAGAAGCAGTGGACTTGGGAAGATGAAAAGTTAATGGAAGCATATAGTTGTAAAAAGAATATTGATGAGTTTAGAAGAAATAAATAAATTCCGATTTATGGAACTGTTCAGGCAATACAACTGAAAACCACAGGAGAGGAGACAAATGGCGCAGATACATATACTTGATTCGGAAACCATAGATAAAATCGCAGCAGGCGAGGTAGTGGAAAGACCCTCCAGCGTGGTGAAGGAATTGGTGGAAAATGCCATTGATGCAGGGGCAACCGCTATTACCGTGGAAGTAAGAGACGGAGGAATTGAATTTGTCCGTGTGACGGATAACGGCACAGGCATGGAAAGGGAACAGATCCGGACGGCATTCTTGCGCCATGCTACCAGCAAGATTGAGCAGGCTCAGGACTTACTGCAGATTGCAAGTCTCGGATTTCGGGGAGAGGCATTGTCCAGCATTGCCGCAGTGTCCAAGGTGGAGGTCATCACTAAGACAAAGGAGAGTCTTACCGGCACTCACGTTATACTTGAGGGCGGTACCGAAAAATGTTTTGAAGAAATCGGCGCTCCGGAGGGCACCACTTTTATCATGCGAAATCTGTTTTTCAATACTCCCGTGCGGCGCAAGTTTTTAAAACAGCCCGCGACTGAGGGGGGATATATTGTGGAATTGATGGAGCATCTGGCACTGTCCAGACCGGATATTTCCTTTAAATTTATGTTGGGTAATCAAACCAGATTTCACACCTCCGGAAACGGGGATTTGCGGGAGGTTATTTATCGTATTTATGGCAGAGATGTGGCTGCCTCTCTTGTGCCGATTCAGGAGGAGAGAAACGGCGTGTGTGTGGAAGGATATCTGGGAAAGCCTGCAATCGTGCGTTCTAACCGTAATTTTGAGATATATTATATAAACGGGCGTTTTATCAAGAGCAATCTTGTGGCAAGGGCTTTGGAGGATGGCTATAAAGAGTATTTGATGCAGCACAAATTTCCGTTGTGCATTCTGCATATCACTATGGACAGGGGAAGTGTGGATGTGAATGTGCATCCCACCAAGATGGATGTGCGGTTTTCGGACGGTATTGCTTTTTGTAGTCTGTTGTCAGAGGCAGTGAGGGATGTGTTAAAAAGTCATGAGATGATTCCGGGGGATGTTCTTGTCAGTGAAGCTGAAGAAAAAGAAAGGAAGAAAGCTCAGGCAAGTGAGAAAAAGCTGTCAGAGAGAGAGCATGTTCCGGAGCCTTTTGAGCAGGAAAGAAGAAATGCAGCAAAGGTGATGGAGGAGACTTCCTATCAGGCAGAACCTCAAAAAATGCAGGATTTCCTGCAAAAACCTGTCTGGAACCGTGTTTTTGAGGAGAAAAAGATAGAAAATACCGACAATTTGACAGAAAACCCTGCAAATAATGGGGATTTGGAGGAAGCTTTCTTTGTGGATCCAGGGGAGAAGGCAGAGAGTTTTCAAGAAGAAAGCTCCGAAGACGGTGCAGAAAGCCATAAGGGTCAGAAAGAGGGCAAATCAGAAAATCAGGTGAAGCCGAAAGAAGGTATACCGGAGCGTCAGATAAATCTTTTTGAAGATAAGATGCTTACAGTGGAGAACCGTTCCAGATATGAGATTATCGGGCAGGTTTTTAACACTTATTGGCTGGTGCAGTTCGAGGACAAACTCTTTATTATCGACCAGCATGCAGCTCATGAAAAGGTAAAGTATGAGAGGCTGATGAAGCAGTTTCATGAAAAGAGCATTGTTTCCCAATCCTTACTGCCTCCCGTTATTGTAAGTCTTTCGGGTCAGGAAGAGGCGGTACTCTTGCAATATCAGGAGATATTTGCGACTTTGGGATTTGAGGTGGAGAGTTTTGGCGGAAATGAATATGCTCTTCGGAGCGTGCCGGTAGATTTGTACGGCTGCAGCGAGAAAGAGCTGTTTTTGGATGTGCTGGATGAGCTTTCAGAGGGAAGCAGCAGGGGAAGCTTTCAGGTAATTGAGGAAAAAATTGCATCCATGTCCTGCAAGGCGGCAGTCAAGGGAAATCATTCCTTAAGCAGGGCGGAGGCGGAAGCCTTGATAGACGAACTGCTGACCTTGGAAAATCCGTATAACTGCCCCCATGGCAGACCTACTATTATTGCCATGACACAGACGGAATTGGAAAAGAAATTTAAGCGCATAGTGTGAAAAGAGGATTTTATGATAAAAGAACACAAGCCCATGATTGTTTTAACCGGGCCTACGGCAGTGGGCAAGACAGAACTGTCAATCAAGCTGGCAAAGGCGGTGGGCGGAGAAATTTTGTCTGCGGATTCCATGCAGGTGTATAAGCATATGGATGTGGGCTCTGCAAAGATTACCCCCGAGGAAATGCAGGGTGTGCCCCACCATCTGATTGATGTGCTGGAGCCTTGGGAAGACTTTAATGTGGTGGTTTTTAAAAAGAAGTGTGAGGAATGCCTTCCCGGCATATATGAGAGAGGGCATATTCCCATTTTGACAGGAGGAACCGGATTTTATATTCAGGCGCTGCTTAGGGATGTGGATTTTGAAGAAGATACACAGGGAGAGGATGCGGCATATCGGAGCATGCTTGAAAATCTGGCGCAGGAAAAAGGAACGGATTTCCTCCATGAAATGTTAAGACAGGTGGATGCCGCTTCGGCAGAGGCAATTCATGAAAATAATATTAAGCGTATCATTCGAGCTCTGGAATATTATCATCTGACAGGACAGAGGATTTCAGACCATAACGAGAGGGAGAGGCAGAAGAAAAGAGCATACAATTCCTGTTATTTTGTACTGAATGATATAAGGGAGAGGCTCTATGAGAGAATTGAGCGAAGAGTGGACGAGATGATAAATCTCGGGCTTGTGGAGGAGGTCCAGAGATTAAAGGATATGGGTGTAAAAAGGGGTATGTCATCCATGCAGGGATTGGGATATAAAGAAATTTTGGATTATCTGGATGGCGTCACAACTCTGGAAGAAGCCGTGTACCTGATAAAGAGGGATACAAGGCATTTTGCCAAAAGACAGCTCACATGGTTTCGCAGAGAGAAAGAAGTTATCTGGATTGACAAGGATCAATTTGACTATGATGAGGACAGAATGCTTGCGTTTATGCTGGAGAAATTGGGAAATGCAGAAATTTTGGCATAAGGATTGCTAATGATATAAAATGCGCAAGGTGAGGGACACATCCTCCTGTGCGGCAGAAATGAGGCTGAATATGGAAAATCAGACAAAGAAAATTTATGGCTTCCTGGGGATATCCGCGGAGGTATATGAATATGGGAACTCTATTCTGGCGGGATTAAAAGAACGGTTTGCCCGGATTGATGAGACGGCGGAATATAACCAGCTGAAAGTGTTAAAGGCGATGCAGGATGCAAAAGTCAGCGAAGCCTGTCTGCTCGGCACCACAGGTTATGGCTATAATGATTTGGGCAGGGATACGCTGGAAGCGGTTTATGCAGGAGTATTTCACACAGAGGATGCCTTGGTGCGCCCTCAGATTACCTGCGGAACCCACGCGCTGGCGCTGGCGCTTATGAGCAATCTGCGTCCGGGTGACGAACTGCTTTCTCCGGTGGGTAAGCCCTATGACACTCTGGAGGAGGTTATCGGCATCCGTCCTTCCAAAGGCTCCCTTGCGGAATATGGTATCAGCTATAAGCAGGTGGATCTTTTGCCAGACGGAAGTTTTGACTATGAAAGTATCAAAAAAGCGATCAATGAAAAAACCCGGCTTGTGACGATTCAGCGCTCCAAAGGTTACCAGACAAGACCCACTTTGTCCGTGGAGCGAATCGGGGAATTAATTGCTTTTGTCAAGCAAATTAAACCAGATGTTATCTGTATGGTAGACAACTGTTATGGGGAATTTGTGGAGACCAGTGAGCCTTCTGATGTGGGGGCGGATATGGTGGTGGGTTCCCTGATTAAGAACCCCGGCGGAGGACTTGCCCCTGTTGGGGGATATATTGCAGGCAGAAAGGAATGTGTGGAAAACGCGGCATACCGCCTGACTTCTCCGGGACTTGGCAAGGAGGTGGGGGCTTCCTTAAGTCTTTTATCTTCCTTTTATCAGGGATTTTTCCTTTCTCCTACGGTGACGGCGGGAGCGTTAAAGGGAGCGATTTTTGCGGCGAATATCTATGAAAGATTGGGATTTGCGGTGGTGCCTGACGGCTCTGAGAGCCGGCACGACATTATTCAGGCAGTTACCTTTGGAAGTCCGGAAGGTGTCATTGCATTTTGTCAGGGGATTCAGGCGGCGGCTCCCGTGGACAGTCATGTCAGTCCTGAACCGTGGGATATGCCAGGTTATGATGCCAAGGTCATCATGGCAGCAGGCGCCTTTGTATCAGGTTCCTCCATTGAGCTTTCTGCGGATGGTCCCATTAAGCCGCCTTATGCGGTTTATTTTCAGGGAGGACTTACTTGGCAGCATGCCAAGTTTGGTATTTTAAAGTCGCTGCAGGCACTGCTGGATGCAGGAATAGTGACGAAAGAAGCTATCGTTTCTGGAAAAATGTAGAAAAAACACAAAATAAAATCTATGAAATTGGTATACAGAAGACAGATTTTGTGGTAGTATAAAAGGGCGTATGAAAGAATCGGCTGTGGGCAGGCTGGTTCAGAGCAGCAGTTTTGGACAGGCATTCTGGGAAACTTAGAAGCTGGGCTGTTGTGATAACACAGAAGAAAGACGAGGAATAACCTTGAAAAGAGTGAATTGGGTTTTGGTACTTTTAGTGTTGATAGGATTTGTGATTGGCGGATTTATTGGCACATATTTTGAGGGTACCTTTTTAAATTATGGACAGGTCTTCGGACTGAACAACCCTGTGGAGCTGAATCTGGGCTTTATCATTCTGACATTCGGGCTGAAATTTCATATCACCATAGCTAGTGTCGTCGGAGTGATTATTTCTTTTGTAGTGTATCGTTTCATTCGCTAAAGATTATTGGAAACGAATTTATTCGTAGGAAACGATTTATTCGTTTTACACATACGTCGGAGAAGGTAAAGGAGGCGTATGAGAAATACTAAACAGGGTTTTGATATGCCCTATGAGAGATTCCTTCGTTTTGGCGCAGAGAATCTGACAGACAGGGAGTTACTTGCCATTATTCTGCGCACAGGAACCAAGGATGTGAATGCCTTGGAACTAGCAGGACAGGTGCTTTCCTTGGCAAAACATCCCAGAGAGGGACTTTTGGGACTTTATGATGTGACTTTGGAAGAACTGATGCAGATTAAAGGAATCGGCATGGTGAAGGCGGTAAAATTAAAGAGCCTGACAGAGTTATCCATGCGCATCAGCCGCGCTACGGCAAAAGAAGGATTACTGTTTACCTGTTCTTCCGCAGTGGCAGAGTATTTTATGGAAAAGCTCAGGCACAGGGAGACGGAATGTGTGATTTTGGTCTGTTTGGACGGAAAAGGGCAGATGATTGCAGAAAAAAAGCTCTCAGACGGAAGCGTGAAGATGTCCTTAATTTCTCCGAGGGAAATCTTTATGGAAGCGCTTAAATGCCGTGCAGTAAACATAATTCTTGTGCATAATCATCCCAGCGGGGACCCCACTCCATCCCGTGCAGACAGGGAGCTTACAAAGAATTTATTGGAGTTGGGAAAAAAGATGGATATTCCCCTGTTAGACCATATTATTATCGGGGATAACAGGTATACTAGTTTTAAAGAAGAAAGGGGCTGTTGTTTTGGCTAACAATGCATTCGGTATCGACCTTGGAACCAACAATATCAAGATTTACAGCAGAAACGATGACAATATCATGGCAGAGAAAAATATGATTGCCATTGAGAATAAGAACACGCTTTTTGCTTATGGGGATTCGGCATATGAGATGTATGAGAAGGCTCCCAGCAATATCCATATTTCTTATCCGCTTTCCAATGGTGTGATTGCGGATATCCGTAATATGGAGACTCTGATAAAATATTTTATTACGGATATGCAGAAAGGAAATATAAAGCCTGCTGACTTTTTGATTGCGGTGCCCACTGATGTGACGGATGTGGAGAAGAGGGCATTTTACGATTTGCTAAAGGATGCCAATGTAAAGGCAAAAAAAATTATGGTAGTGGAGAAAGCCGTGGCAGACGGTCTGGGTCTTGATATTGATGTGAAAAATTCCCAAGGTGTGCTGGTGGTAAATGTGGGCTATGAGACCACGGAAATTTCCATTTTGTCCTTAGGCGGCATTGTATTAAGCCGGTTAATCAAAGCCGGAGGGCTTCGGTTTGACGAAGCTATCAAATCCGCTGTCCGAAAGGAGTACAGCCTGATTATTGGCGGCAAGACGGCGGAGTCTGTAAAGATTTCTTTAAAGGAATTGGAAGCAGAAGGAAAAGGAGCCATCGTCTACGGAAGGGATATTGTGACAGGGCTTCCGGTGGAGAGAGAGATTCCCACAAAGCTGGTGGATGAAGCCTTGGAGGAACATTTCAATACAATTATTGACAATGTAAAGGTGATTCTGGAGCGCACACCTCCGGAACTCGCAGCAGATATTTACCGTCATGGCATTTATCTGACAGGCGGGGCATCTCAGGTAAATCATTTGTCGGAGCGGCTGGCTGCAGGAACAGGGCTTACCGTAAATGTTGCAGAGAATCCCCTGACAAGCGTTGCAGCAGGACTTTCAAAAATTATTAAAGATGACAACTATAAGTCGTTGACTTATTCAATTGAAGGGATGAGTAAATGAGCCCAATCATAAAACGAAAAGGGGAGAAGTTTACTCTGCCGAGTAAATATCTCCTTTTTATTTTAACATTTGTGTGTACGCTCTTAATGCTGGTAACATTTGGGACGGATGTGTTTAACAAACCCCTGAATACGGTAGTGGGCTATGTGATTGTGCCTTTTGAACAGGGGATTGCGCAGATAGGAAGCTGGCTGTCCAACCGTTCGGAAGAGTTGGTACAGATTCGCTCCCTTCTGGACGAAAATGCCCGCTTGAAACAGCAGGTTGCAGAGCTTACAGAAGAAAATACGAGACTTCAACAGGATAAATATGAATTAAATAAATTGAGAGAGCTGGTGGAACTTGACGAACAGTATGGTCAATATCAAAAAGTAGGGGCCAGAATTATTAAGAGGGGTCCCGGCAATTGGTATTCCGACTTTGTCATTGACAAGGGGGAACAGGACGGTTTGGCGATAAATATGAATGTGATAGCAGGGGGCGGTCTTGTGGGCATTATCACGGCAGTGGGACCTAATTGGGCCAGAGTTACCTCTATTATCTCTGACAACAGCAATGTCAGCGCCATGACTATTGCCACCGAGGACAAACTCATTGTTTCCGGAGACTTAAGGCTCATGACGGAGGGTGTGATATCATTCAGCAAGCTGGTGGACAGTAAGGAACAGGTAGTTGAAGGAGACAAAATCGTCACTTCGGATATCAGCGATAAGTATATGCCTAATATTTTGATTGGGTATTTACATACGATCAACAGGGACGGCAATAATCTGACCAAGTCAGGATATCTGACGCCGGCGGTGGATTTTGAGCATTTGAGCGAGGTGCTGGTGATTACGGATTTGAAGCAGCAGATAGAGGAAAATGAGTAATGTGTAGAAAAATCGTGACAGCCATGTTTATTTTGGTATGTTTTGTGATACAGTGCAGCGTATTTGGAAATATTGCCTTTACGGGTATCATTCCCAATCTGATGATTATACTGATTTCTTCCTTTGGCTTTATGAGGGGAGAAAAGGAAGGTCTTGTCATCGGTTTTATCTGCGGGCTGTTAAATGATGTGTTTTTTGGGGAGCTTCTGGGCTTCTACGCCCTTATTTTAATGTACATTGGTTATATTAATGGTAAGTTTTGTCATATTTTTTATCCGCAGGATATCAAGCTGCCGCTGGCGTTAATTATTACTAGTGATTTGTCTTATGGGATACTTTGTTATATTCTTTTGTTTATGTTTCGTGGGAAATTCCAATTTTCCTATTATTTTACCAGCGTGATCCTGCCGGAGGCGCTGTATACCATTGTAATCACTCTGTTTCTGTATCCCCTTATATTGAAGGTGAATGAGAAATTGGAAATTCTAGAGAGAAGGAGTGAGCAGAAATTTGTTTGATGAACTGAAAGAACATATTATCAGTGTGATAACCAGCAGACTAACCGTGATGACATTACTCTGCTTCGGGCTGTGCGGAATCCTTTTATACCGCTGCTTTAAGCTGCAGATTGTGTATGGTGAAAAATATATGGAGGATTTTATTCTGCTGACGGAAAAGACAAGAGACATTACCAGCACCAGAGGCAATATTTTTGACAGAAACGGAAATGTGCTTGCCTATAATGAATTAGCTTATTCTGTAAAGATAGAGGATGTGAATGAATCCAAATCCACAAAGCAGAAAAATAAAGAACAAAATGAGACAATCTATAAGCTGATTGGCATGATTGAACAAAACGGCGATAAAATAGTAACGGATTTTAAGATTGTTTTAAACGAAAACGGAGATTTTGCCTATTCGGTGGATGGAACCAGCCGCCTTAGGTTTTTGGCGGATGTCTATGGGCTGGCTACGGTGGACAAGCTGTCAGAGGAGCAGAGGGCATCTACTGCCACGGAAATCATGGAATACTTAAGCAGGGTTTCTGGAAAGGGAATTCGTTTTGCCATCGGTGAATATGAGACAGAGGGTGATGACAAAAGTACTTTCATACCCGGAAAAGGTTATACAAAGGAAGAGTGGCTGAAAATGGTCACAGTCCGTTATAATATGAATCTGACTTCTTATCGCAAATATATAGGAACCACGGTGGCAACGGATGTCAATGAAAAGACGGTGGCTGTCATTATGGAGAATGTGGACGAGCTTCCGGGAGTCACCATTGTAGAGGATACCGTGCGTCGTTATGTGGACAGCAAATATTTTGCCCATATTTTGGGGTATACCGGAAAAATTTCTTCGGACGAGCTGACCCAGCTGAATGAAAAAAAGACGGCGGAGGGCGGCAAGCCGGATTCCTATAATATCAATGATGTCGTGGGGAAGAGCGGTATTGAGGCATATATGGAGACCACGCTTCAGGGTACAAAGGGATACGAAAAGGTAAGTGTGGATGTAACCGGTAAGGTGATGACGGTTTTGGAACGGACAGAAGCGCAGGCAGGGCTGGATGTTTATCTGACTATTGACAAGAATCTTACTATGGTGGCTTACAATATTGTGGAGCAGAGGCTTGCAGGACTAGTGTCCGACAAGATTATTAACACCAAAGAATATAAGGCGGGTCCCAATTCCGGCAGTGCCGACATTAAGATTCCTATCTATGATGTGTATTTTGCGGTTATCAACAATAGTATTGTGGATATCAGACATTTTGCGGCGGAGGATGCACAGGATACGGAGAGGGAAGTCTATGAAAAACATCTTGCTTATAAGCAGCAGGTGTATGATACCCTGGTTCAAGAGATGAAGGAGAAAAAGACACCCTACAATAAACTGTCCAAGGAGTATCAGGTTTATCAGAGTAATCTGGTGGTGCTTTTGAAGGAGCAGGGAATTCTCATGTCATCCGCCATTGACAGTGAAGATGCAACACAGAAAGCCTGGGCGGTGGATGAGGTCATAAGCCTGAATGAGTATTTGAAATACTGCATTGCAAAGAATTGGATTGATGTGAGCAAGTTAAATACCAAGGGCAAGTATTCTGACTCTGAGGAAATTTATAACCAATTGGTGGAAGTTACGATTCAGCTGATTGATAAAAACATGGAGTTTCAAAAGCGCTTTTATAAATATATGCTGTTAAATGATGTAATAACAGGAAAGCAGATCTGTATGCTGTTGTGCGAACAGAATGTGGTAGATGTGGAAGAAAGCGAACGGGAAGCTCTATGGAGTGGACGACAGAATGCCTATAACTTTATGAAAAACCGGATTAATAATCTGGACATTACACCGGCACAGCTTGCCCTTGACCCATGCAATGCATCCATGGTTATTGTCGATGTAAATACGGGGGATGTGCTGGCAATGGTATCCTATCCGGGATATGATAATAATAAAATGGCCAATTCCGTGGATGCGGAATATTTTGAAAAGCTGAATTCGGACAAATCAAATCCCTTATATAATTACGCAACGCAGTCTAAGGCGGCTCCGGGTTCCACCTTTAAAATCGTGACTGCCACGGCGGGATTGATGGAGGGTGTGGTTACTTTAAATGAAAGGGTTAACTGTACAGGTACTTTTACAGCTATCACCAACCCCTCCCCCAGATGCTGGCTGCGTTCCGGACATGGCAATGAAATAATGAGTACGGCAATCCGCGATTCATGCAACTATTTCTTTTATGAGGTGGGCTACCGACTGTCTACCAGAAGCGGAAGCTATGATGAAACGGCAGGTCTTAACACTTTGTATGAGTATGCGGATTGGTATGGTCTCACGGAAAAATCGGGAGTGGAGATTGCAGAATCCATGCCTAGTGTGTCTAATGAAAACCCTGTGCCTTCCGCTATCGGACAGGGCAGCAACAGCTATACCACGGTGGCGCTTGCCAGATATGTCACCACCATTGCCAACAGCGGCACCTGTTATAATCTGACTCTGTTGGATCATGTTGCGGATGCATCAGGCAATATATTGAAGGAATATGATGCCGAGGTGAGAAATAATGTTAATATTCCTCAGGAATATTGGAGAGCATTTCATTCTGGCATGCGTCAGGTGGTAGAAAACAAACCTTATTTTGACGGGCTGGCAGTGAATGTTGCGGGCAAGACGGGTACTGCGGAGCAGACTAAATCCAGACCCAACCATGCACTTTTTGTGTGTTATGCGCCTTATGAGCAGCCGGAAATTGCAATAGCTTCCCGCATTCCCTTCGGGTATTCCTCCGATTATGCGGCGCAGATGACAAAGGATGTTATTCTATACCACTATGGATTGGCAGAGGAAGAAGAAATTATTACAGGTACGGCGGACAGCCCCGATGCAGGCATTTCCAATGAATTGTAGAAAAGGAGCAGGTTACAGATTATGACAGAGGCAGTTAAGATTACAAGTTACCAAAACGGAATTACATTGCGTTTGAATAGTGAGGTATCCTTTGAGGATATTCTGTCAGAACTTGCCCTGAAATTTACACAGGGAAAAAACTTCTTTGGGAAGGCGAGCGTTGCGCTTTCTATTGAGGGGCGGGAAGTCACGGAAGTGGAGGAACTGCAGATTATTGATACCATTAAGAAAAACAGTAATGTCAATATTATCTGTATTATCGGGAGAAACGCAGAGACTGACCGCACCTTTATCAAAGCCCTGCATCAGGTGGAAAAGAAGCTTTCCGGCGGGGATGAAGGTCAGTTTTACAAGGGTACGCTTAAAAATAATGATGTGCTTGAGACGGAAAACAGCATTATCATCATGGGGGATGTAAACCCCGGATGTGCAGTGATATCTGCCAAAAATATTATTGTTTTGGGAGGTTTATATGGGGAAGCCTATGCCGGCGGGAACGCTCAGGGGCGGGCTTATGTGGTAGCGCTTGAAATGGAGCCGGAAAGATTACATATCGGCGATTTCAAATACAAATCTAAGGATAAACAATCCAAGTGGGGCATCCGCCCTAAAGTACAACCGAAAATTGCATATGTGAAGAACGAAAAGATTGTTATGGAACCGCTTACCAAAGAATTGCTGGCTTCTTTTTAAAAAAGAAAATATAAGAGGATGCATAAAAAAGGAAAAGGCCAGAGGACGACATCAATTCAGAAAGGCGTGGTATCAGTATGGAAAACAATATTTCCGCGGAGGCGAAAAACTCCGAAGTCATTGTCGTCACTTCAGGGAAAGGCGGTGTGGGTAAGACCACCACATCTGCAAATGTAGGAACAGGTCTGGCAAAGCTGGGCAAGAAAGTATGCCTTATTGACACGGATATCGGACTGCGCAATCTGGACGTAGTTATGGGGCTGGAAAATCGCATTGTCTACAATCTGGTGGATGTGGTGGAAGGAAACTGCAGGGTAAAGCAGGCCTTGATACGGGACAAGCGTCATCCGGGGCTTTATCTGATGCCCTCCGCCCAGACAAGGGACAAATCGGCAGTATCTCCGGGACAGATGGTGAAGGTGATAGACCATCTGAGGGAGCAGTTTGATTACATTATTTTGGACTGTCCCGCAGGTATTGAGCAAGGTTTTCAAAATGCCATTGCGGGCGCTGACAGGGCGCTTGTAGTCACAACTCCGGAAGTGTCCGCTATCAGGGATGCAGACAGGATTGTGGGGCTTTTAGAGGCAAAAGGATTTTCCAAGATTGATTTAATCATTAACAGGCTGCGCATGGACATGGTGAGACGGGGAGATATGATGTCCGCTAATGATGTGGTGGATATTCTGGCAATTCCTTTGATTGGAATTATTCCGGATGATGAGAATGTGGTGATTGCCACCAATCAGGGAGAACCGTTAGTGGGCAACGATACTCCGGCAGGTCAGGCCTATGCCAATGTAGTGGGGAGAGTGGAGGGAAAAGAAGTGCCGTTTCTTAATTTTGAGCGGGGAATTTCCTTCTGGACAAAAGTAACCGGCATTTTTCATAAGGCATAGAAGGGGGCGGAGCATATGAGGTACTTCTTTAGAAGAAAGAGCTCCTGCCAGGTTGCCAAGGACAGACTCAAAATTTTGTTGATTTCTGACCGGGTCAACTGCTCGCCGGAGATGATGGAACTGATCAAGGTGGATATCGCCAAAGTGATATCCAAGTACATGAAGATAGATGCAGAAAATATGGATATACAGATTAATGCAAAGGGAAGCAAAGGTGCCAGAGACGGAAAAACGCCGACTTTGTATGCCAATATTCCCATTTTAGACTTACGCAAGATGTAAGCGTGAAGAGAACTTTACCCAACTCGGATAAGATAAGAAGGAATAAAATGTTTAGAAATTACAGGCTGCGGGATTATGATTTTAAATTAATATTGATGATTCTGGCGCTCTCCGCCATTGGGGTGTTTACCATTGGGAGCGCCGAAGAATCATTGCAGATGAGACAGTTTTACGGTGTGCTTGCAGGATTGGTTATTATGATAGGCCTTTCATTTTTTAATTATAATACAATCCTTAAGTTGAATTGGCTGATTTATGCAGTCATGCTTGTACTGTTAACGTTGGTTCTTGCAGTGGGACAAGGGCGTGGCGTGGCGCAGCGCTGGCTGGAAATAGGAAGTTTGCGTTTTCAGCCTTCAGAATTGGCTAAAATTTTATTGATTTTATTCTTTGCACAGTATATTATGAAATATAAGGAGAGATTTAATTCTTTCAGGGTAATTGCAAGCTGTGTGATATTAGCTGCAGTTCCGTGGGTAATGGTATATAAACAGCCGGATCTTTCCACTAGTATGATGTTGATTGTTATTTTCTGCATTATCATGTTTGCGGGAGGTGTCAGTTATAAGCTGGTTTTGGCGGCGATTGCGCTGGTGATTCCCGTGGTTGCCATACTGCTTTCTTTAGCTTTACAGCCGGACAGCACTATTCTGGAACCTTATCAAAAACTCCGTATTCTTTCTTTTGTGGATCCGGAACAGTATTCGGACGACCGGACACAGCAGAATAATTCCGTTATGGCTATAGGATCGGGACAGTTAGATGGAAAAGGTTATAGAAACAGCGAGATTACTTCCGTAAAAAACGGTAATTTTTTGTCGGAGGAGGAGACGGATTTTATTTTTGCGGTAATCGGAGAAGAATTTGGTTTTAAGGGAAGCGTAGCGGTGATTTTACTGCTTATGGGAATTTCGCTGGAATGTGTTTCCGTGGCGAGGAAGGCAAAGGATGTGGGAGGAACCATTATTGCCGCAAGCATGGGAGGGTTAGTGGCAATACAAGGTTTTATCAATATCGGGGTGGCTACTTTTATTCTGCCAAACACAGGACTTCCATTGCCGTTTGTGAGTTATGGTCTGACTTCTTTGATGAGCCTGTATATTGGGATGGGGGTTGTAATGAATGTGAGGCTGCAGCCAAAGAGAAGTAATAACCAATCATTATAGAGAGGGTATGAGGATATTTTTATGAATGTTGCGCTGATTGCACATGATGCAAAGAAGAAATTGATGCAGAATTTCTGTATTGCGTATCGGGGGATACTGAGCAAACATGACTTGTACGCAACCGGCACTACGGGGAGACTGATTGAAGAGGTGACCAATCTGAGTATTCATAAATATTTGGCGGGGCATCTTGGAGGAGAACAGCAGATAGGTGCTCAGATTGAGCAGAATCAGATTGATTTGGTGATTTTCTTGAGAGATCCGTTTACTTCACAGTCTCATGAGCCGGATGTAAACAATGTGGTGAGGTTGTGTGACACCCACAATATTCCGCTGGCTACCAATCTGGCCAGCGCGGAACTGTTGATTAAGTCTTTAGACAGAGGAGATTTAGAGTGGCGTGAGATGTACAAATAAGATGATTTTTAAGAAGATAACGGCAGTTGTGGCATTGGCGGCAATAGGAATCTGTCTGACGGGATGCGGGAGTGACAAGTATGCCATGGCATATGAGATGGATTCGGAGGTCAGCAGTTTTAATGTGCTTTCTTTTGACGGCGGCAATAAAGTGACGCCCTTTGCCAGGGACTTATGCGTTGTGGCGGGGGATGTGGCAGGCGCTGGAGAACTTGATATGTCTCAGGTGGACGCAGCCATTCTCTTTGATCTAAACAACAGGGATGTGCTGTATTCCAAGAATGCCCATGTGAAGATGAGTCCTGCAAGCCTTACAAAGATTATGACGGCGTTAGTTGCCATTAAATACGGGTCTTCCGAGCAGGTTTTGACTGCTACGGACGCAGTAAAAATAAATGAGTCAGGCACACAAGTCTGCGGCATAAAAACAGGGGATACCATGACGCTGGATCAGGCTCTGCATATTTTGTTAATGTACTCGGCAAATGATGCAGCCTTGCTGATTGCAGAGAATGTGGGCGGCAGCGTGGAAGAGTTTGTGAATATGATGAATCGGGAGGCGGCGAGTCTTGGAGCCACCAATACCCATTTTGCCAATCCCCACGGGTTGACGGAAGAGGAGCATTATACGACGGCCTACGATTTGTATCTCATTTTCAATGAGGCAATCAAATATGAATCCATCAATGAAATTATTCATATGTCCAATTACCAGACAACTTATTATGATAAGAGCGGAAAGGCAAAGGAGCTTAAAATTAAGAATTCTAACGGTTTTTTAAACGGGAATGCAAAGGCTCAGGCCCCAGAAAATGTCACTGTCATTGGGGGCAAAACCGGCACAACTAAGGCGGCGGGCAACTGTCTGATGCTGCTTTCCAAGGATATAAACGGTGCTCCTTATATCTCCATTATTCTAAAAGCAGAGTCCTCGGATGCGCTGTATGAGGGAATGTCCGATTTGTTGAAAGAGATAACGAATTAAAGGTTGTTTTTTGGCGGGAGATATTTTATAATAGTATTAGTAATAGAATTATATTCTTCAAGATACAACAGGAGGTTGAGCATGGTTCAATTAATAGTAGGCAATAAGGGAAAAGGCAAGACAAAGCAGTTGTTGGACAAAGTAAATAGCGAAGTGAAGAATATTTTGGGCAGCATTGTATATTTGGATAAGAGTACAAAGCATATGTATGAGTTGAACAACAAAGTGCGCCTGATTGATGTTTCGCAGTACATGATTGAGAGCAGCAGCGAGTTTCTTGGATTTGTGTGCGGTATTATCTCACAGGATCATGATTTGCAACAGATGTATTTTGACAGTTTCTTAAAGATTTCAAAATTGGAAGGTCAGGATATTACGGATGTAGTGGCTAAGCTTGAAAAAATCAGTGAAGCCTTTCATGTGGATTTTGTTTTGAGTGTGTCCATGGACGAATCGGAATTACAGGATACATTAAAGGATAAGATTTTGACATCTCTGTAAAGATGAAGCGGTATATGATTACAAAAGCGATGAAGCCTCGGGAATAACCGGGGCTTTTCCTTAAACATGACAGGGAGATATATCATAGTGGCTGGCAGTAGAAAGCAGAAAAATGCAAAGATTAAAAAATATCGCAGACCGATTAATCTTAATATCGGGATGATTATTTTTGCTGCCATGTTTTGTTATGTTATTATCTGTGTAGTTCTGTATTTTAAATCAGGTCATGTCACCCGCTATGAGGTACGGGAGGGCTCCCTTGCCACCAACAATAGATACCGGGCGGTGATTATCCGGGATGAGATTGTAGTAAATGCGGAGAATGCAGGCTACATCAATTATTATGCCAGAGAAGGGGAGCGTGTGGGAGTCGGCAATCTGGTGTATGCCATAGATGAAACCGGACGACTCAACGAGTATCTGGAGGATTTGAGTCAGGGAGAAAACACTTTAAGTGATAAGGAATTAGCGGAGTTTCGCAGCGAAATTGTAAATTTTATGCATGGCTTTGATGAAAAGCATTATGACAATACCTATGATTTTAAATATTCGCTGAAAAATACGGTGTTAAAACTTGCCAGCAACAATATGCTGCAAAGTATCAATGATATGAACGGTGCAGGGGCGGTAACGAATATCGTGAAATTTTGCAATGCCCCGGCAACGGGTATCGTGTCCTATTGGATGGACGGTTATGAGGGACTTAAGGCGGATGAAGTGACGGAAAAGGTCTTTGACGATAAAAAATATGAAAAGAAAGTGCTCACAAGCAATGAATTGATTGCGGCGGGAGACCCCGCTTATAAGATTTCTTCCAATGAAAATTGGTCCATTGTGCTTCCCATAGATTCCAAGCGGGGGGCAGAACTTGTGGAGATGGAATACATAAAAGTAAGGTTTCTTAAGAACCAATATGAATCATGGGGAAAGGTGTCCATGTTGAGCAACAGCGATGGCAATACTTATCTGCAGCTGTCCTTCACAAATTCCATGGTCAGCTTTGTGTCAGAGAGATTTCTTGAGGTAGAGCTTATTCTAAATGATGTGACGGGGCTTAAGATTCCCAATTCTTCCATTGTGGACAAGGAATTTTTCTTAGTGCCGGAGGATTTTGTTTCCACAGAGGAAAAGGATGGAAAGAACGGCATTTACAGACAGACATATTTAAAGGACGGCACGGTTTCCGTAGAATTTGTGCCCGTGGATTTTTACAGCTACGATGAACAGGCAAAAAAATATTATCTCGATAATACCATATTGGATGCGGGGACTATTCTGCATAAAATGGACAGTCAGGATACCTTTGTAGTGAGCGAGAGGGCAGTCTTAAAAGGGGTATATAATATGAATAAGGGGTATGCGGATTTCAAGGAAATCAGTATCCTTTATCAGAATGATGAGTATGCCATTGTCAAGGCAAATACTCAATACGGACTCAGCGTTTATGACTATATTGCATTAGATGCGGATAATGTACGGGATGATCAATTTATCAATGAATAGATTTATTGGAGGTTAGAATGATTCAGGACAATATCAGACAGGTGGAGAAGGAGATTGCGGATGCCTGTGAACGGTCGGGAAGACAGAAGGGGGAAGCTGCATTAATTGCCGTCAGCAAGACCAAGCCCGTTTCTTTGCTGAAAGAAGCATATGATGCAGGCATGCGGGATTTTGGCGAGAATAAGGTGCAGGAGCTTGTGGATAAAATGGGGGAACTGCCGGAGGATATTCGTTGGCATATGATAGGGCATCTCCAGCGTAATAAGGTAAAATACATTGTGGGAAAGGTGTATCTGATTCACAGTGTGGATTCCCTTTCCCTTGCGGAAGAAATCAGCAAGGAAGCTGTTAAGAAACAGACAGAGGTTAATATTCTATTGGAAGTTAATGTTGCAAATGAAGAGAGTAAGTTTGGCATGACCGAAGCAGAAGCCCCTGTGCTGGCGGAAAAAATTGCAAAACTGCCCGGAGTGCATATCAAGGGATTAATGACAATAGCGCCATTTGTGGAAAATTCGGAAGAAAATAGAATTTATTTTCGCAAATTAAAGCAATTATCTGTTGACATAATGCAAAAAAACCTTGATAATGTTTGTATGGATATTTTGTCCATGGGTATGACAGGCGACTATAAGACTGCGGTGGAGGAAGGCGCCACCTATGTGAGGGTAGGCACCGGTATTTTCGGAGAGCGCAGCCTGATGGTCGGAACACAGAATCCATAGTAAAAGGAGATTAATCATGGGTGTTATGGACAAGTTCTTAAACTATATGAAGTTAAATGATGAGGAAGACGATTATTTGGATGACGATTATCTGGACGATGAAGAGGAAGAAGCACCTCTGCCCAGAAAGCCTATGGCAAAGGGAAGAAATACGAGAGAAGAGATAGAAGAAGAGGAGAAGCCGACAAAGAAGGCAAATCAACCCAAGATAACACCGATTCGCCAATCCTCTGTCAAGAGAGTGCAGGGTAACGGTATGGAAGTATGTGTGATAAAGCCGTCTTCGTTTGAAGATGCAAGAGAAATAACAGAGACCCTTTTATCCAACAGAACCGTGGTATTAAATCTGGAAGGTCTGGATGTGGATATAGCGCAGCGCATTATTGATTTTACATCTGGCTCCTGTTTTGCCATAGCGGGCAATCTGCAAAAGATTTCCCACAGCATTTTTATTATCACTCCCGCAAGTGTGGATATCTCCGGTGATTTTCAGGACATCTTTGGAAGTGGGACATTTGAGCTGCCGCTTCACAAATAGTTTACAATGAAGACTTCCTGTTTATTATTAAGTGGGAAGTTTTCTTTATGGATAAAAAATATTTATAGACGGAGGATGTTGTTATGGCACAGAGACTGCCTGTATTATATCAGAAAAAGCCCTGCTATGACATTGTGTTTAGTCAATCCTTTGAAGGACTCTGGGAGGAGCTTTGTGAGCTTGGCTGTGGGGAAAAGAGACTTTGCATTGTGACGGATTCCAATGTGGATAAACTTTATGGCGAAGAGGTGCTGGGCTGCCTTTTAGGGAAATGCTTAAAGGCGGTAAAATTTGTTATGCCTGCAGGGGAGGAAAATAAAAATCTGGACAATGTTAAGAAAGTTTATCAATTTCTGATTGAGGAGGGATTTGACCGCAAGGATATGCTGCTTGCCTTAGGCGGCGGTGTAGTGGGAGACTTGACCGGATTTACAGCGGCTACCTATCTTCGTGGAATTGATTTTATTCAGATTCCCACCACACTTTTGGCTCAGGTGGACAGCTCTATAGGGGGTAAAACAGGGGTGGATTTTGACGCCTACAAAAACATGGTGGGTGCATTTAAGATGCCCCGTTTGGTTTACATGAATCTGACGGTGTTAAAATCTTTGGACGAGCGTCAGTTTTTTTCCGGTTTTGCAGAGGTCATGAAGCATGGAATCATCAAGGATGCTGCTTTTTATGAGTGGATGATTGAGAAGATGTATGAAATCTGCGAGAGAGATTTGGACACTCTTGAGGAGCTGGTGATGCGAAGCTGCGCCATCAAAAAATCTGTGGTAGAAAAAGACCCTACGGAGCAGGGGGAGCGCGCTTTGTTAAATCTGGGTCATACCATTGGGCATGCCATTGAGAAGGCCAAGAATTTTGAATTGTTTCATGGGGAGTGCGTGGCGTTAGGAATCGTGGCGGCAGCCTATATTTCATGGAAGAGGGAAATGCTTTCCATGGAGGAATATTATGAAATCAGGGATATGTTTGTCCCCTTCTATTTGCCCATTACTGTGGAGGGTATCCGTCCAGAGGAGATTTTAAAACTGACCAAATCGGATAAAAAGATGGAGGCGGACAAAATCAAGTTTATACTGCTGAAAAAGATAGGAAAGGCTGTGATAGATAAAACCGTCACTGATGAGGAGATATTGGCAGCCATTCAGGAAATTTATTTTAGTGAAGAGGATGCACATGAGTAAAAATCAAACCAAAAGAGGTGTTATGCTGGTCATTGACGCCATAATCATTATTATTTTGTTTTTAGCAGATCAGTACACAAAGCAGCTGGCGGTGGAGCAATTAAAGGATCGTCCCGCTTATGTGTTGATAGATGGAGTGCTGGAATTGCAATACCTTGAAAACAGAGGCTCGGCCTTTGGAATGCTCCAGAACCAGAAATTTTTTATTTTGTTTGTGGGCGTAGTTTTTCTGCTGGTAATTTTGTTTTTCCTGCTAAAACTGCCCGAAAAGAAAAAATATAATATTGTTCATATTCTGCTGTCCGTCATCGTTGCAGGCGGGCTTGGCAATATGGCGGACCGTATTCGTCTGGATTATGTGGTGGATTTTATTTCCTTTGTGCTGATTCATTATCCAATTTTTAATGTTGCGGACTGCTATATTGTAGTGGCTACGGTGTTGCTGTTTTTCCTGTTTTTATTCGTGTTTAAGGAACAGGATTTGGAATTTTTAAACTTCAAACAAAACCGCTATAGAGAAATCAAATAGGGGGCGGGGTTCATGGATGAGTTTCGTTTTCAGATAACAGAGGAGTTAGAGGACGAGAGAATTGACAAATGCATGAGCCTGCTTCTGGATTCTCTTTCCCGTTCTTTTATCCAAAAGCTGATAAAGGAAGAGAAGGTTTTGGTAAATGGCGGTGCGGTTAAGGGCAGTTATCGGGTTAAGGCAGAGGATGAAGTATTTTTTCTTTTACCTGAAGCCGTGGAGCCGGATATTGCACCGGAGGAGATTCCTCTTGATATTTTGTATGAAGATAAGGATGTCATTGTGGTGAATAAGCCCAAGGGGATGGTGGTGCATCCGGCGGCAGGGCATTACAGCCACACTTTGGTGAACGCCCTTCTTTATCATTGTGGCAAGGAGCTTTCCGGTATAAACGGCGTTATGCGTCCCGGCATCGTCCATCGCATTGACAAGGATACCACGGGCTCTGTGATTGCCTGCAAGAATGACAAGGCCCATGCGGCAGTGGCAGAGCAGCTAAAGGAACACAGTGTTGTGCGCCGATATCATGCCATTTGTTATGGAGTTTTGAAAGAGGATGAAGGCACCATTGACAAGCCATTGGGAAGACATCCCAAGGAACGCAAAAAAATGGCAGTCAGGGCGGATGGCAAGCGGGCAGTAACCCATTACAGGGTCTTGCAGCGTTTTGAGAAATATACTTATATAGAGTGTGAGTTAGAAACCGGAAGAACGCACCAAATCAGGGTTCACTTGGCAAGCATCGGACATCCCATTTTGGGGGATGAGGTTTATTCCGGACAAAAATGTCCTTTTAAGCTGGAGGGGCAGACGCTGCATGCAAAGATTCTGGGTTTTTGTCATCCATCTACGGGGGAGTATGTGGAGACGGATGCGCCTTTGCCGGAATATTTCTGCAGGTTGCTGGAAAGGCTGTGAAGTGGTTGCAAAAACAGGCAGAATCCAATATAATAAAATTACACTTATATAAGTTACCGTTAATAAATATTTATATAAAAGCGGGGAAAGAGAGGGGTCATCTATGAATACAGTGATTACAATCGGTCGTCAGTTCGGTTCAGGAGGGCATGAGATAGGAGAGAAGGTTGCCGCCTATTTTGGAATCAAGTATTATGACAGGGAGCTTTTAACCCGTGCGGCAAAGGAGAGCGGATTTTGTGAGGAGATGCTTCAGAATCATGATGAGGTGCCTACCAATTCCTTTCTCTATAATCTGGTGATGGATACCTATTCTTTCGGATATAATACCTCAGCTTTTGTGGATATGCCCATCAGTCATAAAGTATTTCTGGCACAGTTTGATGCCATCAAAAAGATTGCGGAGGAAGAACCCTGCGTGATTGTGGGACGCTGTGCAGACTATGCCCTAGCAGATTACAAAAACTGTATCCACCTGTTTATCTATGGGGATGAAGAGCATAAAATCAAGCGTATTATGGAAAAGTATGACCTGACAGAGTCCAAGGCAAGGGACATGATGATCAAGAAGGATAAGCAGCGCCAGAGCTATTACAATTACTATTCCTCCAAGAAGTGGGGACGCGCTGACAGCTATGATTTGTGCGTCAACAGCAGCGTTTTGGGCGTGGAAGGCACTGTAAAGCTGATTGCGCAGTATGTTGAGGATTTTGAGGCTATGCACTCATAAGCTCAATATTTGACCAACTGAGTAGAAAAAGTGCTTGACAATTTATCCCATATCATGCTATCATGACATGGTATGCCGCATGGCTAGGTAAAAGTGTGTTTTCTCAGGAAAATACCACCAAAGTCAGCGAGTAAAGAATCCAACAGGGGAGATATTCTTCTGCGGGGTTTGTGAATAGGAGGTGTCTCATTATGTACGCTATTATTGCAACAGGTGGAAAACAGTACAAGGTTTCCGAAGGTGATGTCATCAAAGTGGAAAAGCTTGATGCAGAAGCTGGAAATACAGTTACTTTTGACAGTGTAATTGCAGTAAGTGACGGTACCCTCAAAGTCGGCGCAGATGTTGCGAAAGCAACGGTTTCTGCAACCGTTATGGAGCAGGGCAGGGGTAAGAAGGTTATTGTATACAAATACAAGAGAAAAACCGGCTACCACAAAAAGAGAGGTCATAGACAAGCATACACTCAGGTGAAAATCGACAAGATTAATGCATAGTTATTATGACTACGATTGTAATTCAGAAAGATAGTAATAATGCATACAGAAGTTTTTACTGTATGGGTCATGCGCAGTACGCAAAAAAGAAACCCTTTTGGAAAAAGAACTCCAACAATATTTTAGGGGGCGATATCCTTTGTGCGGCTATATCAATTCTGGTCATTGGCACGATAAATTCCTTAGAGGAGTTGGCTGGTGAAAAATTGAAGCTGACTGATAATGAGGAGGATGGTTTCATCAAATGTGATTTTTGCGAACCGCTGCAGGAAAAGTCGGTATTTTTGGTGGATTCGATGGTGTATTCCCTTGAGAATCTCAGCAAGAAATACGGCGAACAGTATTTACAAATAAGATTTGAGGAGGTGTAAACCATGTTAAATTTGAACCTTCAATTTTTTGCTCATAAAAAGGGTGTGGGCTCTACCAAAAACGGCAGAGATTCCGAGTCTAAAAGATTAGGCGCAAAGAGAGCTGACGGACAGTTCGTAAAGGCAGGAAATATTCTTTACAGACAGCGGGGAACCAAGATTCATCCCGGTATTAATGTAGGTATTGGCGGTGACGATACTTTATATGCGTTGACGGATGGTGTTCTTCGTTTCGAGAGAAAAGGAAGAGACAAAAAGCAGGCTTCCGTATATCCTGTGGAGCAGTAATCGAATCACTTAGGGGCTGTCACATTATGGATTTCAGGTACTAACTCATAATGCGGCAGTCTCTTTTTTATTATAATTTGTAACTATTCAGAGCCATGCAGATTTATTAAAACAGACTGTTCAAGCTTGCTTGATAAAGACTGTTTTTATAAATTTATGTTGCTCTGAATAGTTACATAATTTCCGAAAAAGGAGCAGCGGATGTTTGCAGACAGAGCTAAAATATATGTAAAAAGCGGCAAAGGCGGAGACGGACATGTATCCTTCCGCCGTGAAAAATATGTTCCCAACGGCGGTCCTGACGGAGGAGACGGAGGGCGTGGAGGCGATGTTATCTTTGTAGTAGACGAGGGCTTGAACACGCTGATAGATTTCAGACATATCCGCAAATATCAGGCGCAGGACGGAGAACCGGGCAGTAAAAAGAACTGCAGGGGCAAGGATGGGGATGATATTGTCATAAAAGTTCCTCAGGGAACTGTCATAAAGGAAGCTGAGAGCGGTAAGGTTATCACGGATATGTCTGGGGATAACAGGCGCATTGTGCTCCTTGAAGGCGGCAGGGGCGGAAGCGGTAATCAGCATTATGCCACCAGCACCATGCAGGCACCCAAATACGCCCAGCCTGGCCAGCCCGCAAAGGAATTGGAATTACTTTTGGAATTAAAAGTGATTGCGGATGTTGGGCTGGTAGGATTTCCCAATGTGGGAAAATCCACTTTTTTGTCCAGAGTTACCAATGCCAGACCCAAGATTGCCAATTATCATTTTACAACCCTGAATCCGAATCTGGGTGTGGTGGATTTGGATGGTACAAAGGGCTTTGTCATTGCGGATATTCCGGGTCTGATTGAGGGCGCTTCCGAAGGCGTGGGACTGGGACATGAGTTTTTGCGCCATATTGAGCGCACCAAAGTGATGATTCACATCGTGGATGCTCCCGGTACGGAGGGCAGAAATCCCGTTGAAGATATCTATGCCATCAATAAAGAGTTAGAGGCATATAATCCCGAGATTGCAAAGAGACCTCAAGTGATTGCCGCTAACAAAATAGATGCTATGTTTACGGACTCCGGCAAGGAGAATCCCATAGATGCCATCAAGAAGGAATTTGAACCCAAGGGAATCAAAGTTTTTCCGATTTCTGCAGTTACCGGAGAGGGTGTCAGGGAACTTCTGTATTATGTGGAGGAGATGCTTGAGAAGGCGGGGGAGGAACCTACAGTCTTTGCACAGGAGTACTTTCCTGAGCAGGAGATCCTTAACATGGACGAACCTTATACAGTCACTTATGACGAGGAAAAAGATGAGTATGTGGTGGAAGGCCCCCGAATTGAAAAGATGTTGGGGTATACCAACCTTGACAGTGAAAAAGGCTTTCGTTTTTTCCAAAATTTCCTGAAAGAACAGGGAATTTTGAAAGAATTGGAAGATCTCGGAATAAAAGAAGGGGACGCAGTGCGTATGTATGGGCTTTCCTTTGATTATTACAAGTAATCAGGAACACAGTGAATAGCAGCACGGAAATGAGGAAATTATGGAATTAAACAGTAAACAGAGGGCATATTTAAAGAGCCTTGCAAGCAATTTGAATCCGGTATTCCAGATAGGAAAGGCAAGTCTGACGCCGGAGGTTACGAATGCCATTGAAGAATGTTTTCACAATAATGAACTGATTAAGATTGCCGTTCTTAAGAATTGCCTGGAGGAACCGGTGGTGATTGCGGATACCATTGCGGGAAGAACCCGCTCTGAGGTGGTTCATGTCATGGGCAGAAAGATTGTACTGTATCGACCGGATAAAGATAAGCCGAAGATAGAATTGCCCAAGAAATAAATATGCGGCACATGCGCCAAAAGGCAGTAATGAAAAGGGCGGACGGGAGCAGGTATGGGAAAAATCGGAATCATGGGCGGAACCTTTGACCCCATTCATATGGGACATCTGGCGCTGGCGCAGTATGCCATGGATGAAGAAGGGCTGGACGAAGTCTGGTTTGTGCCCACAGGCTGTTCGTATATGAAAGCGGACAGAAAAGTCCTTTCTCCCACAGAGCGTTATGAAATGACAAAGCTTGCTGTGGAAGGAAACCCAAGGATGCGATGTCTCGATATAGAGATAAAGAGAAAGGGATATACTTACAGTTATGAGACATTGGAGGAATTGCGAAAGGAGTACCCAAAGGAAGAGTTTTTCTTTCTTTTTGGAGCGGACTGTCTCTTTGCCATAGAGACATGGAAACATCCGGAGCGCATTTTTGCTAATGCCAAAATCATAGCGGCTGTGCGAAACGGTGCAGATATTTCAGAAATGGAGTCCAAAATAGAGGAGCTTAAGAAGAAATACGGAGCGGAAATCAGACTGTTGTCTTTTTTTAATCTTGAAATTTCTTCTACTAATTTGAGGGAGAGAGTAAGGAGCGGTAAAAGCATTCGTTACTTGGTCCCAGACAAGGTACTTTACTATATTGCAGAAAAAGGATTTTACCAGAATGAAGAGTGATTTAAAGAAAATCAGGAAAGCTATGGAAAAGACATTGGATCCTAAAAGATATGAGCATACGCTGGGAGTGGAATACACTGCTGCGGCCCTTGCCATGAGGTATGATGTTCCCATTGCGGATGCCCGTCTGGCCGGACTTTTGCATGACTGTGCGAAATGTATGTCGGATAAAAAACGGCTGTCCATCTGTGAAAAGCACAATATAAGCATCAATGAAGTGGAAAGGAGAAATCCTTTTCTTCTGCACCCAAAGGTGGGAAGTTACCTTGCCATGAAAGAGTATGGAGTGAAGAATCCTGATGTCATTAATGCCATATTAAATCATACAACAGGAAGGCCCGCAATGAGTCCTTTGGAGAAGATTGTTTTTATAGCTGACTATATTGAGCCGGGAAGGAAGCAAGCACCGAATCTGGCAGAAATCCGGAGATTGGCTTTTCAAGATCTGGATCAGGCATTGCTTAAGATTTTGGAGGATACTCTTGCCTATCTGCAGGAGGGAAGCGGAGAAATGGATCCCATGACCCAAAAGACTTACGAATATTATAAAAATTTATAGAAATGATATATCAATAAATAAGTTAGTAGGAACTGAAAAGGAAGAAAATATTGAAATGCAGGGAGGTATAAAGATGGAAAATAAATCGCAGGAGATGGTAAGACTTGCCATAGAAGCATTGGAGGATAAAAAAGCAGAGGACATCAGAGTAATTGACATTAGTGAGGTATCTGTTATTGCAGATTATTTTATTATTGCCGGAGGAAATAATAAAAATCAGATTAAGGCAATCTGTGATAATGTACAGGAAAAGCTTGGGCGTGCAGGCTATCCGGAGAAGCAAATCGAAGGATATGATACGGCAAATTGGATTTTGATTGATTTTGTAGATGTCATCGTACATATCTTTGACAAGGAGAACAGATTGCTCTATGATTTGGAGCGTATCTGGAGAGATGGCAGACAGATAGAAGTGGATTCCTTGAAAAAAGAAGTGTAGGATGCAGGGCTTGCATCATAAAGTTGTTGAAATAGTATAATGCCTTCGGTTTTAAACTTATGCATAAAACCGAAGGCATTTTTGGCTCTTTACTGCTATAAAGCGGAATTTTGCAGTTTAGCTGTTCGAACTGTCGGACAACCGCATATAGAAAGTTAAAAGGTAAAGACCGACTACACCTACAATGATATAGACGAGTCTGGACAGCCATGACATATTGCCGAAGATGAAGGCAACTAAATCAAAGCGGAAGATACCGATTAACCCCCAGTTAAGCGCTCCGATAATAGCAATAGTAAGAGCAATACAATTTAAAGCTTTATTATCCATATTATCCTCATTTCTGCGCATCTCGCTCTTTTTGGCCGATGTAACATCTGTTGATAGTTACATACATAGATTGCCCATTATGAGAAAATTTATTCTATGAGAAAATTTGTCAGCGGTAAAAACGAAATACTCCAAAAACGGTTCCCAAAATTTGGCAATCATTTACAATAATAGGCTCCATGGTGTCGTTTTCCGGCTGCAGACGAATATGTCCGTTTTCTTTGTAATAAGTTTTTACGGTGGCGGAGTCATCAATCAATGCAACCACAATCTGACCATTGTGGGCCGTGTTGGCAGAGTTGACAAAAACACGGTCGCCGTTAAAAATTCCGGCGTTTATCATGGAATCTCCGCGGACATTTAAAATAAAGGACTCACCCTTTGGAACCAAATCCGCAGGAACGGGAAAATATTCCTGTATGTTTTCTTCTGCCAGAATGGGCTGTCCTGCGGCAACATTTCCAATAACAGGAAGACTCACCATTTCCGTCCGCACCATCTGAAAATTGTCATCGCAAATTTCAATAGCACGGGGTTTGGTAGGGTCACGGCGGATATATCCGTTTTTCTCCAGAGTCTCCAAATGAGAATGCACGGAGGAAGTGGACTTTAACTTTACGGTTTCACAAATTTCACGCACGGTGGGCGGATAGCCCTTCTTTAATATTTCATCTTTAATATAATCTAAAATTTCCTGTTGTTTGGCAGAGATTTTGCCATATGCCATAATAATACCTCCTTGTCCGCTGATATATGCATAGTATAACATACATGATCAAAAAAAGCAAACATATATTCCAAAAATATGTTCGATTTTTCTCTTGACAACAGAATGTATGTTCGCTATAATGAGTTAAAAGAACAAATGTTTGCGAACATATATTTGCAATCGGAACTTGCATTAATATCGGAAAATGGTTTGAGAATGATTTAGTTAGGAGGAAAGATTATGAGAATGAGAAAAAATATTGCAGAGATGACGGACAGGGAATTGCGCTATTACAAGAGAAAACTGCGCAGACAGCGGGAAACCCGGCGAAAAGTGATGATGTTCATCATATCGGTTTGCCTGATTGCAGTATGCACTGTGTCTTATCGTTCTATTAAGAGCAGCGCAAACAGCGGTGAAGATATGCTGTTTAAATATTATACAAATATAGCGGTGCAAAGTGGGGATACTTTATGGAATATTGCTGATGAATACATGGATGCAAATCAGTATAAAGATAAAAATGCATACATTGCCGAGGTGCGAAGCATTAATCACATAGGAGAGGATGACTTGCTGTATTCAGGACAGCATATCACTATTCCATATTATTCCTCTGAGTTTATCAAATAATGGGAGTCTTTCAGTTATTGCTGCGTTTTTCGCGCAGTTTGACAACTCCTGCGGCTCTGCGGCGGCGTTCATCTTCTAGGGCGGCATAATGCTTTCTGGTAGTATTTACGTCCTTATGCCCCAGAACATCAGCTACCAGATAAATATCCCCTGTCTCCTGATACAAGGTGGTGCCATAGGTACTGCGCAGTTTATGGGGCGTAATCTTTTTTAAGGTAGTAACCCGGGAGGCATACTTTTTTACAAGATTCTCCACAGAGCGGACTGCCATTCTGCGATTCTGAAGAGAGAGGAAGAGCGCTTTTTCGTGACCTTCGGCAGGGATGATATGGTTGCGTTCTTCAAGATAGTCCAAAAGGGCAGTTTCCACTTCCTCACCAAAATAGATCACAGCCTCATATCCACCCTTTCTGCGGATTTTAATGCCCCCAACATCAAAATTGATATCCGATATATCCAGACCTACGCATTCGGATACACGGATGCCTGTTCCTAATAAAAGCGTTAAAAGGGCAATATCCCGGATTTTCGTTTTTTTATGGTATTCCAATTCCTTTTCTGTCAATTTGCTTCCTGCTTCCACCTGATCCAATAAAATTGCCACTTCATTTGGCTCCAGCCGGATGATTTCTTTCTCATGGCGTTTGGGCAGGGGAATTAAAGCGGCGGTATTTTTCTCGATCATTTCATTTTCAAAGAAATAATTGTAAAAACTTCGGAGAGCAGATAATTTTCTGGCTTTTCCCCTTTCATCATTAGAGATATCCTTGCCGCCCTTTTGGTAAAGGGAGATATATTCCATATATTCTTCAATGTCTATGCGGGTAACCTGGTCAAGAACAGAGAGGGGATAATCCCGGATATCGATTTTGGCAAGGGAGCTGTTTCGTTCATGTAAGAATTCAAAAAACAGCCTGATGTCATAGGCATAGGCAAGTCTGGTTCTGGAGGAGGTGTATTCTTCAATTCCGCGGAAATAGTTTCTGCAGAATGAGGGAAGAGTATCCAAAACTGCTCGCAGTTTTATTACATTCTGCTTATTTTGTTCATCATGATAATTTTCTGATTTGATGACTGCCATTATTTATCACCCTCTTTTTGGAATCAAGCTTATGTCCTGATAGCTCTATTGTATTCTTTTTTTGGAAAGGTGACAACTAGAATTTTATGCATGTTATATTTTTCAATTATATGGAAATACTGTAAAAGATTTATAAAGATAAGGAGGGAATCATTTTGGAGAATGCATCAATTTCATTTAGGGACAGTGAAACTAAGGAAAATCTTATGAGGGCGTTTGCAGGAGAGAGTCAGGCCAGAAACAGATACGTTTTTGCAGCATCTCAGGCTAAAAAGGATGGGCTTCATGTCATTCATGCCGTGTTTGCATTTACGGCATCTCAGGAGCAGGAACATGCAGAAATCTTTTATAATCACTTAAAAGAGCTGTCGGGGGAAACGATTGTGGTGGACGGCGGATATCCTGTGGACATTTCAGAGGATGTGTCAAAGCTCCTGCGTATGGCTCAGCACAATGAATACGAGGAGCATGACTCGGTTTATAAGGCTTTTGGAGAGAAGGCAAAGGAAGAGGGATTTTTACAGATTGCAGCTTCTTTTTCCCAAATTGCAGAGATTGAAAAGCTGCATGGAGACCGTTTTGGCAAATTTGCCCAATTTATGGAGGAAGGAAAGCTTTTTGTGTCCGATGTGGAGGAAGAGTGGATGTGTTTAAACTGCGGTTATGTATATAAGGGGACAAAAGCGCCTGCTCTTTGCCCGGTATGTAAGCATGACCAAGGTTATTTTATTCGTTTTACACTAGCGCCATATTCCCCCTTGTAAGGACAAAGGAATTTGTGATATAATGGGCTTACAGACATAAACTATATCAGGCAGCATAAGTTATCTAGTACTGTCCGCCCATATTCCAAATGACGGAACAGATACAAATGAATACAGAAAAGAGGCCATGTTAGATGGAATCAAACAGTGGTTTTTCCACACAAACTGAAAAGAATAAAAAGAAGGACAGATTTGCCAACCCATACCTTGCGTGGGGACTTACGGTGTTTATAGTAGTGGCGGCAAGTCTGTGCTTTTATTATCTGCTGTTTCATCTTTCTAATATTACAAGAGCACTCAAGGCGGTTGCACATATTTTAATGCCGGTTATGTTTGGCTTTATTATGGCATATTTGCTGACTCCGATACTGAACTATCTGGAACATAATGTGTGGATACCCCTATGTGATAAGTGCGGCATCAAAAAATCACCTAAAAGGGATTCCATGGTCAGAGGATTTGGCATTATTGTCACCATTATTCTGTTTGTGGCAATCGTATACGGACTGTGTGCCATGATGGTTTCCCAGATTGTTCCCAGCCTTATGAACATTATCAATAATTTTGACAGTTATGTTAACAATATGACAGTCTGGGCAAATAAGCTGCTGGATGATAATCCGGTTTTGAAAGAAAATGTTTTAAATACAATAGATAAATATTCCGGTGAGTTGGATACATGGTTGACAGAATATGTGGCTCCCAAAACCGGCGAACTGATTAAGACGGTTTCCTTAAGTTTGCTTGGAATGGTGAAAGTGCTCTGGAATTTCATTATCGGTCTTATCATATCGGTTTATTTGATGGCAAGCAAGGAAAATTTTGCAGGTCAGGCTAAAAAAGTGATTTATGCGTGCTTCAAGACTCCCAGAGCAAATGCCATTATTGAGAGTTTCCGATTCACACATAGGACATTTATTGGGTATCTCAGCGGTAAGATAGTGGATTCCATTATTATAGGTCTCCTCTGCTTTATTGGCACGACTTTGTTGGGAACGCCTTATGCGGCGCTTATCAGTGTGGTTATAGGCGTTACTAATGTTATTCCGTTCTTTGGACCTTTTTTGGGAGCGATACCCAGCACAATCTTGATTTTTGTGGTGGATCCCATGAAGTTTTTAAATTGTGTGTATTTTGCTATTTTCATTCTTTTGCTGCAGCAGTTTGACGGCAATGTTCTGGGACCGAAGATATTGGGCAATTCTACAGGACTTGCAGGTTTTTGGGTTATCTTTTCCATTACGGTGTTTGGGGGACTTTTCGGTGTTCCCGGAATGATAGTAGGTGTACCTATTTTTGCGGTTATCTATGCCGGAATCAAGCATTTGATACATGGTTCATTAAAAAAACAAAATCTGCCGCAGGATACGGAAGCCTATGTGAATGTGGGGACTATTGATGAATCCGGCTTCCATGAATATGTGCCGGAGTATAAACAACGCCGTGAGAAGAAACTGCGGGAAAAGGAGGAACTAAAACAGCAGATAGCTGCAAAAGCATCAAAGAAAAAATAATGCAAATAAACAATGCAAAGGAAAAGGAGATTAAATTATGCCTGATTTTTCAAGTTCAATGTTACCTATTATTTTGATTGGTCTTGGTGTACTATTAGTGATTTTCTTTCTGGCGGGTTATGTCAAGGCATCGCCGGATACGGCCATTATCATTTCCGGACTGAGGAGAAAGCCCAAGGTTTTGATTGGTAAGGCAGGAATCAAGATTCCTTTCTTTGAGAGAAAGGATGCCCTGAATCTGCAGCTGATTCCCATTGATGTAAAGACCTCCAATGCGGTGCCTACTGCCGACTACATAAACATCAATGTGGATGCCACTGTCAATGTGAAAATCAGCGACAATGAAGAACGCCTGAAATTGGCGGCCCAGAATTTCCTGAATAAAAATGCTGAGTATGTAGGCAGGGTTGCAAGGGAAGTGTTGGAGGGCAATGTCCGTGAAATCGTGGGCAAGATGGCTTTGGAAGAGATGGTTTCCGACAGACAGAAATTTGCTACTCTGGTAAAGGAAAATGCGGAGCCGGATCTGGCATCCATGGGACTTGACATTATCAGCTTCAATGTGCAGAATTTTGTGGACGGAAATGGAGTAATTGAGAATCTGGGTGTGGACAATATTGTAAAGATTCAGAAAAATGCTGCTATTTCCCGTGCAGAAAGTGAAAAAGAAATTGCAAAGGCTCAGGCAAATGCAAAGAGGGAAGCAAATGAGGCGGAAGTAAATGCTGCCTCTGAGATTGCCAAGAAACAGAATGAGCTGGCGATTCAGAAAGCCGAATTGAAACGGGAAGCTGACATTAAGCAGGCGGAGGCTGATGCCGCTTATAAGATTCAGGAAGAGGAACAGCGTAAGACAGTTGAAATTACCACTGCAAATGCAAACATTGCAAAGCAGGAGAAGGAAATTCTTTTAAAGCAGCGTGAAGCAGAGGTTATGGAGCAGGCTTTGGATGCGCAGGTTAAGAAAAAAGCTGAAGCTGACAAGTTTGCGAAGCAGCAGCTGGCAGATGCACAGTTGTATGAGCGTCAGCGAGAGGCTGAGGCAAAGAAATTTGAGTCGGAAAAAGAAGCAGATGCCATGAAAGCACAGGCAGAAGCAAAAAAATATACCATGGAACAGGAGGCGGAGGGTATCCGCACCAAAGGACTTGCAGAGGCGGAAGCTATTCGTGCAAAGGCTGTGGCAGAGGCGGAAGGTATTGAGAAGAAAGCGGAAGCTATGACCAAGATGGGCGAGGCTGCCGTGCTTGAAATGTACTTTAAAGCGCTTCCTGAGGTAGTTAAGAATGCAGCAACCCCTCTTAATAATGTGGACCGCATCACGATGTACGGTGACGGCAATTCCGCAAAATTAATGAAGGATGTTATGGGAACGGTAGTACAGGTAACAGATGGATTGAAAGAATCTACAGGTGTGGATTTGCAGGCTGTTTTATCTGGTTTTCTGGCGGGAAAGGTTGCATCGGATGCCGGGAAAGGATCTGCAGCTTCTTCGGCAGGCAGTGCGGCAAATACAGTAAGAACTAATTTCAATGTTACAAATAATAATGGCAATTCTGACATGGGTTCTACTGATTTGTAAGATCCGATAATTATATATGTTGACTGTTTTTAAGGCTCCGGGCAGGAATACAACTAACTTCCCGGAGCTTTAAATTCATAGTCTGATAAAGGAAGGATGGGATTTAGAAATGAAACTTGCAACAGCGTTGGCTGAGAGAGCAGATTTGCAAAGAAAGCTGTCTGAAATTGGAACCAGACTGAATAATAATTCCAAAGTGCAGGAGGGAGAGGAGCCTTCGGAATCTCCAAGTGAGCTTATGGAGGAACTAGACAGGATAGTCAGCAGGTTAGAAGAATTAATGGCACGAATTAATTTGACAAACAGTAAAATCAGTCATGACGGCAAGACCATAACGGAGCTTTTGGCACATAGGGATTGTCTGAAAACCAAGATTCAGATTATGAGAAATTTTCTGGATAACGCAAGCAATAAGACAAATCGGATGACTCACGCCGAAATTAAAATCATAAGCACTGTGCCGGTATCGGAGATTCAGAAAAAAGTTGATGTCCTTTCAAAAGAGCAGCGCCAATGTGATGAGTTGATTCAGGAGTTAAATTGGACAACAGAGTTAATGTGATTTTTATAGATGATAGTCCGTCAGGGTGAATGTATCTCCACCGGCAGAGAATGTGCCGTAACTCAGGAGAGGGATGGGTAACCTTAGGGGTTCGATTCCCCATATAACAGTGCATACCCTGTATCATAACATGCGCATTGTTACAGCTTGTTATTACTACCACTGCATTAGCTGACGGATGAGGGAGGGCAGGGGGATAATGTCAACAAATATTATTAAATTTCTAAAAATAGGTAATAATTTACAGTTTTATGCCGATATAACAGTTAACCCTGTTTAGGTCAAAAGCCTAATGAGAGACAGGGGAACTGTTGTAGGGAAGGATCCCTTATGTAGATGTCTTTATGGCATTCTATCATGCAGACAAGGAGGTGCGGCATGAAAATTAAACAAAGCGCCGTTGCAATGACGGCGGAGCGTCAAGCGTCTCAGGCGTATGCCCTGAGCGTGACAGCCACAAGTGACAGACAGTGGGTGAGTGGGACGTCAGCACTAGTGTCAGGTGAAATGGAGAAAGGAGCATTTGCTGGATGGTCAAAGCAGTCCGCTGTTTTGGAACTGTCAGACGAGGCAAAGGAAAAAGGTAAGAGAAATCATCTGGCAGACCGAATTGCGGAACTGACAGGAAAGGAAGTCAAACAGCCCCAAGCAGACACGGAAGAGGATTTTAAAATTAAGATGTTAAAACAGCTTTTAGAATCTCTGCGTGCCATGCAAAACCGCAAGAGACCTAGTTACATGAAACAGAGCAAGACGACTCAGGAAGTGCTTGGCATTCAGGCAAGTATCCGCCAGGAAAGCTTTCTTAGCTTTGCGGCAGTGGGAAGCAGCCAAGTGGTGAGAACTAGCGGCACAAGGGCACAGGTAGGCGTTGGACATTGGGAAGAGCGTGTGACCATGTCCCAGATTTTTACCGAGAAAGAAGTTACTTCTTTTTCTACTGTGGGTGTAGTAGAAACTGCCGATGGCAGAAGTATTAACTTCAACTTGAATCTGGAGATGTCCAGAGAATTCACACAGGCTGTAGGAATCACAGAATACAATAGAAAAACTTTCTGTGTGGATCCTCTTGTGATTAATCTGGAAGGAAATCCGGCGTCTTTCTCGGATCAGACCTTTTTCTTTGATTTGGACAGTGACGGAAAGAAAGAGGAAATTTACAATTTGAAGTCCGGCAGCGGTTTTTTGGCCTTGGACAAAAACGGTGACGGAATCATCAATGACGGCAGTGAATTGTTCGGTACTAAGAGCGGTGACGGTTTTAAGGATTTGGCTGCTTATGATGAGGATGGCAACGGCTGGATAGATGAAAATGACAGCGTATTTAAGAACCTGAAAGTCTGGACAAAGGATGCGGACGGGCATGACAGGCTGATGGATATCAGTAAGGCAGGCGTAGGCGCTATTTATTTAGGGCATGTCAATACGGAATTTTCCGCAAAGACTTTGGACACCAATGAAACACAGGGCATCATCCGCAGCACAGGCGTTTTCCTCAAAGAAAGCGGTGAAGTAGGAACCATACAGCATGTGGATTTGGTGATTTAAGACAGGGGATGGTTCTTTAGAGATTGATTAGCAGATACAAATAGGTTCTATTTGTATCTGCTTTTTTTATGTGGTATAATGTGCGTAAAGGGCAGAGTCAAGTGCCGGAATAAGCATCTGCCAAGCTTGCTTGAGAAGATGTTTCTTTCGGGATTTGACGAGCGAAGCCCGAAATTTGCTGTAAACAGGAGGCAGTTATGGGATTATTTTTTCGTAAAAATAATAGAAAAGAAGAGACGCAACCTAAAGGAGAAGGCAATATTCCTGAGATAGATGCATCTGTCAGACCGGGCGGCGTATTTATGATGCATCTGTTGATGAAAGAAGCCTGTGAAATGCCTTCTCAGGAACGGATGACAGAGGTCTTGGCAAAGCATCTGGGCAGCGTAGAACCTGTCATAGGAAGTCAGGGTGTGCCAATCGGTTATGGGGCAATGAATTATATTGCAGAGTTTAAGGACGGAAAGCTGCCGGTACAGCTTTTGATAAGTGAATGTGGTGAATTTTTGGCGGATAAAATTGATGACATGCAGCGAAGCCAGATGTGGGACTGCCAGGAAGACAGAGACCGCATTTTATCTGAATGCAAATACCATGTGCGGGCAAATGATATGCTGGGAGGCGGTCTGCCATCCAAGGTACGGGCCAATATGCTGATGGATTATTTGGAGGCATTATTGGAATTGTATCCTTCCTGTGAGGCGGTTTACTTTTTAAATTCTGGAAAACTGATTCTGGCAGATGAAATTCGCAAAAAGGAAATAGAAGGAACCAAACGTTTTATCAAATATGCAGTCAATGTGCGCTTTTTCAATATACAGGGAACGGAGGATTCTGTTATAGATACATTAGGGCTGAGTCTTCTTTATATTGAGGATATCCAATACCATTTTCATGGAATGGACCCTAATTGGGTGGTGAATCATGCCTATAATATGGCATCTTATCTTCTGGACAATAATGCGCCCATGAAGGATGGCGACACCATAGACGGCATTGCGGAGGGAAGAATTGTACAAAATATTCAATGGAAATGCCATTTTGAAGGCGCTCTGATAAAGCCTGACAGGGCGGTCTTGGATGTACATATGGGAGAATTTGCCGCAGGTAACAGAGGTGTGTGAATCATGAACGAAGAACTAAAGTATCCTGTGCTGTTGGTTCATGGTATGGGATTTCGGGATAGCAAATACATAAATTATTGGGGAAGGATACCGGCAAAATTAGAAGAAAACGGCTGTAAGATTTATTATGGAAATCAGGACTGTAATGGAACCATTGAATCAAATGGCGCATTTTTAGCCGAAAAGATGAGAGAAATCATAAAGGAGACGGGAGCGGAAAAAATCAATGTGATAGCCCATTCAAAAGGTGGTCTTGACATAAGATATGCGATTTCCACGTTGAAGATGTCAAAGTATATTGCCTCTCTTACAACAATCAGTACGCCTCACCATGGCTCCCTGACTGTAGATAAACTGCTTAAACTGCCTGAGTTTATGATAAAATTTGGATCAGCCTGCTGTGACATCTGGTTGAGAATCTGTGGGGACAAAAATCCCAATACATATGAAGTGATTAAAAACTTTACAACCGCGGCGGCAGAAGAATTTAACCGCAATAATCCGGATGAACCGGAAGTATATTATCAAAGCTATGCATTTATCATGAAACATGTTTGGAGTGATATGTTAATGTTTGTGCCTAGCATAGTGGTGAAATTTTTTGAAGGCCCCAACGATGGTCTTCTCGCACCGCGAGCTGTTATGTGGACAAACTTTCGCGGAACCATCACCAGCAGCTCAGGCAGAGGAATCTCACATTGTGACGAGGTGGATTTGCGAAGGAGAAAGCTGACCAATAAGCAGGGCGAAGGAATCAATGATATCACGGATTTTTATATAAATATAGTCAGTGATTTGCGAGATAAGGGATTTTGAATCATTAAGAAATATGCGGAGAAATCGATATGTTTACACTTTCATTTTCAGATTGGACATGGGAAAATATTCTTATCAGAATGATTGTATCCTTAGTGCTTGGAGCGATAATAGGAATTGACAGGGGCGTAAAACGGCGCGGTGGCGGTGCAAGGACCGCAATTACCGTATGTCTTGGCGCTTCGATGGTTATGCTTCTGGAACAATATCTTGAGGCGCTTTACCCGGGACGGCTTGATATCTCAAGAATTGCTGCACAGGTTATCAGCGGCGTGGGATTTTTGGGTGCGGGCTCGATTCTTGTGTCCGGGCATCAGATTAAGGGGCTTACCTCTGCTGCGAGTATCTGGACTTGTGCCTGTATAGGACTTGCGGTAGGAATTGGATTTATCGATGGAGCAGTGATATTAACCGTGCTCTGGCTTGCAGGAGTACATATCGTTCCGTATATAGAAAACAAAGTTTACAAGCATTCAAAGTACATGACGCTTTATATCGAAGCTGCAACCGGCAGGGAGATTACGCTTATCTCCCGGAAATTAAAGGATGACAATTGTTTTATTGACACCTTTGTGGTGGATAAGCCAAAGGCGAAAGGACAGTACTTTCAGATTGTAACAACATTTAAGATACCGAGGGGCATCCATAAAGAGGCATATTTACATGCGCTGCAGGAAATAAACGGTGTGGGAACAATAAATGAATTGTAGTTTTTTCGTTTCTCAGCCTGCCAAGGAGGTAGCCGCCAATGGACTTTGTTCAACTTTTAAATTCATCGGAATATGATTTTTTAAGAACCCACCCAAGGCTTGGAAAGCGCATGATTCTCATGGGGCTTGGCGGAAGTTATGCTTATGGGACCAATAATGAAAACAGTGATGTTGATTTTAGGGGGATTACATTAAATCTGCCCTCTGATTTATTGGGACTGACGAAATTTGAGCAATATGAAGATGAAAACACAGACACCGTTATTTATTCTTTTAATAAGATTGTGAAGCTTTTGTTAGACTGTAACCCCAATACCATTGAGCTGTTAGGATTGGATGAGGAGCAATATCTCATAAAAACGGCATTGGGGCAGGAATTGTTGGACAATAAAAATTTATTTCTTTCTAAAAGGGCAGTGAAGTCCTTTGGAGGATATGCAAGCGCCCAGCTCAGGCGATTGCAAAATGCCATTGCCAGGGATCATATGTCGCAGCAGGAGCGAGAACAGCATATCTATCGTTCTGTAAAGAATGCTTTGGAAGATTTCATGCGAAAGAATGAAATCCTTCAAAAGGGCAGTATTAATATTTACATAGATGACTCCGACAATCCTGAGTATCAGACAGAAATATTCATTGATGCACAATATAAGCATTTGCCATTGCGGGATTACGAGAATTTGTTTAATGTCATGAATAATGTGGTCAGGGAATACGACAAAATCGGCAAGCGCAATAGAAAGAAAGATGATGACCACTTAAATAAACATGCAATGCACCTGATTCGATTATTCATGATGGCAATTGATCTTGTGGAAAAAGGTGAAATAAAAACCCACAGGACCAATGATTTGGAATTGCTTCAAAGCATTAGGCGCGGCGATTTTCAGAGAGAAGACAAGACCTTTTCACAGGAGTTTTACGATATCTTATCCGATTATGAGGTTCGATTGGAAACGGCAACAAAAAATACTCATCTGCCGGATAATCCGGATATGGAAAAGGTCGAGAAATTTGTTGAATCTGTGAATCGAAGGGCTATAGATGAGGATTTAAATTCTTAGTCAGGTGAAGGCCGTCTGATGGGCAGACAACAGCTGTCTATATGGAAAATATGAAATTCTCAGTTTGTGTCATGTACTTTTTTTGTTCCACAAGCTACTCTGAGAGGGAAAGGAGGCAAGCAATTATGGATCAACAAAAAGTAGGTCGGTTTTTAAAAAAGCTGCGTAATGAAAAGACCATTACACAGGAGCAATTTGCGGAGATGTTAGGAGTATCTAATCGGAGTGTTTCAAGATGGGAGAATGGAACAACGATGCCTGATTTAGATTTACTCATCCAAATTGCAAAATACTTTGATGTGGAAATCGAAGAAATTTTAGATGGAGAAAGGAAAACTGAGAATATGGATAAACAGACGGAAGAAACATTATTAAAGGTTGCTGACTACCAAAATGTCGAAAAGGAATTTTTCTCAAAAAAGATATGTTATGTCTTTATTGCAGGATTTGTGGGTATGCTCATCTATATGGTGATTGATCTTTTAGGGCTTTCGGCAGTGCAGCCCTATGAAGCCATTGTGGATGTGGTGCTCGGATTTGTCATGGGAATCCTGCTTACAGGTGCATTATATTCCAGCCGGTATATTACTAAGATCAGAGCTGCAAAAAAACGGTTATTGAGACGCGGTTAAATAGATAAAATTCTCTTTGAGAGCATCCACTTTGGAGTGGGTGCTTTTCTTATGATTGACGTAAGGTGCAGGAAAATCCAACAGAAAAATAGGTATTTTACAAATTATGCTATTTATGATATTGTTTTTGAATGAAAAGAACTTTTGAATTGCAGCAGAGCGGCGGCATGGAGGTTAGCGTGAAAAAAGACGATAAGAAATTATGGACATTATTCAAAACGATGTTTATCTTAAGCGCCTGTGCCTTTGGCGGAGGATTTGTGATTGTTTCCCTGATGAAAAAGAAATATGTAGAGGAATTAAAGTGGCTGGAAGAAGAGGAGATGATGGATGTGACGGCAATTACCCAATCGGCTCCCGGACCGCTTCTGGTAAATTTATCTGTAATTATCGGTTATCGAATTTTCGGCATTGTGGGTTCTCTGACGGCAGTATTCGGCACAATTCTGCCGCCCATGTTGATCATTTCTGTGATTTCGTTGTTTTATGAACAGTTTCGAACCAATCCCTATATTGCTGTAGCATTGCAGGTGATGCGGGCGGGGGTAGCTGCAGTTATTTTTGATGTGGTAATCAATCTGGCAGGAAACGTATTAAAAACAAAGAGAAAATTGTATATTGCGATGATGGTGATAGCCTTTATTGCAACTTATTTTTTGGGTGTCAGCGCAATGCTCATTATTTTAATCTGTGTTGGAATTGGATTGGTTGATTTGGCGGTTACGCTCAGAAAGAAGAAGGGAAGGGTGGCATAAATGTTATTAGTGAAATTATTTTTTGCTTTTATTCAGGTTGGCTTATTTAGCGTGGGCGGAGGATATGCTGCCATTCCGTTGATTCAAGAGCAGATTGTAAATATTTATGGTCTGATGACCTTGGAAGAGTTTTCAGACTTGATTACGGTAGCGGAGATGACGCCGGGACCGATTTCCATTAATTCGGCTACTTTTGTTGGCATGAGAATTGCAGGCATACCCGGGGTGCTGCTTTGCACATTGGGGTGTATCATTCCGTCATTTTGCATCTGTTTTATTTTGGCGTACTTTTATTATAAATACCGTTCCGTAAGCGGAGTACAGGTGGTTCTTGGAGCACTGCGCCCTGCGGTAGTAGCCTTGATTGGTTCAGCAGGAGCTTCTATTCTGATGCTGGGACTGTTTCAAGCCGAGTTATGGGAAGTGGTACTTGGCGATATCCGGTTTGTGGAATTGGGTATTTTTGTGGCGGCATTGTTTTTGCTCAGGAAATTTAAGGTAAATGCCATAACTATTATTCTGGGCAGCGGGGTGATAGGAACTGTAATCTATGCCTTGATGGGGACAATATAAGTCAGGGGATTACTTAAATACATAATTGACCGACAGGATGGCAATTCCCAAAACTACAAGAACCACTCCTGTTGCACGGTTCAAAGTAGCTGCACTAGCTTTATTGGCAAACTTTGCGGCGATTCTTGCCCAAAGAAGAGTAGATGCCACACAAAAAACCAGACACCATAAATCGGGCGTTCCGCCAATAGCAAAATGGCTGGCAGCACCGGTGAATGCAGTAAACGCCATGATAAATACGCTTGTTCCAACGGCTGTCTTTAACTCGTATCCCAGCACACTAGTCAAGAGTAAGAGCATCATCATTCCGCCGCCTGCACCGATAAAACCACAGATAAAACCAACGACGGTTCCGCTGATGATGGATTGGATGATGCGTGTCCTGACGCTTACTGTATTCATAGATTCTTTTGTGGTCATAACGGGTTTTACGATAAATTTGATTCCAAGAAGCAATGTCATAAACACGGAAAAACTGCCCATTGTGGTGTTGGGAACAAGACTTGCCACATAGCTTCCGATTAAGGTAAACAATAGGACAGCAGTCATCATAACTGCTCCATTGCGGATATCCAGATTTTTGTTTTTCCCATAAGTGTAAGCGCTTATGGCGCTTGCCAGAACATCACTTGCCAGGGCAATGCCCACAGCTTCATATGCCGGAAGACCCAAAAAAGTAATCAGCATGGGACTGATGACGGCAGCGGCGCTCATGCCGGCAAATCCCGTTCCAAGTCCGGCGCCTATCCCTGCGATAAAACAAATAAGAAATGTAAACATTATTTTGCTTCCTCCTTTAAATGAGAATCAATATTATTTAAAATGCGCTCATTGTATTGTCTCATAGTATCAAGTTCATCTTCCGAAAATCCCTTTAGCATAATTGCAAGGAAATTCTCTTGTGCGGATTTCCCGTCATGGATGATGCCTGCTGCCTCTTGGCATATTTTCAAATGTGCAGTTTTATGATTATGGTCAGTATACGCTTTTTTGATATAGCCACATTGTTCCAAAGTTTTTATGGAAGCCGATACCTGGGACTTTGACAGATATCGGATTTCAATGATGTCCGTTGCGGTGTCAAAGCATGGATTATTGGCCAAAAAGAGAAGGATGTCCAATTCCATACGGGTAATGTTATGCTTTACGCAAATTTCTTCCACACATTTTGAATACAGAGTTTTAATGGCATTTTGGTGTTCCCAGGGATTTGGCGGTAGCATATTTCTCCTCCTTTTTGTTCTTTTTAGAACTATTTTAAATTAAAAAAATATTTTGTCAAGTGGAAACACAGTAATTTTTGCAAGGAAATCTTGTGTCAAGAAAAAACACTTGACACCTTAAACAAACTATTGTATGATACTCAAGGTGGTCACTGCATGACAGATTATACAACCATCGGCATTTTGTAATAGGCTCCTGCTTTTTGGAAAGGCAGATGTGATAGAGAAATGGACAAGATTTTTGAACAGGCTCTGTTATATGATTTTTATGGGGAATTATTGACATCCCATCAGCAAAGTATTTATGAGGATGCCGTTTTTCATGATATGTCTTTGAGCGAGATTGCGCAGGAGCAGGGTATCAGCAGACAGGGCGTGCATGATTTAATTAAGCGCTGCGACAAGATTTTGCAGGATTATGAGAAGAAACTTCATCTGGTGGAGCGATTCTCCCATGCAAAAGAAAAAATTCGGGAAATTGTAGAACTGACAGAGGAAGAAAAAGCATCAGATTCAAAGACAGAAATATCTCAAACCAATAATACCGATGTAAGGATGAAACGAATTAGGGAGCTTTCCATGGAACTTATGGAAGATTGGTAACAGATTCATGCAGGAAATCAGACGGAAGGTTTTATAAGGAGCAGCAGATGGCATTTGAGAGTTTAACAGATAAACTGCAAAATGTATTTAAAAATTTAAGAGGCAAGGGCCGGCTCACGGAAGAGGATGTTAAGACAGCGCTAAAGGAAGTGAAGATGGCGCTGTTAGAGGCTGATGTAAATTTCAAGGTAGTAAAGCAGTTTGTAAAGACCGTGGAAGAGCGTGCCATCGGTCAGGATGTGATGAATGGGTTAAATCCCGGACAGATGGTTATCAAGATTGTAAATGAAGAGATGACCGCCTTGATGGGCAGCGAGACCACCGAAATAGCCATGCAGCCCGGCAAAGCCATTACGGTTATCATGATGGCGGGGCTTCAAGGTGCAGGTAAAACCACTGCAACAGCCAAGCTTGCCGGAAAATTCAAGAAAAAGGGAAAGAAAACCCTGTTGGTTGCCTGTGATGTTTACAGACCTGCGGCAATCGAACAGTTACAGATAAACGGGCAGAAGCAGGAAGTGGATGTATTTTCTTTAGGTTGTGACCACAAGCCTGTGGAAATCGCAAAAGAAGCCATTGCCTATGCGCAGAAAAACAATCATAATGTAGTGATTTTGGATACGGCAGGACGCCTTCATGTGGACGAGGACATGATGAAGGAGCTTCAGGATATTAAGCAGGAGATTTCTGTACACCAGACCATTTTGGTGGTGGATGCCATGACCGGTCAGGATGCGGTCAATGTGGCAAAGGAATTTGACGAAAAGGTTGGCATAGACGGCGTGATTCTTTCCAAGATGGATGGCGATACCAGAGGCGGTGCTGCGCTTTCCATTAAAGCTGTCACAGGCAAGCCCATTCTCTATGTGGGCATGGGAGAAAAGCTCTCCGATATGGAGCAGTTTTATCCGGACCGCATGGCAAGCCGTATTTTAGGCATGGGAGACGTGCTTTCCCTGATTGAAAAGGCAGAGCAGAATATTGACTTAGATGAAGAAAAAGGCCGCGAGATGGCAGGCCGCATGAAAAAGGGGAAGTTTGACTTTGAAGATTATCTGGAAAGTATGAAGCAGATGCGCAATATGGGCGGTTTATCCGGTATCCTTAGTATGCTGCCAGGCATGGGTATCAAGGCAGATGACTTGGAATCCATGATAGATGAAAAGCAGCTGAAGCATATGGAGGCGATTGTACTTTCCATGACTGTGGAGGAGCGGAGGAATCCCAAGCTTTTAAACCCAAGAAGGAAATTCCGCATTGCAAAGGGCGCAGGCGTGGACATTGCTGTGGTGAACCGCTTTATTAAACAGTTTGAGCAGAGCCAGAAAATGATGAAGCAGTTTAGCGGCGGTAAAAAAGGCCGCGGCATGGGGATGTTTGGCGGTTTCCCCGGCATGGGCATGGGCGGAAAGGGCAAATTTCCCTTTTAACTATAGATTCACTAGTGCAATAATGCAGATACGGACTTTCGCCAGAAAAGTTCTTATCATAGAAAATTACAATTTAATTTATTTAATGGAGGAAAAAGAAATGGCAGTTAAAATCAGATTGAGAAGAATGGGACAGAAGAAGGCTCCTTTTTACAGAATTATTGTAGCGGATTCCCGTTCTCCCAGAGACGGAAGATTCATTGAGGAAATCGGCACTTATGATCCCAGCACGGATCCCAGCACTTTCAAGATTAATGAAGAGCTGGCAAAGAAGTGGTTAGCTAACGGTGCGCAGCCTACCGAGGTGGTTGGTAAACTCTTCAAGCTTGCAGGCATTGAGAAATAAAATCCACTCTTTGGAGGTGTAGATTATGAAGGAATTGGTTGAAGTAATTGCGAAAGCTCTTGTTGACAATCCTGACGAAGTGGTTGTAATTGAGAAAACGGAGGGCAAAAACATTGTCCTTGAGCTTCATGTAGCCGCATCCGATATGGGCAAGGTCATCGGAAAGCAGGGAAGGATAGCCAAGGCAATCCGTTCCGTGGTGAAAGCGGCTTCGTCCAAAGATAATACAAGGGTTGAAGTGGAAATTGTGTAATAGTGATTGCAAATAAATCGGGTGGGTTTTACCTGCCCGATTTTGTACTGAAAGAAACCTACAGCCTTGAAGTTTAAAAGAAATGAGGATTTTATGGAAGAAATATTACAGGTGGGAGTGATTACATCAACCCACGGCCTGCGGGGAGAAGTAAAGGTTTTTCCCACTACGGATGATGCAAAGAGGTTCAAGCGGCTTAAGGAAGTGCTGCTTGACACCGGAAAAGAGAAGATTACACTGGAAATTGAAGGAGTCAAGTTCTTTAAGCAATTTGTAATTTTGAAATTTAAGGGAATTGACAATATCAACGATGTGGAAAAGTACAGGCAAAAAGGTCTTTATGTTACCAGAGCCAATGCCGTGAAATTGGCGAAGGACGAATATTTTATTGCAGATTTGGAAGGGCTTAAGGTCTTGGATGAAGATGATGCGGAAATTGGTATCTTAAAAAGCGTTATCACGACAGGGGCAAACGATGTATATGACATTGACCTGCATGACGGCAGGAATCTGCTGCTGCCTGCCATTAAGCAGTGTGTGCTGCAGGTGGATGTAGAGGCAGGATTTGTTAAGATTCATATTTTGGATGGGTTGCTATGATTTTTCATATTTTGACATTATTTCCGGAAATGGTGATGCAGGGATTATGCAACAGCATTATCGGGAAGGCGGCGGAAAAAAACTTAATTGGCATCAATGCCGTGAATATCAGGGACTATACGCTGGATAAGCATGGGAAAGTGGATGATTACACTTATGGCGGTGGCGCGGGAATGCTGCTTCAGGCGCAGCCTGTTTTTGATGCTCATCAATCGGTGGCAGGGGGCAGGCGGTGCAGAACGATTTATGTGACCCCACAAGGTGTTCCCTTTACCCAGAAGCTGGCCATGGATTTTGCAAAGGAGGAAGAGCTGATTATTCTTTGCGGGCATTATGAAGGAGTGGATGAAAGGGCCCTTGAGGAAATTGTGACGGATTATGTATCCATCGGGGATTATGTCCTTACCGGCGGGGAGTTGCCTGCCATGGTGATGGTGGATGCCATATCCCGTCTGGTACCCGGCGTTTTGGGTAATGATGTTTCGGCGGAGACGGAGACTTTCCACAATGAACTCTTGGAATATCCTCAATATTCCAGACCGGAAGAATGGCACGGGAAGCGGGTGCCGGAGATTCTGCTGTCGGGCAATCATCAAAAAATCAGACAATGGAGGCTGGAGCAGTCCGAGGAGCGCACCAGAAGACTGCGCCCTGATTTGTATGCAAAATATCAGGAAAAGCAAAAATTGTGGAAGCTGCTTTCCCAAAATAAGAGAAGTTATATTCATATGATGGAGAGCATTACAAGGGGGACGGGAGAAATCCTGTATGCCGAAGGCTTCAATATTTTAATTTATAACAGGGCCTGCAGTCTCTGCATGATGGATGCAGAAAGCAGAGAGGAGGCAGAAAAAATGTTTCCGCTTTTGCCTGAGGACACCCGGCTGATAGTCAGCTCCAAGGCATTTTTGAACGATATGCTTTGTAAGGAACTTTCTTTTCAGATATATGAAGAATGCTATCAGGCACTTTATACCAAAAGGGAGCCCCTGCCTGTAAGCTATAAGGATATCAGGCTTTTAACCATGGCGGATAAGGATTATGTGACAGCTAATTATCATGATAATGAGGCCTATATCACGGAGCGTATCGGAGCAAAAGCACTGTATGGGGCATATGTGGAAGAGAAGCTGTGTGGCTTTGTGGGAATCCACAGTGACGGCAGCACAGGCATATTGTTTGTGGAGCCGGCCTATAGAAAAAGAGGGCTTGGACAGGCGCTGGAATCTTATATCATCAACCGCCAGTTAGAGATGGGACATATCCCCTATGGACATATTATTTTGGGAAATGGGGAGTCCATGCGGGTACAGGAGCATCTGGGACTGTATCTTTCAAAAGATACCATCTGGTGGCTGGGAAGAAAACGGGATTGAAAAATTTTTCTTGCAAAATCATAAAAAACCCTATATAATAACTTTAGTTGTGCCGCAAAGGTATCTTGGCGGGCAATGATGCTGAAATAGCTCAGTCGGTAGAGCACTTCACTCGTAATGAAGGGGTCGTGAGTTCGAGTCTCATTTTCAGCTTTTTTGAGAATGGTTTTAAAAGAAAGAGCAGCGGGAGCAGAGAGCGGCAAGCGCCGCTCTTTCTTTTTGCCATATCTTTATGGCAGTATGCGTTTCTTGATATGATGCTCAATGATTTGAATCCCCTTATAAAATCCCATAGCGATAATGCAAAGCAGCAGAATGCTTGTGATAACCAAATCCAGACGAAACACTTGGGAACCATAGATAATCAGATATCCAAGACCTCGTCTTGCGGCAAGGAATTCACCAATAATAACTCCCACAAGGGCAAGCCCGATGTTGACCTTTGTGGTGCTGATTAAAATAGGAATGGAGTTTGGCAGAACCACCTTTTTGAAAGCATCCCGCCTGTTACCACCCAAAGTATAGATTAGGGTAATCTTTTCCGGGTCACACTGCTTAAAGCCTGTATAAAAGCTTATGATGGAGCCGAAAAGGGCAACGGAAATGCCCGCTACAATAATGGTGGTGGTGCCTGTGCCCAGCCACACGATAAATAGCGGCGCCAAAGCGGATTTGGGCAGGCTGTTTAAAATCACAAGATAGGGCTCCAAAATATCGGAAAGTTTGGAGGAATACCATAGGGCAGTGGCGGCTGCAAGGCTGATGAGAAATACCAAAAGAAAGCTTAAGATAGTCTCATACAAGGTAATGCCGATGTGGAGGAATAAAGAACGGTCTGCTGTAAGCTTTCCCAACTGTATGATAACACGGCTTGGGCTGGAAAAGAAAAAGCTGTCAATGAAGCCGAAGCGAGCGCTTGCCTCCCATATAACCAGAAAAAAGACAAACAGCAAAAGACGCAGGGATGCAATCTGTCTGTGGCGTTTTTTATGCTGTCTTACAAACTGCTCCTGCCTGTCACAAGAAGCTTTATTAGTCATCACTAGTCAACACCTCCCATAGTCTGTTAAAATAAGAATTAAATTCAGGTGCATTTCTGGCGGCAAGGGGAGAATCGTCCGACAGGGTGAGCTTTATGGGCAGTTCACATTTTATGCGAGCAGGCCTCCCGGAAAGGACGATTACCCGGTCTGCCAGACTGATGGCTTCGGACAGGTCATGGGTAATGATAAGCATGGTTTTGCCTGTCTTGCGAATCAGACTGCAAATGTCAGCGGATACCATAAGCCTTGTCTGGTAATCCAAAGCGCTGAAGGGTTCATCCAAAAGCAAGAGCTGCGGGTCTAAGGCTAGTGTTCTGATTAACGCCGCCCGCTGCTTCATTCCGCCGGAAAGCTCACTAGGGCGTTTGTCGCGGAATTTAGAAAGCCCATAATCCTTAAGCAGCTTATCAATATAGGCCAACCTCTCTTCGGTGAGCATATGGTTGATTTCCAGACCCAGGGTGACATTTTTATAGACAGTGCGCCATTCAAAGAGATGGTCATGCTGTAACATATATCCTATCCGGGGATAATGGAGGGAACCATCGGGATTGTTGACGATGATGGTGCCTTCTTCCGGCGTTAAAAGCCCTGCGATAATAGACAAAAGCGTTGACTTGCCGCATCCACTAGGACCTACCACTGCAACAAATTCTCCTTCCGAAACGCCAAAGGAAATATTGCTTATGGCCTTCGTTTCCCCATGAAGGTTGTGATAGGCATAACCGATATTTTTCAGTTCCAATAGATTTTGCATAAAATCAGACCTTTCTACATATAGCGTATTTATCTTATTGTATGAAAACTTATGAAAAAGGTGTAGTTATAAAATATGAAAAAAGGTATTGACTCTCCCCTAGGGTCAGAATGTAAACTAACTACAGATTCGAATCTATTATCACGAAGGAGGTATGAAAGGTTGCTGCAGATCGGAGAGTTTTCAAGAATATGTCAGGTCAGTGTCAAGACGCTTCACCATTATGACAAGATTGGTTTGCTGGTTCCGGCGCAGGTGGATCAGTTGACCGGATATCGTTATTACAAGACAGAACAGATTGACAGGATGAATTATATCCAGCGTCTGAAACGTTACGGCTTCTCTCTGGAGGAGATACAGCACCTGATTACCCTTTCGGATAACAAAGAACTCGCGGGGGAACTGAGAAGGCAAAAAGACAAGCTGAAGTACGAACAGCAGGAATTGGCCATCATCCTGAACGAACTTCAGACACATATTTCTGTATTTGAAAGGACAGGTGATATTATGACTTATCAGAAGGGCTATACTATTGAGATCAAAAATTCGCCTCAAATGAATGTTCTGGCAGTCCGCGCCCAGATGGGTGTGGATGAATTCGGCAAGTATTACGGAACATTGTTTGAGCGTGTGCCGAAGGAGCATGTCACGCCCACCGGACTGAATGGTGCAAAATACTATGATGAGGAGTTTAACCATGAATCCTCAGATGTTGAAGTATTTATTGGTATTAAGGAGAAGGATAAGGCAGATATAATTATAGAGCCCTGTGAGTGTGCAATGACTGTGCATCACGGCGGATACTCAACGCTTTCGGAGGCGTATGGCGCAGTTGTGTCGTGGATTATCGAGAACGGCTACGAGTATGTGGGAGCACCTTTTGAGCTTTACATCAAGACCCAATTTGACTCCGTCTCTCCGGAGGATTGGGAGACGGAGGTATATTTCCCGATTCGGAAAAAATAGCTGGAAGTATCGCTGAGAAAAACTCCTAGTCACCGGCTTTTGCTGGTGATTGGGAGTTTTGTCATTCATGACAATAGAAAGATTGCGGAGCATGTAGGGAAAACTTGACAAAAGGATCTGGGGGGGTAGAATAATAGAGCTTCAAAGCGAAAGAGGAAAGAAGCAGGCAAAAATAAAAAACAGCAAGAAAAGGAGAACAACATGAAAAAGAAAATAGTAGCGCTGCTGGTTGCAGCAATGACCCTTACTGCAGTTCTGGGAGGCTGCGGGGAGAAGCAGGAGACATCCAGCGGGGCAGAGGGAACAATGCAGGAAGCAGCATCAGGAACCTCAGAGAATGGCGATAAGGCATCAGGAGCAGAATCAAAGCAGCAGGAAGAAAAGAAAGGGGGCAAACCTCTAACATTTATGAGCAAAAAAACATTTTTTGATGGGTGGGGCAAAAATATTCTTAAGGAAGAAGAATATGATGCCGCCGGGAACCTGACAATTATAAGGGATTATTCTCGTAGCACACGACCGTCTTGGGAAGAATATGAATATAATGATGCCGGAAATCTAACGAAGGAAACACACTATAACTCCGCTGGCGAACTAATGTGGAGGGAAGAATATGAATATAATGCGGCCGGGAACCCGACGAAGAAAACACACTATAACTCCGCTGGCGAACTAGGTGCTTGGGAAGAATATGAATATTATGAATATAATGAGGCCGGGAACCTGACGAAGAAAACACACTATAACTCTGATGGCAAACTAATTGATTGGGAAGAATATGAATATAATGCCGCCGGAGATCTGACGAAGAGGATATCTGATGTTTCCGATGACCTTAGAAGGGTGGGAACACATGGTTCTCAGACGGAATACCAGTATGAATACAACAGCAATGGTGACAAGATAAAGATGACACAATTGGAGGATTATGGATACTGGTTTGAGTATGAATATGACACTGCAGGTAACGAGATAAAATATACATCGCATGAAAGTAGCGGTGGGGTTAGCGTGTGTGAATATGAATATGACACCGCAGGTAACAAGATAAAATCGACATTTTATGATAATGGTAATGGCAAAATAACTACTTGGAGCGAATATGAATATGACTCTAACGGAAAGGAAAAGAAAATTACAACTCATGACAAATATGGAAGCGTAGATTGGGTCGAGCATGGGGCTGAATATGAGTATGAGTATGAATATGATGCAGATGGTAACATGGTGAAGGAAGTATGCTATAGGTGTGGTACATACAGTAAAGACAAATACACCGAAACGGAATACACAACTATCTATGTGAAGGAATGACAACAAAAGAGGATATCCACTTTTTCGTTTGATGATAAAACATTTTATTTTGTGTTTAATTTTGTGTTTAATAACAGAACTCCACTTGACTATCCTGCTTCGTCTGTGTTATTATCAATGTAGGATTCCTCTAGGATAGGAGGAACGGATGAAGCAGGATACACAAAAGAAAGAAAAAAGCATATCTAAAGAAGACATATCTGAGAAAGTCACGCACAGGGAAGCCGCAGCCGTGCAGGAGGCATCAAAGGAAATAGTGCCCAAGGACATCACACATAGGAAGACATTGCAGGAACTGACACTGAAAGACAATTTCCTCTTTGCTGCCGTCATGATAGACCCGGAGAACTGCAGACAGCTTTTGGAATTGGCATTGGGGCTTGAGATTGAATGTGTGGAAGTCGATACGGAGAAAAGCATCGTCTATCACCCGGAATACAAGGGGGTGAGGCTGGATGTGTACGCAAAGGATGAACACCACACCCGCTTCAATGTGGAGATGCAGGTTGCTAGGCAGACAATAGAGAAGCGCGTTCGATACTATCACAGCCAGATGGACATGGAGCTGATTCTGGCAGGCACGCCCTATGAGGAATTATCTGACTGCTATGTGTTGTTTCTCTGCGACTTTGACCCCTTCGGAGTCGGAAAGTACCGCTACACGCTGAAAAATACCTTTGTGGAGGACGAGAAATTTACCTACAATGATGGCAGCCACACGGTGTTTCTCAGCACAAAAGGGAAAAATGCGGATGAAGTGCCTGAGCAATTGGTCAGCTTTCTTAAGTATGCCGCCGCAGGACTTGATGAAAGCACTGCGGACTTTGGGGACGAGTTTGTGGTCAGGCTGCAGAAGTCGGTGAAGAAAATCAAAGCCGATAGGGAGATAGGAGGTCGCTATATGCTGTTTGAAGAACTGCTCAGAAATGAACACAGAGAGGGCTTTACCGAAGGCATGGAGCAGGGACTCACTAGAGGCATGGAGCAGGGCAAAGCAGAAGCATATGCAAAGATTCAGAAAGCCTGTGCCGATATGCCTGAAGATATCAGGCAGCAGATTCTCTCTGCCATGGATAACGATGCCCGGGAAATAACTTTCTAAGCATTGTATTTCTATAATTTCGTTTTATTTCTTATGTCTTAAAATTCAGGTACAATTTTCCAGATTTTAAATTTTGTAACCCATAGTTATATTATATTTCAGAGGAATCCTAACTTATATTACAATTTTTATTATTTTACCGTGGATATTTACCCATGGAAGTATTACAATAAAGAAAGATACTTTCAGGAGGTATTTTTATGAATTCTAAGAGTTTTTATAATCATCTGACAAAACAGCTTGTTCCCTTTTGGGACAGGCTTTTAGACAAGGAAAACGGCGGATTTTACGGCGCTGCTGACAGTGCGGGAGTACCTGACAAAGACGCTGTGAAAGGCACGATTCTCATGTCCAGAATCTTGTGGTTTTATTCCTCAGCATACGAAATGGTAAAAGACAGTGCGCTTCTCGATTCGGCAAATCATGTGTATCATTTTCTGACAAGATACTGTTATGACAAGGAAAACGGCGGCGTTTTCTGGTCGGTTAGGGCTGACGGAACCCCTTTTGATGACACCAAACACACTTATTGTCAGGCGTTTTCGATTTATGCATTGTCAGCATTTTACAGAGTTTGTAAAAACGAAGAAGCCCTTGACTTTGCATATAAACTTCGCAATATTATTGAAGAAAAATGCCGTGACGAAAGCGGATATTTTGAAGCCTTTGAACGGGATTTTACCCCTGCTTCCAACGAAAAACTCTCTGAGAACGGCGTTCTGGCGGAGCGCACAATGAACACGCTGCTGCATGTTATGGAGAGCTATACCGAACTTTACAATGCCGATAAAAATCCGCAAGTTGGGGATTCTCTGCGGGAAATCCTGCACTTGTTTAAAAGCAAAGTATACGATTCCGAGAAAAAAATATGTCAGGTGTTTTTTGACAAAAATTATAATTCTCTGATTGATTTGGAGTCCTATGGTCACAACATAGAAGCATCATGGTTGATTGACAAAGCCTGCGAGGCGCTGGGAGGAGATGCCCGAATTAAGATGCAGTCCGTGATAGAGGGGCTTGCGGAAGGAGCGCTGTCAAATGGAATTGATGCAGAAAACCATGCTATGAACAATGAGCGGGAGAAAGAAACCATTGATCGGAAGAAAGTCTGGTGGGTTCAGGCGGAGGCAGTAATTGGTTTTTACAATTTTTATCAGCATGATGCATCACGCAAGGAATGTTTGAAAATCAGCGGGGAAGTCTGGGATTTTATTCAAAATAAAGTGATTGATTCTGCAAGCGGAGAGTGGCACGAATGGGTTCTGGGAGACAATTCAATACCCGAAATGCCTCTTGTACATGAGTGGAAATGCCCTTATCACAACGGCCGGATGTGCATCGAAATGATAAGACGGCTTGCGGACTGAAAGTTGTATCCTTTAAAGAGATAGTGACTTCTTCAGAATAGCGTACAGGAAGAAAGGCAGACAGGTATGGTTGAATTACATGGTTGGGCATTGCTCAGAGAAAGTTTTGCGATAGACAACGAAGATGACCATATAGAGCGAATCATAAATTGCTTATCTCAGGAAATTAAAAAGCTGAAAATAGATGAAAAATTACTCCGGCTTGATTATTGTAATGGGGAAGCATTTGTAACGGCGACCAAATTCGCAAATCACTTTTCTGATGATATTAAAGAAATTATTGATTTTTTTAAACGGATTACCCGAATAGCTCCAGGTTCCTATGGGCTGCTATATTTGCATAATGATGAAGATACAAATGGGTTTCACAATGCGTTTCAAGTATTTGTGTTGTCAAAAGGGGAGTTTAAGTTACAACAAGATCCCTTTCTCTCCCCGTATATTCCCATGGTGGAAGAGTAATCACAAAGGGGTAAAACATGAATGGCAAAGAGATATAAGTTGATTGAAGAGGCTGTCAATGCATATGCAGAGTATGACGCATATTGGCTTAGGGTATTTAGTATGTCACATGGTGATGAGATTCCGGATTGACTTGTTTTTGCCTTTTTTTATAAAAAACTGTTGAAAAAAGTAACATAATGGTTATAATATAAGCTGAATTAAATGAGGGAGAGGTAAATAAAATGAAGGAAAGAATAATTGCTTTACTGTTAACGATGACTACAGTCATCTCTTTGACCGCTTGCGGAGCTGCTTTTACCTGCGAGGTGTGTGGTGAAGAAAAGACAGGTAAGAAGTATAAAGAGACTCTTTTGGGTGAAAAAGTGGTTTGCTGCAAGGATTGCAAGGAAGACATTGAAGAATTAAAGAACTTTTTAAATAGTTCTTTCAATTAAGATAAACAAATGAGGAGTTTCAACCTAGTGTCGAAACTCCTCATTTGTTTGTTGCTGAATTTATTGTGAAAACTTGCGCAGTACAGGTGATTGCACCCTTGTCCCAATTATGATATAATAATTTCTGCATGATGTATTTTCAAATAATATTTTGGCTTACGGAGGAAGAGTTTATGGAAGTATTTTATAATAGCACCAGAAGCAAAGGAAATCAGGTAAAGGCATCTGAGGCAATCTTAAAGGGGCTCGCCGATGACGGTGGATTGTTTGTGCCAGACCACATTCCGGCGCTTGATAAAAGTTTGAAAGAGCTCTCTGCCATGGATTACAGGCAGGTGGCATATGAAGTAATGAAACTGTTTTTGACGGATTTTACAGAGGCGGAATTAAAAAGCTGCATTGAAAATGCTTATGATGAGAAATTTGATACGAAAGAGATTGCGCCTTTGACGGAAGCTGACGGCTCCTATTATCTGGAGTTGTTTCATGGTTCTACCATTGCATTTAAGGATATGGCGCTTTCCATCCTGCCTCATCTGATGATTACTTCTGCGAAAAAGAATCATATTCAGGATGAGATTGTCATTCTGACGGCGACTTCCGGGGATACCGGCAAAGCAGCGTTGGCTGGCTTTGCCAATGTGGAAGGCACCAGAATCATTGTATTTTACCCAAAGAATGGCGTGAGTCCCATTCAGGAGAAACAGATGGTGACACAGAAGGGTGCTAACACTTTGGTGGTAGGCATCCACGGTAATTTTGACGATGCCCAGACCGGCGTGAAAAAGATTTTCTCCGATAAGGAGCTGGCAAAAGAGATGGAGGAAAAGGGCTTTCGGTTTTCCTCTGCCAATTCCATCAATATCGGCAGATTGGTGCCTCAGGTATGTTATTATGTCTATGCCTATGCAAAACTTTTAAAAGAGGGAAAAATTGCAGAGGGAGAGACCATCAATGTGGTAGTTCCCACCGGTAATTTCGGCAATATTCTGGCGGCATTTTATGCAAAAAATATGGGACTTTCCATTGGAAAATTAATCTGTGCATCCAATGAAAATAAGGTGCTCTATGACTTCTTGAGTACCGGAGATTATGACAGAAACAGGGATTTTGTGCTGACATCTTCCCCTTCCATGGATATTTTGATTTCCAGCAATCTGGAGCGTTTGATTTACCGCATTGCAGGAAATGATGCGGACAAAAATAAAGAGCTGATGGCGGCTTTAAGCAGCGAGGGTAGATACCAGATTACGGAAGAGATGAAGCAGGGACTTAAGGATTTTTATGGGAATTATGCAAACGAAGCAGAGACTGCAAAAGAGATTGCAAGGCTGTATAAAGACTGCAGCTATGTGATTGATACTCATACTTCAGTGGCATCCGCCGTTTATAGAAAATATGTGGAGGAGACGAAGGACGACACAAAGACGGTGATTGTTTCCACAGCTAGTCCTTTTAAGTTTACCAGAAGCGTAATGAATGCCATTGATGAAAAATATGATTCCATGGGAGATTTTGAATTGGTGGACGAACTTTCCAAAATCGCCAATGTGAAAGTGCCTGCTGCCATCGAGGAAATCCGTACTGCTCCCATCGTCCATGACAAGCAGTGCGATGTGGACAAAATGAAGGATGTGGTCAGGGAATTTTTAAAAATTTGATCACAAATAAGCCAAGTGTGAAGAGAATTTCTAAGTCTGCGAAAAATACAGATTGCAGCAAGAATGGAGATTAATATGACGGTACAGGAAATCTTATCCAAGGTGGATCATACACAGTTAAAAGCTTTTGCTACATGGGAGGACATCAAAAAGCTCTGCGATGAGGCAATAGCTTATCATACTGCCAGCGTATGTGTGCCCCCTGCTTACATAAAAAGAATTCATGATGCTTATGGGGATAAAATCAATATCTGTACCGTAGTGGGTTTTCCCTTGGGCTACAGCGTGACGGCAGCAAAGCTTACGGAAGTGGAACAGGCGCTTTCGGAGGGCTGTAATGAAATTGATATGGTAATCAATATCAATGATGTAAAAAATGGGCTTTATGATAAGGTGGAGGAGGAAATCCGCACTTTGAAAAAGGCTTGTGGCAGCCATATTTTAAAGGTGATTGTGGAGACCTGTTATCTGACGGAAGAAGAAAAGATTGCCATGTGTAAGGCGGTCACGGCGGCAGGGGCGGATTATATCAAGACTTCCACGGGCTTTGGCACAGGCGGCGCCACAAGGGAGGATGTGGAGCTTTTCAAAGAGCATATAGGTCCGGAAGTAAAGATTAAGGCGGCCGGAGGCATATCCACTCTGGAAGACATGGAAATGTTTATAAATCTTGGCTGCGCCCGGGTGGGAACATCTAAGGGTGTGGAACTTTGCAAGAGCAGAATGTAATTGTAAAGAGAAAGGTTTTGCAAAAGCAGAATCGGATTATAGGGAAACAGACAGCGGGAGGACCATAATTTGATAGAGAGAAGCGAACAGAAAAACGAGAAGATAAAAGCGCTGATTGACAATGTGGAAAAGGTAATCGTAGGAAAAAGAGAGAGCATTGAATTGGTAGTGGCAGCCATGCTTTCAGGGGGACATGTGCTGATTGAGGATGTTCCGGGAGTGGGGAAAACCAGATTGGTTTCTGCTCTCGCAAGCTCCTGCAGCGGAGAGTTTGGCAGGGTGCAGATGACACCGGATGTTATGCCCACGGATATCACTGGGTTTACCATGATAAATCCCGTAACCCACGAGAGTGAGTTCAGAAAGGGCGCAACCTTTTGCAATTTTCTGCTGGCGGATGAGATAAACCGTGCTTCACCCAAGTCGCAGTCGGCTCTTCTTGAGGTTATGGAGGAGAGGCAGGTCAGCATTGACGGCATTACCTATGAGCTGCCCAAGCCCTTTATGGTATTGGCAACCCAGAATCCCGTGGAAACCTATGGCACCTATCACCTTCCGGAAGCCCAGATGGACAGATTTTTGATGAAGATTACTCTTGGCTATCCCAGCATGGAGGAGGAGCGGGATATTTTGCTCAGAAACGAGCAGCAGACCTCTTCCGGGCAATTGGATGCGGTGATTTCCTGTGAGGAAATTGTGGAGATGTCAAAACAGGTTCCGCAGATATATTGTGCGGATGCTGTCAGGGATTACATTATAAATATTGTGAATGCTACCAGAAATGCAGATTTTATTAAGCTGGGAGCAAGCCCCAGAGGCAGCATTGCCTTATATCGTCTGGCAAAGGCTTATGCTTATGTGGCGGGGAGGAGTTTCGTGGTTCCGGATGATGTCAAGGTGTTGGCTCCCTATGTTCTTGCCCACAGAATCATTCTGACCCCAAAAGGAAAATCCCTTGTTTCCGACAATGAAAGCGCTGTCAAAAAGCTTTTGGAGAGTATTATGGTGCCGGTGGAAGAGGTATAAGTGTGAAGAAGTTTTCTAAGGCATTTAAAGTACGCGCAATTATAAATGGAATTGTAAATTATATATTGGCAATTGCTTGTTCAGTGGTATTTGAACTGTTCATCAATGCAAATGTAGGCCGGTTTGTTTTGCTTGCGCTGCTTTTGGCGCCAGCGCTGTCGGTCTTTTTTGCATGGCTGTCCAGCAGAATGGTTTCTGTTTCCTGTGAGATGGAGGAAGCGCTTCTCTCAAAAGGCGACAAATGCAGCATGACAATACGGCTGAAGAATGCTTCCATTTTTCCCACTGCACCCATTGAGATAACAATTGAGGATACTCCAAGAGTCCTGTGCAATGACAAGAATATGATTGCATCGGTTCTGCCCAGAGCCTCAAAAAGTTTTCAGGTGGAATATGAGGCAAAGATATGCGGAAAATCCATGGTGGGAGTAGGAGAGGTAAGGGTGACGGATTATTTGGGGCTGTTTTCCTTTCCTACAGCAAAAAAAGACTATGTTTCCCAGAAGAAAAAGGTGGCAGTCATACCTGATATTGCAGAAATATCCGCAAGGGATGACAATGTCATGCAGGCAATGCAGGCTTCCCGGAATATGGATGACAGTGAGGATACGGTGGAAGCTCCTTCCGTCACCTTTGGCGGTTTTCCGGGGTATGATAACAGGGAGTATATTCCGGGAGACCCTTTAAAGCGTATTAATTGGAAACAGTCGGCAAAAAGGGAGAAGCTTCTTGTGCGGCTGGATGACGAGGTATCATCCCAAACGATTCATGTGGTTTTGGACAGTGTGTATGCGGACGAGGCTATGGATCCCAAGATTGCAGAAGATGCGGTGGAAAATGCATTGGGAATTATTCGAGTGCTGGTTCGGCATGACTATACCGTTAATTATTATGCCATGGGGCAATATGGGTTTGACGGATATCAGATAGAAGACGAGCTGGATTTGGACAATGTAAGGCTGGCAATGGCGGAGTATGAATTTGCCGGAAAAGAAGGTTTGGACGAGGGAATTGAAAGATTCCCTGGCGCAGATATCCTTGGCAAAGGAGAGGGAGCGTTTTTATTTTCCACGCCAAACAGTTTGGGAGAGGCGGATGCCGCTGTGGCGGGACAGGCTGAAAATATATATGTGACGGTTTATTCCGCGGCGCCGGTTTCTGCACAACCAAAAGAGACAGAGGTCAAGGAGGTTTCTAAAAAGAAGGAGAAAAAGGTTGTAATCAAGACTGCACAAACTGTTGGAGAAAAGATTCTTACTGTGGTAAAATCGCTGGCGGTATCTTATTTTTTGGCGCTTCTTTTGAGTATATCCGTGTTTTTGGTGTTTAATGTGCCGGTGTTTTCTGTTTGGACATTACTGCAGGCTGTAGTATGTGCAGGCTGCTTTGCCATTTGCCATTATGTCAATAAACACAGAATCATAGGGACTATGTTAATGATCGTGCTTATTATGGCGCTTTTGAGCATATATGCCAGAATTGTATTTCAGGTGGATTATGGAATCACTTACACTCATTGGTTTTTATCCGGCGGAGAATCCGTAGAAACCACTGCATCTTATTTGCTTTCGCTGGTAGTAATGTTTACTGTGTTTTTTTCCATGGTGGTATATTATTTTTCAAATGTGCTGTACCGAACCTCTTTTTTGATATTGGTGAGCCTGATTCCTTTTCTCATTCATGTCAAGGTAATGCATGACATTCATATGCTTCCGGTGGTATTGATCACAGTGTTAAATGTGATGGTTTTGCTGATGTACACAAGAAAAGACAGGGATGAAGGCAAGAGAATGATAGGGCGTATAGCAGGTTTGGTTTCCGTGGGGTTTTTTGCCCTTGTTTTTGCCTTGATTGGGCTGGCGGCGCCAAAACAGGAGGATACCCGCTATTATTATGTTTTCGAGAATACTTTTATGGGGGGCAATATCAGTGAGTCCCTGCCGGAGAGTTATTCTGATATCAGTGATTTTTCTGGGAATGCAGATAATTTTAATGAATTAAACAATAGGAAGCTGTATGAAGTCAGCGTTTCTGGACAAATCGGGACTTTATATTTAAAGAGGCAGAATTTTGATTTATATGATTTTGAGAAAGACCGCTGGTATGCTATGGAGCACTATTCGCAGCCCCTATTCAGTCCGGATGAGTGGAGTGAAAAACGGCAGTATATGAATCTTGGGCTTCTGGCGGATGCTATGGAGTGTGTGGAAGGATATGCGCCGGGATTTTTGGAAAAATATGGTCTTAGCGGTATAAATGGCAGTTTTGAAGAAAATGTTTATAATATGGACATAACGGCAACCAATTTTCCAAGCAAAGCATACCTTACCACTTCCCGTACAGCGGAAATCCGGATTCCGCAGGATACATACAAGGATATGTCGTCAACTAGGGTAAATTATCATGGAATTTATCAGAAAGAGGATGGGTTTCTTGGCCGCAATTTGAGCTATGAGGTGGATTTTTATGAAGATTTCACTTCCCGATACAGATGGATTGCCATGGGGGGCTCAAATATGGATACGGATACTGCATCGGATATGTTGAAGGAAATGCGGAAAATACTGCAAAATGCAGGTGAGGAGCAGCATCTTAATGTTGTGCAGGCGTATCTTTATGATGTAAGTATTGCCAAATTGTATGGAAGAGATTGTCAGTCAAATAATGAATTGATTCCGGACAGTGTCAGGGAATTAGCTTTGGAGATTACAAAGGATTGTACCTATGATTGGGAGAAAGCCATGGCTCTCCAAAATTATTTTCGGCAGAATGATTTTGTCTATGACCTTTCTTACAGAGCACCTGATGACAGTGTGGAATATTTTCTCTTTGAGGGAAAGACGGGAACTTGTTCGGATTTTGCATCCGCATATGTGTTGATGGCCAGAGCTGCAGGACTTATCGCCCGATATGCGGAAGGATTCGCTCCGGCACAGGAGTATGAAGATTTGTATGTGGTTAGGACGAACTGCGGGCATGCTTATCCCGAGGTATATATTCAGAATGTGGGATTTGTGGTCTATGAGGCAACCCTTCCTGCAAGCTATCGGAATAGTTCGGGCAGAGGTATGGGCAGCGGAATTATGTTTTATCTGTTTAGGGTCGGAGTGCGCGCATTGATAATTCTGACAATGGTGTCATGTATTATTATGGCATTTTTGTTCCTGCGGATGATTCTGAGTCCTTTTGTGCGGGAGTTGTGGTTTGGAAGAAAGCTGGGTAAGGCGGAGCCGCAAAAAGCCGTGGTTATGATATATCAAAGAATTTCCGGGAAATATATGGGCAGAATAATTCAAAATGCGGGAGTTTATACGCCCTATGAATATGCTATGGCTTTTGAACAACGCATAGGATATGATATGAGCGGGATTAGCTATTTGCTGGAAGATTCCGTATACGGCGGAAAGTCTTTGAAAGAGACGGATAAGAAAAGAGCGCAGGAAATGTACAAAGAGGTCATCGCAGCCATTCGAAAGAAGAAAAAGGAAGAGGCAAGGGAAAGACGTCGCCGTGGAAAACACAGCGGGACAAAAAATAGAACAGAAAAGAAAAAATAAATAAGGCGGGAAGTGAAGATGGAAACAGAAAATAAAATGATACAGGAGAGACTGAAATCTCTTAGAAGCGCCATGAAAGATGCTGGCATTGATTTTTATATGATGCCTACGGGGGATTTTCACAACTCGGAATATGTGAGTGATTACTTTAAGGTAAGAGAATATTTTTGCGGATTTTCGGGTTCCAACGGAACGCTGCTTGTGTGGCAGGAAGGGGCAGGCCTCTGGACGGACGGAAGATATTTTATTCAGGCAGAGAAAGAACTTGCGGGGACGGGGGTAACGCTGTTTCGGATGATGGAGGACGGCGTGCCTACCATAGCGGAATTTTTGCAGCAGAATAAAAAAGAGGGGCAGGTTCTTGGTTTTGACGGCAGAGTAATCTGTGCGGCAGAGGGGTTGAAATTGGAGAGGAGCATATTGGCTGGTCAGAGGGCGGCTTTTCCTATAAAATACGGACAAGATCTGGCAGGGGAATTGTGGCAGGACAGACCGGCTTTTCCAGCAGGCAAAATCACGGTTCTTGGTGTGGAATATGCCGGAAAAAGTGTGGAGGAGAAGCTTGAGAAGGTGAGGAAGCTTCTTTTAGAAAAGGATGCGGAGAGCATGCTTCTCACCAAGCTGGACGATTTGATGTGGCTTTTTAATATCAGAGGATGTGATGTGGAGTGCAATCCTGTAGCCATGTGTTATGGGTATCTGACACAAAAAGAGGCAGTGATGTTTCTTCAAAAAAAGGCGCTGGGTCCGGAGGCGGAAGTTTATTTTGCAGAGCATGGCATTACGCTGCGGGAGTATGAGGAAATAGCAGATTATTTGGAGGAATTGCCCGAAACCAAGGAAGGACTTTTGGTGGATACCAGATACTGCAGTTATCTCTTTTATAAGCTGCTGGAGAAAAAGCACAGGCTGGTGAAGGAAAATAGTCCTACGGAGCAGTTAAAAGCCGTTAAAAATTCTGTGGAGCTTAAGCATATGGAGGAGATTTTCCTTAAGGACAGCGTGGCGGTGACGAAATTCATCTATTGGCTTAAGACCCATATCGGAAAGGAAGAAATTACGGAGGTGTCCGCTGCAGAAAAATTGGAAGAATTCCGCAGGCAGATTCCCGAATTTCTGGGACTGTCTTTTCCCACCATAGCGGCATATAAGGAAAATGCTGCCATGATGCATTATGAGGCTGAAGCTGATAACTGCGCGGTTTTAAAGTCGGAAGGGCTGTTTTTGGTGGATTCCGGCGGTCAGTATATGGGAGGAACTACAGATGTGACCAGAACCATTGCGTTAGGCCCCGTTTCTGAGGAGGAAAAATATCATTATACGCTGACAACAATAGCGAATTTGAGACTTTCCAAAGCCCATTGGTTATATGGCTGCACAGGCAGGAATCTGGACATTTTGGCAAGGCAGCCTCTCTGGGATGAGGGACTTGATTACAAATGCGGTACCGGACACGGTGTGGGTTATATGCTGAATGTGCATGAGGGTCCCCAGAATTTACGCTGGAGATACAGCGCAGGACAGCCGGAAGCCGTGCTTGAGGAGGGCATGGATGTCACCAATGAGCCCGGTGTCTATGTGGAGGGCAGTCACGGCATCCGCCTTGAAAATGTTATGGTAGTAAAAAAAGACATCAAAAATGAATATGGTCAATTCATGCATTTTGAAACTCTTACATGGGTGCCTTTTGATTTGGATGCCATCAATATAACAGCGATGTCTCCGGAAGACAAGATGCATCTTTTTGCCTACCAGAAACAGGTTTATGAAAAAATTGCTCCTTTTTTAAATGAGGAGGAAAGAGAGTGGCTGAAAAGTAAGAATTGATTTAAATGTTAAAACCTTATGAATTTTTTTCCCTTTTATTGACTTTTCTGGTAAGGTTTGAGATAATAGACAAGATAGGGAGTTCCCATAATTGTGGACAGATATGATATTGCAAGCTGTCCAATAAAAATACAATAATATTAAGGAGGACATACCAATGTCAACAAAAGCTTATTATCCGATTTCAGAAATCGGCGCCGGAAAGCCTGGTTTCAGCAAGACCCGTTCCATCATTGAGGCTGCTTTCTACGGCAACAATGTTGTGAAAATCAACACTGTGAGAGAAGCCTATGAAATGGCTAAGAACTCACCGGGAACCATCGTGACAGATATGCCTGTTTACAGAGCAGAAGAGCAGGGACTTGAGAGAGATGCCAAGGTTCTTTTGTTTAATGACGGCGCAGTTACCGGACGTTATGCCGCTGCACGCCGCATCAAGGGCGAGCCGGGCGTGGATGCCGCAAAGCTGGATAAGGTGGTTATGGATGCTATCTACAAAACCCGCTGGCAGACTCTGTATCATGCAGAGTGCTTTATCGGTCTGGATCCCGAGTTTATGGTAAAGGCTCACCTTTTGATTCCTGAAGGAGAAGAGAATCTTCTTTACAATTGGATGTTAAACTTCCAGTATATGTCCGACAAATATGTACAGATGTACAAAGAATCCCAGCCTGTAGGCGGCGGCAAGGAGCCGGATATCTATATCTTTTCCAATCCTCAGTGGACACCGGAAGAGGCTCCCGATGTAGATTACAGCTGCTTAAGTGATCCTCTGACCCTGTGCTATTTTGATACAAACGAGAACTGTGCAGCAATTCTCGGTATGAAGTATTTCGGTGAGCACAAGAAGGGTACTCTGACCATGGCATGGGCTCTGGCTAACAGAAACGGCTATGCTTCCTGCCACGGCGGACAGAAAGAGTATTCTCTGGAAGGCGGCAAGAAGTTCGTTGCTTCCGTATACGGCTTGTCAGGTTCTGGTAAGTCTACTTTGACTCATGCAAAGCACAATGGCAAATATGATGCATTTGGCGGCATCAAGGTGCTGCATGATGATGCTTTCATCATCAACAGCGATACCTGTGCTTCCATCGCTTTGGAGCCTACTTATTTTGATAAGACTGCAGATTATCCTACAGGATGCCCTGACAACAAGTTCCTGTTGACTGCACAGAACTGTTCCGCAACCTTGGATGAGGACGGCAAGATTCAGCTGGTTACTGAGGATATCAGAAACGGTAACGGTCGTGCTATCAAATCCAAATTGTGGTCTCCCAACCGTGTGGACAAAATTGATGCTCCTGTAAACGCTATCTTCTGGATTATGAAGGATCCTACCATTCCTCCTATCGTGAAGCTGAAAGGTGCAGCGCTTGCTTCCGTTATGGGTGCAACCCTTGCAACCAAGACTTCTACAGCAGAGCGTGTGGCAGCCGGTACTGATATGAATGCACTTCGTATCGTTCCTTATGCTAATCCTTTCAGAACCTATCCTCTGGTAAATGACTACGAGAAGTTCAAGAAGCTGGTAGAGGAGAAGAATGTAGACTGCTATATCGTAAATACCGGTGACTTCATGGGCACCAAGGTAAAACCTGCAGATACTCTTGGCATCCTTGAGACCATCGTTGAGGGCAAGGCTAACTTTGAGAAGTGGGGACCTTTCGAGGATATCGAGATTATGTATGATTGGTCCGGAAAGACCTCTGATGCATTTAAGCCTGACCTTTCCAACAAGGAATACACCGAGGCATTGAAGAACGCTATGCAGAACCGTGTGGATGCAGTGGAAGGCTTTGCTACCAAGAAGGAAGGTTATGATAAGCTTCCTGATGAGGCATTGGCTGCACTGAAGAAGCTGGTTGATGAGGTTGCTTCTCTGTAAGGTATTGACAGGTAAAAAATCATAACAAAATAAAAGAAAAGGCTGTCGCAAAAGCGGCAGCCTTTTTGTTGGTCCTCAATATATTTTTCCAGATTGCCAAAACAATAAAGAACATTTATAATAGAACTTAGATAGTAAAAAATGCGAAGCAGTTATAAGCATATCATCGGGTATCAACATCGCAGGTTGAGAGAAAGGCGTGGTGATAGTATGAGTGATGTTTTTAATAATGAATTGTTTGAAGCGTTTGCATCGGCATCGGATAATGTTTATATCTATGTATGTGAAATGAAGACAGATGTTTCCCGTTGGTCTAAAGCCGCAGTGGATTATTTTGGGCTGGAGGGGGAATATTTAAAGGATGCGGCGAATATATGGGCACAGCATATACACCCAGATGACCTGAATGTTTATATAGAAGATATCGAAGGTGTGTTTTCCGGTAAAAAGAAATACCATGACTGCCAATACAGGGCGCGGAATGCATCAGGAGGATATGTATGGGTGGAATGCAAGGGCAGTGTGATTCGGGATGCAGAAGGAAATCCTATCATTTTTGCGGGACTTATGACAAGAATAGACGGGCAGAGCAAATATGATTCTTTGACCGGACTTTTGACAACACAAGAGATGCATTATTTTGACTTTGCCTCACAGCCCGGAGTTGCCCTGTTAATCGGTATGGACGGATTTCGGAAGATTATAAGCAATTATGGATATAACAATGGGGACGAAATTTTAATCAAATTTTCAAGGCAGATAAGCGATTTATGTAAACCCGAATGGAAAGTGCTGCGGTTTAGCGGGGACGAGTTTCTGATTCTGGCTTTTTCGTCCAATCTTCAGGAAGTGACGGATTTTTATAATAAAATGTGCCGTGAAACGGATATTATGATGCTGGAGGACGGGCGGAAGGTTGGAATTTCCGTATCGGCCGGCGGAGTGTTTTTTCCGCAGGATGCAGATACCAGGGAAGGTCTTATTAATAAATTGGAGCATTCGTTAGAGTATGCCAAGAATAACCGGCGGGGAAGCATGGCGTTTTTCTCGGAGGAAATTGCTGCAAAACATGAGAGAGGTCTGGTTTTGCGGGAAGATTTAAAGCAGTGCATTAAAAATGATTTTAAGGGGTTTGAATTGTTTTTTCAGCCCTTTATCAATCCAGATTTAGGCACAATTGCAGGCTGTGAATGTCTTCTGCGCTGGAAAGGAGAAAGAATTACAGACTCCTATCCCATGGAGTTTATCAAGGTTTTGGAGGATTATGGCGATATTCATGAGGTAGGTTTTTGGGTTATGGAACAGGCGATTAAGCAGCAGGCGGCATGGCGTGATACATACGGAGAACTGCAGATCAGCTTTAATGTATCTTATCAGCAGTTTCTGGATGATAAATTTGTGGAAAAAGCCATTTCCAGCGTGGAAAAGTATGGAGCCAATCCGAAATTTATCATTATAGAGCTTACAGAGAGCTGTCAGGTAGAAAATCCCCAAGAGCTTGCGGCCATATTTGGCAGGCTGCGGGAGAAGGGCTTTAAAATAGCGTTGGATGATTTTGGAACAGCGTATGCTTCTATGGAGATGTTAAAATGGCTTCCCGTAGATTATATTAAGGTGGAACATTCTTTTATCCGGGAGCTTGCACAGCCGGGACACGATATAGATTATGTGATTGTTGACAGTCTTTTGGAAATGTGCAGGCGCTTAGGGTACAATTCTATTATAGAAGGTGTGGAGAACAGTAAAGTGGCGGATATTGTAGGAGAGTTGAATGCGACACTTTTACAGGGATATCATTATTCCCGCCCTGTCTGTCAAAGAGATTTTGAAAAACTGTTGGATGAAGATACAAAACAGCATGAGTGAATAAGCTGTGGAAACATGACAATTTGGAAAGATTTTGTAAAAAATGACAGTTGTATTTTAGAGCTGTTTTCGTTATAATAATAGTAACCTGAAATGTACGACAACTTCTGTTAATTTTGAACCTACATTACTTTAAACGGGATTCCTATATTGTCAGGCGGCTGTCAAGCCCTCACTCCTGCATGAGTTCATGTGGGAGGATTGGAAGGGAAGGCAAAAATCTGGTTGCGGTTACCCACCTAGCGTAGCTAGGAGTCAAAAAACAGAAGGCGGCATTTTGGGGATGCACAAAAGATAAGGAGCAGTCCTTTGGGCTGCTCCTTTGTGATGTTACTTCAGGAATACATATATTGATAAGGAGAAGATAATTGGCTTTAGAACATTTTCGGTTAAATAAATCCCAGAGGGTGCAGTTAAAGCGTTTTATTTGTATTCTGGGACTGCTTTTATTATTATTGCTTTTTGGCGGGCGCATTCTTGTGGCGTTTTTGAACAGGAACAATAGAGACCATCCGCCCAAAGAGGAGCATATTCCTGTGATAGAGCTTTTGGCAAATGTCTGGATTATGGAGGTGAAAGATGACTCTTTGCTGATTTTCAGAGATGGACAAAGCGAAGAATATGCTTTTGATGCATCTGTTACGCCGGATATTTTGTGGAGAGAACAGTTGGGAGATGTGGAGATTACAGACGGTTTTGTCACAAATGTGGCGGTAAAGACGGAGAAAATAAATGGGAAAGTGTTGAGCGCAGATGCGTCAAGTGTGGAAGTAGAGGGGTATGGCAGGCTTCTCTTTACAGCAGATTGCAAAGGATACCGTATTTACAATGCCTTAGAATCTTTAGCCTATTCGGATTTGGTAATCGGATATCCCTTCACGGATTTTGTTATGGAGAATGGGGCGGTCTGCGGATTTTTACAGGCAAGAGAAGATACTATGGAGACCATTCGGGTATTGATTAAAAGTACAGGCTATGAAAGCTTGTTTCAGGAGAAGGTCACGGTCACTGCAGACACGGACTTTAGTATTTCCTACGGTGATTATGATGATTTGAAAACAGTACAGTATGCCGCAGGAGAGGAAGTTGTGATAGATGAGGGGAGTGAGTATTTTTCGGGGGACAGAATAACTGTCACCCCCGATGTGCTGACCGGGCGCGTCTGTATAAAGGAGATAAAGAGGAATCAAGGAGTTCCTTTTTACAGAGGTCATGTGGAGTTGGAAAAGACGGAATCTGGGATTGTGGTGATTAATGAATTGTCCTTGGAGGAATACCTCTATAGTGTAGTTCCCAGCGAGATGCCTTCCTCCTATCCGGCTCAGGCACTGAGGGCACAGGCGGTATGCGCTAGAACTTACGCTTATATCCATATGCAGAGAGCGGGGTATCCACAATACGGAGCCCATGTGGATGACAGCACCTCCTATCAGGTATATAATAATATTTTGGAGCAGGCAAGCACCACTACGGCAGTTAAGGACAGTCATGGGCAAATGCTGTACCGGGAGGATGGCACATTGGCGGAAACCTATTATTATTCCACCTCCTGCGGTATGGGCACGGATGCTACGATTTGGAAAACACAAGCGGCCCAGACTCTTACATATTTAAAGGCGAAAGCCATATCCTCAAAGGCTCTGGAGGACAGCGAGGGAGCAAAGGACACAGGGGAAAAATTAAAGTCGGAGGATGAGTTTAAGGCGTTTATACAGGGCAAGGATGTCAGCGATTTTGAAGTGTCCGAAGGATGGTACCGCTGGAGCTATCAGGTGACAAAGCTGAATCCGGAGCATATGTCCAAGGTTCTTTCGGAACGCTATGAAGCCAATGAAAACAGGGTGTTAACTCTGGAAAACGGCGAGTATATCAGCAAGCCTGTCAAGGCATTTTCTGAAGTAAATGATATTTATGTGGAAAAAAGAGGCGCCGGAGGGGTTTGTGATGAACTTATTATCAAGACCAACAGCGGCACCTATAAGGTGATTTCTGAGCATGTTATCCGTTATGTGCTGAATAACGGTGAGAGCAAGATTATGCGGCAGGACGGAACAAAGGTGGATTCCCCCACCATTCTTCCCAGCGGATTTTTTATGATTGACACTGTCAAGTCAAAGAAAAAAGTCACGGGTTATGTGCTGACAGGAGGCGGATTCGGACATGGCGTGGGCATGAGCCAGAACGGCGCAAGGGATATGGCGGAGTATGGGATGACGGCAGAGGAGATACTGATTTTCTTCTTTGACGGCTGTACTTTAAAAAATATATATGAGGCATGAGAGTGTTTTCATAAAATTTTTCTGGTCATAAGGTTAAAAATATGATAGGATACGCGTAAAATGTAATAAAAACAGGCATCAGAAAGGCGAAACCTTATCATGGGACGCACATTGTATCGGATATCCAGAGATTTTTCTTCACAAATGAAAAAGCAGAATATCAGCGCATTTGCATCCAGCACGGCATTTTTCCTTTTTTTGTCGCTGGTGCCCATGTTGGTTATGGTCTGCACCATTATCCCCTTTACGCCTATTACGGAGGAGAATCTGGTGGCAGCCATAGAAGATGTTGTCCCGGCTGTGATGGATCCGCTTGTGCAGGGGCTGGTTGCGGAGGTCTATGACAAATCCGCAGGCATTCTTTCTCTTGCGGCAATCGCTACCCTCTGGTCGGCAGCACAAGGAGTATTGGCGCTGATGAGAGGATTAAATGCCATCAATGGAGTAGAGGAAAAACGAAATTATGTTGTTGTAAGAATGATAGCATCCCTTTATACCTTGGTGATGTTAATTGTGCTGATACTCTCTCTGTTTGTCATGGTATTTGGAAATGAACTTGTAATGCTTGTACTGCACAGGCTGCCCAGACTGAGGCTGCTTGTATCTTTTATTATGAAATTTCGTTTTTTATTTGGGTGGTGCCTGCTTGCGTTGGTTTTTGCTGTTATTTACACATTTGTACCCGATAAAAAGCTGCAGTTTCGGGAACAGATTCCCGGCGCAGTTCTTTCCTCCATGATCTGGATAGGTTTTTCATGGGGCTTTTCCCTTTATGTGGGACGCTCCGGCTCTTACAGCATTTATGGAAGTCTGTCCGTGATTGTCATTGTGATGCTGTGGCTGTATTTTTGTATGTATATTATGATGCTGGGGGCTTATGTAAACCGATATTTCCAGCCGGTGAATAAGGCGCTGGTAAAGCGGCGAAAACAGTCATAGCACAAAAACGGAAGCAACTGTGTCAGAAAGCACTTGACAATTTTCTCAAAACTCATTAAAATGTAGAAAGTATGTAAAAAATATAAGAAAAAGCGTTGATGGCGCATAGTAGGGAATCATTTTCTTTACAGAGAGAGGGAGCCGCCGGCTGAAAGCTTCCTTAAGTTCAAATGACATCCAGAATTTCACGCCGGAGCTGTCTTTAGGAAACCTGCAAGTCAGAACATATGCAGGCGGTAGTTTGGAACGTGGGGCGCGCGTTAAGCGCAAATGAGAGCCTATTATATCAATAGGAATCAGGGTGGTACCGCGGAGATTTCGTCCCTTGTTGCTTAGCAGCAGGGGACTTTTTGTTGTACCAAATAATTTATAGAAAGGAAGAGGCTGAGATGAAAGCTAAATTAGACAAAATCAAGGAGCAGGTGCTTCAGCAGATTAAAGAGTGCAACAGCACTGAAAAATTGAATGAAATCAGGGTGAGCATTCTGGGTAAAAAAGGAGAGCTTACCAATGTATTAAAGTCCATGAAGGAAATTGCTCCGGAGGACAGACCTAAAGTGGGACAGTGGGTCAATGACGCCAGAGCGGAAATCGAGAAGATGCTGGATGAAACCAAGGTGAAGATGGAGAAGGCTGTGAGGGAAGCCAAAATCAAGGCGGAAACCATTGATGTCACCCTTCCTGCCAGAAAAACGGAAATAGGACACAGACACCCTAATACCATTGCGTTGGAAGAGGTGGAACGCATCTTTGTGGGCATGGGATATGAGGTGGTGGAAGGCCCTGAAGTGGAGAAGGATTATTATAATTTTGAGGCATTAAATATCCCGGCGGACCATCCGGCGAAGGATGAGCAGGACACCTTTTATATTAACGGAGATATTCTCTTAAGAACCCAGACCTCCGGTGTACAGGTGCATGAGATGGAAAACGGAAAACTTCCTATCCGTATGATTGCTCCCGGCAGGGTATTTAGGGCGGACGAAGTGGATGCCACCCATTCTCCTTCCTTCCATCAGATAGAGGGGCTTGTGATTGACAAAAACATCACATTTGCGGATTTAAAGGGAACGCTTGCAGAATTTGCAAGAGAAATGTTCGGGGAGGATACCAAAGTGAAATTCAGACCCCATCATTTTCCGTTTACGGAACCCAGTGCAGAGATGGATGTAAGCTGCTTTAAATGCGGCGGAGAGGGCTGTCGTTTCTGTAAGGGAGAGGGCTGGATTGAGATTTTAGGCTGCGGCATGGTGCATCCTCATGTGCTTGAAATGAGTAAAATTGACCCGGAGGAATACACGGGATTTGCATTTGGCGTGGGGCTTGAGCGGATTGCGCTGTTGAAATATGAAATTGACGATATGCGTCTGTTATATGAAAATGATATTCGTTTCCTGAGACAGTTTTAAGAGGAATAAAAGCAGAAAAGGAGAAAATTATGAATACTGCATTATCATGGATTAAAGCATATGTGCCGGAGCTTGCATGTACGGATCAGGAATACCGGGATGCAATGACTTTGACGGGAACCAAAGTGGAAGGTTATGAGAGAAAAGACAAAAATCTGGAAAAGATAGTTGTAGGACAGGTTGTTTCCATCGAAAAGCATCCCGACGCGGATAAGCTGATTGTCTGTCAGGTAAATATCGGAGCCGAAACCATTCAAATCGTGACGGGGGCGCCCAATGTGAAAGAGGGGGATAAAGTTCCCGTGGTGCTTGACGGAGGAAAGGTTGCGGGAGGACATGACGGAGGACCGCTGCCGGAGGACGGCATTTCCATCAAGGCAGGGAAGCTTAGGGGAGTGGAATCCAACGGCATGATGTGTTCTATAGAGGAACTTGGCTCTGACAGAAATATGTATCCGGAGGCGCCGGAAGAGGGTATTTATATTTTTCCTCAGGATGTGGAAGTGGGAGCGGATGCAGTGGAGCTGTTGGGTCTTCATGACACGGTGTTTGAGTATGAGGTAACCAGCAATCGTGTGGACTGTTACAGCGTGCTTGGCATTGCAAGAGAAGCTGCCGCAACTTTCAGAAAGCCTTTTCATCCCCCTGTGGTACAAGAAACCGGAAATAATGAGGATGTGAAGGATTATATCAGCGTGGAGGTAAAGGATACGGATTTGTGTTCCAGATACTGTGCAAGAGTCTGCAAGAACATAAAGATTGCCCCTTCCCCTCAGTGGATGCAAAGAAGGCTTGCAGCCAGCGGTATCAGACCCATTAATAATCTGGTGGATATCACAAACTACGTTATGGAAGAATATGGTCAGCCCATGCATGCCTTTGATTTGGACACCATAGCCGGAAAAAAGATTATTGTGCGCCGTGCAAAGGATGGGGACGAATTCCAGACTCTGGACGGACAGATGCGTAAGCTGGACGGCGAGATTTTGATGATTTGCGATGCGGAGAAGGAAATCGGCATTGCGGGAATCATGGGCGGCGAAAATTCCAAAATTACGGATGATGTGCATACGGTTTTATTTGAGGCGGCAACTTTTAACGGAGCTAATATCCGCAAATCCGCAAGGAGAATCGGTCTGCGCACGGATGCTTCCGGTAAGTTTGAAAAGGGGTTGGATCCCAGAAATGCAGAAGCTGCCATTAACCGTGCCTGCCAATTGATTGAGGAGCTGGGCTGCGGCGAAGTGGTAGGGGGCATGGTGGATGTGAAAACTCCTCTGGAACCTTTGCGTATCCTGTCCTTTGAGCCGGAGAAATATAATAAACTTCTGGGCACGGATATCCCGGAAAACGATATGTTAGAGATGTTTGAACGTCTGGATATCAAGGTGATTGCAAACAGCTGCGGTGACAAATGTCTGGAAATCCCGTCTTTCCGTCAGGATTTGATTGGCAGTGCGGATATTGCGGAGGAAGTTGCGAGATTTTACGGCTATGACAAGATTCCCACCACCCTGCCAAACGGTGAGGCTACCATGGGAGGTCTTTCCTACAAGCTGCGCATAGAGCAGAAAGCAAGGGATATTGCAGAATACTGCGGTTTTTCACAGGGTATGAATTATTCCTTTGAGAGCCCCAAGGTGTTTGACAAGCTGTTGATCCCTGAGAATGACAGTCTTCGTCAGACGGTGACTATTTCAAATCCTTTGGGAGAGGATTATTCGATTATGAGAACCATCTCCTTAAACGGTATGCTAAGCAGTCTTGCCACTAATTATAACCGCCGCAATAAAAATGTAAAATTGTATGAGCTGGGCAATATTTATCTGCCTAAGGAGCTGCCTGTGACGGATTATGTGGATGAGAGAATGCAGTTTACTCTGGGATTTTACGGAGAAGGCGATTTCTTTACCATGAAGGGGGTGCTGGAAGAGTTTTTTGACAGCATCGGCATGGGGAAGAAACGGGAGTATGACCCCAAAGCAGGAAAGCCCTTCCTTCATCCTGGCAGACAGGCGCTGGTGGTTTACGAGGGTGTAACTGTGGGATATCTTGGTGAAGTTCATCCGGAAGTTACGGATAATTACGGCATTGGAACCAAGGCTTATGTGGCGGTGGTTGACATGCCAAATCTGATTCCCTTTACCACCTTTGACAGAAAATATGAAGGAATTGCCAGATTCCCGGCTGTCAGCAGAGATATAAGCATGGTAGTACCCAAAGAGGTTCTGGCGGGAGAGATTGAACATCTGATTGAACAAAGAGGCGGAAAGATTTTGGAATCCTATGAACTCTTTGATATTTATGAGGGAAGCCAGATTAAAGAGGGATATAAATCCATTGCGTATTCTATTTCCTTCAGGGCAAAGGACAGAACATTGGATGAGAATGACATCTCTGCGGTTATGAAAAAGATTTTGAATGGATTGGAGCAGATGGGGATAGAATTAAGGCAGTAGCGTGGATTTAAATATGTCGCTTGTGCGGCGGAATGTGAGGCAATATGGAAAAGAAAAACACTTGGGAAATGTATGATGCAAAGCATCTGAAAAAGTTAGAGAAGCTCTGTCAGGAATACCGAGAGTTTTTAGACCAGGGCAAGACGGAGAGGGAATGCATTGATACTATTGTGAATACCGTGGAGGCTGCCGGTTACAGGGAGCTTGACAGTCTGCTTGGGGAAGCGGGGAGCTTAAAACCCGGTGACAAGGTGTATAATGTATGGATGAATAAATCCATTGTAATGTTTCAGATTGGAGAACAGCCCATGGAGGAGGGAATGAATATTCTGGGCGCTCATATCGACAGCCCAAGGCTGGATGTGAAGCAGAATCCTCTTTATGAGGATGGCGGTTTTGCCTATCTGGACACTCACTATTACGGCGGGGTGAAGAAATATCAATGGGTGACCATACCCCTTGCCATTCATGGCGTGGTGGTGAAGAAAGATGGCACCACGGTGGAAATTAATATTGGCGAGGATGAGGATGACCCTGTATTTTTCGTGTCAGATCTGCTGATTCATTTGGCTCAGGAACAGCTTGAAAAAAAGGCATCCAAGGTGATTGAGGGGGAGGCTCTCGACATTATCATTGGTAATAAACCCCTTGTGATTGACAAGAAAAAGGATGGCAAAAAAGACAAAAACAACAAAGATGATAACGCGGCAAAGGATGCCGTGAAGGCAGGTATTCTGGAGATTTTGAAAGAAAATTACGGTTTTGAGGAAGAGGATTTTCTCTCTGCAGAGCTGGAGGTAGTGCCTGCCGGAAAGGCAAGGGAAGCGGGATTTGACCGCAGCATGATTCTGGCTTACGGACAGGATGACAGAGTCTGCGCATTTACTTCATTAAAGGCAATGCTTGACACAAAGCAGACCAAACGCACCATGTGCTGCATTCTGGTGGATAAAGAGGAAATCGGCTCCGTGGGCGCCACCGGCATGAAATCCCACTTTTTTGAGAATGCAGTGGCGGAAGTGATGAATTTGACAGGGGAGTACAGTGAATTAAAATTGAGAAGGTGTCTGTCCCGCAGCTGTATGTTATCCTCCGATGTCAGCAGCGCCTATGACCCGGCTTATGCGGCAAGCTTTGACAAGAAAAATGTGGCATATCTGGGCAGCGGCATGGTGTTTAATAAATTTACCGGATCTAGGGGAAAGTCCGGCTCCAATGATGCAAATGCAGAATATATTGCCCATATCCGCGATATTTTTGCAAGGCAGGAAATTAATTTCCAGACGGCGGAGTTAGGCAAGGTGGATTTGGGCGGAGGCGGCACTATCGCTTATATCCTCGCCAGATATGGCATGAATGTGATTGACAGCGGCGTGGCTGTATTAAATATGCATGCTCCATGGGAGGCCACCAGCAAAGCAGATGTGTATGAGACTTACAGAGGTTATCGGGCATTTGTGGAAGAAGCATCTTTATAATGTAAATTACAAGAGAGGAAAGTGGTACTGACAGATGGTGAAAAAATCCGATTTTTTCTTTGAACTACCGGAAGAACTGATTGCGCAGGACCCGCTGGAGGACAGGTCATCTTCCCGGCTGCTGGTGCTTGACAAGCATACCGGAGAAACATCCCATCATGTTTTCAGAGAGATAACGGATTATCTTAAGCCCGGAGACTGTCTGGTACTCAATAACACCAAGGTTATCCCGGCAAGGCTTCTGGGAGAACGGGAAGGTACCGGCGCTCATGTGGAGGTGCTTCTTTTAAAGCGAAGAGAAGGGGATGTGTGGGAAACCTTAGTAAGACCCGGAAAAAAGTGCAGACCCGGAAACAGGTTGGTGTTTGGAGACGGATTATTGCGGGCAGAAATTTTGGAGACCGTGGAAGAGGGCAACCGTCTCGTTCATTTTGAATATGAGGGAATTTTTGAGGAGGTGCTGGACAAGCTGGGAGAAATGCCCCTGCCTCCTTACATCACTCACAAATTACAGGATAAAAACCGCTATCAGACTGTCTATGCCAAGTATGACGGTTCTGCTGCGGCGCCCACTGCAGGACTGCATTTTACAAGGGAACTGCTTGAGCAGATTGAGAATATGGGAGTGGGGATTGCCTATGTGACCCTTCATGTGGGACTTGGCACTTTTCGCCCGGTAAAAGAAGAAAATCTGTTAAACCATCATATGCACTCGGAGTATTTTCAGGTGACGGAGGAAGCCGCACAAATGATTAACCAGACGAAGCAAAGCGGCGGCAGGGTTATCTGTGTGGGCACCACCAGCTGCCGCACCGTTGAGAGCGTTTCGGATGAAAATGGAAGGGTAAAGGCAGGATGTGGCAACACAGAGATTTTTATTTATCCGGGATATCGTTTCAAGGTGCTGGACGGGCTGATTACCAATTTTCATTTGCCGGAATCTACTCTAGTGATGTTAGTGTCCGCTCTGGCAGGCAGGGAAAATGTACTTGCAGCATATGAGGAAGCCATAAAAGAGAGATATCGGTTTTTCAGTTTTGGGGATGCGATGTTTGTTAATTGACACGGAATTTAATGACTCTGTCTTTAGCCAATGCCGCTCCCCTGTTAGCTACTGCTCATATGCAAACTCCACAATCTTTGCATAGTCTTCAATGTTATTAATTGTTCCATTAAGTTTCATTTCTAGAAACGGTTCCATATTCTCCTCGCAGAATGCGCGGATTACGGCTGCTACCGTTTTAAGAGTGTCCTCGGTGATATTTCCCTGGCTGATATCGTTGATTTGCCGTCGTATGAAATTGGTATACCATGGATGACTGCCCCAATGGACAAACTCCTGTGATGCATCCGTGGGCAGCATCAGGCAGTTCCATTCCTCATTAAAAGTCTCTGGCAAGGCTTCCTCGTCACAGCCATATAATTCTTTCAGTATTTCCACCGGAATCACATGATGGGCTTGCTTATTCCTTGCGGCTTCTTCACCGTGTGCTGCAATATAATTTGTTCTCAGATTTCTTCGATCCATAGTTTTCTTCCTTCCTTTCTTACATGAATAGTGTTTTTGGGTTCAGCATTGGCTTCTGACACAATCAATCTACAACAAAGCAGTGACTTATTCTATTTTTTGCCATCAATGACTACTAATAAGGGATAAAAGACCTGATTTGGAAGAGGGATGACATTTTTCTGTTGCTTTTTTCGTGTACATTTCTTATACTTATCTTAAGAAGTTTTATGGCATTAGTAAAGAGAAAGAGGCGATGATACATGAAACAGATATCAGATTATGTCTTGACCATGGTATTGGGAATTGCGGTTATGTTGTCTCCGGCAGCTTCCGGTACTGTTTATGCCCATGGACATCACGGCAGTGAACATCATGGCAGTGCCGCAGCTAACTATTATTATTGTGGAGACCACGAGGCGCATCTGCATGAGAATGGAGTGTGTCCCTATGCAGAAGAAGAGTATTACAACTGCGGAGACCACGAGGCGCATCTGCATGAGAATGGGGTCTGTCCCTATGCAGAAGAAGAGTATTATAACTGCGGAGACCACGAAGCGCATCTGCATGAGAACGGGGTTTGCCCTTATGCCATACAAGGAATAAATTCTTCGGATGCAGCAAAAAGTATTATGAAGTTTGGAAGCCCGATATTTTTTAGACTGATAGAAAGTATCGGATGCAGATGGAGAGAATAAATTTTCCTAAAGGCACTTGCTATTTTCACACAAAGTAGTATAATCTCTTTATATAGCTTTATTTTTATGGAATTTTTTTGTAAAACAGTAATTACTAATTATCAAACCGATGGGAGAATGTATGAACATGAGGGAAAAAGAAAGCATTGAAAAGAAACTGACACGATCAATCATGAAAGTATCAATTATCATGGCAGCGGCGGCTTTTCTGGGGGTGATTGCCCTTGTCATTATCTCCAACCGATACTCTGATGCATTAAAGAATTATGGCTTTGCACAGGGAGATATCGGAAAGGCGATGTATGAATTTTCTGAAGCTAGGTCGTCGCTTAGGGCAGCCATAGGATTTGATGACGAGGCTGTAATCCAGAAGACAGTGGCGACATATGAGGAATGTAAAGCAGCATTTAATGAGGCTTTTGCCGAAGTAGAAAAAACCATTGTCTCAAAAGAAGGCAGGGAGACATATGATGCGATTAAATCCGAATTGCCTGCTTTCTGGGAAATGGCTGATGAGGTCATTGAAATAGGTGCTGTGACGGATAGAGCGCGTTGCGTACAGGCGCAGGAGATAGCGATTAGTTCGCTGATGGACAAATTTACCAGCATTTATGTGAAGATGGAATCTCTTCTGGATGTAAAGGTCGAACAGGGAAACAGTCTGTCTGTAACTCTCACTGTTGTTAGCTGGATTCTTGCAATAGCTATCATTGTCATTATTGCAGGGGCAATGGTGACTTCCACCAAGATTGGCAAGAGTATGGCGAGAAAGATTGCCATTCCTCTTCGGGATTTGGGCGCACGTCTCAAAACCTTTGCAGCCGGAGATCTCCACTCACCTTTTCCTATGGTTGATACCGGAGATGAAATAGAGATTATGGAAGAAGATGCAAGGGAAATGGCTGGTACCCTTGAAACCATAATATTCGACATCGGCGAGGTATTGGGCGAGATGGCCTCTGGTAATTATACCGTCAAGTCAAAGGCGGAAGAGCATTACACTGGAGATTTCCAGAAATTATACGAATCCATGCGTGGATTAAGAAATCGGATGTCCGATACACTGTTGTCCATCGGCGATGCTTCCAAACAGGTATCCGGCGGTTCCGACGAGCTGGCAAGTGCGGCACAATCTCTTGCGGAAGGCGCTACGGAACAGGCGGGTGCGGTATTCGAATTACATAACACTATTTCCAATATAACAGCGGCAATGGAAAGAAGTGCACAGAGTGCAGATGAATCTTATAATATGTCACATGAATATGCAGACAAGGCGGATCAGAGCCGTCAGGAAATGGATACTATGATGGAGGCCATGAGGCGGATCAACGAAACCTCCACAAAAATCGGGGATATTATTTCTGAAATTGAATCCATTGCTGCTCAGACCAATCTTCTGTCACTGAATGCATCCATTGAGGCAGCGAGAGCGGGAGATGCCGGCAGAGGCTTTGCTGTTGTGGCTGATGAAATCAGAGGTCTGGCGGATCAGAGTGCAAAAGCTGCGATTGACACCAGAGAGTTGATTGAGGCTTCCATCCGTGAGGTTTCCACAGGAAACAGCGTAGCAGATCACGCTGCAGCTTCCATTGAATCCGTAGTAGACGGAATCAAGCAGATTGCCGATTTCTCAAAAAATCTGAAGGTTATAATGGAGGAACAGGCTGAAGCAATGCGTAAGGCAGAAACGGATGTCAACCAGATTTCTGGCGTGGTAGAGAGCAATGCAGCAACCGCTCAGGAGGCATCCGCAACTAGTCAAGAATTGTATGCACAGGCCTCACTGTTGGATGAGCTTGTGGCACAGTTCGAATTAGAAAAAAAGTAAGATTATGATATACTTGTTTTGAAACAAAAGAATACCACGGAAATGGAGAATGTCATGGAGGAAAGAAGAAGAAATAAGAGAATGGAATTACAGTCCAAAATCATGCTCAAATCTCTGAATGGGGAAGAACCAAAGGAGATTTCCATTGAAGTGACTGATGTGTCCAAGAGCGGCATCGGATTCAATTGTGTAAAAGCATTGGAAATCGGCACGGTATATGAGGCTTACCTTACACTTTGGACCAAAGAAGTGATTCATGTCTTTTTGCAGATTGCAAGAATCGAGATAAAGGGAGACATATATGACCACGGTGCAATCTTTATCGGAATGCCGGAGATGGATACCTCTAAAATTGAGATATACAGGGTTGTCAGCGAGAGTGAAAAATAATATTTTTAACATCAAAAAAGTTTCAGAAGAAAAAAAGAAACAGGTAGTCACTGTAGTGGCGGCCTTGTTTCTTTTTCTTTTGTATGCAGTTATATTTAGCTTCTCGGAGCAGGATGGACAAGAATCGGGGGGACTTAGCAGGCTGATTTCTGAGAAATGTGTGGAGTTTGTCAATTCTCTGGCAGGCAAAAGGTGGTCGGAGGTCTTTATGGAGGAGCTGGCGTTTTATTTTGAACACCCCATTCGGAAGCTGGCTCATTTTATGGAATATGCCTGTATGGGGACTTTAGTGTATACCATGTGGCGTCCATGGAAGAGACGGGGCAGGGGGCTGTATCTGCTTATCCTGGCATGGGTGTTTGTCTCAGCGGCGGGAGATGAGTTTCACCAGCTTTTTGTACCGGGCCGGTATGGCTGTTTAACGGATGTGCTGTTAGATACCAGCGGGGGTGGTTTTGGTATTCTGGTGTGTGTTCTGTGTGAGAAAATATGGCATAAATGCAGAAAACGTAAAGAGCGCAGTGTTTAACTGCGCTTGTATACATTATATCCCTTATCCTGCAGAAGCTTTTGTGCTTCCAGGACCGCGGTTTCTTCATAAAATTCTATGCGCAGAATCCCGTTTTGGGCTTCCCTATTGTGTACGATCCCCACGTTTTTGATACTGATATTGTTAAGCGCCAGCATGACTGTGATGGAAGCCAATGCCCCCGGTTCATTTGAAATATCCACAGTCAGGGAATAATCCTTCTTGATGGGACCGCTGGAAGTATTGATAAAGGAATCCCTGTAAATGCGGGCGTTGTCAAAAAATTCATACAGTGCATCAGCATCCAGATTCTCTAACTGCTTCTGAACCATAAGCAAAGAATCAATGTAATTGGAGAGCATATTCTTTATATTTTCTGTATTGGTGAGGCATATCTGCTGCCACATCACAGGGGAGGAGGAAGCAATGCGTGTAATATCTTTAAATCCTCCGGCAGCCACCATCTTCATGATGCCATCGTCAGAATCCTTGTCCCGAACAAGGTTCACCAAAGATGCGGCAATCACATGGGGCAAATGGCTGATGGCGGCAGTGACGAGGTCATGCTGTTCGTAGTTTAATATTAAGGGAATGGCTCCCAGAGTTTTTACAAGAGTTTCATAGGCATCCACTTTTTCCCGGGGAACGGAAGCGGTGGGAGTCAAAATATAATAAGCGTCCTGCAAAAGAACGGTTTTTGCATTTAAAAAGCCCACCCGCTCGCTGCCGGCCATGGGATGTCCGCCGATAAACTGTCCTTCCAGCCCGGCTTTTTCAATGGCTTTGTGAATGCCTGTCTTTACGCTTCCCACATCTGTAAGAAGGCAGTCGGGAGAGATTACGGATTTTACAGCTGGTAAATTCTCCTCATTTTTCTGGACGGGCGCGCATAAAAATACATAATTACAAGTGCTGAAAGAAGAGTCAATATCTCTGGTGACAACATCTGCAATCTGCTCAGAAACAGCGGCATTTAAAGTATCTTGATTTACGTCATAAGCGACAATCCGAGAGTTTGGTATTTTTTCCCTGATGGCTCTTGCAATGGAACCGCCAATCAGTCCCAGCCCGATAAAGCCAAAAGTGGTGTAAGTCATAGTTGTATCCATATCGTAAAATCTCCTTGAGGGAATTGTTGTGTTGTTGTAAGATTTTAAAAGTTTTTTCATTTGAAAACTTTCAAATGTGAAAACTTTCACATTTTTACCATATCACTTTAATGTTAAAAAATCAACCGCAGAGAAATATAATTTCGGTAAAAGTCAGTGAGTTGTGCCAAGGCATCTTGTAGCGGATAGGTATCTGTGGTAGAATTTTAAATAATAAATCAGACTTTAAGGAGCAGGGATATGGTCATTGTCAGAGATGCAGAACTTAAAGATGCGGAACGTATTCTGGAAATTTATGCATATTATGTTCAGAATACGGCAATTTCTTTTGAGTATGACGTGCCTACACTTTCGGAATTTCAAAACCGTATGGTGAACACTATGAAAAAATATCCTTATCTGGTGATAGAAAAGGATGAAAGCATTCAAGGTTATGCATATGCGGGCGCTTTTGTCGGCAGGGCTGCTTATGCATGGTCATGTGAATTGACAATATATCTTGATTATACGGCTCGGAAATGCGGTCTGGGAAGAACAATATATGAAGCTCTTCAAAACAGATTAAGTGAAATGGGAATTTTGAATTTATATGCCTGCATTGGTTATCCCAAAGAGGAAGACGAGTATCTCAATAAAAACAGTGCGGAGTTTCATGAACATATGGGGTTTGTTAAAGTAGGGGAATTTCATAAATGCGGTTATAAATTCGGGCATTGGTATAACATGATTTGGATGGAAAAAATCATCGGAAAACATTTACTTGTAAAAGATAGAAATGTCTAGTAAAATAAAACTATGTAAAACTATAATGAAACTGGAGGGCATCTGTATGAAGGTTTACACAACTGACAAGATTCGCAATGTGGTTCTGTTAGGTCATGGCGGCAGCGGCAAGACTAGTCTGGCGGAAGCGTTTGCTTATCTGTCCGGCATCACTTCCCGTATGGGTAAGGTGACGGACGGCAACACTTTGAGCGATTACAGCAAAGAGGAGCAGAAACGGCAGTTTTCCATCAACACATCCGTGATTCCTATTGAGTGGGACGGCCATAAAATTAATATTATTGATACTCCGGGCTATTTTGATTTTGTGGGAGAGGTAGAGGAAGCCGTAAGTGCAGCGGGCGCTGCCATTATCGTGGTCAACGGCAAAGCAGGAATCGAAGTGGGCACGCAGAAGGCATGGGACTTGTGTGAAAAGTACAAGCTGCCCCGTTTTATTTATGTATCCAATATGGATGTGGACAATGCGTCTTTCCGTCAGGTTGTGGAGGATATGACGAACCTTTATGGCAAGAAGATGGCTCCTTTTAATCTGCCCATCCGTGAGGACGAAAAGTTTGTGGGTTATGTAAATGTCATTGCAGAGACTGGAAACCGCTGGCAGGGAAAAGAAGTCGTTCCCTGTGAAGTTCCGGAATACAACAAGGCAAATCTGCAGATATGCAGAGATACGCTGATGGAGGCTGTGGCAGAGACCAGCGAGGACTTTATGGAGCGGTATTTTGGCGGCGAGACTTTTTCCGAGGCTGAAATCAGGGCTGCGCTGCGCACCAATGTCTGCGATGGCAGTATCGTGCCTATGACCATGGGTTCCAATGTGCTGTGTCAGGGTATGTACACCTTGCTTGACGATATTGTAAAATATATGCCAAGTCCCGAGAACCGCAAAGTTGCAGGCATTAATATGAAAACCAATGAGATTTATAATGCGGACTATGACTTTTCTAAGGCAAAGTCAGCTTATATCTGGAAGACCATTATGGATCCTTTCATTGGCAAATATTCTTTGATTAAGGTAAATTCCGGCGTGTTAAAGACGGATGACCTGATTTATAATGTGGACTGTGATGTGGAGGAAAAGATAGGCAAGCTCTATGTGATGCAGGGCAACAAGCCTCAGGAAGTAAGCGAACTTCATGCGGGAGATATCGGCGCTCTGGCAAAGCTTACATCGGCGAGAACCGGCAATAGCCTGTCCACCAAGGCAACCACTATCAAATACGGTCAGTTTGAGATTTCCACGCCCTATACCTATATGCGCTATAAGCCCAAGAACAAGGCGGATGTAGATAAGATTTCTCAGGCGCTGCAGAAGATCACCAGAGAGGATTTGACAGTAAGAGTGGTCAACGATTCCCAGAACAGGCAGCTTCTTTTGTACGGCATGGGTGACCAGCATCTGGAGATTATTGTCAGCAGGCTGTTAAACGAGTACAAAGTGGATGTGGAGCTGACAACACCTAAGATTGCTTATCGTGAGACCATTAAGAAAAACTCCGATGTGGAGTACAAATACAAGAAGCAGTCCGGTGGACACGGACAGTACGGACATGTTAAAATGCGCTTCTCACCGGCGGATAATATCGAGGTGCCCTATGAGTTTACCCAGGAAGTGGTAGGAGGCTCCGTGCCCAAGAACTTCTTCCCGGCTGTGGAGAAGGGCTTGCAGGAATCCGTTGAGAGAGGACCTTTAGCGGCATATCCCGTAGTGGGCGTGAAAGCAGTTTTATATGACGGATCTTATCACACGGTAGATTCCTCGGAAATGGCGTTTAAGACAGCAGCTATTCAGGCTTTCAGAAAAGGCTTTATGGAGGCAGGTCCTGTACTTCTTGAGCCCATTATGAATGTGAAGGTGACGGTTCCTGATGCAAACACCGGCGATATTATGGGAGATTTGAACAAGAGGCGCGGCCGTGTGCTTGGTATGACTCCTTTGCAGGGCGGCAAACAGATTATTGAAGCTGATGTTCCCATGAGCGGATTGTTCGGCTATTGTACTGACCTTCGCTCCATGACAGGCGGCAGGGGAGAGTATTCCTATGAATTTGCCCGCTATGAACAGGCTCCCTCTGATGTGCAGGAGAAGGAAGTGGCGGCAAGGGCAGCCAAGGTTGCGGAGAATAGTGTGGAAGAATAAAAAATAGTAAGCCCATCCTTGACATAACCGGCAAAACAGGATATAATTAGCCTTAATTTTATAATCTTTATAAAGACAGACGTTGAAAAGGAATAGTAAGAGTATTGAGTTTTCAGAGAACTGCCGGGTGGTGCGAGGCAGCGGCGAGGTACTCCCAACTGGCCTTGGAGTTCTTCTTGCGAAGCGTGTGGGCGTGTGTAGTGGGAAGCGGGTTATTCCGTTAAGGATAATAAAGTGCACAAAGATTGTTCTTTTAAGAATCCATTCTTTGTGAATTAGAGTGGTACCACGGAATAAAGCCCTTTCGTCTCTAAATGATGAAAGGGCTTGTTTTATCGTAAAGGGTTCAAAGAGGAGGAAAGACTATGTCAGTACTTTACAATCACCATGAGGTGGAACAAAAATGGCAGAAGATTTGGGACGAGGAGAAGGCTTTCAAAACTTCCGAGGATTATTCCAAGCCCAAATATTATGCGTTGGTGGAGTTCCCATATCCTTCAGGGCAGGGGCTTCATGTGGGTCATCCAAGGCCTTATACGGCACTTGATATTGTGGCGAGAAAGAGAAGGATGCAGGGGTATAATGTCCTTTATCCCATGGGCTGGGATGCCTTCGGACTGCCTACGGAAAACTATGCGATCCAGAATCACATTCATCCCAAGATTGTCACCAAAAACAATGTGGAAAGATTTAAGATGCAGCTGCATTCTTTAGGTTATTCCTTTGATTGGGACAGAGAAGTCAACACCACGGAGACGGGATATTATAAATGGACTCAGTGGATTTTCTTAAAGCTGTTTAAAGCAGGGCTTGCCTACAAATCCGAGATGCCCATTAATTGGTGTACCTCCTGTAAGGTGGGGCTTGCCAACGAGGAAGTGGTAAACGGCGTCTGCGAGCGCTGCGGTTCTGAGGTAGTGAGAAAGGTCAAGAGCCAATGGATGCTCAAAATTACAGAGTATGCCGACAAGCTGTTAGAAGGGCTTGAGAGCGTGGATTATATTGAGAGGGTAAAGGTTTCCCAGAAGAATTGGATTGGAAAGTCCCAGGGCGCGGAGGTTGATTTTGCGCTTACCGGCAAAGAGGATAAGCTTCGTGTTTATACCACAAGACCGGATACTCTTTTTGGGGCAACCTATATGGTGGTGGCTCCGGAACATCCTTTGGTGGACAAATACAAAGAGGAAATCCGCAATTGGGATGCCGTATCGGCATATAGGGAGATGGCAGCCAGAAAGTCGGATTTTGAGCGCACGGAGCTTGCCAAGGAGAAGACCGGAGTTCAGCTTGAGGGAATTACTGCCACCAATCCTGTAAACGGCAAGGAAATTCCGATTTGGATTTCCGACTATGTGCTTATAACTTATGGAACAGGCGCTATTATGGCAGTGCCTGCCCATGATGAGAGGGACTGGGATTTTGCAAAGAAGTTTAATCTGCCCATTATAGAAGTGGTGGCAGGCAGTCCTGTCAGTGTGCAGGAAGCTGTTTATACGGATGTGGCAACGGGTACTTTGGTGAATTCCGAGTTTTTGGACGGTCTCTCTGTGGCAGATGCCAAAGAAAAAATTATTTCCTTCCTTGAGGAGAAGAAAATCGGGACTAGAAAGACCAATTATAAGCTCAGGGATTGGGTATTTTCCAGACAGCGTTATTGGGGTGAACCCATTCCCATTGTTCACTGTGAAAAATGCGGTTATGTTCCCCTTGATGAGAGCGAGCTGCCCTTAGAACTTCCAGAAGTGGAAAGCTATATGCCCACGGACAACGGGGAATCTCCGCTGGCGGCAATGACCGATTGGGTCAATACTGTCTGCCCCTGCTGTGGCGGTCCGGCAAAGAGGGAGACGGACACCATGCCCCAATGGGCGGGTTCTTCATGGTATTTCCTGCGTTATACGGATCCTTTGAACGATAAGGCTCTTGCCAGCAAGGAAGCTTTGGATTATTGGATGCCTGTGGATTGGTACAATGGCGGTATGGAGCATACTACTTTGCATTTATTGTATTCCAGATTCTGGCATAGATTTTTGTATGACGAGGGAGTGGTTCCCTGTCCGGAGCCTTATCAGAAGAGAACCAGCCATGGTATGATTCTGGGATTAAATCCCCACAGCTTCCAAAATCTGGCGCCGGAGAAGCAAAAGGAATTGTTGGCGGAATGCGGCAGCGAGGAAGCGGCAAAGGCTGCTTTAAGGGAAAAATATGGCGAGATGGCAGATCATCCCGTGGTTAAGATGTCAAAGAGTCTTGGGAATGTAGTAAATCCTGACGATATTGTGAGGGATTACGGTGCAGACACTTTGAGGACTTACGAGATGTTTATCGGTGCCTTTGAATTAAGCGCTGCATGGAGTGAGGATGGTGTGAAAGGATGCCGCAGGTTCTTGGAAAGGGTATGGAAACTGCAGGATATTCTGGTGGACGGCGATGAGTACAGTGAGGATATGGAGACCAAGGTTCATCAGACCATTAAGAAAGTCAGCAATGATTTTGAGGGTCTTAAGTACAATACGGCTATTGCAGCCATGATGGCACTGATTAATGATTTTTACAGGAAGAATGCCATCACCAGAGGAGAGTACAAAACTCTGCTTACTTTGCTGAATCCCATAGCGCCCCATATTACGGAAGAGTTATGGCAGACTGCCGGGTATGAGGGAAGACTGTATCAGGCAGCATGGCCTGAATTTGATGAGGCTAAGACGGTGGAGAGTGTCATTGAGATTGCGGTTCAGGTGAACGGCAAGGTCAGAACTACCATCAAGGTTGCCAAGGACGAGTCAAAGGACAATGTCATTGCGCAGGCAAAGGAGGCGCTGGGAGACAAGCTTTCCGGCACTATCATAAAGGAAATCTATGTGCCGGGGAAGATTGTGAATATTGTGGCCAAGTAAGATGGGGGCTGTTTCCTCAGCACAGGAGTACAGAATTCATACTATCAGGGTGGTATTAGGAGACTTCAAGAATTGAAAAACAGGGACGGATAGCCTTTTGGCTCCGTCCCTATTTTTGAGGTTTTAGTTGCCGGTTGGACCTTTAGATTTAGATAATATTTTGTCAATTTGGGACAGTTCTTCCTGGGTGCTGTATTTTCGGATAGCGGCGATGGCAGCGTTCATTTCCTGCGGGGAGAAGGAGAGGTTTTCTTTTTTTGCTCTCGCCATCATGGGCATAAGGAATGCCATCATTTCTTTTTGACTTTTGCCATGTCCTTCAGCAAACAGCCTGCCGAGAAAGTCCAATTTTTCTTTGGGAATATTTTGTACCAATTCGTCATCCATCCACGCGGGACGGTTGTCTTTATTGTCAAAATGATTCATAAAATCCTCCTTTTGAGTTACTGATTTATGTTTTCAGATATTATCTCATCATCTGCTGTGGGACTTGTTGCGGATTCTGTAGTAGAATCTGCCACCCCGTTCATCATCTGCATGACTTGTGCCAGCATGGACGGGTCAAAGTTCATGTCGGGCATATTGGGCATCCCGCCCTCGGTAAAGTTTCTGGTAAAGTTCTCAGGAACATTACCCATACCCTCCGGAAACAGGGATTTCATCATTTCCATCATCTCCATCATTTCCTGTATATTTTTCATGCTTTGCATCATGTTTTTTATCTGTGCAAAACGGTTTTGTTCTCCCGGCGACAGATAGGGGGAGATATCGTCAAAAAGCTGAGAGAATCCTTCACTATCCGTATAGGAAAAGTCCTGCCCATAGGAAAAGTCCTGCCCATAGGAAAAGTCCTGCCCAGAGGAAAAGGAGGAACCACACAGGCTTGCGCGGGGATGGCGGTTAAAAAAAGTAAGGGTGTAATAAAGCTCGGAAAGCTTGATATATACGGCAAGAGTCTTTTGGAAGGAAGGGGGCAGATAAGCGAGAAGTACCTTGTACATTTGGATGTGGTTTGTGGTAAAAAGGGTGTCAAAAGCAGTAACTTTATCAAATTCTTTTTCTTCCATGACATCCCTCTTTTCTGTGCAGCGTCCGCAGCTGTTTTGCGGACTGTTTTCAAACTTATTTTCCATAATCAAAAAGTGCTTTGCTATATTCTATGAATAGGCAGAGCTGATGATGACTTGTATGTACTTGTATATGCTGTTAAACGACAGTTTGATTGTCATATAAAAACAGACTCCCGAAGGAGCCTGTTTTTGACAAGGCAGTCCGGCTGTTTTAATGCAGCAGCCAAACTACCCCATGTTGGAGCAAACAGCCCTGCTTAGATTAGTTGCAGCCGCAGCCACAGCCGCCGTTGTTGTTGCCGCAGACAGAGGAGAGAATCAGAAGCCAGATGATCCACTCACAGCAGTTGTTGTCATTGTTGCCAAACAAACTGGTTCCACCGCCGCAGCCGCCGTTGTTGCCGCCGCAGAACAACAGAAGCAGGATAATCCACATACAGCTGTTGTTTCCTCCGAAAAGTCCGCTATTGCAGGAATTGTTAGAGCAGCCACAATTGGTAGCACTTAAATCGCTCATTTTTTTGCCTCCATGTTTTAGTTATGGTTTATTCTATGCATTGCAGCATGTCAATGTTTCTTGTAAAAACGGGCATTTGGAAAAAAATTAAAAAATTAAGAAAAATTTCCTACAATATGTGGATAAAAGACTTGCATAAATTTCGACATATAGTAAAATAGACATAGGGTGAATTATGTGATATAATGATTCTACTTGTAAAAACTTAAACTGACTTACATAGTATTGGTGCAGTATTACAGGCAGGATTTGCAATATGCGGAGACAGGGTCATGGCAGATAAGGATTATACCGTAGAAGGCAGGCAGTTCCGCACAGAGTTGGACTATAAAAAGGCTTGCAGAGATCGGGAGACGATAGAAAAGCTGCGGAGCAGGCTGCAGGGAGAAGACTTAGCGCAGCTAAAGCAGCTTAAGGAAGAACTGAATAGCGGGAAATATCCTTTTTACACGCTGTTGGAACAGGATTTTAAGGATGAGATAGAAGAAAAAATAAAGAAGGCAGAGAAGAGTCCCAAGGGCGGTAGAAAGGGCAAAGCCAAGTCCCAAAGCAAAGGAAAGGCAAAGGGCGGCAGAGAAAATTCACAGCCGGCCATACAGGTGGATGATGCCTATGTGCAAGAGATGCTTAAACAGCGTGAGAGAAACAGAAAACTTTTGATTCTGGCATGTAGTATCTTTGCAATATGCAGTCTGGGATACTTTGGATTTTATTCTTATCATATGTATCGCACTAATGCCACCTATGAACAGTGGAGCGAGCTTGTGGAGAAGGAGACTGAGATAAAAACAGAAAATCCGGTGCAGGATGACAGCCCCGTGGTCATACACTATGATGACCAGACAAGGGAAGTGCCGGAGGTATTGGAAAAATATAAAAAATTATTAAATAAAAATAAAAAACTAATCGGATGGCTCAAAATTGACGATACAAAGATAGATTATCCTGTTATGCAGACTACGGATAATGAATATTATTTGACTCATAACATGAATCAGGAGTATGATAAGAATGGCACCATCTTCATGGATAAGGACTGTGATGTACTAAAGCCCAGCACCAATTTCATTTTATATGGGCATAATATGGTGAGCGGTCAGATGTTTCATAAGCTGGAAGCTTATGAGAAAAAGGAGTTCTGTGAGAAGCATCCATACATAAATTTTGATACGATTTATGAAACCGGCATCTATCAGGTGATGTATGTGTTTCGTTCAAAAGTATACAGTGAAGGGGAAATCACTTTCAAGTATTATCAGTTCATTGATGCGCTCAGTGAACAGGAATTTGATTCTAATATGCAGGAAATGGCGGAAATGTCCTTGTATGACACAGGAGTTACCGCACAATATGGAGACCAGCTTCTGACTCTGTCCACCTGTGATTATCAGGAGAAAAACGGCAGATTTGTAGTAGTAGCGAAGAAGGTTCAAGCAAAGGAGCAATAAAAATGGCAAAGACAGAGAGTAAGACAACAAAGAAGAGCAGGAGGAGACTTAAGAGAAGCGTTCGCAAGACATTGGGAGCGCTGTTTCTGGTTTCTGCGATTGTGGTAGCAGCTATACCCGTGGACGGACTGCAGGCATGGACCGGCGACCAGCCCACAGAAGGAACAGTCCAGCGGGGGACAAAAGTCTGGATTGAGGATTCTAACACAGCTACGGGCCCGAATGCTGAATATGTTATACCCACAGTGCCTACAACAGGACAGGATTCCGTGGTGTATTACAGTGAGGACAGTGCGTTTCAATTTGCCCTCTATAAAAGTAATTCTACTGTAGCAATACCGGATGGGGCAATTATACTGAATTTTAACACAGGAAGCGCAACTGGTCTGGAAGCAATTAATTCAGGAAGTTTAATGATTCCGGATACATTGGATGTTTACCGTCTTTATAACGGATTTCCCTGTGCGTGGGGAAATAGGGGATACCTTTATTACAAGACAACGGATCAATATACAAAAATTGTGGAGGGAGCCGAAGGCAGACCTGTTACACTGTATGGATATATGGTATTGGATCCTAGTGGATCCGGGGCTCTGGCACAAAGACCGCCTGAGTGTACTGACGGTGAAATCATTGGCACCGGAATTGCACAGCAGTGGGTTTATTATACTACGGAAGAGAATGCTACGGCATACAAATACACAAAGGTAACTCCCTCTGTGAGCGGAAATGAGTTGATGAGGGAGGAGATTGTATATCCTCTTAAGAAATATGAAGGGGATGTGTTTAAACCCTGTCTTGCAGGCGATAAGGCGAAATGGGGTCCCATGGAGAAGGGGACAGAAGGATTGTACTATGATGCCAACTATGATGTCAGCGGCACTCAGCCTGTTCCGACCACCGATCAATCCTATCAGCGGGTGACGGAGACTATCGGCACACGATATGTTAATATTCCTGTTACCTATATTGGTAATCAGGTAACAAATTATAATGAAACAACAAATGAGTACACTGTTACAAGTGATTATATTACCAAACCGGCGGATGGTATTTTCTCAAGAGAAAAGAAGGGTTCCATAGGTACTACAGCCAGTGTTACGCATATTACATTTGGAAAGAACCTTGTGGGCATAGGCGATTATGCTTTCTATGGCAGTAGTATCAGCAATGTTACTTTCACCAGCGGCATGAGTGTAATCGGAGATTACGCTTTTGCGGAGTGCGCTGGTTTAAGAGAGGTAAGTCTGTTGGATGAAGGTTTATTGGCTATAGGAGCGCATGCCTTTGAAAACTGTGTCAATCTGCATCAGTTTAAGGTGCCGTCTACTGTACAGGTTATAGGAGATTCGGCATTTGAAGGGTGCAGTGCCCTTAACAATATTGCTTTGGGTAATCGTTTAAGAAGATTGGGATATTTTGTTTTCAAGGATTGCAGCAGCTTGACATCCCTGACTTTCCCCAAGACCTTGAAAGAAGCATTACCTATCAGCACGATTCAGGCATGTAGAAGTCTGCAATATGTAAAGCATGATCTTCCTGAATCCGAACTTGGAAGCGACAATGCTTTCACTTTTGTGAATGATGAGGACATAACAGAGAATGGTACCAATGTAGATTATACTCTGGAGCAGTTTAGACAGGATTTACTTGCTGTGAACAATACGGACTTTTATTTTGAAGGACCGGAAAACAGCACTAACGGTGTGGCGGCAACGGATCTGCATAAGATGGCAAGGAATAATCAGTTTGCCTTTAAGTTCTATGACAAGAACATATATGAGATAACCAGCATATCTTATAATGCTGATGATACAGAGATGACTAACCCTTATATGGCCACCTATCAGGCGGCATATAATGGCGGGACTTCTCCGGATACGCTGTTGTTTGTATCGATTGACAGTGGCATGGAGAATGTGACCATACCGGGTGCAATCGGACCCTGCAGGGTTACTTTGATAGGCTCTAGCAGTTTTCAGAATAATTGTAATTTGAAGAGTGTGACCATTCCTTCTTCTATTTCGGAGATTGAAGCGGGCGCTTTCAAAGGATGTCATAATTTAAGGACAGTAACTTTTGAGTATGACAGGAATAATCCTGACAGACCTTTGTCCATTGGTGCAGGCGCATTTGCCACACAGGATGTGTCAAGAGGACACTCATGCACTTTGGATAAAATGCCTCAGCTGTTTTTTGAGGGACCTATTTCTCCCAATTTTGAGGCGTTCAAGTATGCTATGAATCCTGGAAATACCATTGACTACAATGGTCAGACAGGACCTGCTTATATTACTTATTTCAGCGGCTGGCCTTCTAATCTGGCAGTTAAGTATAATGCCAATACAAAGAAGCAGGAATTGGTTGCTTATCCCACTATTGCTAATATATTGAGCAATAAAACCGGATTAGTAACAAAGGATAATCTGAATCAGGACGTGGAAATCAAGTGGACGGATTTAAATTATATTAAAACAGTTCCGTCTTATGCCGAAATCTTTAATCCAACCACCTCCGATGTTATGGATATCAGAGCTGCATTTAACGCATATTTGGATGGTAGCAACAATGATGTTACAGGAAGTCAAAGAACTTTGATACAGAATGTGTTAGAGCTGAATCTGCCTGAGGGAATTGATGGCGTTGCATGGTTTAGCCCTAACAGCAGTGAGGACAGCGGGGTAGTTGGTATTCCGACTGCGGAGAAAGTCAGCCTCTTTACTTTAAATGAGAGAGAGGAGAAGGGTACAAGTGTACCCAGACTCATCGGCAGTAAGACTGTTACTACCAACGGAATGGAGATTGGGGACAGAACTTTTGAAGACTGTGATACCATAAAGACTGCTTACATACAGGGCAACACCACAGCTTTGGGCGATTATGCCTTTGTGGGATGCGACCAGCTGAGCAATGTGGAGATCCCTACCGCCATGAACAGGATGGGTAAGAGACCTTTTGCAGGCTGCAAAAACCTAACTTCCGTAAGCTGTCCCAGCAGTGAGTATTTTACCTGTAAGAATTCTATTCTCTATGGTCCGGCTGCAGACGGCAGCATTACCAAAGTGGTAGAATGTCTGGAGGGAAGAAGCGCCAGCTCAATCAGAGGCGAGGATTTGGCAGGAGCTACGGAGATGGCGGAGGAAGCTTTTGCGGGAACTGATGTGACCTCTGTGGATTTCAGAGAGACTACCATTCAGACAATACCGGAGGGAGCTCTCCAATATACCAAGAGATTGATTACAGTGCAGCTTCCTTATGACCTTGAGCGCATTAATAAAAACGCTTTTTCGGACAGCGCTATTGAAAATCTGGACTTTATTGGCGATAATTTGAGGAATATTGACAGTGATGCTTTTGGCAATACCGTAGATGGAGATTATGCTGGTATGACAGATATCAGTAAACTTCACATTGCTGCCCAAAAGGGTTCCGAGGCAGAAAAATATGCCAATAGCAAAAATATTCCTTTCACTGAAATTGAAGAGGTCAGCTATTACACGGTAGAATTTTATGGTGACGATATGACGACACTCGTGTATTCGGAGCCTCATGTGCGAAACGGCACTAGTATAGATGTAGAAAAGCTGATGGCGGAGGGAAAGATTAATCTGCCGGCGCAGCCCGGAAAGAAGATTACTTGGATGCCTCCCAACTATGACCCTGTGGTAGGAAAGCCCGGGGAGACTACCATAAAGATTTATGCCCAGTATGTGGTGGATGAAGGGCTCAAGTACAAAGTAACCTTTGTGGATGATGATTTTTCCGTAGTGGATACGCAGGTGGTATCGCCCTCAGACAGAGTGAGCATACCCTACATGAAGCCGAAAAACGGAGTGCCTTTCTCCGGCTGGGTATGTGTGGGAGAGCCAAAATACAATGTGGAAGAGCTGGCTAAGAGCGCTGCAAGTCTGGCAAATGATGTAACCTTTATGGCTGCATATGGCGAGATTAGCGGTTTTACCGTGACTTTCCAGGATTGGGACGGTTCTATCCTGTGGGCAAAACCGGGAGTTCAGGCAGGCGAGAGTGTTTCCTATCCCGTAGAAACGCTGGGAACGCCCCGCAGACAGGGTTATATCTTTAAATCTTGGTCCGGCGACACCAGCAATATCTCAGGTAATGTAACTGTTTTTGCCATTTATGATCCGAGTCCGGATAATCCGGACAATCCGGATAAAGGTTTTACCGTGACTTTCCAGGATTGGGATGGTTCTGTACTGTGGGCAAAAGACGGAGTTAAGCCGGGCGAGAGTGTTACCTATCCCACAGACAGGTTTGGAACGCCCCGCAGACAGGGTTATACCTTTAAGTCATGGTCTGCCGACACGAGTAACATCACAGGTAATTTAACTGTTTTTGCAATTTATGAGCCGAATTCAGGTAATCCGGGTGACCCTAATAATCCGGATAACCCGAATAACTCGAATAATAATGACGATAAAGAATATTATACGCTGACCGTGCGAAACGGAAGCGGTTCCGGAAGTTATGTGGCAGGAAGTCAGGCGATTATTGTGGCAAATGATCCTCCAGCAGGACAGGAATTTAAGAATTGGACCATTGAGCCTACCGATACAAAAATTGCAAGTACAGGTATTTCAGCTACCGTGATCACTATGCCTGAGAAAAATGTGACTGTAGTGGCAAATTATCAGGCTAAGAGTAGTGTGAATAACGGCGGAGGCAGCACCGTAAGCGGCAATGCTACCAACCGTCCCGGCACTACGGGAACGGTGAACAAGGGCGGCACCACGGTTGTTATCAATAAAAACGGATTGTCCAACACAGGAGTGGTTTCCGCAACCGTAAACGGTTCTTCCGACAATTTCACCGTAAAGGTATCGGAAAGCGGAATTGCATCCGAGGCTGTGGTGAAAGCGCTTATGGCCGAGTATGGCAATGATTTGAGCAATATTAAGTATTTCCCGATGGATATCTCGCTGTATGATTCCACGGGGCAGAAGAAGATTACGGATACCACCGGTTTAAAGATTACCATTACGCTTCCTCTGCCGGATGCACTTAAGGAGTATGCCGGCAACAACAAGGTGGCAGGTGTGGTAAATGACAGGCTGGATAAGCTGACTCCGAAGTTTACAACCATTTCAGGCGTACCTTGTATCACATTTACGGCAGAGCATTTCTCACCCTATGTCATTTATGTGGATACGAGAAACCTGAGTGCAAACTCAACGGTTGACAGTACACCTAAGACAGGTGACGGCATTCATCCTAAGTGGTTTTTGTCATCAGGATTGGGATGTCTCTCCGTTATATTCTTCATGAAGAAGGATAAGAAAAAGGAGAAAAAAACGGTAAAGGCAAAAGCATAAGAGAGCAAGAGGAAGGCATATGAAAGCAAAGAGAAAGCTGTTTGGTGTTTTGCTTGTGATTGCCGCGCTGATTATTATGCAGCTTCCTAAGTCGGAGGCAGATGCGGCGACATCTGCTTCCGATTTTAAAATGGAAGGCACGACATTGGTAAAGTATACGGGACGGGACAAAAACGTGACGGTACCGGATAGCGTGGAAGTGATTGGCAAAGGCGCATTTGAAGAAAATAGCATAATAGAGAGGGTGAATCTGCCTTCTTCGGTGAAGCAGATTAATGCTTATGCTTTCTGGGGCTGCGACAGGCTGGAGACAGTTTCTTTAGGTTCCGGTCTTAAGGAAGTGGGAGATTTTGCTTTTTTCAACTGTAAGGGCTTAAAGCGCATGATAATTCCCACCAATATCCAGTCCATAGGCATTCAGGCATTTTCGGACTGTGTAAACATGACGGATATCAGCATACCGCCTGAGGTGACGGATATTCACGAGACAGCATTTAATGGTTGTTACCGTCTGGTTATCCACAGTGAACCGGGTAGTTATGCGGATAAGTATGCGCAGGAATTATATGAAAGACAGCAAGAGATGCCGGAGTATGAGGATGTACCGGATTATCAGCCGACGCCGCCTGCTGATCCGGACAATACCGGAAATAATACTGTGACCCCTCCTGAGGAACAGGGGAATGTTATCAGTTCTACCTCAGTGGTGGCAAATCAGGCAGTGTTTTTTGTAGACAGCAGTAGCCTCATGGTAATAGACCGCTATAATAATCTGGATAAAGATGTGCTTCCACCTGAATGGGATCCTGCTGAAAATGGTATGGTATTTCCGAAATATACTGTTGTAGATGGCATTACGGTGGCGGATCAGGCATATTACCGCAATTCTTTTGCCGGAGGGGAAGTACAAATCCCAGATGGAATAAAGGAAATAGGGCAGTTTTCCTATGCCAGAAGCAATTTGAAGCAGCTTGTGATTCCTGAAGGGACACAGACCATCTCTTATGGGGCATTTTACCACTGCGATTTTTTGACTGATGTAAGTCTGCCTCAGACGATTATCTCTGTGGAGCCGAAGGCATTTACGCACACTGCATGGGTGGAGAATTTTCTCGCAAAAGAGCCCTCCGGTACGGATGAGGATTTTCTCATAAGCGGAGGGACGCTCATTGCATATAAGGGTGACCGTGATTTGGTCAAGGTACCCAAGGATGTCAGAGTGATTGCAGGTGAGGTTTTTAAGGATCATACAGAGATAAAAGCAGTAGTTTTGTACGATAATGTTAAAGTGATTGGTGAAGGTGCCTTTGAGAATTGCAGCGGCTTAAAAGCATTGGATGTGCCCGTATTTGTCACGGAGGGCAAAGGAATTACGGATATTAAGGACAGGGCGTTTGCCGGCTGTACCATAGGGCAGGTAACGCTTCCGGGAACCTTGCAAAATATGGGATTGCAGGCATTTGACAGTTCGGTTAAGCTGATTTATACCAAGGATGCGCCGCGTATCCGCCATGAGTTGTCTGCGGAGCGCCTTTCCAATGAAGCATATCGCCCCATTCAGGAAGATGGAGCTGTTCCCGGCGTAGTGGTCAAGGGAATGGATGGCGTGACAGCTCAGCTTGAGGGTGCAGCAAGACAGTATACTCTGACAGTGACAATGTTATCTGGAAATGGAGCTGACGGCGCAAGAGGGACTATGGCGCAGGCGTTTGGCAGAGCAGGAGAAACAGGCCTTCCTGCGAAAATATCCCTGTATGAGCTTTCCCTTACGGATAACAGCGGTATAGCTATCAGTAAATTAGGAAAACAGCAGCTTATAGTTACCATGCCCGTGCCTGATGGCCTTTTAGGCGAGGGAGTCAAGGTGGTTACTTTGGACCGAAATGGACAGCTGGAACAGGTAATTTCAGAGCGTGTGAGAATGGACGGAAGGGATTACATCCGTTTTTATACCAATCATCTTTCACTCTTTGGTATTTACGGGGATGGTGCAGCGTTAGAAGAAAACAGCATTCAGGAAGTGACTACGCTGATTACCAACATGAGCGCTCCGCCGGAGATATCAGGCGCAGTGCCAGAAGGAATTGGTGCGGCAAAAGAGATTCCATACAGGAGTACATGGATATTGAGCGGTATCCTTTTGGTAATTGGAACGATTTGTATTTTCCGAAAGGTACACTAGGTACATCGTGTTTTGTCCCGACATAGAATAGTTTAAATTATTCTATGTCGGGATTTTGTTATGCAGCGGGTAAGAAATCAGATTGAGGTTCCCTATTTGCCGGAGCAGGGTATCAATAAAATATATACAGGAGCAGGAGTTACGGTAGCCGTGTTGGATACCGGGGTGGGAAGACATCCGGATCTTGCGGGAAAAGTATTTGCGTTCCGCGATTTTGTAAACGGCAAGCCGACTATGTATGATGACAGCGGACATGGAACTCATGTGTGCGGAATTATCTGCGGAAGCGGAAGCGTTTCCGGAGGGCGTTTTCGGGGGATAGCGCCCCATGCAGATCTTATGGTAGGAAAAGTCCTTGATGATAAAGGAAATGGATGTACAGAGCATATGCTGCAGGGACTTCGGTGGATACTTGAGATGCGGGAACACTATCATATCCGAATCCTAAATATCTCTGTGGGAATCGGAGATCTTCAGAATAAGGAAAAGGAGAGGGCGATAAAGACCGAGCTTGAAAGAGTGTATGACAGCGGCATTATTGTGATATGTGCTGCAGGAAATAAGGGGCCGGAGAGCGGAAGCATTTCATCGCTGGGAACCAGCAGGCATTTCATCACGGTTGGCTGCCATGACGGCAATTATTATAGAGATTATCCGGGGCGCTGTGACAGTTATTCCGGCAGAGGGGATGCTCTGTCTACCCTGCGTAAACCTGATATTGTGGCGCCCGGAACAAATATAGTCTCCTGTAATGTATTTTACAATAGAAACAGAGGGCGCATTCAGAATGCCTATGTGTCAAAAAGCGGTACATCTATGGCTACCCCCATTGTATCGGGAGTGGCAGCGCTTGCATTGGAAAAAAATCCTTTTTTATCAGGAGAGGAATTTCGCAAAAAGTTGACAATGACTGCCACGGATTTAGGTGAAGAGTGGAATAAACAGGGGTGGGGAATGGTAAATGTAAAGAGACTTTTAAAAAGTTGTTGACACTTTGTGTATGATTGTATACAATCATACATGGAGTGTTTTTGTTGAGAGATTATGCAATTGAGGAAGTGAGGAAGCGAAAGATGGTGAATGAAAAAAATACATTTCAGAACCGCCCTATCACAATGAATAAAAAGAACAATCTCTTGGAGATTGAAGAGCATATGTATATTTTGGATGATGTGGATAAGCCCAATGTGTTCCGCAATATGTTTCCCTATTCAGAGATTCCAAAGATTCCCTTTAATGACAGGATTGTACCTCATAATATGCCAAAGGAAATCTGGATTACGGACACAACTTTCCGTGACGGTCAGCAGTCAAGGGCTCCTTATAGTACGGAGCAGATTGTGAGGATATTTGATTATCTTCACAAGTTGGGCGGTCCCAACGGAATGATTCGCGCCAGCGAGTTTTTCCTGTATAGCAAAAAGGACAGGGATGCCGTATATCAATGCATGGAGAGAGGTTATGAGTTTCCGGAAGTTACCAGCTGGATTCGTGCCAGCAAAGAGGATTTCAAGCTGGTGAAAGAGCTTGGTATGAAAGAGACCGGTATTTTAGTCAGCTGTTCGGATTATCATATTTTTCTGAAATTAAAAATGACTAGAAAGCAGGCAATGGAGCATTATCTCAGCGTTATCCGGGATTGTCTGGAGGAAGGTATCAGCCCCAGATGTCATTTGGAGGATATCACAAGGGCGGATATCTATGGCTATGTGGTGCCTTTTTGTCTGGAACTTATGAAATTGATGAAGGAGTATCAGATTCCCATTAAGGTTCGTGCCTGCGACACCATGGGATACGGCGTGAATTTTCCGGGAGCCGTGATACCCAGAAGTGTGCAGGGAATTATTTATGCACTGCACACCCATGGAGGCGTGCCCCACGAAATGTTGGAGTGGCATGGACATAATGATTTTTATAAGGCGGTGGCAAATTCTACCACTGCATGGCTCTACGGATGCTCCGGCATCAATACCTCACTTTTTGGCATTGGCGAGCGGACAGGCAATACCCCTTTGGAGGCAATGGTGTTTGAATATGCCCAGCTAAAGGGAGATTTAAACGGCATGGACACCAGAGTGATTACAGAGCTGGCGGAATATTATGAGAAGGAAATCGGTTATCAGATTCCGCCCAGAACACCTTTTGTAGGTAAAAATTTCAATGTGACCCGGGCAGGAATCCACGCGGATGGACTTTTGAAAAATGAGGAAATCTATAATATTTTTGACACGGAGAAGTTTTTGAACCGTCCTGTAGTGTGTGCAATTTCAAACACTTCCGGTTTGGCGGGCATAGCTCATTGGCTGAATACCCATTATCAACTGAAGGAAGATGCTCAAGTCAATAAATCTTCTGAATTAGTACAAGAGATTAGAAAATGGGTGGAAGGGGAATATGCAGAAGGTCGTATTACCGTGCTTACGGATGAAGAAATTGTGGCATGTGTTGACCGGATATGTGAGGAAAAAGGTATTAAACTTGGAGTATAGAATTGCACGGAAATAGGTGCAGAAACGAGGATTAAAGTGGGCAGTCAGGATGTAAAAAAGGAAGTAACAGACAAATATTCCCTGCGGGGACGAGTGTTTCACAGATTGAGAGACGATATTTTAAGCGGAAAATATCAGGAGCATGAGGAACTAAAGGAAATAGCCATCGGTGAGGAGATGGGGGTCAGCCGGACTCCGGTGAGAGAGGCTTTCAGACAGTTGGAGCTGGAGGGACTGATTCAGATTGTGCCCAACAAAGGAGCCTATGTCACAGGTATCACCGAGAAGGATGTGAAAGACATTTACATGATACGCTCCCTGTTGGAAGGGCTCTGTGCGCGATGGGCAACCGAGCATATCACAAAGGAGCAGATGGAAGAGATGGAGGAAAATGTCTATCTGGCAAAGTTCCACGCCGAGAAAGGACATTTGGAACAGCTGGCGGAGCTGGACAATCGTTTTCATGATATTATGTATGAGGCCTGTAACAGTAAGATGCTGGAGCACCAACTCAAGGATTTTCACCAATATGTGTTGCGAGTCAGAAAGAAGACTCTTGCCAATGTAAACAGAGGGCCAAAATCCAATGAGGAGCATGAGCAGATTATGGAGGCAATCAAAGCGGGCAATGGGGAATTGGCGGAAAAGCTTGCCCACAAACATATTATTAATGCCTATGAAAATATGGAAAAGAACGGACTGCACGAAATCTATGATGGGCAGAAGTGAGATAGGGGCAATTGCGAAACTCGCTATTTAACAAGTGTCATTGTGCAGATTGCACATTCCAACGCAGACACGCTTTCGCTCCGTGAAAAACGCAGCGGTACATAAGATGCCAAAGTACAGCATCTAAGTACCGGCGTTTTTCAAGGGTCTGCTTATGGAACATACAATCTGCACAATTCGAATTACGAAAAACTGAGTTTTGCAAACGCCTAACCACACAACATAAAGAAAGAGAGGATAACGACATGGAAAAGATTCAGATGAAGACACCTTTGGTAGAGATGGACGGAGATGAAATGACCCGGATTCTCTGGCAGATGATAAAGGAGGAGCTTTTGCTTCCGTACATAGATTTAAAGACGGAATATTATGATTTGGGGCTTACATACCGAAATGAGACAAATGACCAAGTGACGGTGGATTCCGCCAATGCCACCCTGAAATACGGAGTTGCTGTTAAATGTGCAACCATTACCCCCAATGCCGCAAGGATGGATGAATACAAATTAAAGGAAATGTGGAAGAGTCCTAACGGTACCATTCGTGCCATTCTGGACGGCACGGTATTCCGTACCCCTATTCTGGTAAAAGGGATTGTTCCCTACGTGAAAAATTGGACAAAACCTATCACCATTGCACGTCACGCTTACGGTGATGTTTATAAAAATGTAGAAATTAAGGTTCCGGGAGAGGGAAAGGCGGAATTGGTATTCACTGCCGCAGACGGATCAGAGGTCCGGGAAGTGATTCACGAATTTAAAGGTGCAGGCATTATTCAGGGTGTTCACAATACCAGAAAATCCATTGAAAGCTTTGCAAGATCCTGCTTTGGCTATGCGGTGGACACGAAACAAGATTTGTGGTTTTCTACCAAGGACACCATTTCCAAGAAATATGACCATACCTTCAAAGATATTTTTCAGGAGATCTATGATGCAGAATATAAAGAAAAATTTGAGGAGCTGGGCATAGAATATTTCTATACTTTGATTGATGATGCGGTTGCCAGAGTCATTCGTTCCGAGGGCGGATTTATCTGGGCGTGCAAAAATTATGACGGTGATGTCATGTCTGATATGGTAGCCACAGCTTATGGTGACTTATCTATGATGACTTCTGTGCTGGTATCTCCAAGCGGTGTGTATGAGTATGAGGCGGCTCACGGCACGGTACAGCGTCATTATTACAAGCATTTGAAAGGAGAGGAGACCTCCACCAACTCCATAGCAACCATTTTTGCATGGACGGGAGCGTTGCGTAAGCGAGGTGAATTGGACGGAATAAAGGAGCTTGAAGATTTTGCAGACAAATTGGAAAGAGCCTGCATCAAGACCATTGAGGACGGTAAGATGACAAAGAGTCTTGCTATGATTTCTACCTGCGAAAATCCTGTGATTTTAAACAGTCTGGGATTTATCAAGGCAATCCGGGAGACTCTTGACAGCCTGTTATAAGACAAAGCGATTGTATTGGGACAGAATGGGAGGCTATGCCAAAGCCTCCCATTCTTCATATAGAGCCGTAAGCTCTGTGTTTATAGTTTCCTGTTCCTTGGCAAGCTCCTGCAGCTTTGCTACCTGTGTGCCGATTTCCGGCTTTGACATTTCTGCATCGATTTCTTTCAGGCGTTCTTCCAGAACAGCAATTTTATCCTCGCATTTTTTCAAATCGTTTTCTCTTTTGCGGAGTTTTGCCTGTTCCTCTTTTTGCTTTTTCCAATCAAGTTTTGCCTCCGAGGCGGGATTTTCCGTAACTTCGGATGCTGCAAGTGAAGCTGTCCCCTGATTTAATCCCTGAACTGCATTTTGGGCAGAAGGCTGCATGGCGGCTGCCATCACGGCATCATGCTTTTCCAGATAATAGTCATAGTTGCCGATATAATTCACAAATCTTTCTGCAGTCAAATCCAAAATACGGTTTGCGGTTTTGTTAATAAAATAGCGGTCATGGGAGACATACAGGACGGTGCCCTCATATCCATTTAAGGCATCCTCCAAAATTTCCTTGGACATAATGTCAAGGTGGTTGGTAGGCTCATCCAGAATCAAAAAATTGGCGTTACCAAGCATAAGTTTGGCCAGAGAAACACGTCCTCTTTCCCCGCCGCTTAAATCGCAGATGCGTTTAAATACATCATCCCCGGTAAACAAAAAGGCAGCAAGGGTATTTCTGATCTGAGTATTGTTCAAATAGGGATAATCGTCGGAAATCTCATCAAACAGGGTCTTTTCGCTGTGCAGCACATGATGTTCCTGATCATAGTAGCCAATCTCCACATTGGTGCCGAGAGAAAAGAGTCCGCTGTCTGCAGGAATGAGACCGTTTAATATTTTTAACAGTGTGGTTTTACCGGTGCCGTTGTCACCGATGATAGCCACATGTTCACCTCTTTTTATCTCAAAATTCACATCGGAAAAGAGCCTGTTTTCACCAAAGGATTTGGTAAGTCCCTCTACGGTAAGTACATCATTTCCGCTTTGCATATAAGGAGTGAGGGTAAATTTCATATTGGCGGCTTCCCCGGCGGGTTTTTCCAAAACCTCTATTTTATCCAGCATTTTTTCGCGGCTTTCCGCTCTTTTGATGGATTTTTCACGGTTGAAGGATTTCAGCTTTTCAATAACTTCCTCCTGATGGCGGATTTCTCGCTGCTGGTTCATGTAGGCATTCCATGCCGCTGTGCGCAGCTGCTCCTTTTTTACGGCGTAATCAGAATAATTTCCCGAAAAAACATTGACCTTTGCCCGGTCTATTTCGATAATCTTGCTGACAATTTTGTCCAAGAAAAAGCGGTCATGGGAGACAATCAGTACGGCGCCCTTATAATTTAACAGAAAATTTTCCAACCATGCGATGGAGTTTAAGTCAAGGTGGTTGGTAGGCTCATCCAAAATAATCAAATCCGGCTTTTGAAGCAGAAGTCTTCCCAGCGCAACTCTGGTTTTTTGCCCGCCGGAGAGAGCGGAAGTAGGCTTATCAAATTCTTCCTCGCAAAAACCGAGCCCTTTTAACACGCCTATAATCTCACTTTTATAGAGATATCCGCCCTTTGTCTCAAAGGCATGAGTGAGAGAGGCATACTGATTCATAGCGGCTTCCAATGCATCTCCCTGCAAATGTTTCATGGATTCCTCGCAGCAGTGCATTTTTTCTTCCAGACTAATCAGCTCGCTCTTTACGGAAAGAAGCTCCTCATAAATGGTATTCTCGGTGTTTACGGCGCTGTTTTGAGCGAGATATCCAAAGGTCTTGTCCTTTGCAAAGGTCACAATACCATCGTCCGCCGGCATTTCACCCACAATGATGCGAAGCAGGGTGGTCTTGCCTGCGCCATTAATGCCTACAATGGCAGCTTTTTCATTGTCTTCTATGTGGAATGAGGCGCTTTCAAACACCGTATTTTCTGAAAAAGATTTACTGATATTCTGACAGGAAAGTATCATGGTGACGGCCTTTCTTTCTGAGTATTTTTTAGGATATGCTTGTATTTTACCTTCTGAATATCATCCTGTCAATTCATTGGTGAATGAGTTAGATGAAGTTCAAATTGACAATTTTTTAACACATGATATAATAGAAGTATATTTAGCAGGAATAAACAGGAACGGGGGTAACAATCCGTGGAAGAAAAAGAAATATCACAGGCTGTGGTGAGCCGTCTGCCCAGATATTTCAGGTATCTGGGTGAATTGAAGGATGAGGGGATTGAGAGGATTTCTTCTCAGGAGCTGAGTGAGCTGATGAATGTAACGGCATCACAGATTCGTCAGGATTTTAATAACTTTGGCGGCTTCGGACAGCAGGGTTACGGTTATAATGTGGAGTATCTTTATGAGGAAATTGGCAAGATTCTCGGGCTTGACAAGCAGCACAATCTTGTGATTATCGGAGCAGGCAATCTGGGACGGGCTCTTGGAAATTATACAAATTTTGAAAGACGGGGATTTATTCTGAGGGGAATTTTTGACAATGCGGAGGAATGGATTGGGAAAGAGGTAAGAGGCATCAAAATTATGCACACAAGGGAATTAGAACAGTTTGTGCAAAGCAATCATATCGATATTGCCGTTCTGGCCATTCCCAAGACAGGAGCTGTGGAGATTGCGGATAAATTGGCGGCAAGCGGCATCAAAGCTATTCTTAATTTTGCCCATGTGGACTTGCATATGCCAGAGGGAGTGCAGGTGGAAAACGTGCATCTTTCGGACAGCCTGATGAAACTGTCTTACAATATCAATCGTTATGGAAAAGAGAATAGAATAAGTAAGTGAAGGAGAAAATATGGGAGAAAACGACAAAAAGTCACAATTTGAGAATGCTTTATATGGGAAGCGGCTGCCTATATTAACCCTTGATAATAAGTGGTACCGCCTGTTAAATAAAGTGGGAAAAGCGCAGGTCAAGCCTCTGGAGACCCAGCTAAACGATCTTTTGAAGAGGCAGGGTAAAATCAATACGGAATCCAAAGATATCCGCAAGCTGAAAAAGAAGCTTATGAGTGATATTGTTGCCATGGTGGATGAGGCGGAGCAAAAGGGCAATAAAGCCATGGAAAAGGAGATTGAGAAGTCAAAGCAGCTTGTGGAAAAATACAACGAGACTCTGGAACAATACAAGGACGAGGAGATGGAGCTTCCCGGCGAGATTGAAAAAGTCAATGTGCAGCTTATGCTGGCTACCATGGAAAACTGTTATGACACGCTGCAGAAAAATACGGAGGATATTCTGGAAATCACAAAGTGGGTTGCGCAGATACGTGTTGAACTAAAGAAACAGCTGATTCGCAAGCAGGAGATGGAGCAGAAGAATCTGGAAATTTATTCTTATATGAATGATCTTTTTGGCGCAGATGTGGTGGACCTCTTTGATATGAAGTATAATCCCAAGGAGGAAATGGCGGACGGAACAAAGAGACCGGATAAGAAGCCTGCGCCAAAGCCTGAGGTGCCAAAATCTGCGGAGGAAAGACTAGCTGAGTTAAATTTTGCGGAGAAAATGAATGCTGAGGCCAGGTCCGCCCAAAATCAGATGAATAATTCTTTAAGGACGGATTAAAATGAAATATCTTGTGACGGCTTCCGAGATGAAGCAGTATGATACAAATACCATAGAAAAAACAGGGATTCCCGGCATGGTTCTTATGGAGCGTGCCGCCCTTTTTGCGCTTTCTGTAATAAAACAACAGTTTAAAACAGATGCACACACTGTGTTGATTGTGGCAGGCATGGGCAATAATGGCGGTGACGGATTGGCTTTGGCAAGGCTTTTGTGCGAAGAAGGATTTTCGGTAGAAGTATGGAGCATTGGAAATCCCAATAAAATATCCGAACAGTGCCGTATGCAGAGAGAGATTTTGAAACATTATCCTGTCACTTGTAGTAAGGATACCCCCAAAGGTTTGAAATATGATATTATTGTGGATGCTCTTTTCGGGGTGGGACTTTCCAGAGAACTGACCGGAGAATATGCGGAAGCGGTACATTATTGTAACGAAAGCCGGGCTTTTAAATTATCTCTTGATGTACCCAGCGGCATCTGTTCTGACACAGGAAAAGTTCTGGGAGCACGGGCTTTTCGAGCAGATGTCACAGTGACCTTTGGTTTTGCCAAGCGAGGGCTTTTTCAGTATCCGGGCTGCCTGTATGCCGGAAAAGTATTGACAGATTCCGTTGGAATTACGGAACACAGCTTTTATGTGAAAGAACCGGGGATGTTCTATTATGACGAGCCTTTGACAGAACTTTTGCCGCAAAGGAACTCTGGGGGAAATAAAGGGACCTTTGGAAAGGTCTTGTTGATTGCGGGCAGTCTTAATATGGCAGGAGCTGCGGTGCTTAGTGCAAAGGCGGCATACCGCATGGGCGCCGGAATGGTCAAGGTATTGACACCGCCTGAAAATCGGGTGATTTTGCAGGAACGGGTGCCTGAAGCATTGGTGGGGACTTATGAGGATTTGGAAGAAGGACTTCGCTGGGCAAGCGTGGTAGGCATTGGCCCGGGGCTTGGACAGAGCAGCGAGGCGCATGAGGTTTTAAAGAAAGTTATTTGTGACAGCAGACTCCCTCTTTTGTTGGATGGGGATGCTTTGAATCTTTTGGCGGCGGATGAAACCTTAAGAGGGGAATTGGCGGCTCAGGGGAAATCGTCTTCGATAGAACAGGCGGAAAGCAGTGGGGAAATGAGCAGGGAAATTGTGCTGACTCCCCATGTAGGAGAGTTATCAAGGCTTACAGGAAAGAGTATATCGGAGTTAAAAGAGGATTTGGCAGCTCATGGAAGCCTTTTGGCATCTAAACTTCATGCAGTGACAGTGGCCAAGGATGCCAGAACATATATATGCAGGGAAGGTGAGCCTGTTTGTCTGAATATCAGGGGAAACAACGGTATGGCCACAGCAGGAAGCGGAGATGTGCTGGCAGGCTGTATCTTGGGACTGATGGCTCAGGGAGAAGAGGCTTTTCGTGCTGCAAGCGTAGGCGTGTATGCCCATGCTCTGGCAGGGGAGGCGGCAGTAAGGGAGCATGGAGAGCATGGATGCATGGCAGGGGACATTGCAGAGATGCTGGGAAAGGAGTAAGCCTATGCAAAGTACAGAAATATACGCTTGCGCCACGGAAGAATTACAGCAAAAACTCAAAACTTATGAGCGCGGGTATGTTCAGGTTGATTTGGATGCCATAGTCCAAAATGTACAGCAGATGAAAGCGCATATTGCGCCTAATACGCAGATTGTGGGGGTTATCAAGACGGATGGTTATGGACATGGCAGTGTGCCCATAGCCCGGGTGTTGGAACCTCTTCCCTTTATTTACGGTTTTGCAGTGGCAACAGCGGAGGAAGCGCATATCTTAAGAGTGGCAGGGATTATAAAGCCTGTTCTTATATTAGGGCATGCTTTTCCCTACAGTTATGAGATGCTTTCTGAGGAAGAAATCAGGCAGGCGGTATTTCGTTATGACAGCATAGGGGAGCTTGTACAGGCAGCGAAGAAAACGGGAAAACCCATGAAAGTACATATCAAAGTGGATACGGGAATGGGCAGAATCGGAATTACTCCCGATGAGGAGGGCTTAAAATTCGTGAAGCGCCTGATGCAGGAGTCTAATATCGAGATTGAGGGCATTTTTACTCATTTTGCAAAGGCGGATGAGAGGGATAAAGGCGGCGCAGAAAAACAGTTTGAAAAGTTTACAAGATTTATTCAAATGATAGAGAATGAGCTGGGACTTGATATTCCCTTAAAGCATTGCTCCAACAGCGCTAGTATTATGGAACTGCCAAAGATGAATTTGGATTTGGTGCGGGCGGGCATTATTTTATATGGATTGTACCCTTCCTTTGAGGTGAATTGGGAGGCTCTTTCCTTAAAGCCTGCATTGTCCTTATACAGCACCATTGTATATATTAAAAATCTCCCTGCGGGAGAGAGCGTAAGCTATGGCGGACTTTTTACGGCTAAGAAGGACACAAGGGTGGCAACCATCCCTTTGGGCTATGGGGACGGTTATCCGCGCTCCCTTTCGGGAAAGGGGTATGTGCTTATTTGTGGCAAAAAAGCTCCTATTTTGGGCAGGGTATGCATGGATCAGTTTATGGTGGACGTATCGGAGATTCCGGAAGCCAATGTTGGAGATAGGGTGACTTTGCTGGGCTATGACGGCAAAGAGCATATCAGCGCAGAAGAATTGGGGGAACTGTCAGGGCGCTTTAATTATGAACTAGTATGCGATTTAGGAAAGCGACTGCCCAGAGTATATGTACAGGATGGAAAAGTTGTCTATGTAAAGGATTATTACCAAGATTATAAATAAGAGTGAATACCTCCGGATAAATCGGCAATACTTTGTGAAAAGATTTCCAAATGGAGGTAAAAATGAGAAGAGGAGATGTTTATTACGCAGATTTACGGCCGGTGGTGGGTTCTGAACAGGGTGGCATCCGTCCGGTGCTGATTATACAGAATGATGTGGGAAACAAGCACAGCCCCACGGTAATCTGCGCAGCCATTACCTCAAAGATGAACAAGGCGAAGCTGCCCACCCATATAGAATTAAATTCTACCCTTTACGATATGGATAAGGATTCCGTAGTGCTTTTGGAACAGCTTCGCACTATAGACAAGAAGCGGCTTAAGGATAAGGTGTGCCATTTAGACGGCGATATTATGAGAAAGGTAAACCACGCACTGATGATTAGCTTAGAATTAGATACATAAGAGAGGGTATTTGCACACCTTTCCTTGACGAATGTACATGAAGATGTTATATTTAGGAAAAATCGCAAAAGAGAGGAATATTCAAAATGGATGATGACAGTGGACCTACTGCTAGTATAATTTTATTTCTGATGCTGATACTGATTGATGTGTTTTTCTATGGATTCAGTATGGCTGTCACCAATTTAAATGAAAAAGAGATAGAGAAAAGAGCCGAGGAGGATAAGGATAAAAAATCCAAGAGACTCTTAAAAATCATTAAAAATCCGTCAGGCTATATGGATACCATGCAGCTGGTGGTAAATCTCAACAATGTTGTCATGGGGGCTTTTTATCTGGGAATCTGGCTGCGCACCGTCATTCAGGCATTAAATGTGTTGACACAGAAAATAGGACCCCTTGCGCAGCTTCCCACAGTGGTCATAGTTGCAGCTGCCACTGTGATTGTGCTATTGGTATTTTTATACATACTGCTTACTTTCGGGGTGCTTCTGCCTCAAAAGATTGCGGCGAGGATTCCGGAAAAATGGGCATATGCCTGCATTACTCCGGTGACCGTGGTCATGGGGCTGCTCCGCCCCCTAACCGGACTTGTGACGGCTACCGCAAAGGGTATTTTGTTTGTGTTTGGTGTCAGAGAAAATAAAAATGAAAATGATGTGACCGAAGAAGAAATCATAGACATGGTAATTGAAGGGCATGAGCAGGGCATCATTCAGGCAAGCGAGGCGGAAATGATATCCAATATCTTTGAGTTTGGAGATAAGGAAGCTCAGGATATTATGACCCACCGCAACAATATTGATGCCATCGACGGCAGCATTATGCTGCAGGATGCCATTACTTATATGCTGGAGGGAGCAAACAGCCGTTATCCTGTTTATGAGGAAAATATTGACCATATTGTAGGAATCCTTCATCTGAAAGATGCCATGCGTTTTCATAGAGAGGATGAAAAATTAAATTCTCCGGTGGTGCAGCTTACAGAACTTTTGCGGGAACCCTATTTTGTGCCCCAGACCAAAAATATTGACGAACTTTTCAGGGAGATGCAGCAGAAGAAACTTCAGATGGTGGTAGTGGTGGACGAGTACGGACAGACGGACGGTCTGGTTGCCATGGAGGACATTCTGGAGGAAATTGTGGGAAATATTCAGGATGAGTATGATGAGGACAAGGAATATATCGAGGAACGGGGCGAGGATGAGTATGTGATTGAAGGCACGACTCCCTTGGAAGAGCTGGAGGATCGGTTTGGCATCCGGTTTGACAGCGAGGAATTTGAAACCCTGAACGGATATCTGATTTCCAAGATGGATAAGATACCGGAACCGGATGAGGAATTTGATGTGGACTGCGCCGGTTACAATTTCAAGATTCTTTCCGTGGAAAACAAGGTGATTTCCAGCGTGCTGGTGACAAAACTGCCGGAGGAGACCACGGAGGAGGAATCCGTACTTGAAGAATTACAAAAATAATGCTATGATTGGTATGGTTATATTATCAATGGATAATAAATAAAATTGCGCAGGATAAAGCGCAGAAATGAGGAAAAAGATGTCAGGACATTCAAAATTTGCAAATATTAAGCATAAAAAGGAAAAAAATGACGCCGCAAAAGGCAAAATTTTTACCATTATCGGTCGAGAAATTGCCGTTGCGGTAAAAGAGGGCGGGCCCGACCCCAATAATAATTTTAAGCTGGCAACGGTGATTGCCAAGGCAAAGGCAAACAATATGCCCAACGATACCATTGAGAGGGGTATCAAAAAGGCAGCCGGAGATGTGGGCAATGTCAATTACGAGTATGTTACATACGAAGGATATGGTCCTAATGGTATTGCGGTAATTGTGGATGCCCTGACGGACAATAAAAATCGCACGGCTGCCAATGTGAGAAGCGCCTTTACCAAGGGACAGGGCAATATCGGAACTCCCGGCTGTGTGTCCTTTATGTTTGACAAGAAGGGTCAGATTATCATAGATAAAGAAGAATGTGACATGGATGCAGATGATTTGATGATGCTGGCTTTAGATGGGGGCGCAGAGGATTTTTCGGAGGAAGAGGAAAGCTATGAGATTCTGACGGATCCGGACGCCTTTGAGGAGGTTCGTAAAGCTTTGGAGGATGCCGGCATTCCCATGTTAAATGCGGAAGTGACCATGATTCCCCAGAATTATGTGGAGCTTACGGACGAGACTGCCATAAAAAATCTCCAGAAAATATTGGATCTTTTGGAGGATGACGATGACGTGCAGGCGGTGTACCATAATTGGGATGACTAGTGCAGAAATTGCACAGAAATGAGGATTTACATGGATAGACTTGCGATTGTGATTCCCTGCTACAATGAGGAGGAAGTGTTGAAAATTGCTTCCGAGGCATTGAGGGGCGTTCTGGATGATTTGGCAGGCAAGGGAAAGATTGCGAAAGACAGCTTTCTTTTGTTTGTGAATGACGGAAGTAAGGACCGTACATGGGAATTAATTGAAGAAGAGCATAAGGAGCATCCTGTTCAGGTAAGGGGTGTAAATCTTGCAGGAAATGTAGGGCATCAGTTTGCATTGACGGCAGGGCTTATCACTGCAAAGGATATGAGTGATGTGACCGTTTCCATTGATGCGGATCTGCAGGATGACATTGCTGTGATAGAGGAAATGATAGACAAGTTCCATGCAGGTAATGATATCGTGTACGGTGTCAGGAAAGAGAGAAAGACAGATACTTTCTTCAAGCGTACTACAGCCCAAGGCTTTTACAAGGTAATGGAGCTTATGGGGGTAAAAACTGTATACAATCATGCGGATTTCAGGTTAATGTCCAAGCGTGCAGTGGAGCAGTTTTCCCTGTATAAGGAGACAAACCTGTTTTTGAGGGGAATGATGCCCCTTATCGGCTATCAGACGGACATGGTGTATTATGACCGTAAAGAACGAGTGGCGGGAGAGTCAAAGTATCCCTTAAAGAAGATGCTTGCGCTGGCGTTTAACGGGATTTCTTCCTTTAGCGTAAAACCTATTACAATGATATTTGGACTTGGAATGTTCATTGTGATTGTGTCAGTTCTTGCCGCTGTATATGCTTTGATTTCCTACTTTACAGGACAGACAGAGCCGGGCTGGACTTCTCTGATTTTATCCATTTGGTTTTTGGGAGGCGTGCAGCTGCTTGCCATCGGTCTGGTGGGGCAGTATATCGGTAAGATTTATATCGAAGTGAAGCACAGACCCCGATACAATATTGAAAAAGTGTTGACAACGGAAGAGGATGCATAGGTTACCCATAAAATGATTTGGAAAAAGAACAAATTCGGATATGCGTTGTGGTTTATATATGCCATTATTACAGGGGTGAGTCTGGGGCTTCTCCTTGTGGTCTCATGTCTGGAAAAAGGTTATCCCCTTTATATCGGTGTTTTGGTATGTATATTTTTTATGGCAATCGAGGCGTTTCTGGTATGGTATTTTTATCATCAGATAGCGGACAAGATTACATATGGCAAGGGGGGACAAGGCAAATCCAAACGCAGAATTTTGGAATGTGTAGGGGTCCTGATTGTTCTTATGGCGGGTGCGGCTTATCCGGCGGCAGGCGTATTTTCCGCTTCGGAACAAAGTCTTTATTTTGATGCGGCAAAGGTTGTCAGTAACGGAACAATCTACCGGACGGCGCATGGAATCACAAATTTATATGTGAAACTGCTGCATCTGGTGTTTTTGCTCTTTGGTAACATGATAGAAGCAGGATATTGGCTGCAGATTGGATTATTGTCTTTGGCATTTGCAGCGCTGTATCTTGCAGTGCGCAGGATGACGGGGAGGACTGCGGCCTTTATGATGCTGTTATTTGGCACATTTTCGCCGTCTGTGCGTATACAGGCATTGAATCTCTCACCGGAAATCCTATTCCTGTTTTTATATAGTGTGGTTCTCTTACTGATAGCATTTTGTCTGAAGTCAGACAGCCAGACAGTGGTGAAATGGTTGTTTGCGGGGATTTCTATAGGGCTGTTAAGCTACCTGGATATTATAGGAGTGACACTGATATTCTTTGCTGCCGGAACTTTTCTGGTGGGCAGGTTGGATGAAGGAAGAAATTTGTGGAAAAAAGCGAAGCTGTTTCTTGTGGCATTATCGGGAGTGCTGGCAGGATTCGGAGGAGCGCTTTTTACAGATATATTTTTTAGCGGAAGCCGCCCCATGGATATTTTGCCGGCAGTGGGAGAACTCTATATGCCGAGTGTTCCGCAAATTTTTGCATTTACTTCCATGGAATCGGTGGGTCTTGATGTGATTGTCTTATTATGCATTATGACCTTTGGTATTTTCAGTTTTTGGTGCAATCCTTGGTCGGACGAATTGGAAATATGGGTGCTTGGAATTTTCTCAGTCCTTGTGCTGCTTCTTTTTCAGGTGCCCACGCAGGAGATAACGGGTTTACGGTGGTGCTATCTTTTTATGGCAGCCATGGCGGGCGTGGGTATTTCCAATCTCTTTAAAATCAAGCAGATTGTAGAAATAGAAGAAGAAAAGCGAAGTCTCAAAAAAGAAAAAATAGGGGAAGAACAGGCGCAGCAGAAACTTGATTCGAAAGGAAAGGCAATGATGGAGCAGGAAGTTAATAAGGAAGTGAACAAGGAAGGCGGCACAGTGACAGTGGAATTTGAAGGAAAGACCAGAGAAGTCAAACTTTTGGACAATCCGCTTCCTCTGCCCAAAAAGAGGGCGCGCAAGACTATGGATTTTGATTATGATGTGAAAGAGGACGATGATTTTGATATTTAAGGAGGCTGTTACGGCAGTTTGTCTCTTGTTAGTCTGCATAGATAATAAAATATGAGAAATACTAAAAAGGACTGTATGGGATTTTCCCACACAGTCCTTTTTGTATCATGAGAATTAGGAAAAATAAGGAGGAGAATGGGCGGTATGCAGAAAATGGAAGAGACAAAAACGGAAAAAAGAGTTGTTAGGGCACAGGAGAGAGGCAGACAGGATGAGGAACGCAATAAGGATAAGCAGATTGAGGCGGAAAAGCACAGAGATGAACGGATTGAACAGACAGGGCAGGTTACTTTGAATGAAAACAAGGAGCATCAGGAAATTCACCTGCTTACAATTATAGGAGAAGTAGAAGGACATGATAATCTTTCTAGTAATTCTAAAACAACAAAATATGAACATATTCTGCCACAGCTTGCGGCAATTGAGGACAGTAAGGAAATCAAGGGAGTGCTGGTACTGTTGAATACCATGGGAGGAGATGTGGAAGCAGGACTTGCCATTGCGGAGATGGTGGCATCTTTAAGCAAGCCTACGGTGTCTCTGGTGCTTGGCGGAAGTCATTCCATAGGGGTTCCCATTGCGGTAAGTACGGATTATTCCTTTATTGTGCCTACGGGAACCATGGTGATTCATCCGGTGCGTATGAACGGGACCGTCATCGGTGTGCCCCAGACTTTTGATTATTTTAAGTCCATACAGGACCGTATTACAGGATTTGTATGCCAGCACTGCAGGATTGACCAAAAAGATTTTGAAGGACTGATGATGGAGACGGGAGTTTTGACCAAGGATGTGGGGACAATCCTTGTGGGAGAAGAAACGGTAAAAAAGGGGATTATTGACGAAGTGGGAGGGGTGGACAAAGCAATTAGAAAGCTTCACGAGATGATTGATGCCGCCGCTTCGTCCTTGGTATAATTTTGTGTTTTGATAGTGACAAACAGGGTAAAAAATGATATACTTAATAGATAATGTTAAGAAGAGAGGTTGATGAAGATGGCGGCATCATCTGGCAGAAAAACATCATCTTCCAAGAAGAGCACAACGTCAAATGAAAAAAACGGCAGAAAAAGAGTTGCCGTAAAAAATAATACAAGGGAAATCGATGAATATCAGGCAGAGCGGGACAGCGAAATGTTTCGTGAAATTGGTCTTATTGTCCTGTTTATAGCGACAGTATTCTTATTTTGCTGTAATTTTGGTATTATTGGCGGCGCCGGGGATGCCATCAGCAAGGTTTTATTCGGTTTATTTGGATTTAGCGCCTATATAGCACCGCTGCTGCTTTTTCTGGCGGTGGCATTTTGGTTTGCAAATGAGGGAAGCCCCACGGCGGTACGAAAGCTGGCCGCCGGAATTGCCTTATTTGTGATGTTTGGCATTATCTGCGATTTGCTGGCAAAGGGAGCTGTAAGCTTAGATGAATACGATATCAGCAAAGTCTATGCTGTGTGCAGCGAGGGTAAAAAAGGCGGCGGCGTTCTTGCAGGCAGTCTTGCCTATCTGCTGAAACACTATCTAGAAGTATTTGGAACTATTCTGGTAGTGCTTCTTTGTTCCGTTGTCAGCATTATTTTATTGACGGAGAAATCGCTGCTTGGCAGTATGCAGAGTGGAAAGGATATTTGGCGTGAGCGCCGGGCGGAGGATGCCGAAAAGCGTAAAGAATACGCCCAGATACGCAGGCAGGAGCAGGAAGAACAGCGCATGCGCAGCGCAGAAAAGCATTTGCGCCGGGAAGAGGAACGCAGACGCAGAGAAGAGGAAAAAAGGCTTCGCATAGAGGAAAAGGAAAACGAAAAAATTCTCCGAATCGAAAAGAAAGTAAGCGGAGTGATGCTGGACACCTCTCTGAAAAGCAAAGAGGACAAGCATACAGACGATATTCATGAAATCACTTACACGGGGGATGAAGAGAGCGAAAATACTTCTTTTATTGAGACACAGAGCAGTTTCGAGCAGCCCATGTTCGATTTTGAAAAGATTCAGATTCGCAGCGCCCATCAGGTGACCCTTTCTGAGGCGCAGGCGGTGGATACAGAGATGTATAGGGAAGATAAGTCCGGAGATATGAGTGAAATCCGTGTCCACAGAGAGGATTTCAGAGAAAAGCTCTCCGAGGATTTTCAGGAGAACCTTCCCAAAGATTTTGAGGAATCTCCCTCCGAAGACCTTAGAAATAACTTCTCAGAACCTGTAGAAGAAGATTTTCAGGAAAGTTTCCCCAAGGATTCTGAGAGAAATCCCGCAAGAGTTGTTCCGGATAAGGCTGTTTCGGGAGGCAATGTCACAAACTTGTCCGAATACAGGGACAATCGTCGGCATACAAAGGCGGATACTCAGATACATAAAGAAACAAAGCCAAAGGCGCCTGTGAAATATGAGTTCCCGCCTTTGTCAAGACTTAAGAAGGGTAAGGCAGCTACGGGGGATTCCGAAAAGGAATTAAGGGAAACTGCCATGCGCCTGCAGCAGACTTTAAATAATTTTGGCGTTAAGGTCACTATCACAGATATCAGTCAGGGTCCCAGCGTTACCCGCTATGAGTTACAGCCGGAGCAGGGTGTAAAGGTCTCCAAAATCGTGGGGCTTTCTGATGATATTAAACTAAATCTGGCAGCTACGGATATCCGTATTGAGGCTCCCATTCCCGGCAAGGCTGCCGTTGGCATTGAGGTTCCCAACAAGGAAAATATGGCAGTGGCTTTGAGGGACTTATTGGAAAGCAAAGAATTTCAAGAATTTCCTTCCAGGATAGCATTTGCGGTGGGAAAGGATATTGCGGGAAAAACTGTGGTGGCGGATATTGCCAAGATGCCCCATATGCTCATTGCGGGAGCTACCGGTTCCGGTAAATCCGTGTGCATCAACACCCTGATTATGAGTATTCTATACAAGGCGCATCCGGATGATGTAAAGCTGATCATGGTGGATCCCAAGGTGGTGGAACTCAGTGTGTATAACGGAATTCCGCATCTTTTGATTCCAGTAGTGACAGATCCTAAGAAAGCATCGGCAGCTCTTCATTGGGGCGTTACTGAGATGGAGGATCGTTATCGGAAATTTGCGGATTTCAATGTAAGGGATTTAAAAGGTTACAATGAGAAAGTAGAAAATATGCGGCAGGGCGGTGATGAGACAGCACCTGCAAAATTACCCCAGATAGTGATTATAGTGGACGAGTTGGCGGATTTGATGATGGTATGTCCCGGAGAGGTGGAGGAATCCATCTGCCGTCTGGCGCAGCTTGCCAGAGCAGCAGGTATTCATTTGATTATTGCTACCCAGCGTCCCAGCGTGGATGTCATCACGGGTCTTATCAAGGCAAATATGCCCAGCAGAGTAGCATTTTCCGTATCCAGCGGTGTGGATTCCCGCACCATTCTGGATATGAACGGCGCAGAGAAGCTGTTGGGAAAGGGAGATATGCTCTTTTACCCTCAAGGCTATTCCAAGCCCGCAAGGGTTCAGGGCGCCTTTGTGTCCGACGGGGAAGTCTCCAGCGTGGTGGATTTCTTGAAAAATCAGACTCTGGGCAACACCTATGCGGAAGATGTAGAAGAAAAACTGAAAAATATTTCCTCTTCTTCGGGCACTTCCACAGCGGGCGGAGATGGAGATGCCAGAGATGAGTATTTTGCGGAAGCGGGAAGATTTATCATCGATAAGGACAAGGCATCCATAGGAATGCTCCAGAGAGTGCTTAAAATCGGCTTTAACAGAGCGGCACGAATCATGGATCAGCTGTGCGACTACGGAGTGGTAGGTGAGGAAGAAGGCACCAAGCCCAGAAAAGTGCTGATGAGCATGGAGCAATTTGAGCAGCTGCTGGAGGAAATAGTGTGAGATTGAGGGCATAAAGGAAAAGGATGAGGAGCGGATTATGAAGACGGATATTCAAATTGCACAGGAAGCAGTTATGAAGCCTATTGCAGAGATAGCACAGGCGCTGGGCATTGAGCAGGATGATCTGGAACTTTACGGAAAATATAAGGCAAAATTAAGCGAAGAGTATTTGGAAAAGCTTTCTGGAAATTCGGATGGAAAGCTGGTATTGGTGACAGCCATCAATCCGACTCCTGCAGGAGAGGGCAAAACCACCACTACAGTGGGCTTGGGAGAAGCCTTTGGAAGATTGGGCAAAAAAGCTGTGATTGCCCTTAGGGAGCCTTCTCTTGGTCCCTGTTTTGGCATCAAAGGCGGAGCTGCCGGAGGCGGGTATGCCCAAGTGGTTCCCATGGAGGATTTAAATCTTCATTTTACGGGAGATTTTCATGCCATTACCTCTGCCAATAACCTGCTTGCGGCGCTTTTGGATAATCATATTCAGCAGGGCAATGAACTTGGGATTGACACAAGGCAGATAACATGGAAACGATGTGTGGACATGAATGACAGAGTTTTGCGCAATATTGTAGTGGGACTTGGAAATAAAACGGATGGATTTGTGCGTGAAGAGCATTTTGTGATTACCGTGGCCAGCGAAATTATGGCGATTTTGTGTCTGGCTGAGAATATGCAGGATTTGAAGGAGAGGCTGTCCCGCATTGTGGTAGCGTATAATTATGACGGTGAGCCTGTGACAGCAAAGGATTTGCAGGCAGTGGGAGCCATGGCAGCATTGCTAAAGGATGCCATTAAGCCCAATCTCATCCAAACCTTGGAGCATACCCCTGCGTTGGTGCATGGGGGTCCGTTTGCCAATATTGCCCATGGCTGTAATTCCGTGAGAGCTACCAAAGCTGCAATGAAAATGGCGGATTATTGCATTACGGAGGCTGGCTTCGGAGCTGATTTGGGAGCGGAGAAATTTTTTGACATCAAATGCCGGATGGCAGGGCTTAAGCCAGATGCTGTAGTTTTGGTTGCCACAATCCGCGCTTTGAAGTATAATGGAGGTATGGCAAAGGCAGATTTGGGAACTGAAAATCTGGATGCATTACAAAAAGGTATTGTCAATCTGGAAAAGCATATTGAAAATCTCCAGAAATATGGAGTTCCCGTAATCGTTACCCTGAACTTTTTTGTGACGGATACGCAGGCGGAATTAGATTATGTCAGACAGTTCTGCGAGGAAAAGGGTTGTGAGTTTGCCCTGTCAGAAGTATGGGAAAAGGGCGGAGAAGGCGGCATTGCTCTTGCCAATAAGATTATAGAAACCCTTGATAAGAAGGAAAGTCATTTTCAGGTATTGTATGGAGATGATTTGAGCCTGAAAGAGAAAATCGGACGGGTTGCCAAAGAGATTTACGGCGCGGGAAGCGTTAAGTTTTCTTCCCTTGCGTCCAAACAGCTTGCAGGGCTGGAAAAAGCAGGATTTGGAAGTTTTCCTGTATGTCTGGCAAAAAATCAGTATTCCCTTTCAGATGACCCTTCACTTTTGGGAAGACCGGAGGGCTTTGAGTTAAATGTGAGGGAGGCTTATGTGTCTGCGGGAGCAGGGTTTGTGGTAGTTATTACAGGTGATGTGATGACCATGCCGGGACTTTCCAAGCATCCTGCGGCATATGGCATTGATGTGGATGAAAACGGCATGATTACAGGATTGTTTTAAGAAATGAGGTTTTTGGATAAACAGAAAGCTTAAGAGATAAGGTTGGGTACTAAGACCGGAAAGGTATGGTTGGAATTATGGCACAGATTATTGACGGAAAGGCAATCTCCGCACAGATTAAGGATGAGTTAAAGGAAAAGACGGCACAGTTAAAGGCACAGGGGACGGAAGTAACCCTTGCTGTGATTCAGGTGGGACAGGATCCGGCATCCACCGTGTACGTAGGAAATAAAAAGAAAGCCTGCGCATATATAGGAATCCGCTCCCTTGCTTATGAGCTTCCTGAGGATACCACGGAGGAAAAGCTGCTTGAGCTGATTGAAGAATTGAATGAAAGAGCGGATGTAAACGGCATTTTGGTGCAGCTTCCCCTGCCAAAGCATATCGAGGAAGAAAAGGTGTTAAATGCCATTGATCCCAAGAAAGATGTGGATGGGTTTCATCCTCAGAATGTGGGAGCTCTCTGTATCGGAAAGCCCGGTTTTGTGTCTTGCACTCCGGCAGGCATTATTCAGTTGTTAAAGCGTTCCGGTATTGAAATTGCAGGAAAGGAATGTGTGGTAATCGGCAGAAGCAATATTGTAGGGAAACCTATGGCGCTTTTGCTGCTTCGGGAGAATGGAACCGTTACCGTGACCCACAGCCGCACCAAAGATTTAAAGGAAGTGACAAAAAGGGCGGACATTCTGGTAGTTGCCATAGGAAAGCCAAAGATGATTACAGCGGATTATGTGAAAGAAGGTGCTGTGGTCATTGATGTAGGCATACATAGAAATGAGCAGAACAAGCTTTGTGGAGATGTGGATTATGAGACAGTTGCGCCCAAATGCAGCGCTATAACACCGGTGCCGGGCGGAGTGGGTCCCATGACCATAGCAATGTTGATGAATAACTGCGTGGAATCCGTTGCGTTACAGGCATAACGGAATGCGCAGCCTTGAAGCGGTATCGCAGATTTTTTGCGATATGCGGGGGTATGTTTATGAAATGTCCGAATTGTGGGGCAGAGATGAAGGAAAATTCCCTGTACTGTGAAAAGTGCGGGGAAGACATCCATATTGTGCCCGATTATGAACCGGAATTGGATAACGATATACAGCAGACCATACAAAATATTGCAGAGGATATCCGGGAGGATGAAAGCACAAAAGAGGCGGTCAAGGACAAGGATGGCAGACGTCGTGGGAACATACGAAAATTTCTGCCTGTTATTTTGATTGTCATATTCTTTTTTGGGGCAGGCATGGCAGGAATCATGCTGTATCAATTTTACTCGCTGGAATATCAGATTACGGCAGCAAAAAAATGTATGGAAAGAGAGCAGTATAACAGGGCAATCAGCCATTATGTCAGGGCTTTGGAGCTTGATGAAGGCAATGTGGATTTAATGGTAAAATTGTCGGAGGTTTATTTTCACAAGAATAACAAAATGGAATACGAGTATCTGCTCAGGAGCATTGTGAAGAATGAAAATGCTACGGAAGAACAGGTGGAAAGTGCTTATGGTAAGCTGATTGCCATTTATAAGAGCAGGGGCGATTATCAAGAAATCAATAATTTTTTGCAGGCAAGCAATAATGAAAAGGTGCTGGCCATGTATCAGGGCTATATTGCCAAAGAGCCCGAATTCAGCGTATTGGAAGGATATTATACTAGTATCCAGCCTTTGAAATTAAGTTCGTTCGGTGCGGGAAGCATTTATTATACATTGGATGGAAGCGATCCGGACGAGAACAGTCTTTTATATACAACCCCCATTCTTTTGGAGGATGGAGATTATCATGTGAAGGCTTATTATGTGAATGAAAACGGGATTCATAGTAATATTGTGGAAAGGACATTTCATGTTAAGATAGATGAGCTGCCGGCTCCGGAAATCAGCGCCGCCAGTGGAGAATATGACAAACCTGTCATTATTGAAATTCTGGACGAGGGAGAAGAGGTGTATTATACCACGGATGGAAGTACGCCTACCATACAGTCTGCACAATATACGGCACCCATTCCCATGCCTATAGGCAGGTCGCATTTTAAGTTTATTCGAATCGGAGACGGAAGAACCAGCACAGTGGAGGAGAGAACTTATAGACTTGTCTTAAATACGGAGATAACTCCACAGCAGGCCGCCGATATCGTTACCAATTATAATGCAGAGATTGGCAAGATATATGATGCATCAGGATATTATGATGATGCGGGCAACAGATACCTGTATGAATATGAATTCGTGATCAATATCGATCAGGTCAGCGATTTTTATGTAGTGATGGAAGTCTGGCAGCAACCCAATGGCACTCTTATCAAAACAGGGACTTCTTTTGCGGTAAATGTGTATACGGGAGAGCTTTTTAAACTATCGGTAGAAGATACCAACTATTATGCTTTAGTTGAGATACAAAAATAATTCCCCAAACAGGGAGAGAGAGGTGGAGTATGTATAAAATATTAAAAAAGAAGGAGCTTGCCGCCAATATCTATCTGATGGAAGTGGAGGCAAAAAGGGTGGCAAAATCATGCGAGCCCGGTCAGTTTGTCATTGTGCGCATGGACAGCGAAGGAGAGAGAATTCCTTTGACAATCTGCGATTATGACAGAGAAAAAGGGACGATTACCATCGTATTCCAGACGGTGGGAGCTGGTACTAAGATGATGGCGGAGCTTGCAGAAGGAGATGCTTTCCATGATTTTGTAGGTCCTTTGGGGTGTGCTTCTGAGCTGGTTTCCGAAGATGAAGAGACTCTGAAAAATAAAAAGATTTTGTTTGTGGCAGGAGGCGTGGGAACTGCGCCTGTCTATCCACAGGTAAAATGGCTGAAAGAGCATGGTGCTTCTGCGGATGTTATTATGGGCAGCAAGACCAAAGATTTGCTGATTCTGGAAAAGGAGATGGAGGAAGTGGCAGGCAATCTCTATGTGACCACGGATGACGGTTCCTACGGCAGGAGCGGCATGGTAACACAGACCATAAAGGATCTGGTTGCGGAAGGCAAGAAATACGATGTATGTATTGCTATTGGACCTATGATTATGATGAAATTTGTATGTCTCCTCACCAAGGAGTTAAACATTCCTACCATTGTCAGCTTAAATCCCATTATGGTGGACGGCACGGGCATGTGTGGAGCCTGCCGTGTTACCGTGGGCGGAAAAGTAAAATTTGCCTGTGTGGACGGACCGGAATTTGACGGGCACGAGGTGAATTTTGATGAGGCAATGAGAAGACAGCAGATATACAAGACTGCCGAAGGCAGAGCAATGCTGGCGTTGGAAGAAGGCGATACCCATCACGGCGGATGCGGAAACTGCTAGAAGCAGGCATCATGGCATGGACGGGATGGTCGGATGAAATGTTAAAAGACGGAAAGCTGGTTTGTGGCGGCGCTGCATCCATAAACCTGAAATGAGCATAGTCTCAGCATAAAAGCAGCGCAGAAACGAGGAAAAATATGGATGTATTAAAGAAAGTGCCCGTAAGGGAACAGGATGCAAAGGAGCGTGCCGCTAATTTTGGAGAGGTATGCTTGGGATATAACAAGGAAGAGGCCATGGAAGAGGCTGCCAGATGTATTAACTGCAAAAATGCACAGTGTATCAAGGGATGCCCGGTGGCTATTGATATTCCCGGATTCATTGAAAAGGTAAAAGAAGGGGATGTGGAGGCTGCTTATCAGATTATCAGTCAGTCCAGCGCACTTCCGGCTGTCTGTGGGCGCGTATGCCCTCAGGAAAGTCAGTGCGAGGGAAAGTGTATCAGGGGTATCAAAGGAGAGCCTATCTCTATTGGAAAGCTGGAGCGTTTTACGGCGGATTGGGCAAGGGAACATGGCATAAAGCCCAATGGTGCAACGGAGAAAAAGGGTAAGAAAGTGGCTGTAATCGGATCCGGTCCTGCGGGACTTACCTGTGCGGGAGACCTTGCAAAAATGGGATATGATGTGACGATTTTTGAAGCGCTTCATGAGGCCGGCGGCGTGCTGGTATACGGCATACCGGAGTTCCGTCTTCCCAAAAAGGATGTGGTGCAAAAAGAAATTGACAATGTAAAGGCTTTGGGTGTTACCATTGAGACCAACGTGGTAATTGGTAAATCTGTTACTATAGATGAGCTGATGGAAGAGGAAGGCTTCAGCGCTGTGTTTATTGGTTCCGGCGCAGGGCTTCCCAAGTTCATGGGCATTCCGGGAGAAAATGCAAACGGCGTGTTCTCTGCCAATGAATATCTTACCAGAAGCAATCTGATGAAAGCATTTGACGAAACCTCCAACACACCCATTATGAGGGGCAAAAAGGTAGCCGTGGTAGGCGGTGGAAATGTGGCTATGGATGCGGCAAGAACGGCGCTTCGTCTGGGTGCGGAGGTACATATTGTATACAGAAGAAGCGAGGAGGAGCTTCCTGCCAGAGTGGAGGAAGTACATCATGCCAAGGAAGAAGGAATTATCTTTGACCTTTTGACTAATCCTACTGAGATTCTTTCAGACGAAAAGGGATGGGTGACAGGAATGAAATGCATCCGCATGGAATTGGGCGAGCCGGATGAATCTGGCAGACGCAGACCTGTGGAGATTCCCGATTCCGAGTTTTTGATGGAACTCGATACCGTTATTATGTCCCTTGGAACTTCGCCCAATCCTTTGATTTCTTCTACCACGGAAGGCTTGGAGACCAACAAGTGGAAATGTATCATTGCGGACGAAGCCAACGGAAAGACCACCAAGGAAGGCGTTTATGCAGGCGGTGACGCCGTGACAGGTGCAGCAACTGTAATCCTGGCCATGGGTGCAGGCAAAGCGGCAGCGAAGGGAATCGATGAATATTTGAGTGGCAGATAAAACGGAGGTATATGCCCTTGAGCCCAAAGTACGATAAGGAACAGGTTTCTCTCACCTTTGGTGAAAAAGAGCAGATGACTGCATTAAAAAAGGTTCTGGAAGAGAATTTGTCACAGGATGTTGTCATGCAGTATGATGATGCGGAAAGCATGTATGATATTTTGGTCTGCCGGGATGAGCAGGAGAAGGCAGTCAGGATTCTTCGGGCATTTTTGGCGGATGAAGCCGCAGCCCAAAGGACGCAGAACTATCAGAACAGCGCTGAGAGGGCGGAAGAAAACCGCTCTTCCGCATGGGGGCTTTTACTCATGGGAATAGCAGGCATTCTTGTCGTGACACTTGGAATCATGGGCATTATTCCGTTTCATTTGGGCAATTCTTATTTAACCTATGGCGTGATGAGCGCAATCTTTTTGTTGTTTATTGTCATGGGGGTAATCTCCATGAAAAACGCCCGAATTTTTGCAAAAAAAGCGGAGTCGGAGAATAATTTGCAGGAAATTCTGTTAAAGTGGTGCAATGAGAATTTTCGGGCGGAGACCATTGACGGAGAAATAGGAAAAACAGAGGAAGATACGGAAGAAACCTTATATTTCAAGCGCAGTGAACAGATGAAGAAGATGTTAAATCATCAGTTTGTAAATTTGGATCAGGCCTTTTTAGAGCATTTTATAGATGAAAAGGTTTATGAGAAGGTGTTTAGGGAATAATCCCTGAATAATCGGTGGAATGCTTGACAAAATTAAGGTATATGATATGATGAAAGAGTTACTGTTTATATATTTTTGTTGATGCTTGTAAAATGCATAGAAATGAGGGAAATTATGAAGAAGAAAGTTTTGGCATTGTTTCTTGCGGCAGTGATGACTTTATCTTTGGCAGCGTGCGGTGAGAAAGACAGAGAAGATGTTTCAGGAGGAAGGGGTTCTCAGGTTGAGGCAGATGCAAAACTGTCAGAGAAAGATACCCAAGATGTTAAAGACACCAAAGATGATGCTAAAGACACTAAAGATGCCAAAGACACCAAGGATGTCAAAGATGTCAAAGATGTGAAATCTGTGGAGAATCCCATAGAGGAAGCACTGAAAAACATGAATTCCGCATCCAGCATGGAAGCTCAGATGGTTATGGAGATGGACATGACAATAGGCGCAGGCGGACAGACACAGACTATGGAAACAGTTACTAATATGAACATGATCTGTTTTTATGAGCCTACTTTGAGAATTAAGATGGACATGAACATGGACATGAAATCAATGGGCAGTTAGAAGATGACAGTATATGCAGATACCATGGAAGACGGAAGCATCATGACTTATCTGTATGACGGACAGAATTGGCAGTCACAGGTAGCCGGCGCAATGGATTTAGAATCATATGATGCCCGAAGAAACATGAGTACCTATGTTAAAGAAGGACTCCTTTACAAAGAGGAGGGAATGGAAGAGGTAAATGGCGCCAATGCATATAAGTATTCTTATGCCATGACCGGAGATGAAATGAAGGAGGCTATGAAGTCCTCAGGCTCCTTGAATTCTCTTACTTCTCTCGGACTTGATCAAAGTCAGATAGATGGTATGTTAGATGATTTAGGAGAGCTGGTGGCTTATGTCTGGGTTGACGAGGAGACTTTATATCCTGTAAAGTATGAAATGGATATGACAGAAATTATGGATAAATTAATGACCAATATGATTGACGCTATGGGAGATCAGGCTGCCGGAATCAGCATGAAAATTCCCAAGATGACCATGAGTATGACCTGTTCTAATTTTAATGATGCTACGGATTTCAAGATTCCTGATGAGGCAAAACACACCAACTAATGTATTGGCATCAAGCACAATAAGGATATGCAGGTGGTTCGCAAAAAGCGTGCCACCTGTTTTTTTGTAAGTTTATAACACTATTTTTATGTGAGATAAGGAAAGCAGAATCTATGAAAATTTCGATTATCTGCGTAGGAAAAATTAAGGAAAAATTTTATAGGGACGCCTTGGAGGAATATGCAAAAAGGCTGAGCCGCTACTGTAAATTTGAGGTGGTAGAAGTAGCGGATGAGATGACACCGGACAATGCAGGGGAAGCGTTAGAGGAGCAGATTAAAGAGAGGGAGGCTAAGCGTATTCTCTCTAAAATTAAGGAGGACGCCTTGGTGTGTACCTTGGAAATTGCCGGGAACAGACTTTCTTCTGTAGCGTTTGCCGATTGGATGGAAAAGGCGGCGGTGGGAGGAAAGAGCAGTCTTGTTTTTGTCATTGGAGGCTCCCTTGGACTTCACAGCACAGTGACGAAGCGTTCCGATTTTGCCCTGAGTTTTTCGGATATGACATTTCCCCATCAGTTGATGCGGGTGATTTTGAGTGAACAGATTTACAGGGCTTTCAGGATAATAAATGGAGAGCCATATCACAAGTAATGGCAAGATTAAAAGAATTATAAAAAGGCTTGTTTCGTATGAAATAAGCTTTTTATCAATTATTGTAATTTATGGGAGGACTGTGTATAATTAAATTATAAAGAAGTTCCTGATAAAAGCAGATAGGGGGGGAGCAAATATGGGAAAAGATACTCGTCTCGTCAATATATATCTTAAAATACATAATAAAAGAATGCTGACCATGGATGATTTGGCTTATCTGGCGGAGTATGATCCGGAATGTTTTGCGAAAACATGTAAAAACGTAGTATATAATATCCCTGAAGCAAAACCTATTATGGAATCATCTGTGCCGGAAGCTTTAAGCAATGAACCAAAGCCGGAATTTTCTGCAAGGCAGGGAATAGAGGAAATATTGGAAAGGTTAAAGCTCTTGGAAACCAACGATTTTCCTGATATAGAGGTTGATAATGAAACTGTAAAAAGCCTGCTGGGAAATCTATACATGGAATTGTTATTTCCGCATAATGATAAAATGGATTTTATGAATATGACAGACAGTGGAAATACTTCTACATTTGATAGGAAAGCATAAAATGGAGCATAGAAGTATAAATGATACAAAGCGGAAAAAATAGATGGAATATAATTTTAATGGTTATTTGTCTGACAGTTTTGACAGGATGTGCAGATTCGACTATTAATAATGAGCCTCCCAAAGCAGACATAGGCTATATAAGCAAAAATCATGAACTAGAGGATGCCTTCCATACGCTTTTGAGCAGGGGACAATGTGATATTTTCACATGTGAGAATACTACATATGAGAATACTATATATGAGCTGATTTGTGAGGAGACTAAGGAGGACTATCTGGAGCGGCATGGTGTGAAAGATATTTCTCCGATTTGTTTTCCAAGACCGGGGGGACAGCTTGGAGCAGAGTTATATTTTGACAAGGAGACCGGGCGGGGCTTTGGACTGAAATATGAGGAAACGGAAGCTGGCACAGAACTGCTGGGGTTTGAAATTCCAGGATATTATGAAGGACTTAATTGGACATGGAACTATCCAAATCCTTATTCCACAAAGATAGCCTATTGTGATGAAACCTATGCGAAGGCAGACAGGCTTCCTTCCTATATGATAAAGAATGTTACAGATTATGAGGAAGTTTATGAGTATGGTTTGAACGGCAAAATCAGCGCCTATAAAGTCACAGGTTTTGTGGATAAAGGGGCAGGAAATGTTGCGAAAGAAGAGATTTTCAAGGTTATATTTTCCTACAGAGAGGATGGGAGCCTGCAGGAAAAAAAGTGTTGGCTTAATCCGTATGTCTCAAAAAATTGTGTTAATTCGGAACATTGCTTTTTTGTTTGTGAAGAGCAATCTTATGTTTATGATGAACTAGAGCGCCTGATATATGCCAGCTTACAAGGGGAAGGGGAATATTATTTTTGTTATGAAGAAGATGCAATGACACCTTATGCTTATCTGGAACCCCATCTTCGATTTTGTGATTTTTATCGTCTGGAGAAAAAGGACTATAGTTATATGGATGTCCCTGAGGGCGGGGTGGATGCGTTTCTCTGTCAGGCAGGTCTGACAAAACAGGATCTTTTTTGTGAGTATCAGTGGCATAATGAATCGTCCCTTGATACTGTTATATGGTCCCATGATGATATTTGCCTCACTTTGTATTATGACAAGGAAAAAGAAGTGGGCTGTGGCTACTTTGAGTATCCTGAGGAATCTTTTTCTGATATGGAAGGATTTATGTTTAAGGGTTGTGAAAAGTTGGAGTGCAGGGAAGCAGATACTTATGCAGTATATGCAGATTATCATGATGGTAAAACGAATATTTATAGGATACCTTTGGATGAACTCTTTCAATTTGACAGTTGGCAGTATGACTGCAAATATGACAATGACAGGCTGATGTACATTTGGATGTATGGAACCAACAGGGATACAGAAAGAGTTTATATTTATGACAAAGACAGTGATTATCCGTCATACTGCCTGAATTTGGTTTGGGACTATGGAATAACATTGTTTGAGTTTGTTCCATAAAAATGAAATGATGCTAAAAAGATGCAAAAATTATGATATTATGATGCTGCCTCCTGCTATATTCTATGAAGATGGATATGATGCAGGAGGCGAAGTTTTGTATGGGTGATATAAATATGTGGGACAAGAGTAAACGGACAGTATTTTTGCCGATTGTGCTGTTGATATTTGCACTTTCTGCAATTCTTGCAGGGTGCGGCAATTTACAGGTTGATGAAGCTGTGTTGCCATCTGTTGAAATACAGGAAGTCAATTTTGAGGAAAATAGGGATTCTGTACAGAAAACAGAGGTCAATATCATCGGAACATGGTGGAATACGCTGGATACCGAAGACGCAGATTGGAATACATTTTATAGGACCTGCTTTTCTCAGGAGGGGCAGGTAGTACATTATGGCCGCAGAAATGTGGATTTTGGGAAATGGGAGCAATCAGGAAACACCATTACGGCATATTTTGATAATTGCTATTATCTGGGGATTGCCGGTGAAACATATATGCTCCCAGCTTACAATGTAACCTACAGTTGTCAAGAAATATCTACTGATAATGGGCAGGAAGTGATTCTGAACCGAACTACGAACAGGAAAGCCGAAATGCAAACCTATATTGCCACGGATTTTGACGACTATGACAGTCCCCTTTTTTATAACAACGCTTACTCAGAAGTTGACGAAGAATGCTATATTTTGTATGCTCATTTTCCGGGAATCATGGAAAATAATGATTTGTTGGAACAGAGACTTTTGGAAATAGCCGGGACTTTAGCGGAAGGAGAAGAGGTACAGCTGGAGAGGGATGATATTCCCTATACACTTGAAAGATGTGCCACATTTGACTTTACCGGGGATGGCAGGGATGAGATAATCGCCTATGTGGAGCCGATATATTCAGCAGTTTGGAACCTAATGCACGATAATGAGGGCGCTATGTATATTATTTCTCCTATAAGTGGGGGCGGTTATACTATATTGGCAAAGAACACCGACTTCAGAAAGGGGTATACGGATATATTGACTTCTGATGGGACAAAGCTGCTTTCATGGAATAGTTATATGACTGCTTCTTCATGGCATGGGGGCATCAGACTTTATCTGGGGTATAGGGAAGGACAGATAGTGGTGGATAAAAAGGAACGCTATCATTCTCATTGGGGTCCTTTGATAAATCGTATAAACGATTATAAAAATGGAATCTATTATGTATATGTGGCAAGAACTATTGAGGAAGATGTGAGTAGTGGAATCATTGAACTATATGAGGATGGTATTAAGATAGATGAGGAATATTTTGAACCTGTTTTAATTCCCCTTACGGGTTTTGAGCCAGATGCAGACAGTAATGATTATCCTGCCTTATATGCTTCTGTTCATCCGTTCCCTGAAGGATGGTGGGAGGAGGGTGGATACTATCCGGAAGATGGGAATATGGAAGGAATTGGAATGGCGGATTGGATTGATAAAGCGGCTAACGACAATCCTGATGAGATGCTCAAGGAAGCAGTGGAAAAATCCGGCTATGAAATGACTAAAATGGCTTATCCATGGACGGAAGAAACAAAGCAGAATGTAATAAAGCTGCTCCGCTGTCCGGTGGCGGATTATTATTATATCTCTGATGAACACATCGCCTTTTATGCGAGGGGAGAAATTTATTTTTATAATAGATAAATTAAAACAGGATGGATATGATGCAGGAGGCGAAGGTTTGTATGGGTGATATAACTATGTGGGATAAGAGTAAACGGACGGTATTTTTGCCGATTGTGATGGTGATATCTGCACTTTCTGCAACTCTTACAGGGTGCGGGAAGGATGTACAGCAGGCAGGTATGGAAGCTGCCTTATGTTTGACAGAAAAACAAAGTTTTAATGATTCAAAATGGCAGGATATGCGGGAAATAGCAGAATATTTCCTGACTCAAGCGGCGGTACTAGCAAAGGAACAGGAGGAAAATGCCATCAAGCCCGAACTTATTCCTGTTGAAGTACCCAAGCTGCCTGAAAAAGGACAAAAGCTTTCGGATTTTGTGCCTGAGGGCTGGGAGTTAATTGACAGCACAGAGCTGGATTTTAACAAGGATAAAATTACGGATTACGTGGGAGTGTTGAATGTTATCTGGCAGGAGGATGGGCAATACAAGTATTGGGTATGCCCGCGTATTTTATTTGCCGTGGCAAGCGGCGAAGATGGTCAGTATCTTTTGTCGTTTCAGGATGAGAATTTGATACGAAACCGCAATGAGGGTGGCGTGTTTGGCGACCCGTATCTTCCGCTGACAGCACAGAATACCTCCTTTACAACACACAGTTATGGGGGAAGTGCATGGAGATGGTCAGAGGATTATACTTATGATTATAAAGATGGAACATGGTATCTAACAAAATCGGAGCACACTTACGGTTATGGAGAGTATACTACATCCTATGAGGCAGATGATTGGGAGAGGGGCATTGGGATTCGCAAAGAGAGAAGCAGTGAATTTGGCGACATGGAAAAACATTGGGACGATTGGAATACAGAAACGGGATTTGATAAAGTGGAATATGATATTGTGTATGAGGTGTCGTTAGATGAAATGCAGACACTTTATCAAGCTGGGAAGCGCTGGTGGCTTGCACCGGACCGTGTGACGGATTGGGAAGTAAAATCTGTTACATTCGCAGAAGATATAGCTGACATAGCAGATGGAGAAAATGCGGGGCTTTCCAAGAAGATAGAGGAGTCTTTGGAGAGGGCATATCATGAATATAATGATGAAAACTGCATGCTTTATACTTATTCGGCTCAGGACAGCTCTAAGAGATATCTGGTGATGTACCGTTGGGAGGACAAGGTTTTATCTGTTTTGGCGGAATCGGAGTCTGAGATAAAGGATTTGAAATGGTATCAGGGAAAAATTTATTACACCACGGAGATTGTGGAGAATGTTGCTTATAAGGCCATGAGAAAAGGGGAAGAAACCATTGTGCAGAAGGAAGATACAGTTGGGCTTATCCTTCATCGGATGAATGAGGACGGAAGCGGAAAAGAAAGCATATTTGAGTACAGATATCCGGCTGCAGCGCAGGAGATTATGGATGGATATCCGCCATATCTTGCATTTGGTTACGAGATAAGCGGGGGAGAAATTATATTGGAAGTATATATTGGAAGCGAACCACATCCTTTTTACCGCATGAATATCGATGGCAGCGGAGTACGGCAGATAGGGCAGTTGCCGAAGGAATGATTAAATACTAATTATTTTATTGACAAGAAATCAGTCATTTACTTATACTAACAGTATGCAAATACATACTTTTGGCGTTGAATGTTAGGGTATGCCGCACAGCTATTTGAATACAAGAAATGTGTGAGGTGGATACGATATTGGAAAAAGTATTAATTGTTGAGGACGACGAGTTATTAAATGCCGGTATCTGCTACAATTTACAGAAAGAAAATTTAATACCTGATCCGGTGTATTCTTTTGCTGATGCCTGTAAAAAAATAGGAAAGGATGAATACAGATTAATCATATTGGATATTCATCTGCCGGATGGAAACGGTTTGGAATTGTGCAGGGAAATGAGAAAAAACAGTAATGTACCAATCCTCTTTTTAACTGCCAATGATTTAGAAGAGGATATGATAAAGGCATTTCAGGCTGGGGCAGATGACTATGTAACCAAACCATTCTCTGTAAATATTTTAATGGAACGTATCAAGGCTATTTTAAAGAGATGCCGGACTAATGAAATAGAAGTTTATCAATGTGATGGACTGAGCATTGATTTTACGAGGAAAATAGTGAAAACAGCAGAAAATGTGGTAGCATTAACCCCGATAGAATATCAGATTATAGAAATCATAGTCAAAAATAGAAACAGAATTGTGACACGGGAAGATTTATTGGAAAAAATATGGGATAGCAAGGGAAATTATGTAAGTGAACATACATTGACATCAAATATCAGTCGTCTCAGACAAAAAATTAATAACGAAAAAGTTGATTATATACAGACTATATATGGAATGGGATACCAATGGATGGGGGACAAAATGAAATGAAAATACTAGCAGCTGTGCTTTTTTCTTATGCCATGGTACAAGCGGCATACACAATTTGGTACCGAAAGAAATTAAAAAAAGATTTTATTGCATTGACAGGAGAAATTTGTGAAAGTATAGATAAGCTATGTAATCATGAGCAATTGGAGAATGTAGGACTTGAAGAAGAGTCCATGACTTCCAAGATTAGATTCAAACTGAGAAGATTGGAAAAGATCATGAATGAGACGGCAGACGAAAACCGGACACAGAAGGAATTGATTCAAAAAACCATTTCCGATATCTCTCATCAGATTAAAACTCCTGTTGCAAATATAAGTATGTATGCGGATATGGCAGTCAAATATCCGGATGATAAACAATGTAAGGATTTTCTTTTGGCACTACAAAGCCAGAGCCGGAAGTTAGATTTGCTGATGCAGAATTTAATGAAGTTATCCTATATGGAGAGCGGTATCATAGTATTAGAAAAAGAAAAGCAGCCGATTTATGATGTTTTAAATGATGCTATCAGTCAGATTACCTTACTAGCCGCCAAAAAGGAGATTCATATTTCCGTAAAATGCCATAAGGATTATATGGCTTGCTATGACCGGAAATGGATGGCAGAGGGATTGTTTAATATTTTAGACAATGCGGTGAAATACACGGATACACACGGAAATATATGGATTAATGTGGAAGATGCAGAAGGTTATATGAAAGTTCAAATTGCAGATAACGGAATCGGAATTTGCAGAGAACATATAAACGATATTTTTCAGAGATTTTATAGGGAAAAGAGAGTCAAAAATGTTGAAGGGGCAGGGATTGGCCTTCATCTTGCAAGGGAAATTGTCATGTGTCAGGGGGGATTCATAACCGTGGATTCTACTATTGGAAAGGGTTCCAATTTCTGTATTTATATTCCTAAAAATATATAGTTAAAAATGAAATGTTGCAATATTGCAACATTTTTTTGTGGTATTGGGAGAGAAATGCAATATTTATCAGATATACTAATAAAGAACAAGCATTTTAAAATGGAGGTTGATGCTTTATGGATATCATTCAATTACAGAATATCAAGAAGTATTATAAAGCCGGCAGTAACATTGTAAAAGCAATAGATGATATAAGTTTAAATATTGAAAGCGGAAAATTCACGGCAATCGTAGGGCAAAGCGGAAGTGGGAAAAGCACATTGTTAAATATTATGGGCGGATTGTCCAAACCAGATTGCGGTCAGGTGATAGTTGACGAAAAAGAACTTACCCAGATGGGAAAGAACGAGCTTACTATCTTTAGAAGGCGTAATATCGGATTTGTTTTTCAGGATTATAATTTGCTTCCTGCCTTAAGCGCATATGAAAATATCATACTTCCGCTCGACTTAGACGGGAATCAGTTGGATGAAAGATATTTTCATGAGATAATTGTTTCGTTAAATATTACTGATTTTTTGGAGCAGATGCCGAATCAGCTTTCAGGAGGCCAGCAACAGCGTGTTGCCATTGCAAGGGCATTAATCACAAAACCGGCAATTCTGTTGGCGGATGAGCCGACAGGGAACCTTGACACAAAAACAAGTCAGGATGTATTAAGTCTTTTAAAGATGACAGGCCAAAAATTCCGGCAGACGATAGTTATGATTACTCATAATATTGAAATTGCGCAGATGGCAGATAGAACTGTCAGAATGAGAGATGGCATGCTCCTGAAAGGGGATGATTAATATGTATTTAAATCAAAATAATAACTGTGCCGTGATACCATTCCTTGCCAAAAAGAATTATTTATTACATAAGAAAAGGAATGAATTTATTTTAACCACTGTTCTGATTACAACCTTTTTGGTGACCTTAATTATGGCGGCAGGAGGCACGTATGTGTCAGTACAAAGGGAAGCTGCCATGAAATTGGTGGGAACCACCGCGCAGGCCTCGGTTCAGAACTTAACAGAAGAGCAGAGACAGTTATTAAATAAATCTTCCCTCGTAAACAATATCGGCATCGAAATCCGGTTAGGAAGCGTATGCGAAACGGGAAACAGGATTGGCATTTCCTACATAGACAAAGTGGAATGGGAAAAGCATAGAGCTTCTTTGGCGGAAAAAGTTAGTGGAGGGTACCCGGAAGCGGAAGATGAGATAATGGCAGCAAAGTGGATTTTAAGTGACATGGGGATAACTGAGCCTGAAATAGGGATGCAAATCTCCCTTGTTTATTTGGACTGTAATAATGAGCAAAAACAGGAAGAATTTGTGCTCGCAGGGTTTTTCGAGGAAGATTCCCATATCCGTTCCGGGGGAAAAGGGGACATCTATGTTTCGCCGTCCTATGCTATAAAAGAAATGGAAATGGCACATGCTGTCTTTTATATGGATATCAAGGGAAACAACAAAGAAAAAACCTTGACAAAACTATCTGAAGAGTTAAAGCTGCTACCGGAACAATTTTTGTCCTTGTCGCCTATTTATGAAAATACAAGCAGCAATGTTATTTTTACAGTGATTTTTCTCGTTTTGATTATTATATTCAGCGGCTATCTGGTTATTTACAGCATCTTTTACTTATCACTTTCAAGAGATGTTAAGATGTATGGAAAATTAATTACCATAGGGGCAACGGAAAGACAGATAAAGCAAGTATTATATCAGCAGATAAAATGGTTATGTATTCGAGGGGTGCCCATGGGTGGAGTACTAGGATTTTTATGTGTATATCCCATACTTCCCGTATTTTTTAAAGCCATTTATGATACAAAAATTAATATAAGTCTTTTTCATGCAATAACCGGGACATTATTGGCTATGTGTATTTCATGCCTGACAGTTATGATCAGCTGTATGAAACCTGTAAACCTCATTGCAAAAATGGATCCTGTTGATACCATTAAGTTTGAAAATTATCAGAACATTAAATTTAAGAAGATGAAGCGTCATAAAAATAGTATCTTTTTTATGGCATGGCGTAATTTACAGAGGAAAAGAAAAAATACATTCCTGATTATCTTATCATTTACAGTTGGCAGCATTGCTTTTTTGGTACTTAGCCAATTTTATGAAAGTATCAACCCGAGACAATATGTAGAAAGCTATTTTGAACATGATATAGAGATTACTGATGAATCAGCAGACACAAAAGGGATAACGCATGATTTAACCGACAAAATAAAAGAATCTCCGTTCATTGAAGAAATGGAAATAGTTGAAAGGCAGGTAATCTATATAGAATATGATGCGCAGATATTTTCTTCCTACATGGATGATTTTCAGAAAAAAACCGGCATTTCTTTAAGTGAATATGACTCACAAATGATGTCTGAACAGTTTTGGAGTTATGCATATATTATTGCGGACAAATATGAAGAACAGGGAGAAAACACAGCATATTTGTCAGATGAATATAGGGAAATGCTTCCTGTAGGCACAGAATTAATAGTCAAGAACCCTCAAGGAATGAGTTACTCGGTCTATGTCGGCGGTTACATCGAAACAGAGCAAACTTTACCGGCAGGAGGAATGGCACCGGTGATTTATCTGTCTCCCAATAGTTTGATTTATACGGATAATGCATGGGATATTTATGCAATCAATATTATGTGTGAATCAAACCGGGAGAATGAACTTTTGACCTCTATAAGAAGCATCCTGCAAAATTCAGGAATAAGAATCGAGTCCAGAGCGGAATGGGAGAAAAAGCTTGGGAAAAACATGAATATTCTTTATGGAGTAATGGGAGGTATGTCATTATTTCTGCTTTTTAATGGAATCATCAATTTTATCAACACAATGTATAGCAATATTCAAGAAAGAAATAAGGAATTTAAGGTGTTGGACAGCATTGGGATGACTGACAGGCAGATTCATAGAATGCTCTTATATGAAGGACTGATTTATGCAGGAACTATTTTAGCAGTTGTTACTTGGATTGCAGGTTTAGGTTCTGGGATGCTGTTTCAGGGAATTATCGGCATTGCACCCTGTGCGGAGTATCATTTTCCGGTTTGCGGGCTTATATTTGTTATGATAGCTGTCTGTCTGATGTGCAGCTGTATTCCTGGTTTTGCATTTAAAAGATTGCATGGAGAAAATTCATAGTGAATATTCCAATCAAAAGTTCTATGTAAAGGATACAGAGTCAGAATACCATATCTGATTATTGTAATTGAAAGAATTGCGGTGTATAATAGCAAAGGAATTAATAGTTGCGAAAAATTTATAACTGCGTTGGATGGATTCCTTAAAATCCGAAAAGAGTACAGAACAATGGAAGAAAAAGAAGTTATAACAAAATCACAAATCAAAAAAGCATTTGTAGCGGCATTTCCCCATACAATTCCTATTCTTGCAGGATTTTTGTTTTTGGGAATTTCTTATGGCATTTATATGAATGTGTCGGGATTTTCCGTCTGGTACACCCTGTTGATGAGTGCCGCCGTGTTTGCAGGCTCCATGCAGTTTGTGGCTGTAAATATGCTGGCAGGCATCTTTAATCCGCTTCAGACTCTGGCGATGACTCTTATGGTCAATGCCAGACATCTCTTTTATGGGATTGCCATGCTTGACAAATACAGGGGCAGGGGATGGAAATCTTTTTATTTGATTTTTGGCATGTGCGATGAGACTTTTTCCATTAATTGTACGGCGGAAGTTCCGGAGGGAGTGAATTCGGGATGGTTTATGTTTTTTGTCACTTTGCTTAACCAAGTATATTGGATTACAGGCTCTGTTCTGGGAGGAATTTTCGGTTCTTATATTCGTTTTAATACAGAGGGAATCGAGTTTGTGATGACAGCCATGTTTGTGGTGATTTTTATGGAGCAGTGGATGAAAGAGAAAAATCATGCCAGCGCATTGCTTGGGCTTGGACTATCCCTGTTGTGTCTGATTGTCTTTGGGGCAGATTATTTTATTATCCCAACTATGATAGCGATTATAGGGGTGCTTACCTTACTTCGGGGACCCATTGAGAAGGGTGGTGAAATGGCATGAATATGACTTTTTCCCAATTTATGATTACTATATTTATGATTTTTCTAGGGACAGTTATCACACGATTTCTACCGTTTTTGATTTTTCCTTCAGCGAAGCCTACTCCTAAATATCTGCAATATCTGGGCAAGGCGCTGCCGGCGGCGGTGTTCGGCCTTTTGATTGTATATTGTCTTAAGGGCGTAAATGTATTTTCGGGAAGCCATGGGCTGCCAGAGTTGATTGCCATTAGCATCGTGATAGCGCTTCATGCATGGAAAAGGCAGATGCTTTTGTCCATTGCCGCAGGAACCATCAGCTATATGCTGTTGGTGCAGCTGGTGTTTTGACACAAAGAGGCTGTGTCGGTAAAAGGATGTGCTTTAAACAATATAAAAAAGTGAAGCGATGCCTTTCATAAAAAGGCGGATTATAAACATGAAAGAAAATTTTCAAAATTTTACAGTATTAGGATATTATATTTGTTCCATCATGGATACTCCCAATTATCTGAGTGGAATTTCAGCAAAAATGATTTCGGCAAGTGAGTGTTTATGTGACCACCAACCGCAATTACATTTATGTGCGGGTTGGAAACCGCAGGGAGATAATGAGGATTATCGAAAAAAATGGCATTTGACATCTGATGAGTATCAAATGATGAGCACAAAAATAAACAGATTATTTGAGGAGAAGCTTTTTTACTCGGATGGCAGGTTTATTCGCAAAGAGGATGCAGTCTCATTTTATAAGACATATTTTTATTGTCCGGAAACCATTTTAATTTGCCTTAAAACAGATAAGAAAAATGTAAGTAAATTGGATTCCGAATTTACTTGTATACAAGAAGAGAATGGAATTTCTTCCTCACAGGAACTGATAGGTTATGATATAATTGGATGGGATATGGGAGGGTTTCATTCTTTCTTGTGCAATAGTCTGAATAAAGAGTTTAACAACCTTAAGTTTACTTCTTTGGGGCTATTAGAGATGAATTATCAAGAAGTAGAAAGAATAGCGCAGATGATTCAGGGAAAGGGTGAACCGGTTGATTGGATACCATGCAAATTGGAAAAAGTTGAACTAAAATAAAAAATCGAGTACACAACATACAAAGTATGATGGGCACTCGATTTTTATTAAGAAAGTTTATTTAAAAGTAAATTATGAATCTGAAAAACTTAAAATTCATTTCCGGGGAATTTGGGAATGCCGTCAAAGCCGGGTTTCAAATCCTCGTCAGTGGGAATATAATCGCTCATTTCCCCATTGTTAAACTTCTCGTAAGCAACCATATCAAAATATCCCGTGCCGGTGAGACCGAACACAATCGTTTTTTCCTCGCCGGTCTCTTTGCATTTCAGGGCTTCATCGATAGCAACACGGATAGCGTGGCTGCTCTCAGGAGCAGGAAGGATGCCTTCAACTCTTGCAAATTGGACAGCAGCATCAAATACGGCAGTCTGCTCCACGCTGGTAGCTTCCATAATGCCATCATGATAGAGCTGTGAGAGAATGGGACTCATGCCATGATAGCGCAGTCCGCCCGCATGATTGGAGGAAGGGATAAAACCGCTTCCCAAAGTATACATTTTAGCCAATGGACAAACCTTTCCGGTGTCGCAGAAGTCATATGCAAATACGCCTCTGGTAAAGCTGGGGCAGGAAGCAGGCTCTACCGCAATAATCCTGTAATTCTTTTCGCCCCGAAGGATTTCTCCTGCAAAGGGGGAAATGAGTCCTCCTAAGTTGGAGCCGCCGCCGGCGCATCCGATGATAATGTCGGGGGTAATGTTATATTTGTCAAGAGCAGCTTTTGTCTCTAATCCAATAACCGTCTGGTGAAGCAGAACTTGATTCAAAACGCTGCCCAACACATAACGATAACCTTCTCTGGTAGCTTCCGCCTCTACAGCCTCGGAAATGGCGCAGCCAAGGCTTCCTGTGGTGCCCGGATGCTCTGCCAGAATCTTTCTGCCCACCTCGGTGGTGGTGCTGGGAGAAGGGGTAACGGTTGCACCGTAAGTTCTCATAACCTCACGGCGGAAAGGTTTCTGCTCATAAGAAACTTTTACCATATACACAAGGCAGTCCAAATCAAAATAGGAGCATGCCATGGACAGCGCTGTACCCCATTGTCCTGCGCCGGTCTCTGTGGTAACGCCTTTCAGACCCTGCTTTTTTGCATAGTATGCCTGAGCAATGGCGGAGTTTAACTTATGGCTTCCGCTGGTATTGTTTCCTTCAAATTTGTAATAGATTTTGGCAGGAGTCTGCAATTTTTCTTCCAGACAATAAGCCCTCACCAAAGGTGACGGACGGTACATTTTATAAAAATCTTGAATTTCCTGAGGGATGGGAATATATGCAGTGGTATCATCGAGTTCCTGAGCCACCAATTCGTCACAGAATACACCTTTTAATTCTTCAGCTGTCATGGGCTGTAAAGTACCGGGATTTAAAAGGGGTGCGGGTTTATTTTTCATATCAGCCCGGAGATTATACCATGCAGTGGGAATTTCATTTTCCTCCAGATAGATTTTATAAGGGATTTTTTTGTTTTCACTCATTTTTTCTTTTTCCTTTCATTAAACGGCATTTACGTTAAAAATTATGTTAACATAGAAAGTGCAATTCTGCAAGTTAAATTCTATCATATAGAGGTGATGACAAATTTTTTGGAATTTGTTATAATAAAATTGTTTCTTAAGAATGTTATGCCTTGAAAACAGGCGGATGGGAGTACGATTTGACGAAAAAACAGTTAGCATTGGCAGTGATAGAAAAATTAAAAAAGGAATACCCGGATGCAGGCTGTACGCTGGAGTACGATGAGGCGTGGAAGCTTTTGGTGAGCGTGAGGCTGGCTGCTCAATGTACGGATGCCAGAGTCAATGTTGTAGTGGAAAAGCTATATGAAGAATACCCTGATGTAAATGCTCTTGCGGAAGCTTCCGTGGAGGAGATAGAAAAAATCGTGCATCCCTGCGGGCTGGGCAACAGCAAAGCCAGGGATATCAGCGCCTGCATGAAGATGCTTCGGGATGAATTTGGCGGAAAAGTGCCGGATGATTTTGATACTCTGTTAAAACTGCCCGGCGTGGGACGAAAGAGCGCAAATCTCATTATGGGAGATGTGTTCGGCAAGCCGGCTATCGTCACGGACACCCATTGTATCAGACTTTCCAACCGCATCGGGCTGGTAAAGGGGATAAAGGAGCCCGCCAAGGTAGAAAAAGAATTGTGGAAAATCATACCTCCCGAGGAGGGTAACGATTTGTGTCATCGTATGGTGCTGCACGGAAGGGATATCTGCACTGCCAGAACTCATCCCCACTGCGACAAATGCTGTCTGCAGGATGTCTGCAAAAAGCAGTTGTCATGATGAAAAAAACAGCTGCATATAATAAGCAAGAAAGCTTATTAGGGCAGGAGTGGCTGCAGATGGAAATTTATGTGGTAAAACAGGGCGACAATGTAGATGCCATAGCCGCCTCTTATGAAATTTCGGTTCAGACCCTTATCTATGATAATCAGTTGGTATATCCTTATGAGCTTGCCGTTGGGCAGGCTCTTTTAATTGGTACAGGTTCGGCTGTTTTGAAGCGGGAGGCTTTTGTAAACGGATATGCCTATCCTTTTATCAGCAGATGGGTGTTGGAACAGACTCTGCCCTATCTGTCAGAGCTTTCGGTTTTTTCCTATGGTTTTACTTCGGAGGGCAGTCTGATAGCCCCGCCCATGGACGACACATGGATGATAAATCTTGCGGTTTCCTATGGGGTTCTGCCAATCCTTACATTGACTCCCTTTGGACCGGACGGAAATTTCAATAATCGATTAATCAGCTCTGTGGTCAACAATCCCGTTTATATAAAGAATCTTATTGATGAACTGTTGGAGATTATGAGATTAAAGGGTTATCAAGGGGTGGATATTGATTTTGAATATATTCTGGCAGAGGACAGGGATGCCTTTACCGCTTTTGTAATGCAGGTTGCGGACACTATGAGAAGTAATGGTTATCATACATCCGTAGCCCTTGTGCCCAAGACCTCAGCCGACCAGAAAGGGCTTTTGTACGAGGGAAAGGATTATGCAGCCTTGGGGGCAGCGGCGGATCATGTGCTGCTAATGACCTATGAGTGGGGCTATACCTACGGGCCTCCGATGGCTGTGGCGCCTATCAATCAGGTGCGGAGAGTGGTGGAGTATGCCCTGACGGAGATTCCCGCATCCAAGATAGATTTGGGGATTCCTAATTACGGCTATGATTGGCCCCTGCCATTTGAGCGGGGAACTACTAAGGCCGTTACCATCGGAAATGTGCAGGCAGTGCGGATTGCCATAGAGCAGGGAGCGGTCATAGAGTTTGATGAGATTTCACAAAGCCCATTTTTTACCTATACGGACGCTGCCACGGGAAGAGCTCATGAAGTGTGGTTTGAGGATGTGCGCAGCCTACAGGCAAAATTTGACCTGATGAAAGAATTTGGTTTAAGGGGCTGCGGATATTGGCAGATTATGAAATGGTTTCGGGCAAATTGGCTGCTTCTTGCGGATAATTTTCTGATTGAAAGAAATGTTTTCTGAGCTAACAATGCAAAAGTGTTTTTTGTTTACAGAAACAGGAAAAAATGGTATACTTTGTATATTAGTGCGAAAAGTGTATGAGGAGCAGGGATAGCTATGAAAAAAAGAAAAAAGAGGATGTTGAGTCAAAGAATTTTTGCGGTTGCCTTAAGTATCTGTCTTTTGGCAAGCAGCATGGATTTTACCGTGCTTGCGGCAGGGACAGGCTGTAACCATGTGCATGATGCGGAGTGCGGTTATAGGGAAGCGGTGGCTGGACAACCTTGTAATAAAGGAGGTCTGACAGTTTCCGGAGGAGATGCAGGACATATTCATGATGAAAACTGCGGCTATGTGGAGACGGTGGAAGGACATCCCTGCAATTTCGGAGTTACCATTTTGGTTTCAGAGGGAAATGTGACAGCAGTACACGACCATGATGAAAACTGCGGTTATGTGGAGGCAGTGGAAGGGCATGAGTGTACATGCGGAGCTCTCACAGGCCAAGAGGAATCAGAGACGGGTGAATCTGTCTTGAACGAAGAGGAATTAAAAGCGGATGTATCAGGAGGGGATGCAGGAGTAACGCATGCAGTAGTAACTCATGCTCCTGACTGTGAATACGAAGAAGCGATTGTGGGACATCCCTGTATTTATGCAGATCATACAGAACATAATGAAGAATGCGGGTATAGAGAAGCGGTTGCAGGGCGTGACTGTGAATTTGTTCCTCATACGGAGCATGATGAGGAATGCGGCTATGTGGAAGCGGTGACGGCTTCACCCTGCCGCCATGTGCATAATGCGGCCTGCGGCGGCCTTGAGCCGGTGGCAGTGTCGGTAAATGGAATGACGTATATCACAAATGTGGATCAGATTATGGCGTATCGTCAGAGTTCAAACGTCGTTACGGATATTATTGGACAGTATCAGGGACAGTGGGTTCAAACGACATTTGGGTTGAATGGATATCAGGTTACAACTCAAGATATGCCAAATGCGTCTGTCACACAGAGTGCAGATTTTGTAAACGGTGGACGGTATGTGAGGTTAAGTTATACTGTGACGGCAGGAAGCACAGCTATTACAGCTGGGAAAATGGCAGTTCATTCAGATGTTCAGATTGGAGCGGATGATGATGCTACGATAAAAGTAATTAAGGACAGCTCCGACAACCGTGTAATAGGTTTTTCTATGGTAGGTGTGAAGGTTACGAGACCTATCAACAATTCTACCTTAGGTACAGGAATAGGGGCGCAGTACAATCTATATTTCAGAGGTACCAGCGGCGTAACAGATGTAAGCACCTATTGGATTGGTTACTATAGTTCTAGACAAACAAATTGCTATAATCAATCTTATATAGAGGAATATGCTAATAGTGACAGCGGTTTTGCCGTAAGTTGGCAGGACATTAATCTGGCTCCCGGAGAGACTAAAACCTACTCCATTATCGTAGGTGTGGGTGAGGCATCCGAGCCTCCTAAGTGGGGGGGCGATGAAGAAACTCCTTCCATCAGGCTGTCTCTGGATGCGGATCTTCCGGACAGACATACTGTCAATGTGGAAGCAAATATTAGGGATCAGGAAGGTGTCATTGATTCTATTTATTATACCATTGACGATGGCACTGAAAAGAAGCTGTTGGATTCTCTGGCAACCGGTGAGGATCAGACAATCAGCGGCGTCATTGAACTGCCGGATCTTGACCCAAGTACAAGGCATAAAATCCTGCTTTGGATTACCAATTCCAAAGGCGCTGTGTCCGAGGCAGTGGAGAAATGGATTGAGGTGGATGAGACAGGGCAGATTGTAATCAATGACCACACTCATACTTATGAGATTTTTGAGAAGAAAGATCCTACCTGTATAGAGGAAGGACATGACATCAAGCGCTGCAGTCAATGTAATGGACGGGAGATTACCTATTATCCTGCCCTTGGCCATGAATTTGGAGAATATGTGTACAATAATGATGCAACCTATGAACATGACGGAACGGAGACGGCTACCTGTGTCCGGGGATGTACGGATACCCGAATAAAGCCAGGTACCAGATTGATTCCGGAGGAAGATAAGGTAATTGAAGGAGATATTACCGGAGAAGATACTTATGAGATCGTTTCGGCAAAGCTGGTGGGCATTGACGGCATGAAAGGCAAGGAATATCCTGCCGATGTTACGGGAAGCAGCTCTCCTTATCATTACCGCGCATCCGCTCCGCCGGATGAATATAATCTGGTGGTGACGGCAGTAAAAAAGGATGGAGCAGAGATTATTGTAACATCCCTTGTGGAACTTATGGAGGACATAGCCGAGAAGGATATTGAGCTTCCAGCGGGAGAAAAAAATTCCAAAGTGTTTCTTGTGGGAAGCACAAGAACTGTTCTTGTGGGCGAGCTGGATAACATAGCCAATACATCAGGAGAAAAAGAAGATGTTGTGAATGTCATATTTTTTGTGGATGAAAGAAGCGAAGATATGGCTGAAGGCGCTGGAGAAATTAAAAATATTTCCGAGGAGAGAATTCTGGAATATCTGGATTTCAAGCTTACCCGACAGGTAAATACCAATCCTCCGGAAGATATCGGCGATAGCAATGAAGAATTGCTTCCTATCATTGTACCCTTTGAAAACGGAGATGGAGATAAGGAAAATTTGGCTGTTTACCGTTATCATAATGGCAAAGCGGAGCGACTTGCTGAAACTCCCAATGAATATGGGGAATACATAGAGTTTTCAGAAAACAGAGTCTTGATTCATGCCATGAAGTTTTCCACTTATGCTATTGGATATACTCTACCCAAAGAGGAGGAGCCGCCCAAAGTGGAAGAACCGCCTAAGGTAGAGGAGCCGCCCAAGGTGGAAGAACCGCCCAAGGTAGAGGAGCCGCCTAAAGCAGAAGAGGAAGACGAGGATGATGAGGTATTTGTACAGTACAACCAAGTAGTGAAGCCGAAAGCCCCTGAGCCTAAGACGGGAGTTTCTCAAAATGCTATTCCTTGGGCAACCATGGGAATGATAGCCGGATTTACCTATCTGTTGGATTTGTTTGTTGAGAAAATGCCAATCAGTCTGGGCATGACGGAAGAACAGAAAAACAGGGTGGTTTCATGGATAGTGAAAAGAGCTAAGCATAAAAACCGTTTTGTGCGCTATCTGGCAATCGGTGTGATTTTTATGATCCTGTTGTTCTATCATTTGATTGGAAAACGTCTTGCAGTAAAGGAAGAACTGAAAGAATTGCAGCTTGGATTGGTATAGAAACATTGCAGAAATGGGGTATCCTTATGAGAATGTATGACATCATCATGAAAAAGCGAAACGGCGGGGAATTGTCAAAGGAGGAAATTGACTTTTTCGTGCAGGGTTATACAAAGGGTGAGATTCCTGATTATCAGGCATCTGCCCTGATGATGGCGATTTACTTTCAAAAAATGACAGAGGCGGAGACTCATTCTCTTACCATGGCAATGGCAGAAAGCGGAGAAACGCTGGATTTGTCGGCCATAAAAGGCATTAAGGTGGATAAGCACAGCACTGGAGGCGTGGGAGACAAGACTTCTCTGGCGCTTACTCCCATGGTGGCAATGTGCGGGATTCCTGTGGCAAAAATGAGCGGCAGGGGGCTTGGGCATACCGGCGGCACCATTGACAAATTGGAGAGTTTTCCGGGATTTTCCACGGCGCTGACCACAGAACAGTTTATTCGCAATGTAAATGAAATTGGTATTGCCCTTATGGGACAGACCGCAGAGCTGGCTCCTGCGGACAAAAAGCTGTACGCTCTCAGGGATGTAACCGCAACCGTAGACAATATGTCCTTAATTGCCAGCTCTATTATGAGTAAGAAATTGGCGGCAGGTGCGGACGCTATTGTGTTAGATGTAAAGACGGGAAGCGGAGCATTCATGAAGGAGGAAACGGATGCCTTTGCTCTGGCAAAAGAGATGGTGCAAATTGGGAAAAATGCGGGAAGACGCACGATAGCTGTTATTTCTGACATGGATCAGCCCTTGGGATTTGCGGTGGGAAATGCTCTTGAAGTCAAAGAAGCCATAGAGACTCTGCAGGGCAATGGCCCCAAAGATTTTTTGGAATTATGCTTAACCCTTGGCAGTCGGATGCTGATTGCAGGCGGATTGGAAACAGAAAAGGAGGCTGCAAGGGAGAGATTACAGAGGGTGATTTCGGATGGAAGCGCCTTAAATAAGCTTGCAGAACTTGTCAAGTCTCAGGGAGGAGATGAGAGGGCCGTCTATGACACAGGGCTTTTGCCTAAGGCGGAACTTCAAATACCCATTCCGGCGCCTTCGGAGGGCTATGTGAGCCATATCGAATGCGGGGAAATTGGTATCTGCTCTCTGATTTTAGGCGGGGGCAGGGAGACCAAGGAAAGCCAGATTGATTTGTCCGTGGGGCTTATTCTGAAAAAGAAGGTGGGGGATTATGTGAAGGCAGGGGAGCCTTTAGCGTACCTTTATGCTAATGATGAGACCAAGGCTCAGGCTGCAAAAGAACGCTTTCTCAAGGCATATGCTTTTTCTAGTGAAGCGCCGGAAAATAAGCCGTTTATCAAGGGCATTATTGACTCGAATGAGTTGTAATATCAAAGAATGATATAAAATTATATTGGTTAGATTTATCATATATTGTCATACATGCTAATATACTATTATCATGAAAAAGAAAAATCGTATCCCCAAAACGGAACGTCTCATGGATTCCCTGCAGCTGCCGAGGGATGTCTGTACAGGAGCCGTCAGAGTTACGCTTACAGGCAATGGGGAAGCCTGGATAGAAAATTATAAAGGAATTTTGGAATACACGGAGCAGATGATTCTGCTGCAGACAAAGACCTGTCAGGTATGTTTTGAAGGAAACAGGCTTTCCATTGACTATTATACCAATGAAGATATGAAGATTAACGGCTGCATACAATGTGTTCGCTATTTGTAGAGCTCATCGAAAAAGTAATGCGCAGGCAGATTGCTTGATAGAACTGAGATATGCGGAGGTATGGGCATGATAGCAATTTTCAGATATCTGAGGGGGTATCTTCGCATTAAAGTGTGGGGATTTTCGGCAGAGCGATTTATGAATCTGTGTGGCAATAAGGATATCCTTCTCTGGGAGATTAAGCGGGATGGGGATGTCTATTACATGAACATCGGCTTAAGGAGTTTCTATAAGCTCCGTCCCATCGTGAAAAAGACAGGAACAAGGGTAGTCATATTACAGAGATATGGACTACCCTTCTTTATACCCAATCTGTGGAAACGGAAAATTTTTGTACTTGGACTTGTTTTGGCTGTGGGATTCTGGTTTTGGACTTCCTTTTATATCTGGGATATAGAGATTGATGGAAATTATCAGATTACGGAAGATGTCTTTTCGGATTTTCTGGAGGCAGAGGGCGTGCGTGTGGGAATGCGCATAAGTCGCCTTGATATCGGAACTTTAGAAAAGGATATCCGCCGGACCTTTACCCAGGTCACATGGACTTCCGCAAAGCTTTCCGGCACAAGACTGCAGATTCAGATTAAGGAAAACGATGCGCCCATTATTTCCGAAATAGAGAAGAAGGAGGGCGGAAGCGACCTTGTGACGGAATATGACGGAGTGATTGTATCCATAATAGTGAGAAACGGCGTACCAAAGGTGGCAGTGGGTGATACTGTGGAAGCAGGAACGGTGTTGGTGGAGGGAAGTATTCCCGTTTATAATGATGATGCCACAGTGAGGGAATACCAATATGTGCATTCCGATGCGGACATTGTAATTGAGAGGGCGGAAGATTTTTATGCAGAACTTCCGTATATACATATAGAAAAGGCTTATACCGGAAGAACAAAAAGCCGACACTTCCTTCACACAGGGGAAATGGAGTGGAAAATACCCACAGAGAGGCCTTATCTGGTATATGACAGCGTGATGAAAAAGAGCCGCCCATTTTTATTTGATAAGTTTTCTATTCCCGTCTATTTTGGCAGTTATACCTATCGGGAATACCAGAATGTGGAGTTTAAATACTCGCTGGAAGAGGCAGAAACGCTGCTTAATGAAAAATTAATTGCATTTATTGCAACTTTAGAGGAAAAAGGGGTACAAATTATTGAAAAAGATGTTAAAATAGATACTAGGGATGGTATGTGGACGATTTCCGGCAGTCTGTTGATTCACGAACAGATTGGAGAGAGTGTGGATATCAGCCAAAATGCACAGGATATGGGAGAGATGCAGAGTAATGAGTGAGATTTCCGTCAGAATAGATATGTCTGCCGAACATATGCAGAAGATTTTCGGAATGCAGGATGCCTACCTAAAGAAGCTTGAGAAGGAATTTGGGGTGGCTGTGGTCAACAGAAATGATGCCGTTTATGTTCTGGGAGAAGCGGAAAACGCCAAAAGGGCGAGTAATGTGCTAAAACAGTTAAATGTGATTTCTGGACGGGGAAATGAAATAGAGGAGCAGAGCGTAGATTACGCTATTACGATGGGTATGGAAGCACGGGAAGATGTCATTACCAAAATTGACGAGGATTGTATCTGTCATACGATTCATGGTAAGCCTATTAAGCCCAAAACCTTGGGACAGAAGCAGTATGTGGATGCGATACGCAAGAAGATGATTGTGTTTGGCGTTGGTCCTGCGGGAACGGGCAAGACTTATCTGGCCATGGCAATGGCGATTACTGCCTTTAAAAACGAAGAAGTAGAGCGAATCATCCTCACCCGCCCTGCCATTGAGGCGGGGGAGAAATTAGGGTTTCTGCCGGGGGATTTGCAGAGTAAGGTGGATCCTTATTTGAGACCGCTGTATGATGCTTTGTATCAGATTATGGGTGCGGAGAGCTTTGCCAAAAATATGGAGAAGGGGCTGATTGAGGTGGCGCCTTTAGCTTATATGAGAGGGCGAACTTTGGACAATGCCTACATTATTCTGGATGAAGCCCAAAATACCACACCAGCGCAGATGAAAATGTTCTTGACCAGAATAGGATTTGGCTCCAAGGTGGTAGTGACCGGAGATGCATCCCAGAAAGATTTGCCGGAAGGTGCATATTCGGGTCTTGATATGGCAATGAAGGTGCTTGCAAAGATAGACGACATAGCATTTTGCAGCTTATCCAGCAAGGATGTGGTACGCCATCCACTAGTACAGAAAATAGTAAAAGCCTATGATGATTATGAGGCAAAGGAAAGGAATCGAAAGCGGAGCGGACATGGCAAAAGATAAAATCAAATTTTTCAGCAAATTGTTATTGCCGGAGTTGATTTTTGGACTTATTGCCGCTGTAGGAATTGGCATGATATGCTTTTTCAGGCAGACGGCATCAGATCATACTCTAAAATTTATAGTGATGTCAGTGTTTGGAACGGCGGTTATCGGATTCAGGGTCCGCAGGGAGTCCATCAGAGAAGATATTCCTTATCTGAACAGAGTTCATATTGATAGATTCTGGCTGGGAATGCTGATTTCTCTGGTGCTGGCATTTGCCTGTGTATTTCTGCCAAAGGAGGGGTGGCCCTTTCTGGCAGTATTTGTTATGCTCTCCCTTTACAGTACCCCTACCATCGGAATAACGGCTTCCGCTGTACTTTTGATGATTCCCGCAATGCTGAGCGGGGCATCCATGGATATTTATTTTCTATACCTTCTCAGCGGTATGTTTGCAGTATGCCTGTTATGTCCGTTAGAAGCGGAAGTAAAGGTTGTGCCGCCATTAATTCTTTCCATGATATGCCTGATTTTGTGTGAGACGGCAAATATTATTTTAATGACAAACGCCAGACCGAAGCTGGAGATGTTTGTGGTTCCTGCTGTCAATATTATTATTTCTACCGTGCTTTTAACAGGTATTTTAAAATTATTTTCCTCGCAGGTGGTTTATTGGTTCCGTGAGAAATATTTGGAGTTGAATGACACAGAAAATCCTATCTTGGTTGAACTGAGGGAAGCAGACAGAGAAACTTATATGAAGGCAATCCATATAACCTATTTTTGTGAACGGCTTGCCGCCAGACTGTCTCTGGATGTGAATGCGATAAAATGTGCAAGCTATTATCATGTTCTGGGAGAGGAAATCCTGACTATCATGGAGGAAAAGGAATTTCCGCCCCGGGCAAAGGAACTTCTGACAGAATATTTTACTTACAGGAAGGATACGAGAAAGAATCCTTTGCGGCATAAGGAAATTGCTGTAATTTACTGCTCTAATGTAGTGATAGAGACTGTGTATCCCTTAGCTGTGGGCGGAGGAAATCCGGATTATGACCAAATCATAGATTCTCTTTTTCAGGATTTTATGGATAAGGGAATGTTTGATGACTGCGATATCACATTAAGGGAACTTGGAGTGCTGCAAAACATATATAAGGAGGAAAAACTCTATTATGACTTTTTTCGTTGAGAATGAAACGGACACAGAGTTTCCTTTTTCTGTGGAGAAGACGGTGGAAGAGGTGGCTCTTGCAGTGCTTTCCAGCGAAAAATGCCCTTATGAGGTTCAGGTAAATGTACTTCTTACGGATAATGAGGGCATCCGCGGTTTTAATCAGGAGTATCGGGGAATTGACAAAGAGACGGATGTGCTTTCATTTCCCAATCTTGATTTTGAGAGAGAGTCTGATTTTTCCATTCCCAAGGAGAAGGAAGCGGATTGCTTTGACCCGGATACGGGGGAATTGATTTTGGGAGATATTATTCTGTCAGTGGACAAGGTAAAGGAGCAGGCGGCAAATTTCGGGCACAGCCAGAGGCGGGAATTGGCATTTCTGATTGCTCACAGCATGTTTCACCTGTGTGGATATGACCATATGACCCAGGAGGAAGCAAGTGTGATGGAAGGAAAGCAAGAAGCCATACTTTTGCAGCTTGGAATTACAAGAGATTAACGGAAGGATAGATACAAATGAATCAGGTAGAAGTGAAAAAACGACAAATAAAAAGTTTTTCATACATCATAGGGGCCATTGGCATTCTGCTTCTGGGGAAGCTGTTAGGGAATAGCGGTATTGCTTATCTGGCGGCGGGCTATGAGTGCTATACCTTTTTTTGGATACTCTTAGGAAGCAATGTTTCGGATGCTCTTGGCAGGATGATTAAAGGGCGCAGCGCCAAAGGGCAATATCGGAATGCGGCAAGAGTACGCAGATATATTATGGTGTTTCAGATTTTTCTAGGGATTGTGGGAAGCATTGTTCTGGCAGTATTGGGGAATTTTGTGATAAGCAAGTTGTTTTTTATGCCCAGAGCCGCTTTTTTGGCTGTGGTGTTTGCACCGGCATTATTTCTTCGAATGGTGAGTGCTGTATTTCAGGGATATCTGCAAGGTGAAGGTTCAGAGCTTCCTGCGGCGGTATCTTGTCTGCTCAGACAGATTTTTTGTGTCAGTCTGGGATTTCTCTTTGGAAATTTGTTAAAAAGTCATGGAGTCAAGGTCAGTGTGCTTTTGGGGCAGGAGGACTTTGCCGCTATGTATGCTGCAATGGGGGTGGCTATTGCCATAGGACTTGCAGAACTTTTGACGCTGCTGTTTCTTATCATTACCTGCCGCATAAGCCATAGACAGGCAAAGAACAGCGCTTCGGAAGGCATGAGAATCACAGACTCCTTTGGCAGTCTGATAGGCATTTTGTATGGAAATATGCTGTGGGGAATTTTAGTGCAAATCTTTGCAAGGCTTCCTATATGGCTGGGTATCATATTCCTGCAAAAGAGTGTAGCTACGGATTTGACAGTCATTGCTTCCTATGGGGAGTATTATGGAAAATATCTGGCTGTGGTGGCAGTGGTTGTGCTGTTTACGGACATACTTCTTGTATCGGCATCTTCAAAGGTATATATCTGCTTAAAGAGAGATGAAAGAAATTATGCAGAAATTGGTTTTCAGGGCGGGCTGCATTTGGCGGTAATGCAGGGACTGTATTTTGGAGCCTTTTTGATGGCAATGAACAGTCAGATGGCAGGTTTCTTAAGCGGAAGCAATTTGGATGAGGTGATACAAAATGTGGCAAAGATGATAGGGAACGGCGCATTTTTGGTATGTTTTCTGATAGTAGCAGGTTATTTTGCCAGACTTTTAACCCTTGGAAAGAGCCAGCATCTAGAGGTGGCGGGATTTGGCATTATGAATGTTCTCTTTATTATTTCTATGGTTCTTTTCTTAAACAGCGGACATATGGGAGTGTTTTCTCTGGTGTATGCAGGGCTGATTGCTTCAGGAGCGCTCTGTGTCATTCTGGGATTTTTTACCTGTAAGCAGCTTGGCATGGGTATTGATTGGCTTCAAACTTTAGCACTTCCGGCAGGCGGAGCATGCATTTGCGGGCTGATAAGCATGTTTTTGGGCAAAGCATTGACTCCTCATCTGGGAAGTGTCACCACAATTCTGATTTGTTTTGCGGTATCGTATCTGTTGTATTGGATAATGTTGATTTTCTTGCGGAATTTCAGGGATCAGGAATTAAAGATGATTCCCGGCGGGAATTTGATTAAATCATTGGGAAAGATGCTGCAGATATATTAATAAATTGAAAATTGTATAAATTTTGGAAAAAAGCTGATACTGATAGCAAATAAATAAAAAGCATGTCATGTGAGGGCTTATGAAATTTGTTAAAGGTATCAGTTTATTTGTGATATATCCGCTTCTCATGCTGGGAACCGGTTTTATTGCGGGGGTAGAGGCGGAGCGCTTTTTCTATCCGGGGGACAGCTATGGGCTGCTTAGGGATAGGGAAAATTCACCTATATCTATGCAGGAACTTGCCCAAGTTATAGATGACAGTCCTGTAAAAACTGACCCAGATAAAACGGGCACTATTTCCGATGATTCATTTTATGCTGCATCCAATACGGTATCTTCCGGCGATTTGGCTGAAAGTTCCGAGATGGAGGTTTTTGAGGCGGCGGCACGGTCTGAAACTCTTTCCGCAGATACCAAGTATGTGTTGGAGGAGACGGATACCATCACCCATGCCATTGTAGAAACCGTGGGAAAACTTCCCCCAAAATATATTGGAATGGACAGACAACAGTTTTTGACAGCAATGGATTCTTATGCGGCATATCCGCCTTTGAGTGAGAAGGAGCGGGGTTTTGTAGGGCTTGAGGTTTTGTCCTTTTCCAGAGAGCGGGTAGTGATACAGATGAATTATCGCTATCTGCAGCCGGGAAGCAGTTTTTATCTGGCGGTACAGAATAACGAGCTGGTGGTTTATTTGGAGGACAAAGAAACCATCTATATCAATACGGGGATTTTATTGGAGGATCTGCCGGAGGAGATACAAAAGCAGGTGATTCAGATGATATGGGTTGAAGATGAGGCGAGTTTGTATAGTATTTTAGAGGCGTATACTTCATAGTGTGAAGAGATTTTCTTAAGATGCCTAAGCGGAATCACGGAGGTTATCATGAAGCAGAGAAAGATAGGCATAATCGGAGGCGGGGCATCCGGTATGGCGGCAGCAATCACGGCGGCCAGACAGGGTGCGCTTGTAACGATTTTAGAAGGAAATGACCGTATAGGTAAAAAACTGCTTGCCACCGGAAACGGCAGATGCAATCTGGGAAATCTGGAATTGTCCGCAGACTGCTATTATGGGGAAGATGTGGTCTTTGTGATGGACAGGCTTACTCAATTTAACACGCAGGATACGATTTCTTTTTTTCAGGGACTTGGACTTATGATAAAAAATAAAGGCGGATATCTCTATCCTGCCTGTGAGCAGGCCTCCGCAGTGTTGGATGTGCTGCGTATGGAGATAAAAGAGCTTGGAATTGAAGTAAAACTGCAGTGCCGTGTGTGCAGAATATACAGAAAAGAAGATTTGATTGTGGTGTCTGACGGAAAAATTGAGTATGCATTTGACAGGGTAATCCTTGCCTGCGGGGGAAAAGCGGCAAAAAATACAGGTTCTGACGGAAGCGGCTATGAGCTGGCGAAGCAGCTGGGACACAGCTTGATTCCCACGGTGCCAGCTCTGGTGCAGCTTCGTTGTAAGGAGGACTATTTTAAATCCATAGCAGGCGTGAGAGCGGATGCCTGCATTACATTAGAGCGGGAGGGCAGGGAGCCTGTCAGGGAAAGAGGGGAACTCCAGCTTACGGATTACGGTATATCGGGCATCCCGGTATTTCAGTTAAGCCGTATTGTAGGAAGACAGCTGATGCAGCAAAAGGAAGTGACTATACATATTAATTTTTTGCCGGATTATGATGAAGAGGGCTTGAAACAGCTGTATGCTGTAAGAAACGCCTTAGAAGGGGATAAAACAATGGAGGAGTTTTTTACGGGAATGCTGCATAAAAAAATCATGCTGCTTTTTATAAGGCTTGCAGGCCTTAAGGCGGGAACACCTGTGAGAGAAGCTGCAAAGGATGCCATTTGGAAGGTGTTTTCTCTGTGCAGGGATTTTACGGTGACGGTTACGGCGAGCAATCCCTATGAAAATGCGCAGGTCTGTGCAGGTGGTGTTCCTACCGGCGAAGTTACAAAAGAGTTGGAATCCAGAAAGGCTTCGGGAGTATATTTTGCCGGGGAATTGTTGGATGTGGACGGAAAATGCGGCGGATATAATCTGCAATGGGCGTGGTGCAGCGGATATCTGGCTGGCATGGCGGCGGCCAAGTGACAGGAGGACGATCATGCTGCGTATCAATCAATTAAAAATACAGACGGACCACACTCCGGAGCAGCTTAAGAAAAAAGCAGCCAGAGCGTTACATATTCCGGTACAGGATATTGTGGATATGCGGATTTTCAGAAAATCTCTGGATGCCAGAAAAAAGCCGGAGCTGTTTTTTTCCTATACCTTGGATGTATGGGTGAAGAATGAGGACAGGGTGTTTCGTGGAATTTGGGATAAGGAAAGTCCAAAGAGGCAGAAAAATCAAGGAAAACAGCAGCAAAATCAGTCAAATCAGGACTCCATGATACAAAAAACAGAGGATGTAGAATATTGTTTTCCGCATAGTAAAATAACAATCAAACCATCCTGCCCGCCTGTGGTTGTGGGCATGGGGCCCGCAGGGCTTTTTTGCGGATATTTTTTGGCGCTTGCCGGATATTGTCCTATTCTTTTGGAGCGGGGCAGAGATGTGGAAGCAAGGCAGCGGGATGTAGAAGCCTTTTGGAATACGGGAATCCTTAATTCTTCTTCCAATGTGCAGTTTGGAGAGGGCGGCGCCGGCACCTTTTCCGATGGAAAGTTAAATACGCTGGTAAAGGATAAGTATGGCAGAAATCGGGCAGTGCTGGAAACCTTTGTGAAATTTGGCGCAGACGAATCCATTTTGTATGAGGCAAAACCCCATATAGGCACGGATGTGCTTGGGGGAGTGGTAAAGGCAATGCGTGAAGAAATTATCCGTCTTGGGGGCACGGTGCGGTTTGAAAGTCAGGTGACGGATATTTGCATAGAAGAAGGCAGGATATCCGGCTTGGTAATCAATGGAGAAGAGAAACTTTCCTGCGGGCAGCTGGTACTTGCTATCGGACATAGCGCAAGGGACACTTTTTTTATGCTTTATGAGAAAAAGATTCCCATGGAGGCAAAAGCTTTTGCGGTAGGGTTTCGGGTGGAACATCCTCAGAAAATGATTAATTTCAGTCAATACGGCAGGAAAGAAGCCGGAAAGCTAGGAGCGGCGGCATATAAAGTGACGGCTAAGACCAGCGTGGGCAGGGGCGTTTATTCTTTTTGTATGTGTCCGGGAGGATATGTGGTAAATGCTTCCTCGGAGGAGGGGCATCTGGCGGTGAACGGCATGAGTTACAGTAAGCGGGACGGTCAGAATGCTAACAGTGCAATTATTGTGGCTGTCACCCCGGCGGATTATGGTTCTGAGCATCCGTTAGCAGGAATTGATTTTCAACGAAAGCTAGAAAAAAAGGCTTATGAATTGGGCGGCGGAAAAATTCCTGTTCAGAGATATGGGGATTTTAAGCTTTGTGTGGAAGCGGATATATCCCAGCATATCCCTCAGGAAAATCTAGTTTTCGGAGAAGAAATACATCCTCAGTGCAAGGGAGCGTTTACATGGGCAGATTTGAGTGAAATTCTTCCAAGGGAATGCAATCAGGCGTTTGTGGAGGGCATGGAAGCTTTCGGAAGACAAATAGCGGGCTTTAACCGCCCGAATGCGGTGCTCTTAGGCGTGGAGAGCAGAACATCTTCCCCGGTGCGGATAAACCGTGATGAGAGCCTGCAATCTTGTATCAGGGGACTATACCCCTGCGGGGAAGGTGCAGGTTATGCGGGAGGCATCACTTCGGCGGCAATGGACGGCATACGGGTGGCAGAAGCGATTGCAGGAGAGTATGCGCAACAGGAACCATCAGCAAAGTTAATTGACGGACTAGGGAAAGTGCAGTAAAATAAATAATTGTATACAAGCAACTTTGGGGTGTGAGAAGGTATTATTATGCGAGAAAAAATATATTCTATTATTTGTACAATAATGAATTCAGTCATACTAGCCGGAATTATTATTCTTTTCATAGGTTTGTATTATTGGATGATAGAAGCGGGAATTCCTTATCAAGATCCCACATTAGAAATGCAAATAAAGTATGCCATCAATAATGGAATTGGCGAAATACTGCTTGGAAAAGGATTTGTAATTGCTGTATGTGGTGTAATTGTCCGTTTGCTTTTTGGATTGATACGGAAGAAACGCAATTGACGTATCAGGAAAAGTACAGTAAAATAAGTAATTGCATACATATACAGGCGGGCAAAAATGCGGCTCTGCCATTGGTGAAGGCAAAAATGAGATGCTGCACCAGATGAGATAATGCGCACGCAGCGCAGAGGACGGAAATCGTGTGAATCGGTTTAGGGAAGCAATTAAAGATAAAAAGCGCATCGTAGTGAAAATCGGTTCCTCCTCCTTGCAACACAAAGAGACAGGGGACATGGATTATATCAGGCTTGAGAAATTGGTACGGGAGCTTTGTGATATCCGCAATCAGGGCAAAGAAGTGGTGTTAGTGACTTCCGGCGCCATTGCAGCAGGCAAGAAGGCGGTAAATCTGCAAAAGCTGGACGGGGAAACACAGGCTGAAGCCATGGCAGCCAAAGCTGAAGCTATGGCAGTAAAACAGGCGTGTGCGGCAATCGGACAGGCGAGGCTGATGATGACCTATCAGAAGCTGTTTGCAGAATATAATCAAGTTACCGCACAAATTTTGATGACCAAAAATACCATTGTGGATAATTTAAACCGCTACAATGCCCATAATACCTTTACGGAACTTTTACATATGGGAGTGATTCCCGTGGTCAATGAGAATGACACTGTGGCAACTTACGAGATTGAGATAGGCGACAATGACACACTCTCTGCCATTGTGGCAGCATTAATAGATGCGGATTTGCTGATTCTTTTATCTGATATAGATGGGCTTTTCACTGATGACCCCAGAAAGAATCCGGATGCAAGATTTATCAGTCTAGTGGAAGAGCTGACCGACGAATTTATGGATATGGGAAAGGAAAGTACGGGCAGCAATGTAGGAACCGGTGGAATGAATACTAAGATGGTGGCAGCAAAAATTGCAACAGGCTCCGGTGCTGATATGATTATTGCAAACAGCGCAGATATCGGCATTCTCCACAGGCTTCTTGATGGTGAAGATGAGGGAACTTTATTTGTGGCACATAAGGATGAAAATTTTGACTTGCCGGAATTTGTGGCGAATTTACACAATCAATGAGAGAGTTTTCTTTAGAAAATAAGACGCCTTATACAGTGTATCTATGGAGTGCAGATTATGGAAACTGAGGAAAAAAGCAGATTGCGGAAAGAAGTCCTTGCCCTTAGAGCAAGTATTTCCCCAGAGGAGCGAAAAAGGGCAGAAATCCTTTTAACAGAGCGTATAGTGGGACATCAATGGTTTTACAGGGCGGATACTCTTTTGGGATTTGTAAGTTATGGGACAGAAATTTGCACCACAGAAATTTTAAAAGAGGCACTTAAGCAGGGAAAAAAGGTGTATGTTCCCAAGGTATCAGGAAAGAAAGAAAAGCCTGATGCACATGGGGATCTGGATATGATATTTTATCGGATTTTTTCCATGGATGAGTTAGTGACAGGATATAAAGGAATCCCTGAACCAAAGGGAGATTCAGAAAAATATATTTATCCTATGGAAGGAAATACCTTGCTTTTGATGCCGGGAGTGGCATTTGACCCTTTCGGGAACCGCATGGGATACGGTGGGGGATTTTATGATAGATTTTTAGCTGACAAAGAGGATTTAAGGCTATGCAGCATCGCCATGGGATTTCAGTGCCAGATGGTGGAGCAAATTCCGGTGGAAGCGCATGATGTGAAACCTTACCAGATAATTTGTGTCTAAAAAATAAGAATATGGAAAAACGATGAATGGAGAAAACTATGGGTATATTTGATATGTTTAAGAAAAAGAAACCGGCGGGGGACGGACCGTTGTATGTATACACGGAAAATGAGATGGCTCAATTTGAGCAATATATTGTAGAAAATTTTGGATCATTCGATAATGTTCTCCATGAAATTGTATCGCCGGATATTCATTGTGATATTCTGCTGGTTCCGCCGACAGAGGACTGCAATTATTATAAGTTGATTACAATGGGCATGGGCGCATATGAGATGAATGTCCCCAAGGAATTAAAGCAGTATGAGCTGGAAAGGGCAGAGCTTGTGGTGTATTTGCCGCCGGATTGGAATCTCCGTTCAAGCAAAGAGGAAGACTATTGGCCTATCAGATATTTAAAAGTATTGGCAAGGCTGCCTTTAATGTGTGACACATGGCTGGGATTTGGACACACGGTTTCATCGGATGAGAAGAATACACCCTATGCCGATAATACGAAGTTTTGCAGTATTATGCTGTTGAACGCCGTAAATAATAATTATGAAAATCTGGATTTAAGGATTAAAGGATTAGGAAAAATTAATTTTTATCAGATGTTTCCGTTATATCTGGAAGAATTGGAATATAAACAAAATAGCGATGCCGAAACTCTGTTAAACTTATTTGATGATGAGGATATCATGCCCATTGTAAATTTAAAGAGAAAAAATTATTGCAAGGAAAGCTAAGTATAACAAGGGACAAAGGGAAAGCATGAAAAAAAGATTATCCGCCCCAAAATTAATTTTTCGATGTACAGCAATTGTACTGTTGCTGGTTTTGGTTATATGGACAATCTGGGGCAACACAGCGTTGATGGTGAGTACTATTACTATTTCCAGCAACCGCATCCCCTCTGCATTTTCCGGTTTTCGGATTGCACAAGTGTCTGATTTACATAATGCTGAATTTGGAAAAAACAACACGAAATTATTACAGATGTTATCTGAGAATAAGCCGGACATTATTGTAATAACTGGTGATTTGGTAGACTCACAGCATACGGATATTGATGTTGCTCTGGATTTTGTCAAAGGAGCCGTCCAAATTGCTCCTGTCTATTATGTGACGGGCAATCATGAAGCATGGTTATCGCAATGCGATGACCTTCTGGCTGACCTTGAGAAGATTGGCGCAGTTGTGCTTAAGGATAAAGCGATACCATTAGAGCGTGAGGGCGAAAAAATTACGCTTATTGGGCTTTCGGATCCTCCTACTATGGCTAGTGCAAAATTGGAAAGTTTTATAGATGATGAAAACGGCTACACAATTTTGCTCATACATCGGCCAGAGCTGTTTGAAACTTATGTAAGTTGTGGCATTGATTTGGTTTTTAGCGGTCATGCACATGGAGGTCAATTTCGATTGCCGCTAATCGGTGGATTGATTGCTCCCAATCAAGGATTATTCCCCAAATATGATGCCGGAGTATATACGGATGGCAAGACGAGCATGGTTGTCAGCCGTGGCATTGGAAACAGTATCATACCAATCCGTTTCAATAATCGTCCAGAGGTTGTTTTAGTGGAACTTAGTACTGAATAATGTGCAACATGAGAAAATGAAGAAAAGGGAGAAGAGTAATCTTATGCCTGCAGTCCAATGTTTGCAGGTTGAGGGAAAGGCAGGGTTATTGATATGACAAATCTGGAAGAGATGGGGCAGCGTGCTGTCACTGCAAAATACTTATTGCAAAAGGCTTCTACAGAGGAAAAAAATAATGCATTGCAAAAGGCTGCGAATGCTTTGCTTGAGAATAAGGAGAATATCCTTGCAGCCAATGAAAAAGATATCGAAAGAGCGGAGCAAAACGGGATGCATCCCGGCATGGTTGACCGCCTGAGACTGACTCCAGAGCGGATAGGAGCCATGGCGGAGGGACTTTTGCAGATTATGGAACTTCCTGACTGTGTGGGGGAAGTGCTTGAGCGATTTGAGAGACCCAATGGTCTTATGATAGAAAAATGCAGGGTTCCTCTGGGGGTAATCGGCATTATTTATGAATCCCGCCCCAATGTGACTGCAGATGCCTTCGGCCTGTGCTTTAAGACCGGAAACGCAGTGATTTTAAAAGGCGGCAGTGATGCTTTGTCCTCAAATATTGCCATTGTGAAGGTGCTGCGAGAAGCTCTGGCAGGTGCAGGGATGCCTCAGGATGCCCTCCAGCTGATTGAGGATACAGACCGTAGTGTGGCGGCCGCCTTCATGAAATTAAACCAATATGTGGATGTACTGATTCCCAGAGGGGGAGCCGGACTTATAAAAAGCGTAGTGGAAAACAGCACCATTCCCGTGATTGAAACGGGAACCGGCAATTGTCATGTGTATGTGGATAAAGATGCGGATTTGGATATGGCTGTGGAGATTATTTTGAATGCAAAGACTCAGCGCATTGGCGTCTGCAATGCCTGTGAATCTCTGGTAGTCCACAGTGAGGTAAGGGAGCAGTTCCTTCCTAAGCTGGCGCAGGCGCTTAAGCCCAATAATGTGGAGCTGCGGGGAGATGAGAGAATTAGGGAAATCCTCACAGAGGGATGCATTCCTGCCACAGAGGAGGATTATGGAACGGAGTATCTGGATTATATTCTGTCCTTAAAAACAGTGGATTCTCTGGAGGAGGCCATTGCCCATATCAATAAATACAATACCAAGCATTCCGAGTGCATTGTCACTGCAAATCAGGAGGCTGCAAAACAGTTTCTTAAGGAGGTGGATGCCGCCTGTGTGTATGTGAATGCTTCCACCAGATTTACGGATGGTTTTGAGTTTGGATTTGGGGCGGAAATCGGCATCAGCACCCAGAAGCTTCACGCAAGGGGACCTATGGGGCTTAAGGAATTGACCTCCTATAAATATAAGGTTTACGGAAATGGACAGATTAGAGGATGAAAAACATAAAAAGGAGATAGGATAAATGTTGACATTTATAAGCGGAGAACCTGAGAAGTATCAAATTCCTGCGGCAGCAATTGAAAAAATGGAGGAGCTTTTGTTAAAAAGACAGGTGCGCATCCATGGGTATATGCTGCTTAAGGGAAAAGAAATTCTGGCGGAAAAATACTTTGCGCCATATCAAAAAAACGACCTTCACAGAATGTATTCTATCACCAAGAGCATGGTTGCTTTGGCAGTAGGCCTTCTTGAAAAAAACGGGCTGATTACTTTGGATGATAAGATATGCACCTATTTTCCCGAAAAGCTGCCTGAAGGCGGTGCACATCCATGGTGCGAGGAAATGACCATACGGGATATGCTTACCATGCGTACCTGTTATGCCAGCACGACTTACAAGAATTATGATTGGGATGATTGGGCAGAGTCCTTTTTCAAGGTGGAACCGGACCATGTGCCGGGGACGGTTTTCAACTATGACACTTCCTCCGCCCATGTGCTGTGCGCATTGGTGGAGAAGCTGACAGGCATGAAGATGCTTGACTATATGAGACAGGAAATGCTAAATGAGCTGGGCTTTTCCAAAGAGGCATATATCATACCCGATCCTGTAGGAGTGTCCCAGGGAGGGAGCGGTGTTATGTGTACCTTGGAGGATGTGGCAAGGGTAGCATATTTATGCAATCACTATGGTACGGTGGACGGAAAAGAGTTTCTGCCGGAGCAGTTTATGAGAGAGGCCACCTTTAATCTGGTGCCTACTGATATGCAGCCTAAGCTGGATGAACAGTGCGGATACGGATATTTTATCTGGAGAAGCCGGGAAGAGGGATTTGAACTTTTTGGTATGGGAGGACAGCTTGCCCTTTGTTTTCCGCAGTATGATGTGTGCTTTATGACCATGGCGGATACCATTGGAAGCCCTGCAGGACTCCAGATACTTCATGATTGTTTTTATGATACGATATATCCTTATATTGAGAGTTTGACAACGGAAAATTTAGTCGAGGAGAATACTGATGAGGAAAACGAATCATCTGATATAGCATTAATGGCTGATATGGCAGAGGATGAGCTGGATCTTATGAAGGTTAGCGCTAGTGTCAGCAGCATGATGAATTTTTCCCTTAATCTGAAGAAGCGTGCCAACACACAAGGACGTACCTATCAGTTTTATCCCAATACTATGGGATGGAAAGAGGTGACTTTTGATTGGAATCAAGGTACGATGCGTTTTTGTATTCCAGCAGGAGAGTTTACCCTTGCCTTTTCAGAAAAGGAATGGAAACAGCAGAAGTTTTTAAATACAAAATATAACTGTGAGTGCAGGGGTATATGGAAGCTGGGGCATTTTATTTTAGAGTGCTTTATCGTTGATGAGGAGCAGGGCAATGTGCGCATGGATTTTGCATGGAAGGACAGCAGATTGAGCGTACATATTGTAAGCACAAACGAGCCGTTTTTCATTGCACTGCGCAAATCCTTCCAGGGCTTTGCCTCTGCCAAAGCGGCGGATTGAGTGAGGGAAAAGGAAGTATAAATCGGTATCTGGTGATATAAGCTGTAGGAGAAATATTTATCAACAAGCGTTTCTTAGCCGATATACACGCTTTAGCCAGCATTACAACTTTATGCAGTATTACCAAAAGGGGATTGATGATAAAATCAGTCCTCTTTTTTTATATGAGCAGGAAATGAAAGTAAATACATAGACATGACATATGAAATGCTTAAATCATTTGTCTCTTAATGCAGACCGAAAAGAATAACGGCAAAGTATTTGGAGCAGGCAAGAAAGCGGATGGAGAAAATTAACAGTCAAAGATAAGAAATGGAGGTAACAGATGAATGGGAGAAATCTATGGATATGCCCGTGTGAGCAGCAGGGAGCAGAATGAGGATAGGCAACTTATCGCATTGCGGGAGATGAATGTGCCAGAGGACAATATCTATATCGACAAGCAGTCTGGCAAGGACTTTGACCGTCCGCAGTACAAGAGACTTATGAGAAAAGTTAAGCCAGATGATGTGATCTACATCAAAAGCATAGACCGCCTTGGCAGGAACTACAACGAGATATTGGAACAATGGAAGCTTATAACAAAAGATAAGTGTGTTGACCTGACTATTATTGATATGCCTATCCTTGATACACGCCAGGAAAAGAACCTGCTTGGTACTTTTATCAGTGACCTTGTACTAACGCTTCTCTCTTATGTGGCAGAGAATGAGCGGGTAAATATCCACCAGCGGCAGGCGGAGGGAATCGCAGCGGCTCAGGCACGGGGCGTTCACTTCGGGAGAGCACCGAAGCCTTTGCCGGATAACTTCTATGAAGTGTATCAGCGATGGAAAATGAAGAAGATTTCCGTCACCGAAGCCGCAAAAGAGTGCGGGATGCCACAGACAACCTTCTTCGACAGAGCAAAAGCATACGAAAAATCCACCTTGCCGAATGAGGGATAATCTTCGGAATTGTGTACTTTCCCGAATTTGTGTTGTTTCTTATAGGACATATTAACCTACACATAAATCTATCAAAAACAGGCGAAAAAGTCAAGAAAGATCGGTGGTTTTATTAGTAATTTTGAAAACCTTACAGTCATCTCAAAAACTGTCCATTCGGGAAAGTACACTTTACTGAATGGAGGTATGGTGACATGGGGAAATTGTATATATCTATGTACCATTATGTACGAGATTTACAGAATAGCTGGTATCCTGAAATTAAGGGACTGAATGTCGATTTGTTTAAGAAGCAAATTGCTTTTTTAAAGAACCGTTTTACTCCGGTAACAGTAGAAGAAGTTATTGCTTTTTTTGACGAGGGTATTCCTTTGCCAGATGATGCTCTGCTTCTAACATTTGATGATGGTTATATTGACCATTTTACTACAGTATTTCCAATCCTACAGGAAAATAACATACAGGGTACTTTCTTTATACCTGGTAAGACTTTCTCAGAGAATATTCTTTTGGATGTAAACAAAATTCATTTTGTACTTGCATCGGCACCTATAAAAGATTTATATGATGAAGTTTTGAAATATATAGATGATATCTTGATTAATAACGAATGTGATTTACCGTCAAAGGAGGAACTGATACGGAAGTATGCAATAGATGAGAGATTTGATAGCAGCGAAGTTGTATTTGTCAAGAGAATGTTGCAGACTGTTTTGCCGGAAAGTATTAGGAATAGAATTACAACAAGCTTATTTGCAAAGTTTGTTGGTCTTGATGAAGGTAAATTTGCACGAGAATTATATATGAACATGGATCAAATAAAGTGCATGAAGCGAAACGGAATGTATATAGGATTGCATGGATATGATCACTATTGGCTTGGAAATTTACCAAAAGAAGAAATGGAGGCAGACATTAAGGCTTCCTTATCTGCCTTGTCGGATGTCGTTGATATAAAAACATATATTATGAACTATCCATATGGAAATTATAACGAAGAAGTATTGAGTTATTTGAGAAAAACGGGTTGTAAATTAGGCATGACAACGGAGGTGAGAATTGCAAATGTAACGAAAGATAACAGGTTACTTTTACCTAGATTGGATTGTAATGATTTTCCGCCTAAGAGTGAAAATTATATGAAGGAGGATATGTGGAAATGAGAGATATTTTGACAGAGTTAAATAATAAAGACTATATAAGTGATTTGTTTGCCGATTATGATATTCACTTTTGCAAAGAAGATGAGATTGATGAATTGGTAACATTTATTGATAAATATTGGAGAAAAGATCATATATTTGTTTTGTCAAGAGAATTGCTTGATTGGCAGCATCACGATATGATCAATAAACGATATAATTTTGTGGTAGCAAAAAATAGAAAGTTAGGAGAAATTCATTCAATTTTGGGATTTATTCCAACCTATCAGTTTGACTCTGAAATCAAAAATGTTGAGGTATGGCCCTGTATTTGGAAATCTCGTGATGATATTCATGTTAAGGGCTTAGGGGTGTCTTTATATTATTACATGAAATCAAACATAGAAATTGAGACAATCTCTATTTTGGGAATAAGCGAGATGGCATTAAGTATATATAAGCATTGGAACTTTTCGACCGGCAAGATAGAACAATATTATTATCCTAATATGAAACAGCCAGAAGTATTATCATCCAATAGGGAAGAAGGTCTGCCAATCAATGGGAGAAGTGATTGGATAATACGAAAAATTACAATTGATGAATATGAGGCTATAGATTCTAATGAAAAAGTATTTGATAAGATTAGTAGATATAAATCGAAAAATTATTATATCAATCGCTATTTTAAGCATCCTATCTACACATATGATTTTTATGCAATAGATAATGGTGAAATCAATTCGATTATTATAGCGCGCGAATGTGGTAATGACGAGAGTAAGTGCTTGCGTATTGTTGATTTTATAGGTGATGAGAGGGATTTAATCAATGTTGATAGCCACTTGAAAGAATTGATGAATGAAAAGAAATATGAGTACATTGATTTTGTGGTGGTGGGAATACAGGCAGAGATACTTAAATCTGCAGGATTTGTAAGGAGAAAAGATAATCCTTGTACGATCATTCCTCATTATTTTGAGCCATTTCTAAAAGATAACATAGATTTAGATTATGCATTTAAAACAGTTAATCCTGAGGTGGAAGCTTTATTTTATAAGGCGGATGCGGATCAGGATCGACCAAATATGATTTAACATAGTTTTGACCGATGGAGTATAGGGGGATTGTTCGTCTCGAATAATCCCTTTATAATTTCCTTAACGATTTGTTTCCGGTATAGCAAATCCGGGTGCCGGCTTAATTTTTATTTCTAATTTTCAAATTTCCTCTTGTACTCAAAATATAAATATGATATCATAATGATATCAAAACAAAACAATGTTTAATCTATACAAACGGAGGAAACGGATATGGAAGAAAAAATCTTAAAAGGGAAAAAGAATGGTATGCTGGTTATGCTGCTTTCTATTGTTATTTATATCGCAGCTATTGCAGGGGTCATTATTGGAGCAGCGAGAAATCCATGGCTTGTAGTACCCTGTATGATTATTTTATGTACCGCATGGATGCTGTGGCTGGGACTTAAGGTGCTTGGTCCTCAGGAAGCCTTGGTGCTTACTTTATTTGGAAAATATGTGGGCACTTTGCGGGAGCCGGGTTTCTATTTTGTAAATCCCTTCTGTTCTGCGGTAAATCCGGCGGCAAAGACCCGTTTAAACCAGAGCGGTGATGTGCAGATACAGGGTATTTCTCCTGCAATGCAGGGACAGCAGGTACAGGTTGAGATAGGTTACAGCAAAAAGATTTCCCTGAAAATTATGACCTTGAGCAATAACCGTCAGAAAATCAACGACTGTCTGGGAAATCCCGTGGAAATCGGCATAGCCGTTACATGGAGAATTACGGATACTGCAAAAGCCGTGTTTGATGTGGACAATTATAAGGAGTTTCTTTCCCTGCAATGTGACAGCGCTCTGAGAAATATTGTGCGCCTTTACCCTTATGATGTGGCTCCCAATGTGGACACTACGGGGGACGGTATTGCGGACGAGGGAAGTCTTAGAGGTTCCAGCGAAGTGGTGGCCGACAGAATCAAGGAAGAGATACAAAAAAGAGTCAATGCGGCAGGAATTGAAGTCGTAGAAGCCCGCATTACCTATCTTGCCTATGCGCCGGAGATTGCGGCTGTCATGCTGCAAAGGCAACAGGCATCCGCCATTATTGATGCCAGAAAGATGATAGTGGACGGCGCCGTTGGCATGGTGGAGATGGCATTGGAACGGTTAAATGAGAATGAAATCGTGAAATTGGATGAGGAACGCAAAGCGGCAATGGTGTCCAATCTTCTGGTAGTTCTCTGTGGCAATCATGATGCGCAGCCCATCGTAAATTCGGGCAGCCTGTACTAAGATATGGCTGATAACACAAAAAAGCAGGTTCCGCTCAGGCTGTCTCCTAAGTTGTACGATGCCATTGCAGCTTGGGCGGAAGATGATTTCAGGTCCGTCAACGGGCAGATAGAATATCTTTTAACGGAATGCGTGCGCCAGCGCAAGAAGAATGGAAAATATGTGTCTGATGAGATAGATGTGCCGCCGGAGCTTGACATTTAAATTTATACGAATGGATAAAATTTTTATTGCAGAATCCTTCCAATAAAGCTATAATAGGCACAGTAAAAATAAATGATGTGGAGGCACAATAAGATGACCAAGATTCGCACCAGGTACGCACCAAGCCCTACAGGAAAAATGCATGTAGGCAATCTGCGTTCTGCATTATATGAATTTTTGATTGCAAAACATGATGGCGGAGATTTTATGCTGCGCATCGAGGATACCGACCAGGAGAGGTTTGTGGAAGGCGCAACAGAGATTATCTATCGCACTCTGGAAAAGACAGGAATCCGACATGACGAAGGACCGGACAAGGACGGCGGATATGGTCCCTATGTTCAGAGCGAGCGCATGAAGACAGGGATTTACATGAAATATGCAAAGGAATTAATAGAAAAGGGAGAGGCATATTATTGTTTCTGTGACAAGGAGAGGCTTGCTTCCTTAAAGTCAGAAGTGGTGGATGGCAAGGAAATCACCATTTATGACAAGCATTGCCTGTCTCTGTCCAAGGAGGAAGTGGAAGCAAACCTTGCGGCAGGAAAGCCTTTTGTCATCAGGCAGAATATTCCAAACGAGGGCAGTACCACTTTTCATGATGAGCTGTATGGGGATATTACCGTACAGAATTCGGAATTGGATGACATGATTTTGATTAAATCAGACGGTTATCCCACCTATAATTTTGCCAATGTGATAGACGACCATACTATGAATATTACTCATGTGGTGAGAGGCAATGAGTATTTGTCCTCCTCACCTAAGTATGTGAGGCTTTATGAGGCTTTCGGCTGGCAGGTTCCTGTATATATCCATCTTCCTTTGATTACGGATGAGAACCACAAGAAGCTTTCTAAGAGAAGCGGTCATTCTTCTTTTGAGGATTTAATAGAGCAGGGATTTATCACCGAGGCAATCGTAAATTATGTGGCGCTTTTAGGCTGGAGCCCGGAGGAAAACAGAGAGATTTTTACCTTGGATGAGTTGATTCAGGAATTTGATTACCACAGAATCAGTAAATCCCCCGCAGTATTTGATATGGTAAAACTTCGGTGGATGAACGGCGAATATTTGAAAGCCATGGATTTTGATGTTTTTTATGAGATGGCAGAGCCTTATCTGAAAGAATCTCTTTCCGGGGATTTTGACTTAAAGAAGATTGCTGCCATGGTAAAGACCCGTATTGAAGTGTTGCCTGATATTGCGGGACAGGTGGACTTTTTTGGAGCGCTGCCGGAGTACGATACGGAAATGTATGCACACAAGAAAATGAAGACTACAAAGGAAAGCTCCCTTGAAGTGCTTAAGGAGGTGCTTCCCCTTCTGGAAGCGCAGGAAGATTACAGTAATGACGGGCTGTATCAGACCCTGCTTAAATACGTGGAGGAAAAGGGCTGTAAGAATGGCTATGTGATGTGGCCAATCCGCACGGCGGTGTCCGGCAAGCAGATGACTCCTGCCGGCGCAACGGAGATTATGGAGATTCTGGGAAAAGAAGAGTCTTTAAAGAGAATCCGAAAAGGAATCGAATTATTAGAGAATGCCTAATGAATGAGTCACAGAGGGAAGCTGTGACTCACGGAGAGGGTCCCCTGCTTGTGCTGGCGGGACCCGGCTCCGGCAAAACCTTCACCATCACCCAGAGAATCTTCTATCTTTTGCAGGAACTTCACATCCCCGCGGAACAAATTTTAGTCATCACATTCACAAAAGCGGCTGCCTTGTCTATGCAAAATCGCTTCAGAGAGCAGCTCAAAGAGCAGTCAGAACAGATTTATCCCGTCAATTTCGGAACCTTTCATTCCTGTTTTTATCATATCTTGAGAGAATCCCATGTTTTACAACAGCATAAGCTTGCAATGGAATCGGATAAAAAGACTATTTTGAAGCATTTATTTTTCTCGGGTATTCCGGACTGCCAATCCATAGTTTACGACAAGGAATCTGCATCACGATTTCTTCAGGCATTCAGCTTTTATAAAAATACCAATGATGAGACCGGGGCAAAGAAAAAACTCCCCAAAGAATATCAGGAATCTTTTTTCCCAATATTTGAGGCCTATGAAAAAGAACGAGAGCGCAAAAAATTACTTGATTTTGACGATATGGTTTATCAGTGTCGGAAAGTTCTTATGGAGAATCTTCAGCTGAGAGCTTATTGGCAGAGCCGCTTTTCCCATATTCTCATGGATGAATTTCAGGATATCAACCCCATACAGTATGAGGTGGTAAAATTACTGACGGGGGAAAGAACACAGCTTTTTGCCGTGGGAGATGATGACCAATCCATCTATGGGTTCAGGGGCTCAGAGCCTGCTTGTCTAAAACAGTTTCAAGAAGAATTTCAGGCAAAGACAGTTCATTTATCCATAAATTACAGAAGCGCACCCCCTATTGTGGAGTCATCCCTTAAGGTTATTTCCGAGAATAAACAGAGGTTTGAGAAGGATTTAAGGTCGGCGAAAGCGTCGGACAGTCATTTTAGTCAAGTCAGCCTGCGGGCTTTTGAGGAAAAGGAGGAGCAGTATGTCTATCTGGCGGAACGGCTTAAGGACTTTTTAAATTTATCAGAAAGTCAGCCAGAAAGCCTTGGAGTATTGTTTCGCACTAATTCTTATATGCAGGGATTTGCAGCAAGACTCAGCAGATTGGGAATTCCCTATGACATGAAGGAAAAAGTGACAAGCATCTATGAGCATTTTATTGTAAAGGATATTATGGCGTATCTATTGCTTGCGGAAGGTGCAGGGGGAAGGGAACAGCTTTTACAGATTTTGAATAAACCCCTGCGGTATCTAAGCAGGGAAGCCTTAGGCTGGCAGGGCAGTATGGAACAGCAAAGTACAGGTCAGCAAAAGATGAGTCAGAGAAACCGGAAATCACCGGAGTTGCTGGCAGAAATGCTGGAGGGAATGCTCCTGTATTACAAAAGTGCATCAGATATTGCTTACAGACAGGAGAGGATTCTAGCTGTGGAAAAACTGAAAAAGGATTTTGGAATCTTGAAAAATCGTCCTCTTTATCTTAAGTTACAGTATATTTTAAAGGGCATGGGTTATGAAAAGCATTTGAAGGACAGCGCGGGGACGGACATGGAAAAATGGCAGGAATATCAGGAGATTTTGGAATGGATGATTGGGGAGGCGAAGGCTTATGAAAATATTGCCATGTGGTTACAGGAAAAAGAGAATTATGAAAAAACCTTGAAAAAAGAATCGGACAAAAATCCAAGTTCAAAAGCAAATCCGAAAGCCGGAGATACGTCAATTTCCCCCAAGATTCACCTGATGACAGTTCATGCCTCCAAGGGTCTGGAATTTGACTGTGTCTGGATTCCCGACTGCAACGAAAAGGTATTTCCCCACGGAAATATGCCGGATGTCTCCTGCTGTGAGGAGGAGAGACGAATTTTCTATGTGGCCATGACAAGAGCAAAGAAAAGTCTGGAGCTTTTGTACCTTACCGGCACAAAGGAACACCCCAGACTGCCCTCCAGATTTTTAAATCCGCTTCTTTAGTCATCTGACATCGCATCAAATTCACAGTTGTCCAGATATTCGTCAAATGCCTCAGCAACCCTGTCATATTCGTCATCATCGTCAATATAGTCCAGAACAGGCTCCTCGTTAGGGTCATCAGGATTTTCGCTGTAACGGTAAATCCATACTTCATCCCCATCTTCGGTGTTTTCCTCATTCTGGGGCAGAAGTATGATATAATCCTTATCCTCTACGGTGAGAATGGTGACAATATCACAGGTTACGACAGTACCGTCTTCTAATTCCAGCTCAACGGTCATGTCTTCGTCCAAATTTTCATTTTTGTTTTGGCTCATAACAAAAAATCTCCTTTTTATTCTTTTTGTTTTAGTATAACTGCTTGTGATTTTTCTTGCAATACATTATAATAGAATTGATCAGCTATTTTTTTGCACAGGAGATATATTGGTTGTGAAGAACGATTTGACAAAAGGGAGTGTGTTTTGGAAGCTTTTCCAATTTTCACTGCCGTATCTGTTTTCCTGCTTTTTACAGACTTTTTATGGGATGGCAGATTTGTATATCACAGGACAGTTTTATGGTGCAGACACCATCACAGCAGTTTCGGTTGGCAGTCAGGTAACGCATATGCTGACGGTAGTGATTGTAGGATTGGCCATGGGCACCACGGTAAATATCGGCCTTGCAGTGGGTGCAGGGAATCAGAGAAAAGTTTCGGAAATCATTGGCAATACGGTTACTTTGTTTGCGGTCTTTGCGTTTTTACTTACGGTTTTGCTTTTATGTGCAAATAATGGGATTCTGCAGATTTTGTCAGTGCCCCGGGAATCATGGATGCAGGCTAAGAGTTATCTGATGGTTTGTTTTGCGGGCGTTCCGTTTATTGTGGCATATAATGTCATAAGCAGTATATTTCGTGGTATGGGAGATTCTAAAAGTCCACTGTATTTTGTGGCAATAGCCGGAGTGTTTAATGTGGCGCTTGATTATTTGCTGATTGGCGGATTTGCAATGGGAGCAAGAGGCGCAGCCATTGCAACAGTGATGTCACAGGCTTTCAGCGTGGCGGCAGCGTTACTTGAACTTTGTATCTCACAAAAAAAGCAGGCGGGATTTTCCATGAGAAGGCAGGATTTTCGCCTTTCAGGAGAGATTTTCAGGGGACTTTTGAAAGTGGGAGCCCCCATTGCCCTGCAGGATGGTTTGATTCAAGTAGCATTTTTGGTAATTACGGTGATTGCCAACAGACGGGGAGTGAATGCTGCTGCGGCAGTAGGGATTGTGGAAAAGGTGATAGGATTTCTGTTTCTGGTTCCTTCCGCCATGCTTTCGGCAGTGTCAGCGGTTGCTGCCCAGAATGCGGGAGCAGGACTTCATGATAGAGGGCGAAGAGCCTTGGGCTGCGGCATTTTGATAACCGTGGCATCAGGTTTGATTTTTACCATAAGCTGTCAGTTCTTTGCGGAAACCATTCTGGGATTTTTTGTCAAGGATGAGCCTGAAGTGATTTTACTAGGGGGACAATACCTGAGAGCTTATGTGCCGGACTGCATGTTTGCGGGGATTCATTTTTGTTTCAGCGGATATTTTTGTGCCTATCAGAAATCCATGATATCTTTTGCACATAATCTTGCGGCAATTATATTGGTCCGCATTCCGGGGGCATATTATGCATCAGAATGGTTTCCGGACAGTCTTTATCCCATGGGGTTGGCAGCGCCGCTTGGTTCAGTGCTTTCCGCTGTTATCTGTATTATTTTTTATATGATTTTAAAGAAAGAATTTGTAAGAAAAGTAAGTAACTGAAGATACTGCTTGTAGGGAGATGAAGGTATTGATGACAGAGAACAGATTACAGATTAAGCCATATCCTCTGGGTGCTCATTGCGAGGCAGGCAGAATTCGTTTTTCTTTTGTGTCAAAGAAGGGAAATTGTGGGATTATTTTGTACGACAGACAGTCTGGTAGAAGACTGCGGAAGATTGCTTTTACGGCAGAAGAGAAAATCGGAAATGTCTATTGTAAATATCTGGAGGGATTTAACCCCTCAGCCATTACTTATGAATATTATGAGGGGGACTGCATCCTGCCGGACGATCATGCCCGTGTGTTTGTGGCAAAAGGCGCTTATGGCAGGGAGAGAAGTCTGAAGGATTTAAGAGCCGGTTTCCTGAAAGAAGATTATGATTGGGAAGGGGACAAAAGGCCTAAAGTTCCCTATGAAGACTGCGTGTGCTATTGTATGCATGTGAGGGGGTTTACCAGACATCCCTCTTCTAAGGTGGTGCACCGGGGTACTTTTCTTGGTGTCAAGGAAAAGATTCCTTATCTGAAAAAGTTGGGAATCACCACTGTGGAGCTGCAGCCTGCCTATGAATTCTTGGAAATTCCAAGCGTGGAGGAGCGCAGGAAGTCCTTTCCCTATGGCGAGGTATCAGATGCAGATATGGATAGGCTTTGTCCCAAGAAGTTAAATTATTGGGGATATAAGAAGGGGTATTATTATGCGCCCAAAGCTTCCTATGCGTCAGGTGAGGATGCTTCTCTGGAGTTTAAGGAAATGGTGAAGGCATTCCATGCAAACGGCATGGAGGTGGTGATGCAGTTTTATTTCCCCAATGAGGTGGAAAGAAGGAATATACAGGATATTTTGCAGTTCTGGGTATTGCAGTACCATGTGGACGGATTTCATCTGATGGGTGAAAATATTCCCACTGTCATGTTGGCCAAAGACCCCGTGTTTGCAGATACAAAGCTGTGGTATTACTCTTTTGACACGGATGCGGTTTATGAGAAGGATGAGGTGCCGGCATACCGCAATCTTGCGGAGTATCAGGACGATTATTTATCTGTCATGCGGAAATATTTAAAAGGTGACGAAAATATGATAAAGAGCGTTCTTTATCAGATGCGCAAAAATCCGCTTAAGATGGGATGCATTCATTATCTCTCAAATTATTATGGGATGACTTTGATGGATATGGTATCCTATAACCGCAAACACAATGAGGACAATGGCGAGGATAACAGGGACGGCGCTTCCTCTGACTATAGCTGGAACTGCGGGGAAGAGGGGATAAGCCGCCGCAAACGGATCCAGAAGCTGCGCAGACAACAGCTGAAAAATGCTGTTTGCATGCTGCTTTTGGGACAGTCCACCCCTTTGTTATTCATGGGGGATGAGTTTGGCAATTCTCAGAAGGGCAACAACAATCCCTATTGTCAAGACAATGATATTACATGGCTCAAGTGGACAGATTTGGAGAAAAACAGGGATATCTATGAATTTTTTGTGCAGATGCTGAAGCTTCGCAGGGAACATCCTATTCTGCACTGTGAGAGAGAGCTTAAAATCATGGATTCCATGTCCTGCGGGTACCCTGATTTGTCCTATCACGGGCAAAATGCGTGGAGGGCGCAGACGGAGAGCTATAGCAGGCAGGTAGGTGTCATGTATTGCGGTAAGTATGCAAGGACAAGAGCTGGAGAGGAGGATGATTTCTTTTATCTGGCAATGAATATGTATTGGGAGCCTCAAGGGCTTGCATTACCCAAACTTCCAAAGGGTATGAAATGGAAGAAAGTATTTTGTACCGAGGAGAACGGCAAATCGGAGAAATCCATAGAGGACGCCGTAAAGACAGCTACCGTAAAAGCATCCGGCGCCGGATGGATGATAGACGGAATTGTATCGGATGAAATGTCGGACGGTGAATCGGAAAACCTGCCGGAGGAAACGGTTAAGATGATACCCGCAAGAGCAATCAGCCTCTTTATGAGCACGGTAGTGCCGGAGAAAAAGCCGCAAAAGAAAAAAAATGTTCGGAAAAGAACAGCGCAAAAGAAGGATTCATGAGAGGATATATGGGAAAGTTTTGGAAGCATTTTAAGACAGTTTCATATCACAAATATCTGGTGGCAAAAGGATGTTTTCAAGTGGGATTATATTGGCAGGGAATTTGTCATGATATGTCCAAATTCAGCCCGACGGAATTTTGGCCAGGTGTCCGTTATTATCAAGGCAACAGAAGCCCTAATAATGCGGAGAGGGAAGAAAAGGGATATTCCAGCGCATGGCTCCACCATCAGGGGCGGAATAAGCATCACTATGAATATTGGATTGACTACACTGTAAATGGGGCGCCGGGGATTATGGCGCCTGTTCCCATGCCGGACAAATATATTGCAGAGATGATTATGGATAGAATTGCCGCCAGCAAGGTTTACCGAGGGAAAGAATACACTAATGCGGATCCTCTTGCCTATTATAAGCTGGGAGCGGACAGAATCCCCATTCATCCGGAAACCAAGAAAAAACTAGAACGCATGCTGACCATATTGGCAGAAGAAGGAGAAAAAGAAGCCTTTCGCTGCATTAAGAAAGAATTACTTCACAAAAAATGAGTCCTTTGGACAGACAACCGCCGATTGTCCCTTGAATAAGATAAAATAAATGAAAAACCAGGGGAACAATATGAACTGTTTGATCCTTTTATTGTTACTTGCCTGCAGCGGCAATAATGATTCTGTCAGAGATGGTGGCTGTGGCTGCGGAAACAGCCGTGACGGCGGAAGAAGCGGAAACGACTGCGGCTGTGGAAACAACGACCGTGACGACAGAAGAGGCGGAAATGACTGCGGCTGTGGAAACAACGACCGTGACGACAGAAGAGGCGGAAATGACTGTGGCTGTGGAAACAACGACCGTGACGACAGAAGAGGCGGAAACGACTGTGGCTGTGGAAACGACCGTGACGACAGAAGAGGCGGAAATGACTGTGGCTGCGGAAACGACCGTGATGACAGAAGAGGCGGAAACGGCGGCTGGGGAAATGATGCGAGACCGGCAGCATGGGATTCCGACTGCGGATGTAACGGTCCCAGACAGGGATTTCCTAGTTTAAACCGCGATGAGTCCTGCGGATGTGAAAATTAGAGTCGGAATTTAAAAAATCCCCCAAGTCATTTTTGACATGGGGGATATCTCTTATGTGCGCCTAGCGGCGCACGTTTTTTTAATCATTTATTCAGACATAGCTTCTTTCCACATATCATTATAGAGCTCATCGCCTTCCTCGCCCAGATAGATAAAGGTTTCCAGATTCTTGTATTGGGACAGATCCGGAAATGCAATCTTGGAATTGCGGATATCATCGTCTTCTATCAATGCTCTTGCAGCGGAATTGGGAGTGGAGTAAGTAATGTATTCAAAGTTTAGGAGAGCAATGTCACCGCGGCACATAAAATCAATAAATTTCTCTGCATTTTCTTTGTTAGGGGCATTCTTGGGAATTACCCAGCTGTCAATCCATACATTGGTACCTTCCTTGGGAATGACATATTCCAAATCTGCATTTTCCCTCTGGGTATAGATTGCCTCGCCGGAATAAATGACACCCAGAGCCGCCTCGCCGCCAATCATCTTGTCTCGAACCTGATCAATGACATAAGCCTGAACCAGAGGTTTCTGTTCAATCAGTGCATTCTTTGCGGCAGTAAGCTCGGTCTTATCAAGGGTATTCATGGAATAACCATTCAGTTTCAGAGCCACCATCATGGCATCCCGGACGGAGTTCTGCATCAAAATGTTGTCTGCATATTTTTCATCCCACAAAATTGACCAGCTGTCAACAGGGTCATCCACCATGGTCTTGTTGTAAAGGATGCCTACGGTTCCCCAGCAGTAAGGGACGGAATATTTGTTTTCCGGATCAAAATCTCTGGATTGAACGTAATATTGTTCTTCAATATTTGCCTTTGCGTTGGGAATGTTGTCAAAATTAATCTCCTGCAGCAGGTCATTTTGAATCATCTTCTGAATCATATAGTCAGAAGGGCAAATCACATCATAGGCGGAAGAGCCGGCAGCCACCTTGGGATACATATCTTCATTGGTATCAAATTCATCATAGATAACTTTGATGCCGGTTTCTTTCTCAAACATGGTGAGGGTTTCCGGGTCGATATATTCCCCCCAATTATAGACGTAAACTTCTCCATTTTTGCCGGACTTGGAAGATGCGCATCCGGTAAGGGTAGTTCCCAGCAAAATGCCGGTAAGTAGAAGTGCAATAAATTTTTTCATCATAATCTTGTTTCCTCCTCAAAATAGTTTACTTTTTCTTTGGCGTATAATTCACCAAAATCAATAATAGCAGCACCGATACAAAAATAATAGTGGAAAGTGCATACATTTCCGGCTTGATTCCCTTTCTGACTTCCGTATAAATCTTGGTGGAAAGAGTGTCAACACCGGGACCTTTCGTAAAGTGGGTGATAATAAAATCATCCAGCGACATGGTGAATGCCATTAAAAAGCCGGACAGGATGCCGGGAAGGATATCGGGAAACACCACCTTGAAAAAAGCCTGCAGGTGGGACGCCCCCAAATCCAGGGCAGCCTCATAGGTGCTGGGATTTAGCTGCTTCATGCGGGGCATGACACTCAATATCACATAGGGGATATTGAAAGTGATATGCGCAAGGAGCACGGTTCCAAAGCCAAATTTCATTCCAAGGCTGATAAAGAGGAGCATCAGTGAGATGCCGGTTACAATCTCCGCATTTAACATGGGAATATTGGTAATGCCCATCAGGATTGCCCGATTTCTCTTTTTCATGCTCTGCATGGCGATGCAGGCAATGGTGCCGATAATTGTGGAAATCGCGGCGGAGAGAAGTGCAATCGCCAGAGTGTTTGCCAATGCCTGCATAATAATGCTGTTGGAAAACAGATTTTTGTACCAGACAAGGGTAAAGCTGCCCCATTTTGCCCTTGTCCTGCTGGAATTAAAGGAAAGAACCATCAGGGTGACAATGGGGGCATACAGGAAAATAAATATCAGCGTAATGTATATTTTTTGTGCGGTGCTGCGTATTACAGCACGACCGCCATCTTGTTTCGTCATAATGCGTTTGCCTCCCCTTCCTTGTCAGTTACGGCGCTAATCACCATATTGAAGATAATGAACATCATAAGGACAATGGAAAGTCCGCTGCCTAAGTGCCAATTGCCTGTCTGAGTAAATTCCTGTTCAATGACATTGCCGATAAGCAAAATCTTGTTGCCGCCAAGGATGGAAGAAATCACAAAGGTGGTAAGTGCAGGCACAAATACCATGGTAACGCCGCTGATAATGCCAGGTATGCTGAGTGGAAGAGTAACCCTTAAGAAAGCCTGTAATTCGTTGGCACCAAGGTCTCTGGCAGCATTTAATACATTGACATCAATTTTGGACAGCACGTTGTATATGGGCAGTACCATAAAGGGCAGGAAGTTATACACCATGCCCAGGATAATGGCGCTTGGGGTATTGATAATGTTAAGCGGGGGAAGTCCCACAAAACGAAGAATATTGTTGATAACCCCTGTTTTTTCCAAAAGCGTCTGCCATGCAAGGGTGCGCAGCAGAAAATTCATCCACATAGGCAGAATAAAAATAAGTACAATAAAAGAATGATTTTTCTCTTTTAAGCTGCACAAAATCATGGCAAGAGGGTAGGCAAGTATAAAGCAGAGAACCGTACTCATTACGGACAGCTTGATGGCCTCCCAGAATGCCTTGGCATGGACGGGCGTTGCAATCGCCATAATATTATTTAAAGTAAAAACTCCGTTTTTATCTGTCAGACCATAATAAAACACCATGCAAAGAGGAATGATGACAAACAGGGCTGACCAGAACAAAAAAGGAAGGGATAACAGTTTTTTATTCATTGACGCCCACAGCCTCCTCGTCCTCGGATTCCGGTTTGTTCATAATCTGGATGTTAAAAGGGTCTACCTTAATGCCCACCGGTGTGCCTACTTCCTGCATTTTGGTGGAATGCACCAGCCATTCAAAGCCTCCAGCCATAACCTCCATTTCGTAATGAACTCCTTTAAAAATCAGATGCGTGACAGTCCCCTGTATGACACCTTCATTGGGAGACACAAGTTCCACATCCTCCGGACGAATCACTACATCCACGGGCTTGTTTTCGCCGAATCCCTCGTCCACACAGGCAAAGCGGGCTCCAAGAATCTCTACCAGCCTGTCTTGAATCATGGTGGCGCCGATAATGTTGCTGTCACCGATAAAATCTGCTACAAAGGCATTTTCCGGCTCATTATAAATGCTTTCCGGCGTGCCTATCTGCTGGATATAGCCCTGATTCATCACCACGATGGTATCAGACATGGTAAGTGCCTCCTCCTGATCGTGGGTTACATAAATAAAGGTAATGCCCAGCTCGTTTTTCAGCCTTATCAGCTCATACTGCATATCCTGACGGAGCTTTAAATCCAGCGCTCCCAGAGGCTCGTCAAGCAATAAGAGCTTGGGCTCGTTTACAATGGCTCTTGCAATGGCAATACGCTGCTGTTGGCCGCCGCTTAGAGAATCGGGCATACGGTTCTCATAGCCGTCCAAATTTACTAACTTCAGGGCATATTTAATCTTATCGTCAATATAGGACTTGCTTTTATTTTTAATCTTTAGCCCAAACGCAATATTTTCCGCAATATTCATATGGGTAAAGAGTGCATATTTCTGAAATACGGTATTTAAGTTACGCTTATTTGGCGGAAGGTTGGTAATATCTTTTCCTTCAAAGATAACATGACCCTTATCAGGTGTTTCAAAGCCGCCCAGAATGCGCAGCGTAGTGGTTTTGCCACAGCCGCTGGGCCCCAACAGTGTCAGAAATTCATTTTCCCTGATATAAAGATTCAGGTCGTCCAGAATCATCTGTCCGTCGAATGATTTTGTAATGTTTTCCAAATTCACCAATGCGTTTTTCATTTGCCTCCTCACTTCTGCGATGCTCTTTCGTAATTGGCAGGTCCACCGCTGAAAAATATTTAGCCAATATGATATTCATAATAAACATAATTGCAAGGAATGTCAACGAAAATATAGAAAAAAACACAGCTAAAAAACAATATGCAGACAAAGTGTTTCAAATTAAAAGGATATGTGGTATAATGAAGTCAAAGTTTGGCAGGGAGGTTCTCAAGATGGCAAAAGAAAAGTATGTTGCATATGTCTCCACATATACACAGGGCGACAGCCACGGAATCAAGGTATATGATGTGGATATGGAAAACGGCAGATTTATCGAGAAAGAGAAGGTAGAAATCACCAATTCCTCCTATATCACCATCTCTCATAACGGGAAATATCTGTATTCCATCACGGATTTCGGGGTGGAGTCCTATATGATTGAGAAGGATGGAGGGCTGGAATTGATTAATTTTGCTCCCATAAACGGCATGAGAGGATGCTATGTGTCTACGGACTTTACGGACAGTTATCTCTTTGTGGCAGGTTATCATGATGGTAAGCTGACGGTTCTTAAATTGAATAAGGACGGTTCCATCGGGGAAATCACGGATGAGATTTATCATAAGGGGCTGGGAAGCATGGCGGAGAGGAATTTCAGACCTCATATTAACTGTGCCCGCATGACCCATGACAATAAATATCTGCTGGTGGCGGATCAGGGCATGGATCATGTGAATGTTTACCGCCTTGATATTGAGAAAGGAAAAGTATTTCTTGCGGATGTTATCAGAAGCGATTTGGAATCCGCACCCAGACATGTTAAGATATCTCAGGACGGAAAGTTTATTTATATCGTGCATGAATTAAAATGTTATATTGATGTCTATTCTTATGAGGATAGGGATAATATTCCCTATTTTGAGAAAATCCAGACGGTGCAGGAGATTGAGCCGGAGAGGGGAAGTGTCAATTCCGCCAGCGCCTTGAGTTTTTCCAAGGATTATAATTATCTGGTGAGTTCTCTTGCGGGGGATAATTCTGTGGTAATCTATAATGTCAACAAAAAGGACGGAACCCTGACCCCCAATTTAAGGCTTCCGATTAGTGGGGAGTACCCTAAGGATGCGGACTTATTCCCCAACAACAAATTCCTGGTTTCCTTAAACCATGAGAGCAATACCATGACATTTTTCCAGGTAGATTTAGAAAACGGAACCATGGTGATGAATGGTCCCGCTTTAAAGGTGGATGTGCCAAACTGTATTACATTCCACAAATTAAACCCTTAACAGTTCAGCCATGTCATTCATAGGCTGCATAAAAATCTTTTAAAAAATCCATGCGGGACGACAGATTAACCATCATGGCATCCAAAAGCGTGAGAGCAGTCATGCATTCCATGACCACCACGGCTCTGGGGACAATTATGGGGTCATGTCGTCCTTTTATCTGTACTTCAATTTCTTCATGATCTTTATTAATGGTCTGCTGGGGCTTAAAAATGGAAGGCGTGGGCTTCACATGTGCCCGAAGAACAATAGCGCTTCCGTCACTGATTCCTCCAAGAATCCCGCCTGCATGATTGGTGTTTTTGATGACCTGACCGCCGTCTGTGCGGAAAGCATCATTGTTTTCGCTGCCAAGGCGCAGGGAAACCTGCACACCGTCACCGATTTCCACGGCTTTTACGGCTCCGATGGACATAATGGCTTTGGCAAGATTGGCATCCAGCTTTTCAAACACAGGGTCGCCGATACCGGCGGGAACTCCCGTCACCACACATTCCATCACGCCTCCTGAGGAATCCAAATTCTGCCTTGTGTTTTCCAGATAAGCCACAGCTTTTTCATCGGCGTTTACATCTGGCATGGCAGTTTTGGTGGTGAGAATGGCCTTCTTATCAAAACGGGCAGGGTCGATTTCCACGGGACCAATGCTTTTGGTATAAGCACAGACCTCTATGCCTAATTGCGCAAGAATCTTACAGGCAATGGCTCCCGCCGCTACACGTCCGATGGTTTCCCTGCCGGAGGAGCGTCCGCCTCCCCTGTAATCCCTGAAACCATATTTTTGATCAAATGTATAATCCGCATGGCCGGGACGATAATAGGATGCAATTTCACTATAATCTTTGGAAATCTGGGAAGTGTTTTTCACCATCAAAGAAATTGGAGTGCCGGTGGTTTTTCCCTCAAAGACACCGGATAAGATTTCCACCAGATCATCCTCTTTTCTGGGGGTGGTAATATTGCTGGTGCCGGGCTTTCTGCGATCCAGATAAACCTGAATATCCTCCTCACAAAGAGGAAGTCCTGCGGGACAGCCGTCCACTACAACTCCCAATGCCTTGCCGTGGGATTCGCCCCATGTGGTTATTTTAAAAATTGTTCCAAATGTAGAACCAGCCATAATAAACCTCATTTCCGCACTGTACCGTTTAATTTTCTACAGTATCTTTACAAATTATAACGAAAGAGGAAGAAATTGGCAACTTTTTTGAAGAAAAATAGTGCGTAAAATAAAAATATGTGGTATGATAACACTGAGATATTTTATAAACAGTGTATCTGTGATAATAACGAGGCATGTCAGATGATGGAAAATACATTGAAGAACCGTGTGAAAAAGCGGCTCTTTAAGTTCGGTCGAAAAAACAGAATATGTAGTTATCTGGTGCTTCCTGCACTCTTTGTCAGTATGTTCTTTTTTCATGTACTTGATTATATGAAAGGAAACGGGAAGCGTTTTGCCATGCTTGCCATGATGTTTTGCCTGTTTACGGTGTACAGCAGTTTTTCTTTTCCGTTGTTTATCACCTCTAATGCAGGGGACGGCATGGGCATATTTGATTTAGAACTTCAGGAGGATGTTTTTCTGGCAAATCAGCCGGAACTTGATATGGCAGAGGTTGCGCTGATGGAGGATGAGGATATTTGGGGAAGTCTTTCTGAGGGAAGCCTTGACCATCAGTATATTGATGGAGCCCAGATGGAGGCATTAAAGGATGGAGCAGATGGGGAAGGACTAGGACAGCCGGGTGGAATCAGGAAAGAACCGGAGGACGGAGTGAAGATTTCCGAGGCTTTCTCCAAGGATGATTGGAGATTGATATTGATTAACAAACAGCATTCCATTCCGGATGATTATGATTTTCCAAAGGGCAACATTAAAACATTAAAGGGTATTTTGCAGTGCGATGCCCGCATTTTGGACGATTACAATGCTATGTTAAGTGCCGCGGAGGAGGATGGTGTATTCTTAAAACCCTGTTCACCTTATCGTGATTTTGAGCGCCAACAGGAACTTTTTAATGAAAAGATGACATCTTATATGAAACAGGGATTTTCTTATATAGAGTCATTTCAGCTGTCCAGCAGGAGGGTTACAGTTCCAGGTGCCAGCGAGCATCAGCTGGGGCTTGCCCTTGATATTGTATGTACCTCCCATCAGGATCTTGACGAGGCATTTGCCGATACAGATGCCGGAATCTGGCTTGCCCAAAACAGCTATAAATATGGATTTATTTTACGATATCCGAAGGAAAAGGAATATATTACCGGTATTAAGTATGAGCCTTGGCATTTTCGCTATGTGGGCATAGAGGCGGCAACGGTGATTACGGAGAGAGGCTTGACTTTGGAAGAATTTTGGGAGGAATTGTAGTGTGAGTTCCATTTATCATATTTTAAAACAAGAGGGAAGGGCCAAAAGAGGAGAACTGCATACGGTACATGGAGTCATCCAAACCCCTGTCTTTATGAATGTGGGCACCGTGGCGGCAATCAAGGGAGCCGTATCCAGCGCTGATTTGGAGCAGATAGGCACCCAGGTGGAATTGTCCAATACCTATCATTTACATGTAAGACCCGGTGATGAGGTCATTAAAAAATTGGGCGGCCTGCACAAATTTATGTCCTGGGATAAACCAATCCTGACGGATTCCGGTGGATTCCAGGTATTTTCTTTGGCAAAGCTCCGCAAAATCAAGGAGGAGGGAGTGTATTTCAACTCCCATATTGACGGGCACAAAATATTTATGGGACCTGAGGAGAGTATACGGATTCAGTCAAATCTGGGCTCTACCATTGCCATGGCATTTGACGAGTGCGCTCCCAGCAAAGCAGACAAAAAGTATGTACAGGCTTCCGTGGAACGCACCACCAGATGGCTGAAACGCTGCAAGGAGGAAATGAGCCGCCTAAATGCATTGAAAGATACGGTGAATCCCCATCAACTGCTTTTTGGCATCAATCAGGGGGCAGTATATGATGACATCCGCATTGAACATGCAAAACAAATCTGCGAGCTTAATTTGGACGGTTATGCAGTCGGGGGGCTGGCAGTGGGAGAGAGCCATGAAGAGATGTACCATATTTTGGAGGAAGTAGTGCCTTATCTGCCCGCCGAAAAACCTACTTATCTGATGGGGGTCGGCACCCCCGCCAATATTTTGGAAGGAGTGGAGCGGGGGATTGACTTTTTTGACTGTGTCTATCCTACCAGAAACGGCAGACATGGACATCTCTATACCAACCATGGCAGGGTAAATCTCTATAATGCCCAATATGAATTGGATGACAGTCCTATTGAAGAGGGCTGCATGTGCCCGGTATGCCAAAGATATTCAAAGGCATATATCCGCCATTTGTTGAAAGCAAAGGAAATGCTGGGCATGAGGCTGTGCGTGCTTCATAATTTGTATTTTTACAATACTATGATGTCCGAAATCAGAAATGCCTTGGATGAGGGGCACTTTGCCGCTTATAAAAAGGAAAAGCTGGAAGGAATGAATGCAGAAACATAAAAATTCAATTAAATTGAGTTTTTAAATAAAAAAAGCTTGTGTCCTTGGAAAATTTTGTGTATCATACTTATTTGTACAGCCATATGCATAAATCTGTGACAGCGCGGCATCCACAGATGGGACGAATAGTATATGGATAGTCAGACAACCAAAGATGCTGCGCAGAAATGAGGAAAATATGGGAATTTTAATGGCGGAAGCAAGTGCTGCAGAGGTGGCAGCCGGACAGGGAATGGGTAATCTTGTGGGCACATTTCTTATGTGTATAGCGTGGATTGTGATTATTTACTTTCTTATGTTCAGACCCCAGAAAAAAGAGCAGAAGAGATTAACTGCCATGCTGGCGGATTTAGCCCCCGGCGACTGTGTACTTACCACTTCCGGATTTTATGGCATTGTGATAGATATTTCTGACGAAGATGGCACGGTTATCGTGGAGTTTGGAAATAATAAAAACTGCCGGATTCCTATGGAAAAATCAGCCATCAGCCGGGTGGAGAAGGCAGAAGCTTAAAAAATTTCATAAAAATATTGACAAATCCTTTTAGAGTGAGTACAATGCATAAGTAATAATTGTATATTGTAATATTTGTATACAATTCAAAAGGAGGAGACAATTATGAGAAAAATGAAAAAGTTTTTAAGTGTTGTAGTTGCTTCCGCAATGGTGCTTGCCATGGCAGGCTGCGGCAACAATACGACACAGGGAAACAATGCTTCCGGCGGCAATGAATCAAAGAACGAAAGTTCTGCAGGTACAAATGCTGCTTCTAGTGACGGTGTGTTCAAAATTGGCGGCATGGGTCCTTTGACCGGCGACTATTCTGCATACGGCAAGGGCGTTCAGAATGCTGCACAGATTGCCGTTGACGAGATCAATGCTGCAGGCGGTGTGTCCGTAAACGGTAAAAACTACACATTGGAGTTGTTTTTTGAAGATGATATGACAGATGCCGAGGCAGCTGTCACTGCTTACAATACCGTAAAGGATAAGGGCGCACAGATTATCCTTGGAGCAGTTACCAGCGGAGCATCCATCGCTGTATCTGCAGAGACTTCAAAGGATAATATGTTCCAGCTGACCCCTTCAGGTTCCGCAGTAGACTGTACAAAGCCTGATAACTGCTTCCGTGTATGCTTCTCAGACCCTAATCAGGGTGCTGCAAGCGCACAGTACATCGGCGAGAATAAGCTTGCCACAAAGGTAGCTGTTATTTATGACAGCTCCGATGTATATTCTTCCGGTATCTATGAGAGCTTTAAGAAGAGTGCTGGAAGCCAGAGTTTTGAGGTTGTTGCAGAAGGCGCATTCACAAGCGACAGCAAGACTGACTTTTCCGCTCAGCTTCAGGCAGCAAAGGATAAGGGCGCAGATTTGGTGTTTCTTCCCATTTACTATTCAGAGGCTGCTTTGATTCTGGCACAGGCAAACCAGATGGGTTATGCACCTAAGTTCTTTAGCTGTGACGGCATGGATGGTATTCTCACAGTGGAGAACTTTGATACCAAATTGGCAGAGGATGTTATGCTTCTGACTCCTTTCGCAGCAGATGCTAACGATGAACTGACCCAGAAATTTGTAAAGACTTATAAAGAAAGATTTGGCGATACCCCCAATCAGTTTGCAGCGGATGCTTATGACGGCGTTTATGCGCTGAAGGCAGCAATTGAAAAGAGCGGTGTAACTCCTGACATGAGCGTATCTGAAATCTGTGACGGATTAAAGAAAAGCATTGTTGAGATCTCTGTGGACGGATTGACCGGTGAGGGAATGACTTGGGATGCTTCTGGCGAGCCTGATAAGGCTCCCAAGGCTGTAAAGATTCAGAATGGTGCATATACAGCAATGTAATCAGCCATAAAGAAATTAATTTAGAAGTAGCCAAAGGGGGTTGCCTTAACATTCAGGGCAGCCCTCTTTTAAATTATTTATGGACATAATGATTTATGCAACTTATAGATTTTTGGATTTCACAGATTTGGCTTTGAAATGACTTGCGGGATAGCCTGTATTCTGTTATACTTAAATACAATTATGATGTTTTGGAACGGAGGGATTCCTCATGAGTTTTCTGCAGTATTTGATTAATGGTATCAGCCTTGGCAGTGTGTATGCACTGATTGCATTGGGATATACCATGGTATATGGTATTGCCAAAATGCTTAATTTTGCACATGGAGATGTTATCATGGTGGGAGCTTTTACCACATATACCATCTGCAGTACTATGGGACTGCCCATGCCAGTGGGCGTATTGGCGGCAGTTATTCTGTGTACTTTGCTGGGAATGCTGATTGAGAAGGTGGCATACAAACCATTAAGAATGGCATCTTCGCCCCTTGCGGTACTGATTACCGCCATCGGTGTCAGTTATCTTCTGCAAAATATGGCACTGCTGATTTTCGGCTCCAACACAAAGTTTTTTACCTCTGTGGTAACCATAAAGCCGCTGCAGCTTTTTGGCGGACAGCTTTTGATTACAGGGGAAACCATTATAACAATTATTGTGTGTTTCATAATTATTGTGTCCTTAATGTTCTTTATTAACAAGACAAAGGCAGGACAAGCAATGCTGGCGGTTTCTGAGGACAAGGGAGCGGCTCAGTTAATGGGAATTAATGTAAACGCCACAATTGCCCTTACCTTTGCAATCGGATCTGCTCTGGCAGCGGTGGCAGGCGTGCTCTTGTGTTCGGCATATCCTTCCCTGACCCCCTATACCGGTTCCATGCCCGGTATCAAAGCATTCGTTGCTGCAGTGTTTGGAGGAATAGGTTCCATCCCCGGAGCGTTTATCGGTGGTATTTTATTAGGAGTTATTGAGATATTTGGCAAGGCATATATTTCTTCTCAAATGGCCGATGCCATTGTATTTGCCGCATTGATTATCGTGCTGCTCTTTAAGCCTACCGGACTGTTAGGCAAAAATGTTCAGGAAAAGGTTTAAGGCAGAGAGTTCAAATTGCCGCTTATGCGGCGGAATGCGAGGAATCATGAAGAAAATAAAACTCACAAAAAACAGTAAAAACAATCTTATCACTTATGGCATTGTAATTGCAGCCTATTTGATTATGCAGATATTGGTGGGTACCGGAAATGTATCAAACCTGATCAAGGGGCTTTTGGTTCCCTTATGCACCTATGCCATTCTGGCAGTATCCTTGAACTTAACCGTTGGCATTTTAGGTGAATTAAGCATTGGACATGCAGGATTTATGTGCGTGGGAGCTTTTTCCAGCGCATTTTTCTCAAGCTGTCTCAAAGAAACGGCATTTCCGCCAGCGCTGCGCTTTTTCCTTGCCATTTTAATCGGAGCGGCATGCGCAGGCTTGTTTGGCATACTAATAGGTATTCCGGTTCTAAGACTGAAAGGAGATTATCTTGCTATTGTCACCCTTGCCTTTGGTGAAATCATCAAAAATCTGGTGAATATTTTATATGTGGGAAGAGATGAGAAGGGATTCCATATTTCCTTTACCAATTCATTGGATTTGAATTTATCTGAGGGAGGAACCGTCATCATCAACGGCGCACAGGGCATTACAGGCACTCCCAAGGATTCTAATTTTACTATTGGCATTGTGTTGCTTTTGATTACTTTATTTATTGTGTTGAATCTGATTCATTCCCGGGATGGACGCGCCATTATGGCTATCCGTGACAATGTGATTGCGGCGGAATCTGTGGGTATCAATATTACCAAATACAAGATTATGGCATTTTCCATTTCAGCCGCCCTTGCAGGTGTGGCAGGCGTATTGTATGCACATAATTTATCCATTTTATCAGCCACCTCCAAGAATTTTGGCTATAATATGTCCATTATGATATTGGTGTTTGTGGTATTGGGAGGAATCGGAAGCACTAGAGGTTCCTTGATTTCTGCTGTGATACTTACCCTGCTTCCCGAACTTTTAAGAAGCTTAAATGATTATCGTATGTTGATTTATGCTATTGTATTAATCCTTATGATGCTGTTTAATTGGGCTCCAAAATGTATTGAGTGGCGTGAAAAACTGATAAGCAGGATTAAAGGCGCAAAAAATTCTCCGAAAGGTTCAAAGGAGGCGAGAGGCTGATGGCTTTGTTAGAGGTAAAAAATTTGAGCATTTCCTTTGGCGGACTCCGTGCGGTGGATGATTTTAATATTGAGATTGAAAAAGGCTGCCTCTATGGGCTGATTGGTCCAAACGGCGCCGGCAAGACCACCATATTCAATCTGCTTACAGGCGTATATAAACCAAATGAGGGAATTATCAAGCTGAACGGACAGGATATTACAGGACACAAAACCATAGATATCAATAAGGCGGGCATTGCCAGAACCTTCCAGAATATCCGCTTATTTAAAGATTTGTCCGTACTTGATAATGTGAAAGTCGGACTGCACAACCACAATGCATATTCTACAATGACCAGCATTCTGAGGCTTCCTAAATATTTCAAGGTGGAGAAGCAGATGACGGAGGAGGCGCTTAAACTTTTAAAGGTCTTTGATTTGGACAAAGAAGCAGATATTCTTGCATCCAATCTGCCTTATGGCAAACAGCGCAAGTTGGAGATTGCAAGGGCTCTTGCCACAAAACCGATGCTTTTGCTTTTGGATGAGCCTGCCGCCGGAATGAATCCCAATGAGACTCAGGAACTAATGGATACCATCCGTTTTGTAAGGGAAAATTTTGACATGACCATCCTTTTGATTGAACATGACATGAGGCTGGTGAGCGGCATTTGTGAAAAACTCACGGTGTTAAACTTTGGACGTGTGCTCTGTCAGGGAGAGACAGGAGAAGTTCTGAATAATCCTGAAGTAATTAAAGCATATCTTGGAGAATAAAACTATGGCAATGTTAGAAGTCAATGATTTAAAAGTATATTATGGCGTGATTCAGGCGATTAAGGGCGTATCCTTTCATGTGGATGAAGGAGAGGTTGTAGCTTTGATTGGTGCAAACGGTGCAGGAAAGACCACGATACTTCACACCATATCAGGTCTGCTTGCCCCCAAGGAGGGAAGAGTGACCTTTGAGGGAAAGGATATCCTAAAGACACCGGGACATAAAATAGTATCTATGGGAATGGTCCATGTGCCGGAGGGCAGGCGCGTTTTTGCCCAGATGTCCGTGCTGCAGAATCTTAAGATGGGCGCCTATACCAGAAAGGATAAGGAAGAGATTAAACATTCTTTGAAAAATGTATTTGATAGATTTCCGAGGCTTGAGGAACGTCAGAATCAGCTGGCAGGAACATTAAGCGGAGGAGAACAGCAGATGCTTGCCATGGGCAGGGCGCTGATGTCTCATCCCAAGCTGATTTTGATGGATGAACCCTCCATGGGACTGTCCCCCATCTTTGTCAACGAGATATTTGACATTATTGAGGAGGTCAGCAAGGGGGGAACCACGGTTCTTTTAGTGGAGCAGAACGCCAAAAAGGCGCTTTCCATTGCGGACAGAGCATATGTATTAGAGACCGGAAATATTGTATTAGAAGGAAATGCCGAAGAATTGCTTCATAACGATGCCATTAAAAAGGCATATTTGGGAGAATAGCGTGAGAGAACGGAGGTAAGCGGAATATGGACAATATCGTGATTACCATTGCCAGACAATACGGAAGCGGAGGCAGGACCGTGGGGGAGATGCTGGCAGATAGGCTTAAGATTCACTATTATGACAAGGAACTTATGAAACTTGCCAGCGATGACAGCGGTATCAATGAGGCATTATTTGTCAATGCCGACGAAAAGGTGAAAAATAGCAGGTTGTTTCGCATTGCAAAAAGCGCTTACAGCGGCGAATTAATTCCTCCTGAAAGCGATGATTTTACCTCTACGGACAATTTGTTCAACTATCAGGCCAAGATTATCCGCAAGCTGGCGGAGGAGGAGTCCTGTGTCATCATTGGCAGATGTGCGGATTATGTGCTGAAGGAATATGATAATGTCTTAAGCGTATTTGTCCATGCACCAAGGGATTTCTGTATGGAGCAGGCGGCAAAGAAACTTAGCATGAGCAAAAAAGAAATTGAGCGCTATATCCAAAAGACCGATAAGCACAGAGCCGATTATTACAAATATCATACCGGATGCGAGTGGACGGACGCCCGCAATTACGACTTGTGCCTTGACAGCTCCAAATTGGGCTTTGAGAGATGTGTGGAGGAGATTATTGCATATATGCAGGTGAGATTTCCGAAGTCTTGATTCTTGATATATTTTGGCTTTTTCAAGATATTTTATAAAAACTCTTGTCAATGACCCGATTCTATGATAGAATTTATTTTGTTGCGGAGATTTCTTCTCTGATGGAAGCTTTGCTCCATTGGGGTGCTCCATACGCCGGCGTGTCGGAATGGCAGACGAGGCAGACTCAAAATCTGTTGTGGGCAACCACGTGCGGGTTCAAGTCCCGCTGCCGGCAGTATAAAAACAGTCGCAAATCCAAAGGCTTAGGTAAAACTAATGGATTGCGACTGTTTTTGTTTTGTGTTAGAAACTCTAATTCTTGGCATTTTAATATATGTAACCTGCAGACACAGGATAATTGTTAGGCGAAGCTGACAGAGAATTGAAAATTCAACATCCCAACAGCTTCTTTGTTGTTAAAATCATTATACAGGGAAAATGTGGATAAAGTTTGTACAAATTCATAAAAAAGTATAAATGAATTCTTTAGATTCTTTAAAATGTAAGCACGGTCAAGCAGGGATCTGCGCACCACATCAGCCTTTAAAAGATTCTTTTCATCAAAATAATTAGTCATTCTTACGAATACAAATGTACAAGTACATAATATAGGGACTAGCCTTTTTGACAAAGATATTGTATAGTAAAATATGGAAAGTTTGAAAATTCCTTTCAGACGATTCTATGGTCAAGAACTGTTGACTAGTATGTGTGCCGGAGCACGCAAGGGGTATAGGAATGAAGATAGCCGTGCAGCATGAAGAAAGTATGAATTGTAAAGAGTTTGAGAAGGAAATTCCGGATTTTGTCAATAAGAAAATGGATTTTCTGACACTCCGGAAATTTAACAAACATATGGCAGAATGCGAAGCCTGCAGGGAAGAACTGAGCATTCAATTCTTGGTGATGGAAGGAATGCAGAGCCTTGAAGAGGGCGATGTGTTTGATTTACAGGATGCCCTGAGCAGTCATCTTTTAGAAGCCAGACGAAAAATACGGTTTCACAGCGTCTGTCTGGGATTGGGATTTGTATTGGAATTGCTTGCCGTCCTTATGGTTGCCGGGACCGTAATCTGGATTTTAGTGTGAAAAGAAGAGGGAGATTGTAATACCATATGGGTAAAAAATTAGTGTTGATAGATGGTCATAGTATTTTAAACAGGGCATTTTATGGAGTTCCTGAGCTGAGCAATACCAAGGGGCTGCATACAAATGCCATTTACGGGTTTTTAAATATTATGTTTAAGATTCTGGAAGAGGAAAAGCCGGATCATCTGGCGGTTGCCTTCGATGTGCATGCTCCCACCTTTCGTCATGAAATGTATGAAGCATATAAGGGAACCAGAAAGCCCATGCCGGAAGAGCTCAGGGAACAGGTTCCCGTGATGAAGGAAGTGCTGGCTGCCATGAATATCGTCATGATGGAGCAGGCGGGGCTGGAGGCGGACGACATTCTGGGAACCCTCGCCAAAAAGGCGGAGGCGGAGGGGATGGAGGTGTCTTTAGTATCCGGTGACAGAGACCTTTTACAGATTGCCACAAAACGCATTAAAATTCGCATTCCCAAGACAAAGAAGGGACATACGGAGATAGAGGATTATTACGAAGAGGATGTAAAAGCCGCTTATCAGGTGACCCCCGCACAGTTTATAGAATTAAAGGCCTTAATGGGGGATGCCTCCGACAATATTCCCGGCGTGCCCAAGGTGGGAGAAAAGACCGCTATTTCCTTGATGGTGGAATACGGTTCCCTGGAAAATATTTATGCCCATGTGGAGGAAATTTCCAAGAAGAGTATCCGGGATTCCCTGAAAGAAAATAAGGAGCTGGCCGATTTGAGCAAGGCTCTTGCCACCATCAAGACGGATTGCGAGATTTCTCTTGACTATGAGGCAGCGAAAGCGGAGGGGTATTATACCAAAGAAGCCTATGGTTTGTTTAAGCAGTTGGAATTTAAGAATTATCTGAGCCGTTTTGGCGCAGAGGGAGAAGCCATGGCTGCAGCCCAGACGGAGGAACTTTCCTTCCGGGAAGTGGACAATCTGGCAGAGTTGGAGGCTTTTCTTGGAGAAATTGAGAATCAAGCTACCGTTGGAATGCTTCTGGCAGTTGAGGGAGGAGCAGGACATCGGACACAACTGCTTGGAGCAGCTATATCTGTACAGGTGGGCGGCAGAGAAGAGACAGTATTTTATCAAGTATCAGCTTCTGATGAAGATACGGCTCTGGGCGACATCCTTCGTGCTTTTTCCGGCAGGGTAAAGATTGCCACCTTTGACATCAAGCAGCAATATGCCTATTTGTCACAGGAAGCCCCAGAGAATGATTTTGACATTCTCATAGGGGCATATCTCTTAAACCCGCTAAAAAATGATTACGATATTGAATCCATTGCCGCAGAGCATCTGGAAATGATGATACCGGGCAGAACTGAGATTTTTGGGAAACAAAACCTCACGGAAGCTTTTCTAAAAAATCCGGACAAATGCAGGGAGTATTTTTGCAGAGGGGCATATGTTGCAAGAAAGGCATCTGAGGTGATTGCAAAGAAGCTTGTAGCAAGCGGTATGGAGCATTTGATGAGGGATATTGAGATGCCCCTTTCCCTTGTGCTTTTTGACATGGAAAAAGAGGGGGTTGAGGCAAAAAAGGAGGAGCTTAAGGCTTATGGAGATGCTTTGACCTCACGGATTCTGGAATTGGAGGAGTCCATTCAGAAGCAGGCAGACACGGAATTTAATATTAATTCCCCGAAACAGTTGGGAGAAGTCCTCTTTGAAAAAATGGGGCTTCCCGGAGGCAAAAAAACAAAAACAGGATATTCCACCGCAGCGGACGTGTTAGAAAAATTGGCGGAGGAGCATCCCATTGTAAAGGATATTTTAGAGTACAGAGGGCTTGTTAAGCTGAAGAGCACTTATGCAGACGGGCTTGCGGTCTTTATTGGCGCAGACAGCCGCATCCACACCAATTTTAACCAGACCATTACCGCCACGGGACGCATCAGCTCCACGGAGCCTAATCTGCAGAATATTCCCATGCGCATGGAGCTTGGCAGGAAGATTCGCAAGGTATTTGTGCCAAAAGAGGGCTGCCTTTTCATGGATGCGGACTATTCCCAGATTGAACTTCGGGTGCTTGCCCATATGTCGGGGGATGAACAGTTGATTGAAGCCTATCATACGGCTCAGGATATTCACAGAATCACTGCGGCAAAGGTGTTCCATGTGTCCCCCGAAGAAGTGACGGATTTACAGAGGCGTAATGCCAAGGCGGTGAATTTCGGCATTGTATATGGCATCAGCTCCTTTGGACTGAGTCAGGATTTGAGTATCAGCAAAAAGGAGGCGGCGGCATATATTGAGCAATATTTTGCCACCTATCCCAAGGTGAAGGAATTTTTGGACGGGCTTGTTTCGGGGGCGAAGGAAAAAGGATATGTGACTACCATGTTTGGCAGGAGAAGACCTGTGCCGGAACTATCCTCCTCCAATTTTATGCAGCGTTCCTTTGGGGAGCGTGTCGCCATGAATTCGCCCATTCAGGGAACGGCGGCGGACATTATCAAAATCGCTATGATTAAGGTCTGGAAAGCGCTTAAGGAGGAAAATCTCCGCTCAAGACTGATTTTACAGGTGCATGATGAACTGTTGATTGAGACATGGAAGGATGAAGAGGCCGTAGTAAAGAAAATTCTTGAGGAAAATATGAAGGCGGCGGCAGACTTAAAGGTAACTTTGGAAGTGGACCTGCACACCGGAGAAAATTGGTACGAAGCCAAATAGATCATGGAGGTTATATATGCGCTTTATCGGCGTCACGGGAGGCATTGGCTCCGGAAAGACCGAGCTTTTGCAATATATCAAAAAACATTATAAATGCGAGGTTTATCTGGCGGATGAAGTGGCGCATGAGGTCAAACTTCCGGGAACAAAATGCTATAAAGAATTGACAGCGCTCCTCGGAAGCGAGATAATAGAGAGTGATAGACAAATAAACAAGGCAGTCATGGCGGATAAGATTTTTGCGGATAAACAGCTGCTTATGCAGGTGAACGCCATTATTCATCCTGCGGTGAGGGAATTTTTGATGGAGAGGCTTGCTCTGGCCGAGAAGCGGGGCGATACGGAGCTCTTTTTTGTGGAGGCGGCCCTTTTGATAGAGGCTGGATACGCTCAGGCGGTGGACGAACTCTGGTATGTCCATGCGGACAGGGACATCCGCACAAGACGCCTTTTTGCCGCAAGGGGCTACAGCGTGGAAAAGGCGGACAGTATTATGGAAAAACAGCTTTCCGAAGAGGAGTTTCGTAAACATTGTGATTTTGTCATAGATAACAGCGGCTCCCTTGAGGACAGTTACAGGCAAATAGATAAGAAATTGGAGGCTTTTACATGGCAGGAATAAGAGAGGGACAGGGTCAGTTGGTATTCGGTCTGGATATTGGCACAAGAAGCATTGTGGGAACAGTGGGTTATCTGAATGGCAACAAATTCCATGTCCTTGCACAGCGCATTAAGGAGCATGAGACGAGGGCCATGCTGGATGGACAGATTCATGATATTGTCAAGGTGGGCCAGACCATTTCTGAGGTGAAAGAGCAGTTAGAAGAGGATTTAAACAGGAATCTTACGGAGGTGTGTATTGCGGCGGCAGGCCGTGTGCTACGCACTGTGACTACCTATGTGGAGGAGACCTTTGAAGCCGAAAAGGAAATCGTGGATGAGGATATCTATAATCTCTCCACCCTTGGGGTAGAAAGAGCCTATGAAGAATTCCAGACGAACAATGATACGGAGTTGAAATTTTATTGTGTGGGTTACACGCCCATGCGTTATTATATGAACGGTTACCAGATAGGGAATCTGGAAGCCCATAAGGCAAAAACCATCGGGGCAGATTTGATTGCAACTTTTCTGCCGGACGATGTGGTGGACGGTCTGTATAAGGCGGTGGAGCTTGCAGGACTCCATGTGGCAAACATGACTTTGGAGCCTATTGCCGCTATTCAGGTGGCGATTCCCGAACGTTACCGTATGTTAAATATGGCGTTGGTGGATGTGGGCGCAGGTACTAGTGATATCTCCATCACTAAAGAGGGTACCATCACGGCCTATGGCATGATTCCCACGGCGGGGGACAGCCTGACAGATGTGATTGTGCAGAACTATCTGGTGGATTTTGAAACCGCAGAGCATATCAAGAGAAGCGCAGGAACTGCGCAAAATATTGAATATATGGATATTATGGGGCTGCCCCAGACCATTTCCGCAGAGGATGTGAAGAAGTTATTGGAGGAGCCGGTGGAAAACATGACCCGCATGGTATCCGACTGCATTAAAGAGTTGAACGGCGATAAGGCGGTAAGCGCCGTATTTGTAGTAGGCGGCGGCGGAATGATTCCGGGTTACACGGAAAAGTTGGCAGCGCATCTTGGCATTGCAAAGGAGCGTGTGGCAATCAGAGGTCAGGAAGTCATGCAGAATATTGCATTTGAGCAGGAGAATGCTCAAAAAAATGCCATGATGGTGACTCCGGTGGGCATCTGTCTGAGTTATTATGAGCAGAGCAACAACTTTATCTTTATCGTATTTAACGGTGAAAGATTAAAATTATATGACAATGGCAGACTGTCCGTGGCGGATGCCGCCATGCAGGTGTCCTTCCCCAATGAAGATTTGTTCCCCAAGAGAGGGAAAGCATTGACTTTTACGGTAAACGGCAAATCCAAAATGGTTCGGGGTTCTCAGGGAGAAGCTGCCGTCATTACCATAAACGGGGATGTGGCGGATATGTATGCCCAGATACAAAGCGGTGACATTATCAAGGTGTCTGCATCCACAGAAGGAGAGCCGGCTACGCAGGAGCTTGGAAAACTGTCGGAATTCTCAGAGCAGCTGCATATTTTTATGGAGGGCAAGAAAATTGATCTGCCCAAAACCGCAGAGGTAAACGGTGTATGGGAAAACGAGTATTATCAGATAAAAGAAGGGGATGTCATTAACATCCACAATTATTATACCGTGCAGGAAATAGCAGGGATTCTTGATGTGCCGCTGGGGGGAGATATCCGGGTAAATGATGCTCCGGCAAAGGCGGACACAAGGGTTTACGAGAATTTCACGGTGAGCTTCAAAATGGATGGAGGCTCCTTGAGCTATGAGGATCTGCCGGATGCGGATCCCGAGGAGGAAGCCGCAAGAAAGCAGGCTGCACAGGCACAGGAGGAACAGAATCAGACAGCTCAAAGTCAGGCACAGTCAGTACCAAATCAGGTGGGACAAAATCCGACAGAACAGGGACAGGCTCCGGACAATGGTCTCCTTACTCTTTCCATAACGGTAAATGACCAGCCTGTTATTTTGGTGGGGAAGAAGTCCTATGTGTTTGTGGATGTATTCGACCATATCAATTTTGACTTAAACAAGTCTAACGGAAGGGAAATTGTCACTAACTTAAACGGCAGGCGGGCAGAATACATGGAAGAGCTCCATGAGGGGGATGTCATTCAGATTTATTGGAGGGAAGACTGACATGAGATTATGCAGTATTGCCAGCGGAAGCAGCGGTAATTGTATTTATGTAGGTTCCCAGACTACCCATCTTTTAGTGGATACGGGTATCAGCGGGAAACGTATAGAAAGCGGACTAAACAGTCTTGGGCTGACAGGTAAAGATTTGGACGGCATTTTAATTACCCATGAACATGCAGATCACATTGGCGGACTTGGGGTTATGGCGCGCAAGTTTGGAATTCCGGTGTACGCTACAAAGGGAACGCTGTCCGCTATGTTAAAAAACGGCAGTCTGGGGGAGGTGGAGCCTTCCCTCTTTTATGAGATAGAAGAGGATAAAAAATTTACCATTAAGGATTTGACGGTAAATCCCATGCGAATTTCCCACGATGCCGCGCAACCTGTTGCATACCGCATTATTTACGGTAATAAAAAGATTGGTATCTGCACGGATTTGGGCGTTTACAATGATTATACCGTGGAGTGCCTGAAGGGAATGGATGCAGTGCTCTTGGAGGCAAATCATGATGTGCGCATGCTGCAGGCGGGACCCTATCCCTATTATCTGAAACAGCGTATTTTGGGAGATAGAGGGCATCTGTCCAATGAAAATTCCGGCAGACTTTTGTGCCGTATCTTACATGATAAATTGCAGGCAATTATTTTAGGACATTTAAGTAAAGAAAATAATCTTCCGGAGCTTGCCTATGAGGCGGTGCGCATGGAGATTACCATGGGGGATAATCCATACAGCGCCAATGATTTTCCGCTGTATGTGGCAAAGAGAAGCGAGATATCCAAAGTTTTAGAGATTGCCTAAGGCTTTAAGACAACACAGAAATGGAGAAAATTATGAAAAAAACAATTATAACAGTAGTAGGAAAAGACACGGTGGGCATTATTGCCAAAGTGTGTACTTATCTGGCGGAAAACGGCATCAATATTTTGGATATTTCCCAGACTATTGTACAGGGATATTTCAATATGATGATGATTGTGGACATCAATGAGGCCCAAAAATCCTTCGGTGAAATGGCGGATGAATTGGGCGCTCTGGGAGAGCAGATTGGTGTGGTAATCAAATGTCAAAAGGAAGAGATTTTTGATATGATGCATAGAATTTAACTTATTATTTTTGTTTTTGATGCATTTGCATTATTTGATGAATTTTGCATAATTTCTTGCATTTTTTACAAAAATTGACAAAAAATGTCAAAAAAAGCAGGATAAACTTGCAAAATCTACTGTTCAATTGTACAGAAATGAGGATCAATATGATTAATTTATATGAAGTGACGGAAACCAATGAAATGATAGAGAAGGAAAATCTGGATGTGCGCACCATCACGCTGGGCATCAGTCTTTTGGACTGCATTGATACAAACCTTGATAAAGTCGTGGCAAATATCCATAAAAAGATTTTTGAGGCGGCGGAAAATCTGGTGAGCACGGGGGAGAAGATTTCCAAGGAATTTGGCATTCCTATTGTAAATAAAAGAATCTCAGTAACGCCTATTTCCTTGATTGGTGGCGCTGCCTGCAAAGATATTGAAGATTTTGTAAAAATTGCAGGAATCCTTGACAAAGTGGCTCATGAGGTGGGGGTTAATTTTATCGGGGGATATTCTGCGCTTGTAAGTAAGGGAATGACTCCGGCGGACGAGCTTTTGATTCGCTCCATTCCCCTGGCTTTAGCTACCACAGAGAGGGTATGCAGTTCCGTAAATCTGGGTTCCACCAGAACAGGTATCAATATGGATGCTGTGAAGCTGATGGGAGGCATTATTAAACAGACGGCCGAATACACCAAAGAAGCGGATTCTCTCGGATGTGCAAAGCTGGTGGTATTTTGTAATGCACCGGACGACAATCCCTTTATGGCAGGAGCTTTCCATGGCGTGACGGAAGCAGACAAGGTGATTAATGTGGGAGTCAGCGGTCCCGGCGTGGTAAAGACCGCCTTGGAGAAAGTGCGAGGAGAAAATTTTGAAGTATTATGTGAGACTATTAAAAAGACTGCCTTTAAAGTGACCAGAGTAGGACAGCTGGTGGCAAAGGAGGCCTCCAAAATGTTGGATGTTCCCTTTGGCATTGTGGATTTATCCCTTGCACCCACCCCGGCCATTGGAGACAGTGTTGCGGATATTCTCTGTGAGATAGGATTGGAATACGCAGGCGCCCCTGGCACCACGGCGGCTCTTGCCCTGTTGAATGATCAGGTGAAAAAGGGCGGCGTCATGGCATCCTCCTATGTGGGGGGATTAAGCGGCGCATTCATTCCGGTCAGCGAGGACCAGGGCATGATAGATGCGGTATCAGCAGGAGCCCTTACCCTTGAGAAGCTGGAAGCTATGACCTGTGTGTGTTCCGTGGGGCTTGATATGATTGCCATTCCTGGAGATACCAAGGCAACCACCATCTCCGGCATTATTGCGGATGAAATGGCTATTGGTATGGTGAACCAGAAGACTACTGCAGTGCGATTGATTCCCGTGATTGGAAAAGAAGTGGGCGAGAGCGTAGAATTTGGCGGACTGTTGGGACATGCACCCATTATGCCGGTAAATCCATTTTCCTGCGATGACTTCATAAACAGAGGAGGCAGGATTCCCGCCCCCATCCATAGCTTTAAAAATTGAGTGGCTGTTTTTCAAGCCACGATACGAGCAAAAAGCGAAGCGTTTGCGAGTCGAGTCAGGCTTCACAAAATTTCAATGGGTGTGCTATACTCGTTTACCATAGGTTTTCCGGCTTTTAAAGCGGCAACACTCAAATAGACATCATTCATGCAGAGCTCTCTTTCCAATATGGAAAGGGAGCTTTCGTTTAACTGTTTTTTTGCATCCGCCAATTTGGTAATAAGGGGAATGGATGCCTTTTCTTTGATGGCGGAAAGAAGCGGAGATGCATCTTTTCGGAATCCTAAAACTCTTGCATAAGGAGCATAATCCATTTCTTTTATAGCCTTTATGGCGGCTTTGTCCAGATTTAACAGAATATGAATCAGGCATCTGCTGATGCGCACATAGGTCATATCCTTGCTCTTCAAACGGTCACAGAAATTCAGATAACTGCTGAAATTCTCCAGATTGTTTTGGATACGGTCCGAAAGTTCCTGGGACACATCCAGATAATTGCAATATCCCTTTGATTTCTCCAAAAGCAGTTTGTAATGTAACTGTGCGGAAAAATCATCTATGGAAACAGGTTTTGTGTCCTTAAGGGCATCTGCCAGAATATGAAAAGCATTTTCCGGCATTTCTTTCTTTAATAAATTCACATCCTGTCCTGCAAGAATTGCCTGTCTGAGAGCAAGAGCAGAGCAGGGGTTGTCCCCTAAACGCTTATCACGATAATCAGCCCCCATCCTCAGGGTAGTATCCGGAAGAATGGAACTTTTCCTGCGTTCCAAAGCCTTCAAATATTCAATTCCCAAAATATTATTGGGGCTTGAGAGAGTATCCTTCTCTGTGCTGAGGGAAGGATCATATTGAATCAGCGCTGATGTACGGGCATTGGGATAGGAATAGCCCATCCGCAGATTGCTGCGAAGAAGCTCCATATATTCTACAGGCTCATTTGCCAAAATATGGGCAATTTTCTGAAGAGGGGCAATCTTACCGCTTTCACTGCCAAAGCACAAATGATCCACGACTCCCAGCTTATCCAAAAGCGAAACTCCTCCCATTGCAAAATATTCTGCGCTGGAAACGGAAAAACCGATGGGAAGCTCTAAAACCAAATCTGCACCACAGGATAAAGCTATACGGGCCCTCGTGAATTTGTCCAAAAGGGCAGGGGTTCCCCTCTGTACAAAATTGCCGCTCATCACCACAATGGTATAGTCCGCTCCGGTTCGCTGTTTTGCATCTTCCAGATGATATTTATGCCCGTTATGGAATGGATTATATTCTGCAACAATTCCGTTTACTTTCATAGCTGGAGCCCCTTTCTGTCTTAAAATATTAGAACATTTTTTAATATTTTGCGTTTCTTTTTTCTTTTTTTGTATAAATTTTACAAAAAAATGGAAGATTTTGCCTTGTCTCTGAGTGATGTATTTAGTATAATATAAATATCTCCGTTTGTTAAGTATAATTATGAAAAATATTAAGTGTCAGGAAAGCGGATTTTGTACGGGCACTGATATGAAATCTATATTCAACAGCCGGAGAAAACAGATGGGAAAGCGGGCAAGCTGCATGAGCGGCATACCGCCGGAAAGGAGAATGTATATGTCATACATTGACACGATTAAGGAGAGAGCAAGGCTCGACAAAAAAACAATCGTACTGCCGGAATCAAATGATAAGAGAACCCTGTTGGCAGCGGCGAAATTAACGGAAGAAGGCATTGCCGATATCATTATGATAGGCAATGAAGAAAAGATTATGGATGGTGCCGGCTGGTTGGAAGTTGATCTGACCGGAGTTAAGGTCGTTGATCCCAAGACGACTCCCAAGCTGGATGATTATGTGAACTTATTATATGAAACCCGTAAAGCAAAGGGCATGACTCTTGAGCAGGCCAGAGAGATTCTGACCAAAGATTATTTAACCTTTGGTATTGTAATGGTTAAGGCAAATGATGCTGACGGTATGGTGGCAGGTGCCTGCCATTCAACAGCGGACACATTAAGACCCGCACTGCAGATTTTAAAGACTGCTCCCGGCGTAAAGCTGGTTTCCGCATTCTTTGTAATGGATACTCTGTTTAAAGATATGGGTGATAACGGTGCATTCCTCTTTGCAGACTGTGGTCTGAATCAGGATCCCACGGCGGAAGAATTGGCTGCCATTGCAGACTCCTCCTCCAGAAGCTTTAAGTCTCTGGTAGGTCCCAAACCCGTGATTGCAATGTTGAGTCATTCTACCAAGGGAAGCGCAAAACATGCCCTTGTGGACAAGGTGGTAGAAGCTACCCGAATTGCCAAGGAAGAATATCCTCATCTGGTATTGGACGGCGAATTGCAGCTGGATGCTGCCTTAGTTCCCGGTGTTGCCAAGACTAAGGCTCCCGGAAGCCCTGTGGGCGGCAGAGCAAATATACTGATTTTCCCCAATCTGGATGCCGGAAATATTGGTTATAAATTGGTACAGAGACTTGGCGGTGCAGAAGCTTACGGTCCCATGCTTCAGGGTATCGCAAAGCCCGTTAATGATTTGTCCCGCGGCTGTTCATGGGAGGATATCGTGGGCGTTGTAGCTTTGACAGCAGTGCAGGCGCAGTTAGTATAAAAAGAAAGAAGAAAGGATTTATTTGCCATGAATATTTTAGTTATCAACTGTGGAAGTTCTTCTCTGAAATTTCAGTTAATTAATTCCGATACGGAGCAGTGTATCGCAAAGGGTCTCTGTGAGAGAATCGGTATTGAGGGAAGCATGATTACTTATTCTCCTGCGGGCGGTGAAAAAGAGGTAACTCAGTCACCCATGCCCGATCACACCGAGGCTATCCGCCTTGTGCTGGAAGCCCTTACCAATTCAAATACCGGCGTGGTGAAGAGTCTGAGTGAAATTGATGCAGTAGGACACCGCATCGTACATGGAGGAGAAAAGTTTGCAGCATCCACCATTATTACGGATGAAGTTATGAAGGCCATTGAGGAGTGCAATGATTTGGCACCCCTGCACAATCCTGCCAACCTGATTGGAATTAATGCCTGCAAAAAGCTGATGCCCGGCACTCCCATGGTGGCAGTATTTGATACCGCTTTCCATCAGACCATGCCGGAGGAAGCATATATGTATGGTCTTCCCTATGAGTATTATCAGAAATATAAAGTGAGAAGATATGGCTTCCACGGAACCAGCCATTCCTTTGTGTCCAAGAAAGCTGCCGAGGATTTGGGCAAAAATTATGAGGATTTAAAGACCATTGTCTGCCACCTTGGAAACGGAGCCAGCATTTCCGCAGTAAAGAACGGCAAATGTGTGGATACCTCCATGGGACTCACTCCCTTGGAAGGTCTTATCATGGGTACCCGATCCGGCGATATTGACCCTGCCATCATTGAGTTTATCGCTCACAAGGAAGGAAAGAACATTGATGAGATTATGAGCATCCTGAACAAGAAATCAGGTGTTCTGGGTCTGTCAGATAACCTTTCCTCCGATTTCCGTGACTTGGAAGAGGGACACAATAAAGGGGATGCCAATGCAACCCGTACATTGAAGACCTATTGCTACCGTGTGGCAAAATATATCGGCTCCTATGTGGCTGCAATGAACGGCGTGGATGTTATCTGCTTTACCGCAGGAGTCGGCGAAAATGCAGCTTTAGTCCGCACTATGATTTGTGAGTATCTGGGCTATCTGGGCATTGCCATTAACGAGGAAGCCAACCACAAGAGAGGCGAAGATATTGTGATTTCAACCCCGGACAGCAAGACCACAGTTATGGTGATTCCCACCAACGAAGAACTTGCCATTGCAAGGGAGACTGCTAGATTAGTGTAGTGAGAATCACAAACATATCATATGAACGCGCGCCGCAAGGCACACAAGAAAAGGAGAATTCCGAACCTTCGGACTTCTCCTTTCTTTACCTGTTTTTACCAAATTTGCATCTTATTTGCATCAAATTTTAAAAAATATTGAGTTCATTGTTATAAAATGCTATAATTTTGACAGGATTGGACAGCAAAAATAAAAAAGAAACATGGGGAGACAAAATCATGGGATTGTTTAAAAAGAAAGAACAAAGCGACAAAACGCTTACTCCGGATATGGCGGGGTATAGACCGCAGAAGGAGTGGTGGCCCGATTTAACCGCCTATCGAAAGGCGATTCTTTTGCATAATATCTCCTATGACGAAATAGATGCTCTGTTAAAAGAATATGCCACCTTATGGTGTGACCCCAGACCTGTTGTCTGTGACTTTTTCTATACGGCCCTGCCGGATGATGAAGCATGGACTTATCTGGAGTTTCCGAACTTTGAAAAGGTTCCACATTATCGGAATTTCTCGGAATATCTGAATCTTATGATCTGGCTCAGCGAAAAGGCTGACCGGCAGTTTTGTCTTGCAATACCCCAAAATCCGAATCAGCCGTTATTTTTGGCTGCCATGGATGAGAAGAATCCCCGAGGTGATGCATGTATGGGCATTTATGCGGATCGGGATTTTTACTTTGAGGTTGCAGGAGATATGTTTGAGTGGGGACCTGTACCTGTATCAGCATTTAATTATGTGGGTTTTCTGGAAGGAGCTTTTCAATTTGACACACAGTGGATACCCAAGATTGCCCATTGTAAATGGGAAAAGACACAAATCACCCTTACTTTTCCGGAATAAATGAAGCGCCATAGGAGGAGGATATCTATGGGGAAAAACCAAAACGGAAGCCTGAGAATTTGTATTGTTTCACTGCTTGTTCTTTCCTCACTGCTTATTGGCAGCAATGCAGTGATCAGGGCTCAGGCTGTGAAAGATACTGCTGTTGCAGAAAAAGACATTGCAGAGGATATCAATGATTTGTATAAGGAGTATGAGTTAAACTTTGCCCTGATAGAAACCATGGAGGATATTGAGGCAAGGGGATATACAATTATTGAAGACCAGATATTTCCTGTAATATTTGAGTCTTTTGGAGAAACAGAAGTTCGTTTTGTACCCGCCATGGAGAAGCGCTATCACAGGCTTGCTGTCTTTTTGGTGGATGATGAGGATAATGTCTTATATAAGAGCAATCAGTTAGAGACCAATTATCGCATGATTGGGCAGCTTGACCAACCCACAAGAGAGATTGCAGCGGTATCCTTCATAGACGTCAACCATGACGAACTTACAGATATCGTGTTAATTACAAAATGTATTAATGATACCGGTGAATATGCCGGACTGCCCTATAAGGTGGGTGATGTGCTGTTTCAGGGAGATAACACTTTCTATCGGGATTGGCGTATTTCTGATAAGATAAATCGTTTCAGTATGAATAAAAGCGCAAAATGCATTATTTCTTTTGTCAGAGATGGCAATTCCACAGAATTTTTATATACGGCTACAACGAAGGAAGAATTATTAAAAAACGGATTCATGGTGATTGAAGAGCAGTGCTATTATCGAAATTTTGAGAAGCTGGGCAAGCTAGAGGTAGTTCCCGGTGTGGCGCGTATGTCAGACTATGATATTTTTATGGTTTATCTGGTCAATGAACAGGGGGATATTGTCTGGAGTTTTCAGCCCATGGGCGATTATGATAATCTGTATTCCTTAAGGGGGATAAGCGGCCGTGATCTGGACGGAGACGGGATGAAGGATCTTGTGGTACTTGCCAGATATAGCCATGAGGGGGAAGCGGGGGAACTGCTGGTAGACAGCAAATGTTCTATTTATTATCAAAGAACCGGTGGATTTGACATTGATACAGGTTTTGATAAGTATTATCAGGAGAAAGAAGATGAACCCATGTCGCAGCTTACCATGGAGCAATTGGTGTTAAGAATACGTGAATATTGGGGATGGCAAGTAGAAAATTAAAATTTTCAATTTATTTATTAGAGTACCCGAGGAGGAAACATGATTAAGATACTGATAGTGGATGACGAAAAGCCAATCTGTGATTTGATTGATATTAATCTGACTGCCGCAGGGTATCGGTGCCAAAGCGTGCAGGATGGTCTGAAAGCCATAGAATTGATTGAGCAGGAACAATTTGATTTAATTCTCCTGGACATTATGCTTCCGGGAGCAGATGGCTTTGATATTATAGAATACATAAGACCGCTTAAGGTTCCGGTTATCTTTATTACTGCCAAAAATGATGTCAGGGATAAAGTGAAAGGATTAAAACTAGGAGCCGAGGATTATCTGGTAAAGCCCTTTGAAGTAGTAGAGCTGATTGCAAGGGTGGAAGTGGTACTGCGCCGATTCCAAAAAGTGGAAAAGATTCTGCAGGCAGGAGATATTGTTGTGGACATGGAAGCCCGAACAGTGACCAAGGCAGGAAAGCCCATCGTACTTACTAATAAGGAATTCGGACTTCTGGTGCTGTTTATACAAAATAAAAACATAGCGCTTTTTAAGGAGACCCTCTATGAAAAAGTATGGGACGACGAATATTTTTCGGACAGCCGTACTTTGGAGCTTCATGTGCAGAGACTCCGCAAAAAGATGGGATGGGAAAACAATTTGGTAGCCGTGTATAAGGTCGGATATCGATTGGAAATTTAAGAAAATAGGCAGATGGGAGTAAACATGAAATTTTCATACAAGATACTGATATGGTCTATTGTGGTCATGGGAGTGGTATTTGGTGTCGGCGGTTATATTTTCGTCGATTCCGTGTTCCAGACTTCCATGGAGAGAGAAATCGGGCAGGCAATGAACGAAAGCAGCATTCTTCAATTTGCTTTTGAGACGGCGGCTCTTAATATTCCCTCCAAATATGATGTACTGCAGAATAATACCATTGAGGAAATCGGGGTAAATCTGGAAAAAAGCGGGCAGGACGCTACAGGAAGACTGTTAAGGCTGTCTAACGAGGACAGGACAATTCTTTACGCTAGTGACGGCTTTACAGAAGATACCGGACTTTTGATGCAGATTGATGCACAGACTAAAATTTATCAGGTTATTAAAAACGGAGATCATTATTATATCCAGACAGGCACGGTCATTCATGCTTTAAATCGCATTTTATATCTGGAGACCATGAAAGATGTCACAGCAATCTACGAAGAGAGAGCTAAAATATTTCAGGTTTATCGCCGCCTTACCATATTTATGCTGTTATTGGGCTCTGTGGTAATGTTTTTTATCTCCTCATGGCTTACCAGACCCATCCGCCTGCTTACAAGAGCAACCCGCAAAATGGCGGAGGGTGATTATGATTATAGGGCAAGACTTGTCAGCAATGATGAAATGGGACAGCTGACAAAGGATTTCAACAAGATGGCAAACACTCTGGAAGATAATATCCATAAATTGGAGGATGAGATTCGCGCCAGAGAGGATTTCATTGCAGCATTTTCCCATGAATTGAAAACACCCCTGACTGCCATTATCGGATATGCCGATATGCTGCGTTCCCGAAAGCTGGATGATGAGACCCATTTTCTCTCTGCCAATTACATTTACACGGAGGGAAAGCGATTGGAAAATATGTCCTTAAGACTTTTGGATATTATTGTTACCAAGCGCTATGAAACGGAACTGCAAAATGTAAATGTAGAAGACTTATTTGGCTATCTGAGGGATATGTACCGGGAGAAAGAAAATGTGAACCTTATGTTTGATTTTGATGCCGGCTGTGTCAGAGCAGAAGCCAATCTGATTAAGTCCGTGCTTTTAAATCTTGTAGATAATGCATATAAGGCATCCTCGCCGCCTGAAGGAGAAAATATTGTCATTGAAGTTTACGGAAGACAGGAGGAACAGGGATACTTCTTTGCAGTGAAAGATTATGGAATGGGTATTCCTAAAGAGGAATTAAAGAAGATTACAGAAGCCTTTTACATGGTGGACAAATCCCGTTCCAGAAGCAAAAACGGTGCCGGTTTAGGACTTGCTCTCTGTCGGGAAATTCTAAACTTGCATACAAGTGAGTTAATCATAGAAAGTACTGAAGGAGAAGGAAGCTGCTTTTCTTTCCGACTGCCATATGGGGAGCCCCTAAGGGAGGTGAATGCAGATGCTACATAAAAGAATCATTATTAACGTGGGAGCAATCGCTGTTGTGGCAGTCATTCTCGGCATTGCCATATGGGGACCGGAACAGATTGCCAAACACAGAGATAAAAAAAGTTTAAATAAAATTACGGTAGAACAGGTGGAAGGCGTTAATGAGGGCTACCGTTACTCCTTAAACAGCAATGAAAAACTTTATATCCTGGCAAAATGCCTGAATAATCAAGTCCTTCCGGAGAGTGAACTTAGTGCTGCAACACGCACTGAGTCCGCTGAAATGGATTATAAGGATTTAACCGGAAGCTATGCTTTTGTGGTAAATCGTCAAGGTCCTTCCGGTATGGAAATTACAGATGAAGAAATCTATGAAATCTGCAACAGAGAGATTCAGACTCTGAAAGAATTGGGTATTTTACAGGATGCCGTAAGGAAAATAGATGCTTCTTCCTATAACGCAGTATTATATTCTGCCATTGATGTATTGGAACCCCGCAACAATATGTCCGTTTGGAAGGTCAGTCTTTCCACCAGCCATCAGAATACAGATAAGTCCAACCGCCTGTTAGATATTTATCTGGATGCGGATACCGGTAAAATTTATGAATTTTATGTTCGGACTGACATCAAATGGGCGGACAGCAAGCCTGAGGAGTTGGTTCAAAAATGGAGTGACTATCTGGAACTTACGGGGATGGAAGCCTATGAAAATACCAATCCTTTGCTGGAGACTACCCCCAATTATAAGAAATATCTGTTCCCCGGAATAGAAGACGGCAAGACCCTTGTTACAGTGGGATTCTATGAAGGAATCAATGAATTATTTTTGAAAATTTCTAAATAAAAAAATTGTAACAAAGAAAATTTAATTGTAATAAAGAAAATTTTTTTGTAACAGAAATGATGCTAATAATATGCAAAAAGTATGAAACTTTGACGCAACCCTCTGATATGCTTTATTTAACAATAAAACATACAGAGGGTGATTTTTATGAGAAACAAAGGAATATACATTGAGGATGCAAGCATATATTATAGAAAAAGATATCGCAGAAAGAATTGGAAGAGAAGAGTGGGAAAAGGAATTACAGCTATGATTCTGGCTGTTGCCATAGGGGGCATGGTTTTTACCACCGTGTCTGCCGTTAATATCAGTGTCAGCGGTTCGGATGCTGGTGTAGATACCTTTGCCGGGGAACAAATAGTGTCCGGTCCGTTGGTTATGGATGGAAAATTATCCATGGAAGCCTCTCTGAAGGAGACAAGCAGTGGAAGTTATGTGGAAAGAGTTGCATCTGTTCAGCCAAAGAAGCCGGAAGAAATTGTAGTAGTGATTGACCCCGGACACGGCGGGACGGATGACGGGGGCTACCGAAACGGTGTTGGAGAAAAAGACATCAACCTGGCAATTGCAAAGTCAGTGGAGTCAATACTTACGGAAAAGGGTTATCAGGTCATCCTTACCAGAGACAGTGACAAGGCAGTATCCTTGGAGGAACGTGTGAAATTGGCTGAGGAAAAAGGAGCCGATGCCTGTGTCAGTATCCACCAGAATACCTGCGAATGGGACAATGTAATGGGGTTGGAGACATGGTATTGTTCCCAAAAGACAGGGGAAGACAGTGAAAGATTGGCAAAGCTCTTGCAAATGTATACCACATTACAGTCCGGCGCACAGGACAGAGGGATTTTAGACAATGACAGCCTCTACATAACAAGAGAAAGCAGTATGCCTGCCTGTCTTGTAGAAACAGGATTTTTGTCCAATACTGCAGAGCGAAACAACTTAACCACCTCCGAATATCAGGAAAAATTGGCGAAAGGCATTGCTCAGGGCATTGATTTATTTTTCTGTCCCAAAACCATGTATCTGACCTTTGACGATGGTCCTTCCGAGGAAAATACCAGCGCCGTTTTGGACATCTTGAAAAGAAGAGGAATCAAAGCCACATTTTTTGTGGTAGGTGAAAATGTCAGAAAACATCCGGAAGTGGCAAGACGCATTGTAGAAGAAGGACATACCATTGGCATTCATTGCAATAAACATGACTATGGAGAAATCTATGCCGATGTAAATAGCTATCTTGCCGATTTTGAGGAAGCAAAGCGCGCCGTCTATGAAGTGACAGGCGTGGAGGCAAAATTATTCCGCTTTCCGGGCGGCAGTGTAAATGTTTATAATGCTGCAATCTGTAATGATATTATTCAGGAAATGACAAACAGAGGTTACATATATTTTGATTGGAACGCTAGTCTGGATGATGCTATATCCTCTGGTGCAGATGCAAAAGAATTGATTCAAAATGCCCGTTCCAGCACTCTGGGACGAAAGAAAATTGTGATGCTCTGCCATGATATGATCTACCAGACCAACCAATGTCTGGATGAACTGATTGACCAATTCCCAGAATATGATTTCCGACCCTTAAGTCAGATTATAGAGCCCATACAGTTCCGCAGATAAACTGTTCCTATATTATTCTTTGTACTTGACAAAAACAATGATAATTAGTATTCTTACTTTATTGTTTTAATTACAAAGAATCATTTGAGCAGGAGATAATATTTCATGAATAAACAAAAAATAGGAATCCTTGTTGGCTTATTAGTGATTATTGTTTTAGGCAGCATGAAGCTATATCCGGTACAAAAAGCCAAAGAAATGGAAACGGAAATTGAGGAAGAAACAGACAAAGAAATTGTCGAAGAAAAAGAGAAAGAAAGTGGTATTTTACTAGCATTTGACGATTATAGTCCTGACAATTGGCGCCAATATTTTGATCTTTTTGAAGAATACGGAGTACATGTTACTTTCTTTATAGCTTGGGATGAACCCACCGATTTTTGTTTTGAAGCGTTGGAAAAGGGACATGATATTGGTTTTCATAGTATAGGTCATACGGATGTGACTGCCATGAGTGAAGAAGAACTCCAAAGATGTGTGATAGACCCTATAGAAGTTTTTCGTAAAAAAGGGATTGAATTGACTTCTTTTGCCTATCCTTATGGATATCGGACTGATGAACTTGACGAGAAACTTTTACAATATTATAAAGTTGTCAGGGGCGCTTATAACACTGATCGACACAGTATAGAAGACTTAAAATCCGGCCATATTTATATTGATTCAGGCTCAATCGATAACTACCACATGAGGGATGAACAGGACTTTCAGGAAACCGTTAAGGACATATTAGATGAACTAAGCGCTAATGAGGGTTCCGTTATTTCAATTTATTCTCATGCGATTGATGCCGGTGATTGGTGTGTGACAAAGGAACATTTAGAGTATTTATTTCAACAAGCCGAAGAACAAGGAATTAAATTTTATACTTTCAGCGAATTAACGAACTAGTTGCATCAACTATATATTTATATATCCCCACAAGTTTAACGAACTAGTTGATGCCCAGAAAAATCCTTATATTATAAATATTCTCTGTTGGGCATCAACTATTCGTTAAACTTGTCTTTTGCGCATAGTTGAATATACCTAGAATTCCTCTCTCCAAATCACCAATTTTCATCTAAATAAAGCTGTACCCGGTTTTGAATGATTTTGGCAACTTCATCAACTGATTTTTGATTCTGAAAGTAAGCCTCGGATTCCTCGTAGATAATCCTATAGATTGCATCATCCCTTGTAGAGATAAATTGTGCTGACCCTAACAAAAATATCACCAAGGCAGCCTCATCCTCAGTAACAGCATGATATTCATATCGTCTTGAAGAATTATTATACATGACACTGTCATACTTAAGCATTGGTTTGCCATTTAAGTCAAGAAGCAGGTCTCCATTAGAGTCTGTTAAGTATTCTACTGCAGAAATCTTTGCCGTCAAATCATTTTTATTACAAGGGAACCCATCAGCGGACCATTCATCAGCCTCCCTGTTCAAAAGAAATTCAATAAATTCCCAAGCCTCTTCCTTATATTTACATTTAGAAGCAATGGCACATGCATTTGAAGTTTCCAGCCTACAGCCATTACTGCCATCTGCGGTAGGATATCCAATAAATGTCACTCCTCCATCATATTGATCATCGTATAATTGGATATCTTGAAAAGCACTGATGTACATTGAAATCAACAATAACTTACCTTGGCGCATTTGTTGGTTAGCACTCTCTTCGCTGCTTGTCCAACTATCTGGGGAAGGATATCTACTAGCAAAGATAAGCATTTTTTTAAATTCCTCACTCTCAAACTCAGCCTTTCCCGTTCCCCAATCAATAAAGTTATTTATTCCAAATTGCAGGCAATCCCTTAGAACACTTTGGTTAACATCAAAAATACTCAACCGAACATCCGGATTTGCATCTACAATGGCTATCATTTCATCCAATGTCCAGCCGGGCTTCTCTCCCACTATGTCAGAGTTTCCCATTAATGTATACAGAGTGACTGTGGCAGGAATGGCTGTCAAAATGCCATCATAAGTGAAGTTTTCAAGAACATTCTCCAAATAGTCCTCCCTGTTTAATGTGCTGCTTTGCTCTAACCAAGGCTCCAAATTTTCAAAAACTCCGTTCTTAGCTAAGGCCTCCACATTGATATTCTTCAAATCAAAGATATCCGGGCAGTTGTTTGCGGAAATAATATCCATATTCATGTTTTGGAGCGCTTCACTGTCAGGTATGTATGCATCTCCAATACCATTATAATTTTTGATTGTTACATGACAGGTATCGCTCTGCCTGTTGAAAGCCACAACTGCTGATTCTAAGTCGCTTCCTGCATAGAGGGCGCCCAACACAAGTTCCGTCTTTTGTGGAATTTCAGAAGCATCCGTTTTTTTAAGCACAGTCATTTCAGCAGCCTTTTTACCTATGCCACTTCTAGTAAGAACCTTAATTTGTCCGTCCTGTGCACAAGAAAAAGCTCCCATGGGATTTTTGCTGACCCCGCAGTCAACCCAATTAAAAAGTTTTTCTGAGGACTCTGTCTCCAGATTATAGCCATACATACTATTGCCGTCATTTACCAAAAAATCATAGTCATCTCCGGGAACCAGCTGAGAATGCATATTGCGGGGATAATTTTGATACTCTTTTCCGCCTATTTTCTTTTGCTCAAAATCAATCTCAGATAATTGCAGATTCCAATCGCCGTTTAATGGATTTCCGTTATATGATGCCACATATACTTTTCCGTCCTTTCCCATGCCAATGCTTTGTACTTCTTTATCTTGAAAAGATATTTTTCCTGACAAGGTTCCGTCGGCAGTAAGCAGTGCAATGTAATCACTTTGGGCAATATAAATCCTGTTCTGTGAATCCACGGTCATCTTATCCACTACGTGCGCACCAAGTAATTTCGTACAATCCAACTGCATTTGAAGCTCGCCATCCTGTGCAAACACAAGAAGCAGTGTGCTGCTGCCTGACATAGGATTGTCAAGTACATACACTCTTCCATCCTCTGCTACCTCAAAATCATATGTAAATCCACTCTCTTCACTAAGCAGTATTTTTCTTGATATTTTCATTTGAGTCAGGGAATATTCGCATAAATAGCGCCTGACCGAATCCTGCTCCGCAGATTCTATTTTGGTGTAATAGAGAAAATCTCCGATGATTCTGGCATCCTCCATGCGGGCGACATCTGCATCGTTAAGCGCCACATATTCTGGAACATAAACATAAGAACCAGATAAAGCTTTTTCATTTTGGAGAGAATTACTGTTTTGGAAAGCATTATTATTCCTGCAGGCTCCCATACATAATAGAGACAAGATTCCGGCAAATGCCACAACTGCTGTCTTCTTAATTCTCTTAGCATACAATTTTGATTTCATAAAGATAATTCCTCCCTTTCGTAAACTACTACATTTTATCCCAATCAATATACCAAAGTCCTGCCTTTTGACACATAGGAAAGGTAAGGGAGACATTATCTGGGAAAGTGCACTTTATAGTGGCATAAGTTCCGTTATTTTCAGATTCTTCTGTCATTATTCCATCTTCAAGATGCAGATAATGTCTTAAGGAAAGCTCCGGGTTTATAAAAATATTCTTGTTGCGAATATGTGAAAAGAACTGAAAATCTTCATTTTCATAATCAAAATAATGGAAACAATAATCCCCGTCTGCCATGAGATAGGCATTACAGAATTCTTCATAGGAAGAAATTTGGTCGCAACATTTAGTCTTGGAATAGTGCACAACACCACTATAAAAAAGTTCATCTATATGTGTTATCTCTTTGAGCTTATCCGTCTCAATTGTCAAATCCTGCCGCCACACAGTCATTTCCGGTTTGGAACTTTCTTCAAAATAATAAAGCTGCACTTCTGTTTCATCATTTTCGGAAATATCCCTGCTGACAGGCATGGAAATGTAAAAACTCTTCCATGGAAAGTACTTTGGATTACTCATGCCGGAAAAAAATTCCGAAGCTACAATATCTTTATTAAACTGCTCTGCATCCACGGCGGTTAACTCGGACATTAGGGCATAATTTTTCGTGCAGAAATAGCTGCCCCATACCTCTGCAGTCCAATAAATATAGGTCTCCACTGTGTTTTCCGGCACATCAAGGCTTAAATTTTCTATCCTGACATACCCCTTTTGAGGGGAAGCACTGTCCAAATCCCCGAATAGAATCATAGCATAATATATGGACATGGATATCTCACTTCGGCTCATATTCTGCAAATCTCCATATAGATCTGCTTTTGTAGTGATGCCGCTGCCAATGGAAAGAATCTGAACTTTATCTCCGGGGTTCAAGATTCCTATGATGTTATCAGAACCATCGTAAGGCTGCGCCATTACCTGTATTTGGGATTTTGAATCGGCATTTTCAGTATCAGGAGCAGCCAACACAGCCACGGCATACAGTTCTTGATTTCCCATACATTGGAGCAGATTTGTTGTTATTTGCAATTCCCTTTTTCGTTGTAAAATCTCCCGGGTTGTGGAATTTATTCCCTCCGACACATATTTTGCCATATCTTTTCCGCCTTCTGCACTATGGGAAAAAGGGTGAAAAAGAGATAAATGTTGACTAATCTGGTCAGTCAATAGCATTATGGCACTCATACACACAAAAGCAATGACAATCAGCGTAATTCCAATACTTTTACGCTTGGCATTCATAATATTTCTGATGCGTGATGATATGTGGCTTCTGCCGAAAGACAGAACATATCCCTCAAAAGTCTGCTTTTTTGTGGATAATTGTACTAAGGCTTTGGCATAAGCCTTCCTCTCCTGCAAATCGGCATTCCTCAAAGCACTTTCGTCACAGGACATCTCCATATCCTTCGCCATCAAATGAAATGCAAGCCATATCAAAGGATGGAACCAATAAACACAAGTCAGAAGAAATGCCAACTGTTTGATAAGATAATCCCTGCGGCGGATATGAGTGTATTCATGAGAAAGACAATGCCTGCTCTCCTGCTCAGTCAAGGTCTTTGGCAGATAAATGACAACATTTTTTATTCCCAGCACAAAAGGAGATTCCAGACCATTCACAAGATAAACGGGAATTTTTTTGTACTGATATCCATATACCGCCCTTGCTTTCAGCTTTCTCTTGGTGCGGACATAAGAAATAATATCATAGGTAAATAACAATAGTGTCACAATCAACCAGATATAAGCAGTTGTGGAAAGGAAGCCATGAGATTTGGGCATAGCAGGCCAGAACGCTGCTTTTTTTAGCATTGCATAAGTCAGATTTTGGAGCATTGGCTGATAAGCCGCATTTCTGGCAAGGGATTCTGGAGAGCCTGAGAATTCTAAATCTTTAGGAGCATCCAAAGATTCTGAGAGTGATTCCATATTCCCCATAGTTTTATTAGTTTCATGAATTTCCTGAATTCCTGTATTTTCCTGCAAACCATAGTTTTTATCCAGCCATACCGCATCCTGCAAATCCACATTTGGCATCAGGCTAAACCGGCTCTCAATCCCCATAGGACAAATCAATCGTATAGCTACAATACCCCACAACAAATAAGAATATATCTTAGGACATTTTCTCAATAAGAGTCTTGCCATGCATATGAAAACAACACAATAAGATGCTGTTATACTCATATTTACAATTCTCAAAAAGATATTTTCCATGCAGTCCTCTCCTCTCTCACTCCCCGAAATGATCAATGTAATTTCTCAACTCATCTGCCTCTTCCTGTGAGATTTTCCTTCCCTGAAAAAAGGCTGTCAGAAATTTTGGCAGGGAGCCAAAGGTCTCCTTTACATAAGCCTGACTTTGATGCCCATAAAATTCTTCTCTGGACAATCTGACCGTAACAATGGACTTATCATTTTGAAAGATGCCTCTGTCTATCAGCTTCTTTAACACGGTGTATGTAGTGGACTTTTTCCAATTCAGTTCCTGATTACAGATTTTTACTAAATCCGAAGAAGAAATCGGTTCATTCTTCCAGATAATATCCGCAAATTTTGCTTCCACATCAGCCAATTGATAATCCTTCATAGGTTTTGTCTCCTTATCGTCTATATAAAAACACGAGGTCTATTCACAATAGACTATCCCTTTATGGACAGTCTATCATGAATAGACCTCGTATGTCAACGATTATTTTATCTTCTCACGATCCGTGATTCACAGTTCGTAATTCACAGCCCGTAATTTGCAAAAAAGTATGCCGCCATCTGAGCTCTGGAGCTAAAGGGCTCTGTCTCTAACAGCTCCTTTACTTCTTCTTTGGTGTAAAATGCGGCAGAAATCTGTTCATTTTCGGAGGTATGATCCTCAAAGTCCCCTTCCGCTTCCACAAAGGCAATATAGGTGGTTGTATCGGAGATAGCAACGGCGGCAAAAGAAGGTGGAAGAATCGCCTTGATTTCTTTTACCCGAAGCCCGGTTTCCTCATAAAGCTCTCTTTCAATACAGGTTTCAATGGATTCCCCTGTCTCTAACATTCCTGCACACAAATTGTAAATGGTACGGTTTACGCCCATGCGGAATTCATGCAAAAGCAATAATTTCCCACCCTTGGTTGCCACTATAGACACGCCGCTTGGAGCAGCGCCCAAATCCTCAATACCCTGCAGATCTCTTCTGCTTACAATCTCATACTTTTTTTCTTTTCCGACCTTATTTTGATAAGTAATCTCATAGTTTTTGAGATATTTTCCGTCCTTTACCTTTTCAAAATGTAATACTTTCATTTACAACTCCTATCTTAATCCATAAATTGTTCCCTCAAGGTGCGGGATTCTCTTTTCCTTGTGATTTCCACTAGTCCCAAAGGAGTCATGTCTACCACAAAAGTCTTTTGTTTATCTCTGCGTACCAGACTCCTCAGATATTCCAACAGTTCTTTCTCTTGCCCCCTATCATCCATATTGATAAAATCTATGATAATGATGCCGGACAGATTTCTTAAGCGAAGCTGCAGGGCAATTTCCTCAGCAGCCTCGCAGTTTACCAAGAATCCGCCCTTCTTACCCTCATATTTGCCGGAATTTACATCAATAACTGTCAAAGCTTCCGTGGGCTGTATCACAAGATATCCTCCTGATTTCAGCCAGACATTTTTGTGAAAGGCGGTTTCTGCCTTGGTTTCCAAAGCATAGAGCTTGGAAAGGGATATCATGGAATCTTCGTATAATCTGACATTCTTGTCATAAATCTTTTTTTCACAGTATGCCTGTAACTGACCGTAAAGCTCTTTATCATCCGTTACAATCTCACTGTATTCATAAGGATATGCCAACTTTTCTATTATAGCTGCAAAAGAAGGCGGAGCCTCTTTTATGCAGGAAAAGCAAGTTTTGTGCAGGGAGGATGAAAGCAATGCGGCAAATTCCCGGGCCAGATGCTCTAATTCCTGAAAAAACTTTTCTTTCTCGCAATGCTGTGCCTGGGTGCGCACCACGATTCCCACATTTGCAGGACAGGGAATGTCCCTCTGTGTTTCACTCCATATTTTTTCAAAGTTGAAATGTTCCTTTTCCCGCAGTCCTTCTTCTCTCAGCCAATGTTTTATCTGTGTTTTTTTCTCCTCCGTAAGCTTGGTGGAATAGCCGATTCTGGCTGCTCCAAGGCTGATGGCTGCCACTTCATTTGCCAAAGAAATGTGGGCGGTGAGGGTCAGCTGTTTCGTCTGATGAGCCTCGCTTTTTACCTGTACCAGAATCTCATCCCCTTGATGAAGGGTAAGCTTCCCCTGCTCTTGCTTTCTATTATCGCAGGGAAAATAATATTGACAATCCTTTTGGGACAAAAAGCCAACCTCTCCCTCTGAAAGCTCCACAAAACAGGCATTTAAGTTTTTGGCGACATTTTTCACTTTTCCCACATAAATGGCGCCAATCTGCCCGGCATCCTCCTCCAGGGACTGCATGGCAAGAAGTCGTGTCCCCTTTATGAGCATGGCGCAGTTTTTCCCCTGATACTTTGAAAAAATCAGTTTACCCTCTCCTGCTTTTTCCTCCTGTCGTGCCTCCATGGAAGTTTCTGTATGATTTGCAGTAATATTCCTGCTCATCTGTATACCTCCTGCCATCCTGTTTTCTCAAATCTGACTCTCATTCATTATAAAATGACTGCCTGGGATTTGCAATGCTTATTTATAGATGTATAAATCTGGAAATACTGCCCATATTACTACTAGCAAAAGTATTCAAAAGGGGCAGAAGCCCATATATGATTAGGGAGGAAAAATGATGCATCGCATTCCAAAACACATTGGCATTATCCCGGACGGCAACAGACGTTGGGCAAAAGGAAAAGGCTTTCACAAAGAAGACGGCTATGCCTATGGCTTAGAGCCCGGCGTGCAGTTACTGCGCCTTGCACAAAAATACGGCATTCCGGAATTGACCTACTACGGGTTTACTATGGACAACTGTAAACGTCCCAAGGAGCAGGTCTGCGCTTTTTCTGATGCCTGTGTACAGGCCGTACAAATGATTGCACAGGAAAACGCCAATCTGCATATTATCGGCAATACAAAGTCCGACTGTTTTCCGGCTGAGCTGCTTCCCTATGCAAATACCAAACGCTGTCCTGCACAAAACGGACAGACTAACGTAAATTTTCTGGTGAATTATGGCTGGGAATGGGATATGAAAAACGGGTGGGCCTCTCAGGACATTCCGCGCATCGATCTGGTGATACGCTGGGGCGGGATGCGTCGGCTGTCAGGCTTCCTGCCCCTCCAGACAGTATATTCGGATTTTTATATCGTAGATGATCTGTGGCCGGATTTTCAGGAACAACAGTTTTGTGATGCCCTGCAATGGTATCAAAAGCAGGATGTTACTTTGGGCGGATAAGGTCTTATTCTTCTATGCTGTCCAGCGGCACTAGTTTCCTTATGCCCTCTCCCCCAATGTCCCCATAGGTTTCCTCCCTTGTAATCAACAATGCATTTTCCTTAAGGCATTCCCCTTGTCCTTTAAGCAACGCCTCAAACACCTGTATCGGTTTGATATTTCCGGCACTAGAAGCATCTACCAGCAGGGAAAAGGCGTTCTTTTCCTTGTCCCAGACAAATTCATAGATACCGGGTCTTAAATCCACATCCCGGATTCCCTTCTTAGTTTCTTTGGAAAATAAAATATGTTCCTGCCTCAGAAATTCATCTAATAAGCCGTCCACAAAATTTGATTCGGCCTGTAAATATTTTTCCCAGAAATCCGGTTCCCGGCCTTCACGAAACCGTACAGTATACGAAGCCGCCGCCACACTTGCCATAGCATTTCCGGCATTGTCCGGCAATAATATTACATTGACAATCTCAATTCCGTCTACGCTGGCACGATTCAGGCTTTGCTTTACCTCTTCGCAGGAGCTTAAGGAATTTACCTCAATATCCATATATTCCCCATTGCTCTCAAGCCCTACTCCCAAGGGGGATGCAAAGGACATAATCTGGTGCGGGCTAAAACCTCCAGTGTATGACACATCCACTCCCGCTCTGCGAATTGCCTTCTGAAAAAAACGCATTACATCCAAGTGCCCGATAAAGCGCAGAGGACCATATTTTCTAAATTTTATCCTTAACTTCATTCTGTTAAATCCCTTCCTTTAGTTACATCTTCTCACGCTATTTATAGCAGATGCCGCCTCCAAACCGCATCGCTCCGCATCCCTGACATTTTACCTTGCAGTTTTCAGATACTTGCTCCTGTTTGGATTTCAGCCATTCTCTCTTTAAAAATTCCTTTGTCACGCCGCAGTCAATAAAATCCCATGGAAAAATCTCGTCCAGACTGCGTTCCCTGTTACAATAAAAATCAGGTTCAAGCCCGCATTCCGCAAAGGCTTCCATCCATTTGTCATTGTGGAAATACTCGCTCCATGCATCATAAAAGCAGCCTTTTTCATACACCTTTAACAGCACCTTGGAAAGCCGCCTGTCTCCTCTGGCAAGGACTCCTTCCAGTACGCTGGCATCGGTTTCATGCCAATTATATTTGATGCTCTTCTGATTCAATTGCTCTGCAATGGCTTTCTTGGTCTTATAGGATTTCTCCAGAAATTCCTCTTTGGTGCACTGCCTTGCCCACTGAAACGGCGTAAAGGGTTTTGGCACAAAAAAGGAAGTGCTGGTGACAATCTGCACCCTGCCGTTTGTGCGCTTTTCCTTGGGAACCGTCTCAAAAAATGCGGCTGCAATTTTGTTGGACAGCTCTGCGATACCATAAATATCTTCATCTGTCTCCGAGGGAAGCCCCAGCATAAAATAAAGCTTTACCCTTGTCCACCCGCCTTCAAAGGCAAGGGTTGCCCCATGAAGAATATCTTCTTCGGTAAGTCCCTTGTTGATCACATTTCTTAGGCGCTGACTTCCTGCCTCCGGCGCAAAAGTAAGGCTTGACTTTTTTACATCCTGAACCTTGCTCATGACATCCAGGGAAAAAGCATCAATCCTAAGGGAGGGCAGGGAAATATTCACATGGTTTTTGCCACACTCCCCTATAAGAAAATCAATCACTTCCGGCAGTTTACTGTAGTCGCTGGAGCTTAAGGAACTTAAAGAAACCTCCTCCTGTCCGGTATTTTTCAGCATTTCCAGAGCATATTTCTTTAAGCTGTCCGCACTTCTTTCTCTCACTGGACGATAAAGCTGTCCAGCCTGACAGAACCGACAGCCCCGGATGCAGCCCCGTTGGATTTCCAAAACCACCCTGTCCTGTGTTACCTTAATATAAGGCACAACGGGCTTTAACGGGTAAGGAGCATTGGTCAGATCCATATCGATTTCCTTTAAAATTGTGGCGGGAATATCGTCTTCTGTCGGCAAAAAAGAAGCAATAGTGCCGTCCTCATGATAGGTCGCTTCATAAAACTGGGGAACATACATGCCGGGAATTTTCGTAGCCTGCCGTAAGAATTCAGTTCGGGAAGCTCCTTCTGCCCTGCATTTTTTATACAAATCCAGCAGATTCCGATACTGGGTCTCCCCTTCTCCAATATAAAAAATATCAAAAAATTCCGCAATGGGTTCCGGGTTATAAGCGCAGGGTCCGCCCCCAATGACGATGGGATGCTCCTTTGTCCTCTCCTTTGCGGTCAGAGGAATCTGGGCCAAATCCAATATTTGCAGGATATTGGTATAACACATCTCATATTGGAGGGTAATTCCCAAAAAATCAAAATCCTTGACAGGCTCTTGGGACTCCAACGCAAACAAGGGAATTTTCTCCTCTCTCATAATGGCATCCAAATCCACCCATGGAGAATAAACCCTCTCGCACCATACATCTTCCATGTCATTCAACATATGATAAAGAATCTGTATGCCCAGATGGGACATTCCAATCTCATATACATCGGGAAAACACATGGCAAAACGGATATCCACCTTGTTTTTGTCCTTTACCACGGAATTGACTTCATGCCCGATATACCTTGCCGGTTTTTCTATTTTCATTAAAATGTCATCCGATAATGCAAGCTGCCCGCTAGTTAAATCTTCCATCTCCATGCTCCTTTTTCTTATATAGCTTGTTAATTGCAAAATTCAGATTTCGATTATCATGTCTTTCGCCTCAAAGCTGTCTTCATGCGCTTCACATCCTCTACCGTGCAGATTTCCTCAGAATACCTTGCTTTTTCATAAACATCAGGCATATCCGGTTCCTCTAAAATAATTCCCCACTCCCTTGCAGTAAACAATCCCCATGCTGAATTGTCGGAACTGTCAGCAGGCTTTGCCTGCAAGATATGCTTTTTATAAAGATTTCGGATGCGTTCTCTAGGTTGAAACGCCTGCCAAAATGAAAGCTTTTTCAAGTTTAATCCTTTTTCTGAACCCTTGGAAGCGCATTTTTCACGGACATCAGACACATGTCCGATTTTTCTGACATTGTTGTCATCTTTTTGATAGGACTTGCTTTTGACAAAAAGAATAAAACATTTTATCGCCACAAAGACTTTGTACAAAAGGAAACAAAACAGGACAGCTGCTATTATGTTAAAAAGAATATCCCACAAAAGGAAAGGTTCGCTTGTCTCAAGCTGGCTCTGCAAATCCTCTATTTCCGGATTTTGCTGCATGAACAGAGAAACAAGGTCATCTTTCATCATAAATGAAATCAGGTAAATCAGGAACCCCAGCACTTCCAGAGAAATTGTCCTTAACAAATGCAGGATGCCCCGCAGCCATTCCAGATTGGAAAACAAGAACAAAAGAACCATGCTTCCCGCTGAAAAAAGCAGTACAAGAACACTGCCCGATGCAAACATTTCCTTCTCTGGAATATGCCCCGCACTGCTCTCATTCAACAGCAGAAACCCGATATAATTGTCCAGATATGATTGAAAGAAATATAATCCCAGAACAAAAATCAAGGCAAAAATATAGTAAGAGTCCCATGAATGATATCCGAGATAACGGGTAAAAAAGGATGACAGGACAAAAATTCCCACTGCCAGAGGCATAAAAATTCCCATATCCTGCATATCATTTCTGCTTAGGCGTATATGCAGGGAATACACGGCATAGCCAATGCCAAAAAGAAGATACACGAATCTCCCATTCTGTATAAATGCTTGTGTCAATCCTATCCATACAAACACAGCCGTTAGATGCCCAAGCACCATAAAGCCTAATTTCCTCAGATGCTTCCTCAAAAGATAAAGGCAAAGGGGGAAATATCCCATAACTGCCCAGAACCCAATATCCGGATTTCCGGAAAGCCCCATGTATTGAAGTTGTGCCATGGGCATCAGAAACAGAGGGAAAAGAACCCAATGATTCATCTGGATTACAACAAATTCCTGAAGCAGTTCTATTGCATTGCGATTCATCATTACCCTCCATCTTTGCAGTTTACAGGTGTACCACTCTCACATATTTACTAATCTTCTCCGAAATTTCCGGCTCTATAATCTCCGTCACAGGATAAAACCAGACGAAATCCCCGCCCATGTCCTGATACTTTTCCATCATTTCCACCCAATCCTCATATTGGTTGGGGGACACAAAACAGGTAAAGCTTCCCTGAGAATTTTGTCTCAGTTTATCGTCAAATGCCTCTTTACAAGGCAAAATATCCGTTTCATCTAAAAGCGCAAGACCTCTGTAAATGGCATGCAGCTGTCCCTCCCCGGAACTTGCTTCCATGGACAGGCAGAAACTGCCGTCTTTTCCCCTTGCATTGCTGTAACAGGCAACCTGCATTCCCTCTCTTAAGAAAGCTTCGCAAATCCCCGCCGCAATCTGAATGGCGGCTTCCACACAGTCCGCTTTTTTCCGTACTCCGCTGTCCTCCAGATTTAAGAAAATTCTCACCGACTTCAGAGAAGTATAATTTTTTTGATTGACTTTCAACTCCCCGGTCCTTGCAGTTGCTTTCCAGTTGATGCTGCGCATATCATCATAGGGTTCATATTCCCGAATCCCCCGATATTCAAAGGGATCCTCCAACAAATGCCGTTTCGTCAGGATTTCACCGTTTAACTCTCTGAGGGACTGCCTGAACTCTTCACTGCGAAAAGGCTTTGGATACACAAAAAGGGAAGTCTTGACAGCGCAGTCAGAAAACATCTCTTTCGTTAAAAATAAATCTGCGGCAACCAGATCCACATGGTTAATTTCATAAAGCCCCCTTTTTCCCCCTTTAAAAATAAGGGTTCGGGTAATTTTTTCCCCTCCGTCTATCTGGAACACATCATTGCGGTAATATTGATCCGTGGTGCTTGAGCCTTCTGAAGCCTCAAACAATAAATGTCTGTCCGTCTGAAACTTGACTTTCAACATGGAAAGAGGCAGTTTTTTTCGGTTCTCCACAATCTCAACCAACTCGCTTTCCTCTCCTTCAAAAATACTTTTTTTCTGAAAATGAATTGACACAACGAGATTGCGATTCCATAATTTCCGATAAATCCTTTGTTCCAATAAAAGGAGCAAAAACGCTAAAAGCCCAATTCCCGCCAATTTTATCATAGGCTGAAATCCTCTGTGGGAACCGCGGTACTTTGCAGAATATTCTCCAAAAAATCTCTTGCGGCACTGTGATTTGAGTAACCGTTTCCCATATGAATGCGGTGGGCAAGCACGGGCAGCGCAATCGCTTTTACATCATCAGGAGTGCAGAAATTCCTGCCCAAAAGATAGGCATATGCTTTTACACACCTGAGAAAAGCAAGACTTCCCCGAGGGCTGACTCCCATCATGACACTTGTGTCATTTCTTGTAGCTTCCACAATGGTTACCATATATTCCAGAATACTTTGATGAACAAAGATTTGTCCTGCTTCGCTTTTTGCCTCCGCCAGCTCTTCCAGCGTAAGGACAGGGGATAATTCCTCCAGCGGTTCTTTTTCCATGTAACGGTTTAAGATAGCAAGTTCTTCCTCATGGCTGGGAATGCCCATGGAAAGCTGCATCATAAAACGGTCCATCTGCGCATCCGGCAGAGGGAAGGTTCCTACGGTTTCAATGGGGTTCTGGGTTGCAATAACAAAAAACGCATTCCCCAGCTCATAGCTGACACCGTCTATGGTTACCTGACGCTCTTCCATGCACTCCAAAAGTCCCGCCTGCGTTCTGGGGGTGGCTCTGTTAATTTCATCCGCCAGCAAAATATTGGTAAATACCGGACCTTTTCTAAACACAAATTCATTCTTCTGAATGTCTACGATATTGAGTCCCGTAATATCGCTGGGAAGCAAATCCGGCGTAAATTGTATTCTGGAAAATTCCGCAGACAAAGATTTTGCAAGAGTCTTTGCAAGCTTAGTCTTCCCGGTGCCCGGAACATCCTCTAATAAAATATGACCATCTGCCAGAAGCGCCGTAAGCATAAGCCTCGCCGTCTGCTCCTTGCCGATAATGACCTTTCCAATATTGTCTAATAGCTTGTCTGCTAATAATTTACCTTTTGCCTCCATGATTTTCTCCTTTTTGCAAGTTTTACTACCCTTTGCGGATATTATACCATGAGCGCAGAAAATCAAGCGGCTGCAAAGCAGACATTTGATTTTCAAGCCATGGATTAACAAATATAATGCATCACAAAGCGCTCCTTGCTTTGTGATGACAAGACTGCGAAGCAGGCTTGTATATTACGAAGTAAAATCATTATAGCATAAATTTCCCAAAATCACACTCTAAAAATGGTTCTAAAACAGAAATGCGGACATATTTTGTAATAAGAAATTGGATAAGTTGACAAGGAGAAATCCTTATGAGCAACACTACCATGGAGCAAAGACTTGCCCTGATAAAACAGGTGCGTTCCAGCCATGACAGAAATCAATTTGACTTGACCAACCGGGAGAGAATCCTTTATGGAAAGACCTCTTCCCGCCGCTATCTACAAAACGAATTTTACGACACTCCCTATAAAAATCCGGATGAGATTGAGGATACCGGCATGGTATTTTTTAAACTGCGTTTTATGATTGCCGCCGTCCTTTTGGCAGCAATCATACTCTTAGACTTAAGAGGCGGCAGTTTTGCAGGCATCACTTCGGGAGAAATGTTCGATGCCATTGCAAGGGATTACACCTCGGAAATTGATCAACTCTTTAGTGATGTGCAAATTAGCGATGCGCAAGTTCCTCAGTAATCTCTTCCCATGTAATGTTCTTCTCGGCCATGAGAACCATCATATGATAAAGGAAATCGCTGATTTCATATTTGATTTCATTGGGATTAGGATTCTTGGCGGCAATGACAATTTCCGTTGCCTCCTCACCTAATTTCTTTAACATTTTATCGATGCCCTTGTCAAAGAGATAATTGGTATAAGAACCCTCCTTAGGATGAATCTGGCGGTCTTTTATCACATCAAATACATCCTGAAATACCTGTAAAGGATTCTTACTTTCCTCATACTCTTTTTTGGTGATTTCATTGAAAAAGCAGCTTCTTGCCCCTGTGTGGCAGGCTGCTCCCACTTGGGAAACCTTGGCAAGAATGGTATCCATATCGCAGTCTGCGGAAAGACTCTTTACATATTGGTAATGTCCGCTGGTGGCACCTTTCAGCCATAGCTCCTGCCTGCTTCTGCTGAAATATGTCATCTTTCCTGTCTTTAAGGTGCTTTCGTAAGCCTCCTCATTCATGTAAGCCACCATCAGAACTTGTGAAGTCCGATAATCCTGTACCACTACAGGCACAAGCCCGTCCGTATTCAAATTGAAATCAGACCATTTGAAAGCCGCTTTCAAAGACTCTACGGGAATATTATTTTCCTTGCACAGCTCCTTCAAAGAAAGAATTTCTTTCATATTGTCGTTGATGGTATTTCCTGTAACACCGCAGACATTTTCATAAGAAAATATCTCAAGGAGCTTATTTAATGCAATCTGATTAATCTGCACAAAAAAGGGCAGATTAGTAATATTCTGTGTTTCCCGGATTTGATGCGGATTCATCAATACCATACCGGATACAAATTGCTCTACAAGGGCTTTGTTTTCCGCAATCACTTGTGGGTCATTAAAGGAAAGCAGAATTTTTTCCTTTCCGAACTTTAAGGACACTTCCTGAGTAATTCCGATATTTTCTTCCTTCTCATAATCTAAAATTGCCTTTTTACATCCAGCATAAAGGATTTTTTTCACATCCTCCATGCGCTTGATATTTCCTGCGCCGATAACATCCATCTCGCAGACTGCACAGATTTCTTTTAGAATATCCAGCGCAGTTTCGTGTTCCGCATCCCCCTGGGACATATCAAATACAATCAATTCATCGGCATTATTTTCGCTGTAAAATTTGGCAAGCCGAATGGGATCTGTGTCCACAACAGCGGTATCCGTCAGGGATTTTACTGCGTGTTCATGATATAAGTAAATACAGGGAACAAATTTTTTGATTAACATGGCTGTTCTTCCTTTTTAGTTTATCTTTGGGTTATTATCCTTATAAGCTTCCTTTCGTACTTAAGACGCCTGTAATGCGGGAATCCATCATTGTGGCCATATCCAAAGCTTTGGCAAAGGCTTTAAACATCGCCTCAATCATATGGTGGGCATTGTCCCCTGAGAGCATTTTGAAATGCAGATTCATACCTGCGCTGTAAGAAACTGCATAAAAGAATTCTCGCACTAAATCCGTGTCAAACTCTCCTACCATGGGAGCTTTGAATTCGCAGTCAAAGTTAAAAAACGGCCTGCCGCACAAATCTATGGCGCACAATGCAAGAGCATCGTCCATGGGAAGAATGAAAGAACCATAGCGGCAGATTCCTTTTTTATCCCCTACGGCTTCCTTTATAGCGCTTCCCAGCACAATACCGGCATCCTCCACTGTGTGATGCCCGTCCACAGACAAATCGCCTTTTATCTTGCAGTCCAGATCAAAAAAACCGTGTCTGGCGAATCCCTCCAACATATGGTCAAAAAAGCCGATACCCGTGGAAATATCCGATTTTCCTGTGCCGTCTAAATTCAGCGTAAGGGCAATATCCGTCTCTTTTGTAGTGCGTTTGATGACAGCGCTTCTCTCCATCTTGCATACCTCACTTACTTTCCTGCCTTTTGGGGCATTTTCCACATTTTGCACTTTTTTCCTGCATTTGCAGCATAAACCGACTTATCTTTGTTAAATTTTGACGGTTTTGACCGTCATTTTTTATTCAAATCTTACTTTAATGCTGTTGGCATGAGCGGTCAAGCCTTCACTTTGAGCAAAAAGCTCAATATTCTCATGAACTTTTTCAAGGGCTTCCTTGGAATAAGATATGATGCTGGTCTTTTTCACGAAATCATCCACATTAAGGGGAGAGAAAAATCTTGCCGTGCCGTTGGTGGGCAGAATGTGATTGGGTCCCGCATAATAATCCCCCAAAGGCTCGGATGCATACTCTCCCAGAAAGATTGCCCCTGCATTGTGAATATGTGTCATAATTTCAAAAGGATTCCGTGTGAGAATCTCCAAGTGCTCAGAAGCAATGGCATTGGCGGCATCAATAGCAGCGGACATATCCTCCGCAATCAGAATATAGCCGTAATTGTCCAAGGACTTTTTGATAATCTCTGCTCTTGACAGTTCCTTTACAAAGCCCTCAACTTCTTCTGAAACCCGCTTTGCCAACTCTTCCGAAGTAGTAACCAGAATTGCGCTGGCAAGCTCGTCATGCTCCGCCTGAGAAAGCAAATCTGCAGCTACATAGCGGGGATTTGCCGTCTCGTCAGCCAAAACCAGAATTTCGCTGGGTCCCGCAATGGAGTCAATACTGACATAACCGTAAACCGCTTTTTTGGCAAGGGCCACAAAAATATTTCCGGGCCCCGTAATCTTGTCCACCTTGGGAATGGACTGGGTTCCGAATGCCATGGCAGCGATTGCCTGTGCGCCTCCCACCTTATAAATGGTGTCAATTCCTGCAATATCCGCCGCTGCCAGAGTGCCGGGATTTACCTTTCCGTCAGCTCCGGGAGGGGTGGTCATTATAATTTCCTTTACCCCTGCCACCTTGGCTGGAATCACATTCATCAACACGCTGGAGGGATATGCCGCTTTTCCGCCGGGCACATAGACCCCCGCTCTTTCAATGGGCGTCATCTTTATGCCCAGAATTGTGCCGTCCGGCCCTGCATCAAACCAGCTGTTTCTCAGCTGCTTCTGATGAAATGCGCGGATGTTTTCCGCAGACTGCCGGATAACCTCCACTAATTTTTTATCAAGTTTTTCATAAGCCTCTGCAATTTCCTCCTTCGTAACCTTGATATTTTCAGGAGTCAGTGCAAATTTATCAAACTGCAGAGTATAATCAAAAACAGCCTTGTCCTTCTCGGTGCGCACCCGCCCGATAATCTCGTTTACCGTAGCTTCATACTGCGTGTAATTGTTAGGGCTCCTCTTTAATAAATCGTTTAAAATATTCTGCTTTGTTTCATTTGTCAAGTTTAAAATTTTCATTCCGGTCTGTCCTTCCGTTGTTTTGTTCTGTTGTCCGATGTATATCAACCAAACAGGACTGGCGGGGGTCGAACCCGCAATCGTCAAAAGCCGAAGCCCCTGACCGCTTTACCGTTACGCCACAGCCCTGTATCTTTCCAATATTACCATTCAAAGCGTTCGCCTGTCTGCGGGTCATAGAGTGCACAGCCGTACTCTGCCATAATATCTATAAACACATTCATTTCATCTCCGCCCATATCATAACAGTCAAACCTCACTATCTGGGAAGTGGTAAAGATACTGAAAGAGCCATGCCCGGCTTTCTCATATGTATCATTATCCAAAACCGTCCACCCCTCAAAGACTTCTGCTATTCTCCCTCTGATTTTCTCAATGGGAAGGTTTTCTAGGACAGGAAGCTCTATTCCGCCGCAACAGGCCTGTTCATACACTTCCTTATGATTTTGTTCCACATTGTTTTTGTACTTCCAAAAGTCTAAATCCATGCTCATTTTGTCACCCTCTCCTTTGCTTGTTATTTTGAATGAATTTTCCTTTTGAATTTATTTTTTATATTGTACCACAGACTCACCCATTCTGCCATAGTATTATTTTATTTACATTTCTTTACACACTACTCATATCGATGCATCACAGGTATATAATATCCCAGATTATCATCCAAACTAAGACAATATGTCGGTCTCTTCCCACCGTCCTGATAAATATAATAATCCTCAAATTTCCCGTGGGTTATATAACTAGATTCATATATGGGACGTTCTGCCTCATCATAATATCCCCGAATATAACTGCAGCTGGTTCCAAAAATATAAGAGTTATGATTGTAATCTTTATAATATAAGGTGCCATCATCCCGATATACCCAATCAATGTCTAAGAGCCACATAAGCCGCTCTTCCACATCCACCCAATCAACAATACCCTGAGATTTATAATAATCCGGCCTTCCGTCCTGCCTGTATTCTACCTGCTCCTCATATTCCTTTACACTGCCTGAGCCATCCGTCCCACTCCATGATTTTGTAGAAAAGGCATCCTCTTCTTCCCATTGGAATGCATAGGTACTGTCAAATACAAATCCATACATTGCCACCTTTTTTTCCAGATTATCGGTATAAAAATATTCATATTGGATGCCGCACCCCTTTTCCGTCACAGGATCAAAGTACAATTCCAATTGAAGGTTTCCGGAGGTATTATAATATTCATAAAAAGGCTCTGTCTCCCAGAATCCGAAGTCCTCAAGCAAAGTCTGTCTGTCCGGATATTTGGCAGTGCGCCCGTCATTCCCCCACACTATTTTCTGCATATTCTCAAATCTTTCTGCATTCTGGTAATCCGCATTCTTTCCATAATTCTCGCCCTCAATCCATGTGAGGATTTCAGAATCTGCATCCACGGAATAAGTCTTAAGTCTGGGACGCTTCTGCCAGAAAAGAGTCTGGTAATACTTATCGTTTACCAGCTCTCCGTCCTCGTCTAAGTTTACTTTTCCATTAAATAAATCCTGCCCCGCTATACAATCTCTTATTTTTAAAATTTGTGAATCCTTCTGTAATGTCCATTGACGGAGTAAAATGTACTCTCCCCTGTTTTGATTTACCTGATAAATATACTGTTCCAGACAGTCACCATTCTCTTTGGACACCAGCATATCACCCTGTCTGCTCTCGTCATAAACAGGGATTTTTATCGCTTGGGGGTTAAATTTGTGTCCCTCCCAATCCCAAGCAAAAAGCACACCCTCAAAAGTCTCTCCTGTTTCATCAAATGAAAAAATCTGCAAATCCTTATAACCGTTATATGCCAAATCATCATAAGAAAAACGTGGGTTTTTCCCGATACTGCCGCAAGGAAACTGTTGTATCACCCGTCCGGTTTCATCACAAAGCCTGATGTCATACTCACTTGTAACAGAATCCGATACACTAGATTCTGACGGCACCAAAGTCAGGGTATATTCTTCCATGCTATATGGAAAAGGAAAATCTATTGTTATCTCTGGAAGCTTGGATGGATTTTCGGCGGATAGTAACTCTTGCATCTTCCCATCATCTGTCTGCTCAGTGTTCTCTACCATCTCTGTTCGCAATGTTTCCTTCCAAAAACCGCAGGAATTCAAAAATAACATTCCGATGCACAATATCAGAAAAATTTTGATGGCTTTTCTATTTTGCTTTGACTGCATAATTATTTCTCACTTCTGTAATATCATTTTTCATAAGCAAGCCTGGGATCATTATCTTTCTCCAGATAAATCGTCCCGCAATAAGTAAATTCCATTTTAGCCAATAAATTCTGCATAATCTTATTGTCACCATGGGTATCCACACGAAGATGCCCGCATTTTTCATATGCCCAATTTAAACAGCACTCTCCGATGCCCTTTACGGAGCCGTCCCCGGCAAGCCTGTGTACCACGCCATAGGGACTGTCATCCAGCCATTGTCCTCCTTCGATATGCCCATAGGAAGGTTCGATATCCTGACCCATGATAAAGAAAAATGTGCCTACGATTTTTCCGTCCTGAACACACACATAACTGTTGCCCTTTGCAATGTCCTCATGTATCAACTGCTTCGGAGGCCAATGGGTTGCTCCCCACTGATTGGGATTGCCGTTTTCTGCCATAAAGTTTCTTGCATATTCGTAGATTTCCATAATTCGGTCAAAATCATTTTCTGTTGAATGTCTGATTTCCATTATATTTTTTCCCGCAAATCCATCACTAGTTTTTTAATTCTCGCAGACTCCATCTGCATACTTACAGGATTCACAATCATTCTGGCGGAAAGAGGACAAATCTCTTCCAACACCTCCAGACCATTTTCCCTTAAGGTTGAGCCTGTCTCCACGATATCCACAATCACGTCGGAAAGCTCCACCAAAGGTCCCAGCTCCACAGAACCGTTCAGCTTAATCATATCAACGGTCTGATGTTTTTTATTATAAAAATAATCCTTTGCAATATTGGGATACTTACTTGCCACCCTGATGCGCTCATGATGCTGCAACAGCTCCTTTGCAGATGCTGGTCCGCAGACACACATACGGCATTTTCCAAAGCCTAAGTCCAGCACTTCATAGACATTGCGGTTTTCCTCCAATATGGTGTCCCTGCCCACAACACCGATGTCTGCGGCGCCATATTCCACATAGGTGGGAACATCCGGTCCTTTCGCCAGGAAAAAACGCAGCTTTAATTCCTCATTGACAAAAATCAGTTTCCGGGAATCCTTGTCCTGCATTTCCCTACAGGTGATTCCCAGCTGCTCAAAGAGCTCCATGGTCTTATTCGCAAGCCTTCCCTTTCCAAGGGCAAATGTCAAATATCTATCGTTGCTCATATTAATGCTAACCTCCAAATCCAATATTTAATAAAGTTATACTAATCCAGATCGAGCCGGTAAAGTCTCTGGATTCGATGCTTTAAAAATGTATCTATTTCTTCTGCGAACTTCCAGCCAAATTTTTCATACAGTCCTTTATGCATTGTAAAAAGATATAGTTCCTTTACGTGCAGGTTTTCAATAGCATTTTCCCGAACAGTAGAAAGAAGGTATCTTCCATATCCCTCTTTTCGATAAGGCATATCAATATAAATATTTGCCAGCCATGGATAAATGTCTGGACGTACAAATAAATCGCCATTTGTAAACTGATACATTCCAATCAATATGTCACCAAGATACATCCCATAAGTCTGTGGCAATCGATTCGTCTGAAAGCTGTGTTTCATGTAACCATATACAGCTTCATAGGGGTATCCCTCCTGTTGGCCCCACCATTCATACATCCACTTGGTCATTATTTCTAATGCAGAAAAATCTGTTACTTTCCTGACAGATAATTGCATAATACTTAAAACTCCTCCACACATAACAGCCAGACCGTTTCATCGGGATTAACACAAATCATCACATCTATTATTTTTAGGTTTCGGGTGTTAGGATGACTGCCCTGCCGCTCTTTCTGAGTTCTTTGGCCTGCTTTAATTTCTCGGCATAATCAGAGCTATTCCCTGTCTGATATTTTAAGATATCTGCGCCCTCCGGAAGAGCAATCTCCGCCTTCTGCCCTGCCAATGCCTCCAAAATATCATCAATTACAATGACAAATCCGATGGCGGGAGCATCTTTGCCAAATTGGCGCAAAAGATTATCATATCTGCCGCCCTTGACCACTGCATTGCCAACACCATAGGTATATGCCTTGAAAATGACACCCGTGTAATAATTATATTTGCTGAGCATCCCCAAATCAAAGGACACATACTCCTGCACTCCATAAAGTCCCAAGACTTCATACAGCTTTTCCAAGCGTTCAATGGCGGCAAGGGAACGCTGATTTTTCACAAGGCTCTTTGCATCATTTAAGGAATTCATACTGCCAAACATATCCGCCACCTTAAGCAAAATGCTATGATAGGGTTCCGCCACCCTGCGCTCATTTAAAAGCTCCTGTGCTGCAAAATAATTTTTCCCGGAAATGCAGGCTCTCAGGTCAAGTTCCGTCTCCTCGTCAAGCCCTGCTTCCTCGCATAAGCCCTTAAAGTACTCCATCTCACCGATACTCACTTGAAATCTGGTAAGACCGGTGTTTTTCAGCGCTTCAATCACAAGGCTTATCATCTCGGCATCCGCCTCCACGCAAGGCTCCCCAATCAGCTCCGCCCCCATCTGGGTCACTTCCTTTAGCTTTCCCTGCAGATTAGAGGTATTAGTGAAGGTATTTCCCATATAGCTGAAACGGATAGGCACCTGTTCCTCCATAAAATACTTTGCGGCGCACCTTGCAATAGAAGGCGTAAAATCTGGGCGAAGTACCAGAGTATTTCCCTCTTTATCAAAAAACTTATAAAGCTCCTTGCTGGGCGTAGTACCGATTTCCTTGGAAAACACATCAAAAAATTCAAAGGTGGGAGTCTGAATATCTTTATAACCATACTCCGCTATCTTTTCGTGGATTTTATTTTCCACCCATAATTTTCTCGCATATTCCCTGCCGTAAATGTCGCGGACGCCCTCCGGCGTATGTAATAATTTTTTGCTCATATAACCTCATTTCTTGTGATATAGCTTATTTTTTAGTGCTATATTACCATGCTTTGATATGTATTATCTAACCTGATAAACAGCATATCTTAATGTAATTGATTATAAAATGGTTGTTTACAATTTTCAATATCTATTTCTCAGGTTTGTTTCTCTTTTACTCCCTGTCATACAAATCCTTTTGCAGCACATCCAGATAGGGTACCAAAATTCCATGTTTCTGCGGAAGAACATATTCTGGATTCAGTTCTTCATATCGAAAGCTTTTCCGTCCCCCTTCTTTCGCCCTGTTCCAGAAAAACTGAAGCATTTCATAGGGCAGATAATACAAAATATCCTTATGGGTGTAATAAATCAAGAAAAAAGCAATGCCTCCCTGTGCTTCAAATTTCCCCATAAAATCCACCTGATGTTCATGGATATTTTGCAGGGAAAAGGTGTCCACGGCACATTCCTTGGCATCAAAACAGATGGGAATCCCTTGTGCAACGCCAATATAGTCCACCGTACTCTTCTGCTCAAAATAAGCCAGAGTAATCTGCTTATGTTCCTTGTCCATGCGGATGGGGGTGATTGGGGTTGGAATCTTCTGAACCAAGGCAAGCCCATTCTCTGCATATTTTTCATTTGTCCTGTTAATCATATCCTCCAAGGTGGAACCCCGGAGTCCTCTGGAACGCCATGTAGTCATGATTCTTTTCCTTCCAAACATTCCATACATATTCAAATGCTTTTTATTATTTTTCCGTTTACAATATCCCTTTTTTATTTATAATATCGCGAATTTGCTCTGTTCTTGGAAAAATCAACCCACTTGTATCAATTTTAATGTCATCAAGCAGCTGTTGCGGTAATTCCCTAACATTTAAATCACACGACATTTCCCTCTGCGATGCCAGCTTCACCACTGCCAGCCCCCAGCTGTCAAAACTCATGGGACTAAGCCTTGCGTAACGGCGCAGAGTTTTTATTCTTTTTTCCATATATTTGTTAAATAGCTTTTCATCTCCATGTGCAATCGCCCACATACATTGCCGTATTTCATCTTTACATAAGAATTCGTCTTCCGGATTTTCCGGGAGTATCGTACACGCCCGTTCATAATCCTGCAAAATCAATGCCCCCTCAACTGTATCGTCCCCTGTCATTTTCAATGCCAATTCAGATTCATTTGCAAGGATTGCAACCTTAGAATAATTGAAATTTTTCTTTTTGAAATCATATGGATAACCACTGTCTGAAATGTGATGGGAAAACCCTTTTTCTATCATTTCATAACACAACACACCTACTGATGCGGCTATATAATAATTTTCCTTTGCTTTTTTTGTATCAGCATCCAGCTGTAAATAGCGGTCTCCGTTGCCAGCGTAACAAAAGAACAGATGGCTGAGACTGTCGATAATCCAATCATATTTCTGTTCTGCGATTTCTTGGTCCAGCCTTTGAAACATCATTTTCTCAAAATGCTCACCGTCTTGAATTTCCTGTTTCGCTTTATCCCATAACATTTGGTCTCTCTCTAATTTTTTGTCAATATACTTTGTGCTATAATCCAATGATTTTCTCATAGCAGCTCCTTTTTTATCTTCTCAAACAATTCCGGACAGGGCGCAGTATATGTGCTGCCCAGAACTTTTTTCAAGGCATCTTTCGTCTCACCAGATATGATAGGAAATGCCTTCTCACTATTCAAATGGTCTGTCAATTCTTCCCCAAAATCACCCTCTGGGAATATTACATGGTGGGCATGGAGCAAATGGTTTTTCAATCCATACTCATTCAGAAAACGCTGATTCTGCTTTCTGTCCCCATATTTGAAATCACCGATGATTGGATGCCCAATATGCGCAAGCTGAGCCCTGATCTGATGGGTCTTTCCGGTAAATAGCTCCACCTCCAGATAGGTAAAGCCATTTTTGCAGGCAATGGGGTGAAAAGCGGTGCGGATATATTCCCCTTCTTTGGAGGGATTTGAAGCACCTTTTAAGGAATCTTGATTTTTTATGGTCACTTTGTTTGTGTTATAATCCTTTACCAGAACCCCTTCCAGCACAATATCATTTTCTATGATGCCCACACAGATGGTTCGGTAAAATTTCCGCAGGCTGTGGTCTTTGATGATGCGGCTTAACCCTTGAGAACCTGCTAAGCTTTTGCCGCACAGCACAATGCCGCTGGTATTGCGGTCAAGGCGATTGCAGACAGAAGGACGAAAGGTTGCCAATTCTCCTTCCGAAATTCCGCCGCTTGCAAGAAGGTAGCCAACCAGCCATTCATTCAAGGACAAATCCGTTCTATCCGCCTTCTGAGTAAGCATTCCCGCAGGTTTATTGACAATAACGATATGCTCATCCTCATAGAGTATGCTGATTCCTGTCAGGGTTTTATATGCGGTGAGAAACTCTGAATATTGTAAATGTTTTGAATCTTCTAAATCCTGTGAACTCCGGATGTTTATAGGATTTTTGATATTTTGGGCATTTTCACAATTCGCCTGTCCCAAAAATTTAGCGAAGGTTTCCTCCGAAAAGAAGCTCTCCACCACATCTCCCTCTGTCAGGATTTCCTTCCCTTCAGCCTTTTTTCCGTTCAGGGTGATGTTCTTTTTGCGGAGCATCTTGTATATAAATGAATTTCCTGCTAGTGGCAGATACTTATGTAAAAACTTATCGAAGCGCTGCCCCGCCTGATTCTTACCGATTATCACTGTCTGCATAGCAGCTCTCCTCTTTTTCTTTGTCTATCACCAATTCCTGATACATTTTTTACAATGTCACACTTTTTAAGGTGTCAATAATACCATCCGTATTAGCCTCTTCTGTATTCAGACCCTTTAACTGCTCTAAACGCTCCGTATACTTATTGATATCCTTGAAAATTTTAATAGTGACATCTTTGTAATGTTCCAATTTCAAAATGCCGTCCAGATGCTTGTAAAATGCCTGTTCTTCAAAAGCCTCATCTTGAGTAAATCCACAGAGAGTATTGCCCTTTACCGTGATATGTGCCACATTATAATTTTTGTCATAGGAGGTAAACACCATATCGAAAAGCCCTGCAAGCCCTTCCATATGCGCCTCGATTGTCTCCGCATTTGAGGATTCACAGCCCTGAAAACGCAAGAACATAATTGCTCCAACCAGACTTTTGGAGGCAGGCAGACAGCCTAACACGGCCACAATAGTAAGCAGATTCATACGGGTTTTTGTGGCAAGCCATCCTGCAATAAAAATGCAGAGTGAGATTGCAAAATAGAGAATGGTGCGTAAAATCTCATATTTTTTCTGGGTTTTCAAGTAATCCCTTGTCCCTTTGTATGTGTCAGTGGAAAACATTCGTAAAAGCTGCATGGCGGCCTCTTTTCTTTTTTAAAGTTTCATTTTTTTCATAAACATCACAAATTGTAACAGCAAATCGTTGGGCAGGAATTTGCCAACAGCCTGAAAACTTTTAATGGGTAGGCTGCATACGGAAAGGCTCTTTTTGTGGTAAGAATCTCTAAGAGCCTGGGACACCACCCTCTGTGCCGATACCATGGTATATTTTTTAATACGCAGCGTGGTGCCGGTGCGCTCTGCAATATCAAAGAAAGGCGTGTCCACCGGACCGGGACATACGCTGGTGACATAAATTTTCTTTTTGGCAAGCTCCGCCCCCAAAGCTCTGGAAAAGCTGAGCACATAGGATTTTGTGGCCGCATACACCGCAAAATCCGGCTGCGGCAGGAACGCTGCGCTGGATGCAAGCTGGATGATACGGCTGCCCTTTCTCATATAAGGGAGCAGATAATGCGTCATATTCGTCAATGCTTCACAGTTTAAGCGAATCATTCCAAGGGCTGCTTTCCTGTCCTGGGAGGCAAATTCCCCCATAAGACCATAGCCTGCCGCATTGATTAATATGCGCACCACCCCATGACATGCCGAAAGCTCATCGGCAAGCTTGTCCATAAGAATATCATCCGTGACATCCATATCAAAGATTCTGGTTTTGTGCTGTAAAACCTTGGAAACTTCCTCCAGCTTATCCTTACTTCTGGCAATCAGCCAGAATTCATCGATATTTGAAAAATAATCGTCCATTTGCATGGCAAATTCCATGCCAATGCCAGAAGATGCTCCCGTGATAAGAATAATGTTCATAAAATACCCTTCCTTTCTGAATTCTTGTCCCTTTTCGGAAAAGTGTTTCTTAATCAAAGAACCCATAATAATCTGTAATATAGTAATCCGCTAATTCTTCTTTCGCTTCTCTTGCAGCCGCTGAATAGGTATCCTCCACGGCACACACATGCATCCCTGCTGATTTTCCTGCCTGAATGCCCGCAACAATATCTTCAAACACCAGACATTTGGAAGGTTTTACCTGTAATTTTTCCGCTACTGCAAGATAGATGTCCGGAGAAGGTTTTCCCCTTTCCACCTCACAGCCGGTGACAATACACTCAAAATAATCGTTCAGACGATGCACTCCGGCAATGTGATCCATCAGCTGTCTGGAATTGCTGGTGGCGATTCCCAGCTTTATCAGATTTTCTTTGCAGCCCTGCAAAAATTCTTTCACTCCGGGCTTTAGAGGAACTTCTTTCTCATATTTTTCCCATGCCATGCGATTCCAATCTTCCTTCATCTTCTCAATGGAATCAGGAATAGGAAAACGTTCCTTAAAATAGAGCGCCGTCTCATGAAAGCTTTTACCTTCAATACAGGACTGTAAATCCTCTGGCAGGGAAATCCCGAATTTTCCAAGGTACTCTATGTCAATGGCTTTCCACATCCACATAGAATCCACCAAAGAGCCGTCAAGGTCAAAAATCACGGCGTCCATGCCCTGTAGCATATTATGTTTATATCCGTTGTCTGTTTTCTGCAGACTGTCCACCTCTTCTTTCGTAAGCATCCTGCTTTCTCCGGGCATAAGCGCCTCGTCTAATTTCAATGAGCCAAACTGAATTCTCTTTAAAGACAGCACTTCATTTCCCACTGCATGAAGCATCCGTTTCACCTGATGAAAACGCCCCTCACAGATGGTCAGTAAAATTTCTGTCTCTGAAAGTATCTCCACCCTTGCTTTCCCTGTAGGCTTTTCATCCCCGATATCCACGCCATTTTCCAGAGCATCCCTGTCTGCCTGGCTTAAGGGCTTTGCAATACCAGCCAGATAGGTTTTGCCCACATGTTTTGTGGGAGAAAGAAGCCTGTGGGACAATGCGCCATCATTGGTTATGATGAGAAGTCCCTCCGTATCCTTGTCAAGCCGCCCAACCGGAAATAAATCCTTTGCCACGGGATTTTTTATCAGAGAAAGAACCGTATCCGCCGTATTATCTTTGGTGGCGGAGACCACGCCCTTTGGCTTGTTTAACATATAATAAACAAATTTCTGATAAGTAAGCAGCTCTCCCCTAAAAGTAATTTTATCCGTATCTTCCGCAACCTGAAACTCCGGAGACTTTACCACGACATCGTTTACCGTAACATTTCCCTGTCTGATGATATCCCGGACTTGGCTTCTGGTGCCCATATTCAGTTGGCTTAAAAACTTATCAAGACGCATATTATCTCCGTTTTCGCATTTTTCGGACTCTATTTCAAATAAGTTCCAAACGTATACTTGGCATTACTATTTACAAAAGCTGTTTCATATATTTAAGAGAATAAGCTTCTAAAATGAGGGCTTTTCTGCCGATGAATACCAAACAAAAACTCCTTACCATGGTCTATACCCTGTTATTTCTGGTACTAACCCTATGTATGCTTACCCAATCCCGGTTAAGCCTTCAATATGCCTGCCTGGGACTTTTGCTTTGGTATAATGCCATGGTGCCTGCGCTTTTACCCTTTATGATTCTCTCCGGCATCATGATTCGAATGGGGCTTACGGAAAAGTTTTCGGCAGTGCTTTATCCCATAATAAAGCCTGTTTATCGTGTTTCCCCCAATGTATGCTATGCCATGATTATGGGATTTTTATGCGGTTTTCCCATGGGCGCAAAAACGGTGGCGGATTTGTATGAAAGAGGGATGATTACCGAAGCGGAGGCCAAATTTCTGCTTGCCTTCTGCAATAATATCGGCCCCATTTACTTTGTCAGCTTTGTGCTTCCGCTTTTGGAGCGAAAGCTTGTGTTTCCCTATCTCTTTGGTATGTATGGCCTGCCCCTTATCTATGGGTGGATACTGCGTTATACAATTTTCAGAAAATGTCTATCCCATGACATGATGCAATGTAATCTGCACCAAAACAATATACAATGCAATCTGCTCACTGCAGTGGATGATTCCATCCAATCCGGTGTTCAAAATATACTGTCTCTGGGCGGCTATATGATTTTATTTAATCTGCTGAATATCCTGCCTCACATTCTTTTACAGATACAGCTTGGACTGCCCGGGCAAAATTCCTTCCTGCTTGCTCCTCTTTTGGAAATCAGCGGAGGGCTTCGTCTGCTTGGAAAGACTTTTCCTCTATATAGTCTGCTGATACTTCCTTTTGGCGGCTTTTCCTGCATTGCCCAGACATACAGCTGCATTAAAAAGACTCCTCTGTCCATGGCAGATTATACTTTTCATAAATTATTCCTTACCATGCTTACAGGTATCTATTATTTGTTATGGTGGCTTGTGTTCCCTGCCTCATTTTTACATTAATCCTGAGTGTTGTGGTAAGAATCCCTGCTCCGCCTGCGCACCCGCTTTTTAGGCATAAAATATGCAAGAATCTGTGAAAACAAAACAATGGCAAACAAAATAATCACTATCACAAGGCAGATTTTCAGAAATCCGAAAAATCCTACCTGAGTCTCTTCTTCCACATTCTGGGTACCATCAGGTGCAAAAGCTGGAACGTCATGGTAATCCGACAGAGAACCGATTTTTATTTCTTCTGTCTTATGCCCGTCTGTATTTTTATCCAAATCAGTCGTCGGCTCCTGCCCTGATGCAGTGCCTACAGTCCCTGTATTTTCTCCGTTACCCGCGGAAGTATTTCCCTGATTTCCACTAGAAGCGATGCTCTGATTCTCTCCGGTAGGCGTTTCCGGCCGTTCCTCTGGAACAGTCTCCGGAACAACTGATTTCGTAACCGTGACAGTGTTACTTTGTTTGTGCATATCCGTTTTATTGTACGCCCGGAAAATCACCTTAGGCTTTTGGTCGGAAGGAATCTGCAGGGTAAGGGTAAAGGTATCCGTATAGGTATCATCAAAAATATTGCAGCCCGGCCAAGGATTTCTGGGGCAATAGTTCTTGCCACCGTCAACACTGTAATCATAATACAAAAGCATACTGCCATAATCTGCCGCAGATACCTCAAAAGTCGCCTCTCCCGCTTCGAGATCTGCGCTTATAAGGGTAATCTGGCACACATCCGGAGGAGTGCTGTCCATAATGGTCTGCTCTACTCTTCCTTTACTCGGTACCGCCGGAAGCTCATTGCTGCTGTAATCACTGTAATCCACTCCCAGAGAGGTACTCTTTAAGCCAAAATATTTAGCAACCGACAGTGCATCCGCCCTTCCGAATTCCTCCTGGTCTTCTTTGGTGTCACAAAAGGGTGTGTCTCGTGCTTCATCCACATGGCAATGTTCAATGATAACCGCAGGAATATCTAGTGCAACAGACTCCCTGATAATACCATAATAATCCAGATTTTTTTCGCCTACGCGGGTCTTAATGCCCCGCAGGAACAATCCCTTTTCCTGCATGGTCAGCATCTGCACATGACCAAACTGATAGCCATAGGAATGATAGGGCTGTTTGCAGGAAACCCATACCTCCGAGCCAAAAAATTCATGGGTCTCCGAAGCGTTATAATGGATGCTGAACAAAAAATCTGCGTTGACACTTTTGGCAAACTGTGCCCGCTTATCCAAATCCATGCCCACATCTTCGGTTCTCGTCAGGTAGACCTCCACATTATCATATTTTTGCAGTTCCTCATACATGGCCTTTGCGGTAACCAGAGTCATGGATTTTTCCTCAAAACCATTCTGTGTGGTGCCCAGATTTTTACCGCCGTGACCCGGATCTATAACTATCACTATAGGGTCATCCGTCTGCTGCACCCTTGCATCCGCCTGTGCCGTTATGCTGTATGTAGCCATGTTTCCCAAAAGAAGCAGAATACAAATTGCATATCTTATATTTTTTATCATCCTGACACTCCTTATTTCTAAGTTACTTAACAGATTTTTATTTCAAGAAAAAAGCCTGCTTTCCTAAGAAAACCGGCTAATCTTTTCCTAGTGAATTCATTCCTAGTGAATACATTCACCTGAATTCACTGGGACTTCTTCACATTGATTACTCTATGATTTCAATATCACCAGCTTCATCCAAATCCCCCAGAGTAGAAACCTCAATGTCATACTCTTCCGGATGCAGTTGCTTTCGGTCATTTTTGATAACATTCCCATAATAATTCAAAGAGTTCAGCAAATTCTCATAATTGGCAGTAGCCGCCTGATTGGAGGAAGAAATCAGGTTATCTAGATAATTCATCATTTCATCCATATACTGAGCTGCCGCAGTACGGACGGAATTTGCCTCCATAACAGCGCTGTCCACAATATTCTGCGCCTGTTCCTGAGCCATCTTCACCACTTCATCCGCCCTCGCATAGGCCTGCTGCATGATTTCATGTTCACTGACTAAAGCCTGAGTCTGCTCCGTTGCTGCAGCTATCAGGGCATCCGCCTTTTTTCTGGCATCCGCCAAAATAGCTTCTTTGTTGCTGATAATTTTCTGATAGCGCTTAATTTCATCAGGGGTCTTCATGCGCAGCTCACGAAGAAGCTCTTCCATTTCCTCTCTGTCAACGACAATCTTGGTATCGGACATAAATTTGGGCTTACAGCTGTCTATGTATGCTTCTATTTCGTCAATTAACTGTTCGATTCTGCTGCTCATATCAGACCATGCCTTTCTGTGTATTTCCCCTGAAAAATAATCACTACAGCACTATTATATACTGTAATGCGCTATTATGCAAACCTTTTGTGAAACTTGTCATACATTAATTTGGCCACAAATTCCGGCACTGCATGACTGACATCTCCATCAAAGCTGGCAATTTCCTTTACGCTGGAAGAACTTAAATACGCATACTCCAAGCTGGTAGTGAGAAATACCGTGTCAAGCTTTCCGTCCGAAAGTTTGCGGTTGGCCTGCGCCATCTGCAATTCATATTCAAAATCCGTAATGGCCCTCAGACCTCTGACAGCTACATGTAAGTTGTTTTCGGCGGCATAATTGACCAAAAGCCCGCTGAAACTGTCAACCTTCACATTGGGCAGATGTTTTGTGGCCTCTTCTAATATCTTAACACGTTCCTCCACAGAAAACAATGGTGTCTTTTGATTATTATCCAAAACGCTCACTATCAATATATCAAATATTTCTGATGCTCTCGTAATAACATCCAAATGTCCAAATGTCATTGGGTCAAAACTTCCGGGATAGACTGCTCTTTTCATACTTCCTCGCTTTTAATATAAACATGTTTATTTGTCTTATATTTCTTTTCTTTCACCATGGTAAATCCCATATCTTCCAGATACGAGAAATCTGTTTTCAGGGAAGCCTCCACAATAATCAAGGTATCCGGGGTCACGTATTTCATATCACGAAGTCTTAAAAGCACCCTCTCTTCATGCCCCTCGTCGTAAGGCGGATCCATAAAAATGATATCTGCCTGTTCCTCTCTGATTTGAGAAAGCCCTGCACAGGCATCCTGTTTTAATACTATAGCACAATCTGTAAATTTCGTAAATGCCAGATTTTGCTCTATACAGGAAACCGCCCGGGATGCATTTTCAATAAAATACGCCTTTTTCGCCCCCCGGCTTAAGGCTTCAATGCCGATTGCGCCGCTTCCACTGAAAAGATCCACAAAAACAGCTCCAGGAACCTCGTTTTGTATCATATTAAATAAAGTTTCTTTGATTCGGTCCGTGGTAGGTCTGGTATCCATCCCTTCCGGAGTCTTTAAGTTAAGCCTCCTTGCCGTTCCTGCGATTACCCGCATATTTCTCTTCCTTTCTATGCAGCTTGCCAAAATACTATGCTTTAATTTTGGTTCCCTTGCCGTCACGTTTTGCCAGCTTGATGCTGTTTAACATCAGATTTCTGCTCTTATATTCTATGACAGTCATGTCAGTATTTGAGGTATAATAAACCGCCTCAAGGGAATCTTTTTCTCCCAGCTTCATGCCTCTGACGCCTACGGCTGTCTTTTTCATTTCCGAGATTTCCCCAATGGGAAAACGCAGGAAATATCCTTCTTTTGACTGCATCACAATATTCTGCTGATCATAGAGAGGCGCAATGCTTACCACACTGTCGCCCTCCATAAGCTTGGTAGCTGCCACCGTCCTCTTTGCCACATCAAACTCCCCGCCGCTTACAATTTTTGTCATGGATTTTGCCGTGACAAAAATAATCTGACAGAGATTCAGCTCTTTCTGGCTGGCAATATATACGACTTCTTCCTTTTCGGAATTATAATTGCTGATATTGTCTATAGGAATGCCTTTATCTCTGAATTTCCCAAAGGGCAGGTCTAACGCCTTTATGGTATGCATCTGACCGGTATTGGTAAAAAGACAAATTTTTCCTATGTTTTTACAGGTCAGGACATATTTGTTTTCCGTATCCGCAGCCTCTTTATTGCGTTCATATGTGGCCTGATCAATGGTTTTTGCATAGCCGAAACGGTCCATCAAAAATACAATGTCCATTTCCTCCAGCTCTTTTTCCTTGTAGACTGCCTCTTCTGCATTTTCTATGACCGTTCTGCGCTTCCGCCCATACTCTTTTTTAAAGCCGTCCAGCTCATTGATGATAACCTGCGCCATGGAGTCCCTGCGCTCCAAAATATCTTCATATCGGTAAATATTTGCCACCGTCTCTTCATGTTCCTTGATTAAGGCTTCCAATTCCAAGCCAATTAACTTATACAGGCGCATCTCCAAGATGGCATTTGCCTGCTTATCTGTAAACCGAAGCTGCGCGGCCATGATACCGGATTCTTTGGATTTAAAGCGGATGCCCTCCGTTTTTCCCTCCACCAGACAGGCCTTTGCCATATTGCGGTCTTTGGATCCCCTTAAAATCTCTATGATTAAGTCAATGACATTGCAGGCCTTAATCAGGCCTTCCTGTATTTCCTTTCTCTCCAGCTCTTTTGCCAGAAGATTGTTATATTTTCTGGTGGCTGTCTGATATTGGAAGTCCACATTGGCCTTGATAACCTGCTTAAGCCCCATAATCTCCGGCCTGCCATTATAAATGGCAAGCATATTTACACCGAAAGTATCCTCCAGACGGGTCTTTTTGTAAAGCATATTTACAAAATTTTCAGGGTCTGCATCTTTTCTTAACTCAATGACAATACGGATGCCTTCCTTGGAAGACTGATTGGAGATATCCACGATATCCTGTGTCTTTTTGGTCTCGGAAAGGGCTGCCACATCGGATAAAAATTTTCCGATATTGGCGCCAATCATCGTATAGGGAATCTCTGTGATAACCACATTGGTTTTGCCGCCTTTTGCCTTCTCAAACTCCACCTTGCCGCGGACCTTGATTTTGCCTGTGCCGGTCTCATAGATATCCGCCAGCTCATCCTTGTTGATGACAATGCCGCCTGTGGGAAAATCAGGTCCTTTTATATAGCGCATAAGTTCCCTGTTTGTAATATTTTCATCCAGCATATAAGCCTTCACGGCATCAATCACTTCGCCGAGATTGTGAGGAGGAATGCTGGTGGCCATGCCTACTGCAATTCCCTCGGAGCCGTTGATCAAAAGATTGGGAATCTTTACCGGAAGTACAGCAGGTTCTTTTTCTGTCTCATCAAAATTGGGGACAAAATCCACTACATCCTTGTCCAGATCCGCAAGAAAGGCTTCCTGAGTAATCTTCTCAAGTCTTGCCTCCGTATAACGCATGGCGGCGGCACCGTCACCCTCGATGTTGCCAAAATTGCCATGTCCGTCTATCAAGGGCAGTCCTTTTTTGAAATCCTGTGCCATCACCACTAAAGCCTCATAAATGGAGCTGTCTCCGTGGGGATGGTATTTACCCATGGTATCACCCACAATACGGGCGCTTTTGCGGTATGGTCTGTCATAGCGGATGCCCAATTCATGCATATCGTAAAGCGTTCTTCTCTGAACGGGTTTCAGTCCGTCCCGGACATCCGGCAGCGCACGGGCCACAATCACGCTCATGGCGTAATCAATAAAGGATTTCCGCATCTCCTCGGAGTATTCGGTTCTTATGATTCTGTCATTCTCGTTCATCTTTTATTCCCTTCTCAGACTTCTGAGGTAGTTTTTTTGTTCCGGCGTAATCCGATAACTCTCCACCGACTTTTGAATCGCCTTGTTGTGGGTCCAAATATCCAGCCTGTGATCCCTGATATAGGGAATCACTCTATCATATTGCTTGGTCAGCGCCGTTGCAAAATACCATGCCCGCATCATATTGACATAGTATTCTTCGGAAGATGTGTCTGCCACCATATCCGGATATTCCGTGTCAAACTCTTCCTCCAGAAAATGCCGCATGAGCATTCCTATGGCAAAACGGATCTCATAAGTGTGTTCAGAGGCAATCCAGACCCGAATGGCGGCAAGCAGCCTTTCCTTGTTCTTTCCCAGCACCTTGGGGGACATCATATCGCAGGTTGCCCAATTGTCCACATAGGGAAGGAATATGTCCAAAGCGGCTATACACTCCTCGCAATCTTTGATCCGCTCAATCCAAAAACCATGCAGATTATTCTCTTCGTAATATAGATGCGGCAGCTCGGACATAAATTCGGCAGTCTCACCTGTCTTCCACAGCTTTCCCGCAAGTTTTCTGAGTTCAGGGGTCCGCACTCCGATGATCAGATTCGGATCCACAGTGGGCATCAGCCGGGAATGAAAGGCCTTATATTCCGTATCCTGCAGCGCAAAGAGTTGCTCTCTGATATATTCCGTGGTCATGTCTCTTTCTCCATGTCGTCAAAATATTCATATTGTCTCTGAATCTCACCCCATTTTGCCACGGGGAGGCATGCCGTCTTGGGCATATCAGATATCCAGCTCTGCGTCCTGCGCATGTTCATAGATATAGGCTCTGCGCGGCAGCACATCCGTACCCATCAGCATTTCCGTCATCTCGCTGGCCATGCGGGCATCCTCAATCTCCACCTTCTTTAACAGTCTGCGCTCCGGGTCCAATGTAGTCTCCCAGAGCTGCCCTGCATCCATCTCACCGAGGCCCTTATAGCGCTGCAGGGTAAAGCTGCCCTTGTGCGTCTTTCTGTACTTCTCCAGCGCTTTGTCATCATAGAGGTATTCCTCTTTGCCCTTGGAGGGCATCGCTTTGTATAAAGGCGGCATGGCAATATACACATGCCCTTCAAAAATCAAATCCGGCATAAAGCGGTAAAATAGAGTGAGCAAAAGCGTGGAAATATGTGCTCCGTCCACATCCGCATCGGACATAATAATAATTTTATCGTATCTTAATTTACTGATATCAAAATCGTTGCCATACCCTTCGGAAAAACCACAGCCAAAGGCGTTTATCATGGTCTTAATCTCTGCGTTTGCCAAAACCTTGTCAATGCTGGCTTTCTCCACATTTAAGATTTTACCCCGAATGGGAAGAATTGCCTGATACATACGGTTTCTCGCCATTTTGGCGCTGCCCCCTGCGGAATCTCCCTCCACAATGAAAATCTCGCATTTGGAAGGGTCCTTGGACTCGCAGTTTGCCAGCTTTCCGTTGGAATCAAAGGAAAATTTCTGCTTTGTGAGCATATTGGTCTTTGCCTTTTCCTCCGTCCTGCGGATTTTGGCAGCTTTCTCTGCACAGCTGATAACATTTTTCAAGGTCTCCAGATTGCGGTCAAAAAAGCGTACAATCTCATCTCCCGTAATCTTGGCCACCGCCTTTGCGGCGTCCTGATTGTCCAATTTGGTCTTGGTCTGTCCCTCAAACCTAGGGTCAGGATGTTTAATGGAAATTACTGCCGTCATGCCGTTTCTGACATCTGCGCCGGTAAAGTTCTGATCCTTTTCCTTTAAGACATTTAATTCTCTGGCATAATTGTTGATCACATTGGTGAACTGTGTCTTAAATCCTGTTAAGTGGGTGCCTCCCTCGGAGTTATAGATATTATTACAAAATCCCAACACATTCTCATGGAATTCATTCACATACTGAAGTGCCACCTCCACTGCAATTCCTTCGCTCTCCCCGGCGTAATAAATCACATCATGGATGGTCTCTTTTGATTTGTTCATATCCTTGATAAAACCGATGATTCCCTCCGGCTCGTGGAAAGTGACAACCTCCTTTTCCTCCTTGCGCAAATCCGTAAAAATAATGGTCAGATTGGGATTTAAGTAAGCTGTCTCATGAAGACGGCTCTTTACTTCGTCCTCCTTAAAACGGGTTCTGTCAAAAATCGTGTCATCCGGCAGGAAGTTGATGATGGTTCCGGTTTCTCTTGTCTTGCCCACCACTGGAAGCAGCCCGTCTTTTAATTCCAGCACCGGGATGCCTCTCTCATATTTATCCTCATAGATGAAACCTCCGTTTTTGACTCTTACGGTCAACCTTGCAGAGAGCGCATTTACCACAGAGGAGCCCACGCCGTGCAGACCGCCGCTTGTCTTATAAGCCGTATTGTCAAATTTGCCTCCTGCATGAAGGGTGGTAAATACCAATCTCTCTGCGCTGACTCCCTTTTCATGCATTCCCACGGGGATACCGCGCCCGTTATCCTCCACCGTTGCAGAGCCGTCCGCCTCCAGAGTCACTTTTATGGTATCACAGGCACCTGCCAAATGTTCGTCCACGGAATTATCCACAATCTCGTATATCAAGTGATTCAAACCCTTGGTGGATACGCTGCCGATGTACATTCCGGGACGTTTTCTGACTGCCTCTAATCCTTCCAGCACTGTAATGTTGGAGGCTCCGTAGTTTTCTATTGCTGCCATATGAAACGATGCTCCTTTAAATCTTATTAAACTGAATTGTTATATGGTAATCTTTTTACAGCAGGCAATGGCAAGGGCGCCGGGACCGATATGACAGGCAACGCTTAAGGACAAGGCATCCACAAATTCGATTTCATATCCCGGAAACTGTTGCTCTACTTCCTCCTTAAACGCCATTGCACTGTCTCTATCATAAGTATAAGCAATCTGCAGAGTAACGCCTTTTTCTTCAGTAAAACCGCCAAAACGGTTGGTAATATCATTTTTAATGGCGTTCATCATAATGCTTTTGCCTTGATTCGTAGTGCGCGCTTTCGCAAAGGCGTCCAGCTTCTCGCCTTGTATCTGCAGGACAGGTTTTAAGCGCAGCATAGTGCCGATTGCCGCCGCCGCAGGAGTAATACGTCCTCCTTTTTTCAAATAGTAAAGAGTGTCCAGCATAATGTAAATACTGCTGTTAAATTTATCTTCCTCCAGAAACTTCTTGATTTCCTTTGCGTTCATACCGCTTGCCACAAGCAATTTGGCATCCAGAGCGGATCTGCGCTGTGTGACGGAAATCCGCTGATTGTTTACCACCTGCACCTTGTCATCGTATTCCTGCGCTAACATCATAGCGCTCTGGCAGGAACCGGACAAGCCGCTGCTCATGGGAATATGCACAATCTCATCATACTCCTGTAAAACCTTATCCCAAAGCTGCATGATGGACTCAGGAGAAGGCTGGCTGGTGCTGATATCTGCACCTGATTTCAGCTTTTCATAAAATTCATCCTGGGACAGATTAATATCCTCAAAATAAGTCTCCGTCCCTATCATAAAAGGCATCGGCACGACAAAAATTCCAAGTTCCTTTGCCTGCGCCTGTGTAATACCGCTGTTACTGTCTGTAATTATTGCTATTTTTGCCATAATAGTCTCCCATGCCTTTCTACAATCTATAAAATTTTGATAGGAAAAAATATCCTCACACCAATATTTTATTTTACTTTTAAATCGTGCGAAAGTCAACACTATTGCCAATCTTATCTTCCATAAAATGCTTTTTTAAGGACAGATGTTCTTCTTTTTCCAGCTCATAATCTTCTTCAAAAAGTTTGTCCACTGCCTCTGAGGCCGCCTTTAAAATTCCGGCATCGGAATAAATATCTCCCAATGCAAAGGAAAACTCACCGCTCTGTCTGACTCCGAACAATTCTCCCGGTCCCCTCAGCTTCAAATCCTCGGAGGCAATGAAAAAGCCGTCATTGGACTGATTCAGTATCTGCAGGCGCTCCATGGTTTCCTTCTGCTCCTTTGCGCTTATAAAAATGCAATAGCTCTGGTGTTCTCCCCTGCCTACCCGACCCCTTAATTGATGCAGCTGGGCAAGTCCGAAACGCTCCGCATTTTCCACCATCATCACCGTGGCGTTGGGCACATTGATACCCACCTCAATTACAGTGGTGGACACCAGCACATCAATATGGCGGGCGGCAAATTCCTCCATAATCCGATTTTTATCGGCCGGACGCATCTTTCCATGGAGATAGGCAACCTGAATGCCGGGAGAGAGAACCGAGCGAAGTTTCTCCGTATAGTCCACTACATTTTCCACATCCTCAAGCTCTCCCTCCTCCACCTGAGGACAAATCACATATGCCTGTCTGCCTGCCGCCACCTCTTTTTCAATAAAGGCATAGGCCTTGGAGCGATAGGAAGTATTTACCACACAGTTTTTGACGGGAAGTCTGTTTGCCGGAAGTTCATCAATAATGGAAATATGCAGATCTCCATACAAAATAATTGCCAGCGTTCTTGGAATGGGGGTAGCGCTCATCACCAGCACATGGGGAAAAACAGAGCCATCCTCACTTGTGCCCTTATCCGCCAGATGCTCCCTCTGCCGCACTCCGAACCTGTGCTGTTCATCCGTCACCACTAACGCCAATGATTTGTAATGCACTTTCTCCTGAATCAGAGCATGGGTGCCGATAATCAGATTCACTTCACCCCCAGCAATCAACTCATAAGCAGCCTTTTTTTCTTTGGCAGTCATGGAGCCCACCAAAAGCACCGGGCGAAACGCCAGACCGTATTTTTTGGTATATTCCGATATCGTCTCAAAATGCTGCAGGGCAAGGACTTCCGTGGGCGCCATAAGAGCTCCCTGATGACCGTTTGCGGCGCACATTAAAAGTGCCAGCACTGCCACAATGGTTTTGCCGGAACCCACATCTCCTTGTATCAAACGATTCATGCAGTTAGGGCTTCCCATATCCTGCTTTAATTCCTGCCATACCTTTTTCTGCGCCTTGGTAAGTGAAAAGGGCATCTGTTCCACAAAACGCACGGTATCAGCCGTCTCAAACATGGGAAAGGCATTGGGCAGCTCCGCCGTCATATCCTTATTCCTGCGAAGAAAAAACAAAAACGAAAAAAACTCATCAAAAACCAGACGTCTTCTGGCTGAGGCAAGCTGTTCCCTATCCTTCGGAAAATGAATGCCCCATAAGGCTTCCTCATGGGAAACCAGCCCCTGTGCGGCTAACAGCTCCTTAGGATAATACTCTTTTTCAAACTCATACAGGGACAATGCCTGCCTTGCGGCTTTCTGCACCGTCTGATTCGTAAGTCCTTTTGTCAGGGCATAACGTGGCTGCAGCACATGAGTCTGTTTTTTGTAATCCTCGTAAGAGTACATTTTGGGCTGTTCCATGATTTTCAAGGCGCCCCTGCTTTGCACCAATCCCCGGAAAAGATAATAGCCTCCCGGTTTTAACACTTTTTTCAAAAAAGGCATATTGAAAAAGGTAAGCTGCATACTGCCGGAAGCATCCTTCACATTGACATTTAAGATGGTCAGACTGCGCACCTTCTTCTGGTTCGGAATGGACACCACCATAACATGAACAGCAGACACCTCTCCGGGTCTGGCCTCCTTTATGGAAACAGGTTCTTCAAAAGTCTCATAATCCCTTGGATAATGGGACAGTAAATCTCCCGCCGTAGCAATATCCAATTTTTCAAAAAGCTTGCGGGTTTTATCACCCACACCCTTTAATTCTATGATGGGAGTATTCTGATTCATGCTGTTTACCTGCACTCTTTATTTTAGAAAGGAGACAGCTTTCGCCGCCTCCTTTTTTGATCCCAGCTTTTATTCCACAGAAATCACATAATAGTAAATAGGCTGACCGCCGTATTGCAATTCCACATCGCAGTCGGAATATTGGTTTCCGATTCTGTCACAGAGTGCCTGCGCAGCCGACTCCTCCACATCCGCTCCGTAATAAATACTGATAAGCTCGGAGTCTTCGTCCACCATTGCGGCAACCATCTCTTCCGTTACAATGGTCATATCCTGCCCTACCGCCAGAATGCCCTGATCGCCAATGCCCATATAGTCGTCTTTTTTGATTTCCTTATCATCAAATACGGTGTCCCTCACTGCATAGGTCACTTCACCGGTCTTTACATTGGAAATCTCCTGCATCATATTGGCTTCATTTTCCTCCAAGGACAAGTCGGGTACAAAATTGATAACCGCCGTAATTCCCTGAGGAATGGTCTTGGTGGGAATGACCTTAAGGGTTTTATCTTTCACAAGCTGTACCGCCTGATTTGCCGCAAGGATAATATTTTTATTGTTTGGCAGAATGAAGATTGTCTCTGCATTGACCTTGTTCACAGCTTCCAGAATGTCCTCCGTGCTGGGATTCATGGTCTGTCCGCCCTCGATAATATAATCCACGCCCATGCTCTTAAAGATTTCATTTACACCGTCTCCGATGGAAACTGCAATAAATCCTACGGGCTTTGCGGGTTCGTCCGTCTTCTCGGCTGCCTGAATCGGCTCTTTAACTTCTTCTTTCTGGGTCTCTTCCTTCTGTGCTTCCTTAAAGAGCTTCTCCTGATGCTCCAATCTCATATTGTCAATCTTCAAGTTGGATAGTGCGCCATACTTCAATGCCTTCTGGATAGCCAGACCCGGGTCATTGGTATGTACATGCACCTTGACCACATCGTCATCCGCCACACATACAATAGAATCACCAATAGACTCCAGATATGCCTTAAAATCCATCTCCATCTTTATATTAAAGGTCTTATTCAAAAGAATAATAAATTCCGTACAATAACCAAACTTGATTTCTGTTTCCTGTGCCTTCTTAGAAGGAGCTTTCCCTTCTGCATCGGATTTTGCCGGAGCCGCATTTAAAGAGAGATCAATTTCTTTGCCCAGATACATATTGAATGCACCTTCCAGCACTTCTACCAATCCCTGTCCGCCGGAATCTACCACTCCTGCCTGTTTTAGAACGGGCAGCATTTCCGGTGTCTGACTCAGCACATACTTGGCATGTTCATTGACTTCCCCAAGAAAAGTCTCCATATCTTCCACGCCGTCTTCCAAAAGCGATCTTGCTTTATCTGCACAGCCCTTTGCAACGGTGAGTATCGTGCCTTCCTTGGGCTTCATAACCGCCTTATATGCCGTTTCCACCGCCTTTTCTAAAGCTTCTGTAAGAATGGGCAGCGTAATCACATTTTCTTCCTTAATACGCTTGGTAAATCCTCGGAAGAGCTGTGAAAGGATAACCCCTGAGTTGCCTCTGGCACCTCTTAATGAACCGCTGGAAATCGCCTTGCACAGCGCAGGCATATCAGGCTCATCTCCCAATTGCGCCACTTCCTTTGCCGCAGACATAATGGTCATGGTCATATTGGTGCCTGTGTCACCATCAGGAACAGGGAATACATTCAGTTCATTAATCCATTCTTTTTTTGCCTCAAGATTCTTTGCTCCGGCTAAAAACATCTTGGCAAACATTTTAGCATCAATTTGTTGTAAACCCACTGTCAAAACTCCTCCTTAATCAATCACTCTTACGCCTTCAACAAAAATGTTGATTTTTTCAATTTCAATTCCGGTAAACTCTTCTACCTTATATTTTACATTGCTGATCAGATTGTCAGACACGGCAAGAATACTGACGCCATATGCCACAATCACATGAAAATCCAAAATCAGTTTATTCTTGTTGAGAGATACGCTGATGCCTCTTGTGATGCTGTCTTTCTTGAGCAGACGAACTAATCCGTCCGCCACATTAACGCCGGCCATGCCCACAATCCCAAAACATTCAACTGCCACACTGCCCGCATATTGGGCAATCACTTCATTGTCAATGACAATGTTCCCCATATGGGTATTCATAGAAGAACCTTTCATATAAATCTCCATTTCTGCGCTGCCTTAATGGCTCAGCTTTGCTGAAGCTTTGTACTTAAGCGACTCTGTGACTGGCAGCGCGTACACACAAGGTCACCCTATGTTATATTTTAACAGCTTTCCCCAAAAAAGGAAACAATAAAATCACAAAAATGAAAAATTATAAAAAAAGATATTTTTCTACTTGCTTTTCTTTCCCTTTTCTGTTAATATAACACTGTTGTGAGTATTTTATGTCAAGGAGGTGTTAAAATGGCTAAATGTGATATTTGTGGAAAAGGCGTTCAGTTTGGTAATAATGTAAGCCATTCTAATAGAAAGACGAAAACAATCTGGAAAGCTAATGTACAGAGAGTAAAGTGTAAAGTGAATGGCGGCAACAAAAAGCTCCATGTCTGCACCAGATGCATCCGCTCCGGCGCTGTAGAAAGAGCTTAAGTTTTAATTATCAACGCATTAAAATCTCCAACCGCATCCGTGGCTGGAGATTTTTTATGTTTTGTCGTCATTCTTCTTGCGCCTCTGGAATTCCTTATTGATGAGCTGCGCAAGCTCCGCATCGCCAAAGAGGTTGTCCGGATGAAATATCTTTACCAAGTCCTTGTACCGCTTCCTAAGTCCTATGGAATTATTAGCGCTCCGAAACAAAATCTCACCAATGTCATTGCTCTCAAGGCTTGACCTGTTTTCAATCAGCAATTTACGCTCTCTGGCAAAAGAGTCCCTGTCCCGTTCCAGATTTTTCCTATCCTCCTCCAAATGCCGGAAACCGTCCTTTAAAATCTCCATCTTTTTGTCAAAAAACAGATTCTCTTCCCGAAGGCGTTTCCTCTCTTGGATGATATGACGGCTTAGCTCTTCCATCTCACTTTGAAAACGATCTTTTTCTTCCTGAAACTTGTCTTGGGATTCCGTCAATTCCTGTCGTTGTTCTTCAATTTTCTTTTGCTCTTTTTGAAGCCGCATATTTTCTTGAAAGAGAAACAGTTTTGCATCCCTTAACTCTTCCACGTCTTCCGCCCTGATAATCTCTTCCCAATCAATCATATGGCCATCTTTTACTCCCTTTCTGCACTGCTTAGTAAGATGAGCAAACATGAAACAAAAACGCTTCCTAACAGCCGTCACAAAAGCAGTTGTAACCCACAAATAGTAATAAGCCAATCACAATGAGACCCAGCAACCGATTGTGTATCATAACCATGAGCAGCATACCGATTGCGATAAAAAAGAAAATCATGCCAATTATCTTCTTCATGATACATCCAAATATCATTCTTATTATACTATATGCAGGAAATCAAAAGCATTCCTCACTTTAAATCAGACTTCGCCCTCAGGAAATGCAATATCCACAACTTCCGCATCGGTTATTTCCTTTTCTTTATCCTTTTCCTGCGGCTTAATCTTGTCTACAAGGTCAGGAATCATATCCAGAATCTTTGTAACCGTATCCTGATTCTTGATATTAACCAGCTTTGTAACGCCGTCCTTGATGACAAGAACTGCACTAGGTGTCATTTTCCCGCCCAATCCGCCGGCTCCTGATGCTGAGTTTTTCTGACCGTTGCTGCCTGCTCCGGCGGCAACTCCAAAGGATACATCCACCAAGGGCAGAATAATGATATCGCCAACTGTGGTAGCTTCTCCCACTACTGTCTTTGTAGATAATACAGAATCCATGCCCCGAAGCAAAGATTCAACCACTCCCTGAAACTGATTTTCCTTATCCGCCATAATACTCTCCATTCTGCACTTTCTGTGCTTGTTTTCTTCATCAGTCCACACTTTTAAGCCGAGGATGCAATGCCGCCATTTTTGCCTTATGCCGTTTTAACCTGTTCCTTAACAGCCTAAACCTCTTGTCCAACAAAACCAAAAGCGTGTTCCAAAGTACCTGAAATACGGTGATATGCCCTGCAGCATCCAATTTTCCCTCAAAAATTTTCTGCGTAAAATCAGGCACCATATCCACATAATAACTTCCAAGGCTTGGACAAATCATGGCATAAATGCCATATAAATATCCTGTGACATCCGGAGTTTCTGCCCCATACACCAGACTGCATTCCCATTTGCGGGGTCTAATGTTCTTTAATATCTTCCCTGTACGCACAAGGGCATATTGAAACACTTGTCTGGTTTCCTCTCTCTCCCACAGACGCTTATAATAAGATATATTTTCCCGAATCTCTTTTATTTTATCACATAATATATGGATTGTGTACTTTAACTTATTAAATTTTGCAAAAATACGCTGAAAAAACCCTTCGCTCCCGCTTTCATTCCCATATTCCGGCATTTTGCCAGAATCATTTTCCTCTTCTGAAGCATTTTCTTCATGGGACTGTTCTTCTGTTGCCAAGATTTTCCTGTCTGACTGCCCTTTCTTTGTTGGCAAAGTATTACTGTCCCACTGCTCTTTCCCGGCTGTCTTAGACTGTTCCTGTTCTTTATCTTGTGCGGCTCTCCCGGGTATTTCCTCATCCGCTGATGCTTTTGCATTTTTCTTTGTTCTGTGTTTGTCTGCTGTTGATGATGCCTCTTTTTTTGAGTCATACACTGTAAAAAATAACGCCTTCACCCTGATACAGGCCGGCTCCGGATAATCATAGGAAGCTCTCACCAGACGAAACAGCCAACTCATCCGTATCTTAAGTACCGTCTCTTCCTTGACTTTATGTCCTGTCACCCGGTAAGATACCGGCACAAACAGGACCAGCAGACAGATAAGCAAAAAAACACCTATAAAGACTAGCAGGACAATACCGATTATGGATAAAATTTTCAGTATTACAGCTAACATGACAAATACTCCTTCAAGGAACAGTCTCCCCTTGACTTCAGGCATTCCTGCACAATCTGTTCCACTAATTCAGCTGCTTCTTCCCAATCGGAGGCGATTCCCACTACATGAAAGGCATAATTTTCATAATGGGGCAGCGCTAACTGTCTGGCATCAAAAAACTCTAGTTGGTCCTCAGGATTATGGGCAAAGGTCAACAGATAGACACCAGCACACAAAGGCTTGGTCTCCAGCTTTTTTTTAATTTTTTCCAATTTTTTCATCGAAATGCTTTCCCCAAGGTATAATTCGGGAGCATACGTAAACTTTCTTGCCATAAAATATTATTCCTTACAGCCTACTACAAGTTACGGGCAGATGCTTCTTTTGTTATTTGACTCTGCCCTTTGCGGATATTATATCATAGTTTATTTTAAAATAGAAATAAATTCTTAAAAATATGTTGACATATTTTTAGAATATTTTATACTTTAATGTAGAGAGAGTAGGAGGTACACTTTTTTGAAAACCATCACAAAGGTCGAATTAACTCCGGGCATGGTGCTCGGCGAAAACATAGTATGCCAAGATAATATACTGTACGCTGCGAATACTACGGTGGATGAAAAGATGATTGACCGACTGAAAAACTATTCTATCGAAGGCGTGACTATCAAGGAAGAGGTAGACTTTGCAAACACTCATAATGAAAGAGTAAGACTCAGCCAGCGTTTCAAGGCATTTGAAGAACGATATACTAACTGTCTGAACGAATACAAAGGGGTTATGCTCAGTTTTCTTGGCACCAATCAGGCTATTTTCGACAATGTCCTGTTGAAGATTTACAATGACGCTTACGAAAATATCTCCACCGGCTCCGAACTTTTAGATTTTCTTTACAACATGGCGCCCAATGAGGATGAGCTTACATACACACAATGCTTTAACTCCGCCCTTCTGGCAGGCGCTTTTGCCGATTGGCTGTCCATGAGTGAGGAGGATAAAAATATTTTAATCCTCTGCGGTTTCTATTATGACATTGGCAAGTGGAAAATTCCCTTTGAGATTCTCTGGAGTCCCAGAAAGCTCACAGATGATGAATATAAAATTGTACAGAGCCATCCCATCACTGGCTATGCTTTGGTATGCAATAATCCTAATTTAAATGATCATATCAAAAATGCCATTCTCATGCATCATGAAAGGTTGGACGGCAGCGGTTATCCCTATCATTCTTCAGGTGATAAAATTGATACTTTTGCCCGCTACATAGCCATTATTGATGCTTATGTTGCCATGGCATCTCCAAGAAATTACAGGGCGGCATTCTCACCTCTGCAGATTCTTGCTGATTTTGAGAAAAACATGGACAAGTATGATGTGGAGCTTCTGATGCCTCTGATGAAGCGCATTGCAGATGTGCAGATAGGCACCACAGTGCAGTTAAATGATAATTCGGTGTGGGAAGTGTTGATTATCAATCAATCCAAGCTCTCCCGCCCCATCTTAAAAAATGACAGAAACGAACTACTTGATTTGTCCCAGAACTCAAAGTATGAAATTGTCAGAAATGTCTGATTATCTGAAAAACAGCCGGAATGCTTCAAAAGTATTTCCGGCTGCCCCATAAATTCGATTTTTTCAAATCCAGATATTCACTGTATGCCTGTTCTAAAATCTGCTTTTCGTTGGTAAATCGCAATAAATGATACGCTTCATGGTATTTATAAAATCCCGAATCCACAAAAAATTCTTCTTTCTGCGGCTTGCTGTAATAACTGTCCGCCATCATAAGATACCAATGCACCTCTTTTGTCACGGTGTCCTCCGGCACCATAAATGTGTACTCGCTTTTCCCGATATATTTTATGATAGTAGCCCTTGCGCCTGATTCTTCCATAACCTCCCGCAGAGCGGTATCCTTGAATTCCTCTCCCTCTTCCACTGTTCCTTTGGGCAGAACCCAGCCCTCATACTTATTCTTATAATTTTTGTACAGCAGCAAAATCTTTCCCCGAAAAATCACCACGCCGCCACAGCTTGTCGCTTCAATCATTTCAGTTCCTCCTGATTGGTACCTTTGTCCGCAAAATATGCATCAAATAATCTTTTTGCTATAGGAAGCGCATAGTCACTGCCGGAACCTCCGCCTTCCACTATCACCGTAACGCATACCTCCGGTTCCTCTGCAGGAGCAAAGCCGGTAAACCACGCATGGCTTTCTCCCTTGATATTATTATACTCAGCGGAGCCCGTTTTACCCGCCGCCGTGTAAGCAAGTCCCTTTAATCTATGAGCATTGCCTTCCTCCACCACAGCCGTCATAAGCTCTTTCAGCAGAGCCGCCTCATCTTCGCTCATCAGACTGCCATAGCTGGACGGTTTAAAAGTCTTAACCACACTGCCCTTGTCGTTTTCTATGCGGTCAATCACATAGGGTTTCATTAAGACCCCTTTATTTGCAATAGCATTGGCAATCATATGCATATGAATGGGCGTAATCTGTGTTTTACCCTGTCCGATGGATGTCTGCATCATTTCATCGGAGGAAAGCTCATCCGACACATGTAAGGAGCTTTTGGAATAGCTCAGAGTAAGGGGCAGTTCCTTATTAAAAAGTAATCCATCCAAAGTCTTCTGAAAAGCGTCTCTGTCAAGTCCCATGCCGATATTTGCAAAAGAGGAATTGCATGAATTGGCAAAAGAACCTCTCAAATTTACCCGTCCATGGCTGATGCTATGATAACAGTGGATTATATTTTCGTCCCTGCGGTAAGAACCGTTACAGTTAAAGGAATAATTCTGATAGCTGTCCTTGTTTTGTCTGTAATACTCAAGCGCCGTGACAATCTTAAAAGTAGAGCCTGGAGGATACAGTCCCTGTGTGGTACGGTTTAACAAAACAGAGCTTGTATCGCTCTCCACTAATTCATCCCATATTTCCTCAATTTCATTGGGGTCAAAATCCGGATGAGACACCATGGCAAGAATCTTGCCAGTGGACACTTCTGAAACAATCACCGCTCCCTTAAAAAAACTCAGCTGCTCCGATGCAACCTGCTGAATCCTCACATCCAGAGTCGTATATACATTATCCCCCGGATTCTTTTTGCCCGCCATGTCATTTGCCACTTTATTGGACAGAGATGTATGAGTATTGATGAGATAATAATTTGCCAGAGCTTCCACACCCATTCTGCCCTGAGTCGAATATCCCACAACATGGGCAAAGAGATTCTTAAAAGGATACACCCTTTTCTCATTCTCCTCTTCGTCCAATATTGTCTCCGCCAAAACCTCACCGTCTCGGGAATAAATACTTCCCCTGTAATTTCTGGAAAGCAGGATTGCCTGTCTGGAATTGTAACTGTTATTTATCATGTCCTGCTCTTTCGTAGCCACAAAGTGACCCAGATAAACAATCATCCCCAGAAAAAGCGCTGCAAAAAGACAGGCGGAAACTATAATCTCATTCTGATTTTTTGGACGTTTTTTCTTATCCTGTCCGGTCATTTCTTCTTAGTTCCTTCCATTTTTTGTAATCTGATATATATGCCCTGAATAATGAAAAACATTATCATAGTGGTCATAATGGAGCTTCCTCCATAACTGATAAAGGGCAATGTCACGCCAGTCAGCGGAATAAACTTAATGCCGCCGCCAATGGTCAAAAATATCTGGAAGATATACACAATACCGATTCCATAGACTATTATTTGATAAAACCGGTCACAAATACGTCCTGCTACCTGCATCATCACTAAAAAACAGTTGACACAGATTAAAATCAGGCAGATACCGAATATTACTCCAAATTCCTCACATATCGAAGAAAAGATAAAGTCCGCATCCACAAAAGGAATTGCCTTGGGATTGCCCTTTAAAAGTCCCATTCCAAACCAGCTTCCGCTTCCTATGGCAAAGAGGGACTGGGTAATCTGAAATCCCTGAGCATCAATATAGCGCCAGGGGTCTCTCCACGCCAGCACTCTGGTCTTAACATGGTCAAACAGCAGATATGCCGCATAAGAGGCAGCGCCTCCCCCCAAGACTCCCGCCAGCAAATAGAGATAATTTCTGCTGGCAATAAATACCACCATCACAAAGCCTACAAAGAAAATCAGGGCGCTTCCCAAATCTCTGGATGCCACCAAAACGATTACATGAACCCCCGCCACAACGGCAGTGAGAAGAATTCTGAGAAAAGAGGTATCTTCCCATAAGGCCCCCGCCAAAAAGAACAAAAACAGGATTTTCACAAATTCTGAAGGCTGAAAGGTGATGCCCACCAGAGAAAAAGAGAGCTTTGAACCTAAATTAGTCTTTCCCAGAATCAACACCATGCTTAAAAGCGAAATTCCTAACAGCGCATAGACCCATGTAAATTTTTTAAAAATTCGAATCTTGCCCAGCAGATAGGGAATGAACAGGGACAGCACAAAGGACACTAATGCTATGGCATACTGTTTGATTGCCTTTTGAAAGGAAAGCCTTGCCACCATGCACAATCCGATGCCCAGAAGCATGCACATATTGTTTAACAGCAGTTTGTTCACAGTTTCATATATCATGGGTACAAGCATAATTGCCGCAAACAAAAATATCTGGATAAATGCAAAAAAGAAAATATATTGAATATCCTCACTGATCAGCAGAAGATCCAAAAAGCCCAAACCCTGAACAAAAAACATCAATACATTCTGCAATCTGTAGACCCATATATGCTTCCTGTCCTCACCATAAAAAAGCGCATAAAAACAAGAAGCCGTGTAAACAACCATAATGATTGCTATGAAGTATCTTGATAATTCAATGATATATTCCTGCATTTTAAACCTCGTTTCTATGCTTCCCTTACGTTTTATTCCGTCCCATGCTTTTCATGTCCGGTAGTATATTCGGAAAATGGCGGATCCTCCGTATTTTTTGCAAAATCCGCCTGCCTTATCCTTTTATAAAAGTCCAATATCTCCAGGATTTCCCTTCTGTTCTCAATGGTAAAATCCAGACGAAAAGACACCTTATCCTTCCAATTTTCAAGCTCTCCATGCAAAGAGAGCGGAACGCTGTTATAAATAATATTGATACAGTGAAGGCAATTCAATTCCACAGGAAAAGTCTTGCGGTAACGGTCAATGAGCTTTATGTTATTTTGCTCTTTGTGTCCGCCGGACCTACACTGTGATGCGGTCTTTGCCACGCAATTTGCCGTAATCATCATGGGAATCCTGCCATATATGATTTTTTCACAAGAAAGCCCGTTTTCCCAAAGAAGACTTTTCTGTTCCCTGCTAGTTAATTCCAAAGGCATACAAAAACCGGAAAGAAAGGGCTTCCATGCCTTAAGAGTCTCCCGATTCCAGATATACAGACCTGCATCCCCATAAATCCTGCCGGGGAATTTTTCCCAAAGTCCCATACTATCTATGCTTTTTACCTGAATACCGTCAAAAATTTCTTTGTTTTGTGAAAATACAGCGGACAGTTTTTCCACATAAGCAGAATCTCTTTTCCTAATAATATGGGGCAGAGAAAGTATAATCTCAAGGCTGTCTCTCATACTTCCCTTTAGCTTGCCGCACATATCCAAGGTATTTTGTTCTTCTATAAACAGCATATCGCCTTCTATGTAAATTCTGGAAATCGGCTGTTTTTCCTGTTTTAATGAAGCCTTGTCCGCAAATGCCAAGACAGCCTCCAACTGTTCCACAGTGTGAAGAGAGAGAACAAAACTGCCATCCATACGGGGCAAATCAAAGTGTTTCTTGCTTTCATCACTTGACGCTTCGGTAGTTTCAGCAGGCTCCTCTGCTTTTCTTTCTGCAGACATACCGTTTGCCGCAATCAGCAGATTCTCAAGCTTTCTTACCGCCTCTCTGCGAAGCTCATTGATAGCGCCTACAGGATAAAAAGCATCCTCATCTGCGGTAATTTCCATATTTTCCGCCTCAAAAATACTGTTTCCCAGCTTGCTTAACCGGCGTTTTATGTCATCTGGGGTAATTGGCTGATTCTTTGCCTTTTGTACCTCATCTCCCGTCACCGTGACAATCAGGGAATCCTTACCCTCCCTCTCCAAAGTCAAGGTAAGCTGTGCCGACATCCCCACAAAAAAACTTCCCCTTATCAAAATAGGCATAGTGGGTCTCTTTTCCAGATATCTGCCGCGGATTGCCTGTAACAGTTCTTCGTCATTGGCACAGTAAGCAGGACTGCCAAGGGTTATCATTTCTCTGCCGTTATGCCTAAAATAATAACCATCCTGTGTTCCGCTCCTGATATAAAGGCTTTCCAAAGTACGCAGGTCTTTTTTGTCAATCTTCCACTCCGCCTGATTAACCTTCTGTCCGTCTTTTAGACAACGATAGTATAAATCAATGTATTTGCGATAAATAGCAGTAACGCCGGCAACATACTCCGGTTTTTTCATTCTTCCCTCTATTTTGAAAGAATCAATTCCTGCTTCTATAAGCTTAGGAATATGCTGAACGGTACACATATCTTTGAGACTTAAGGGAAAACACTCTCCCGTCCGTTCTTTGGCGGTATCTATCTGATAGGGAAGCCTGCAGGGCTGGGCGCACCTGCCCCTGTTTCCACTTCTTCCCCCCAGCATGCTGCTGAATAAACACTTTCCTGAATAGCAATAACACATGGCACCATGGATAAAGGTCTCAACTTCCAGCCCGGTCTTGCTTTTAATATCCCGGATTTCTTCTAACCCCAGCTCCCTTGCGGGCACAATCCGGCATGCTCCCATGCTCTTTAATAACGCCGCTCCCGGCACTCCCGTCAAAGTCATCTGGGTGCTGGCATGAAGCTCCAAATTGGGAAAATGCCTGCGAAGAGCCACAAACACACCGATATCCTGAACAATCACCCCATCTAGTCCCGCCTCATAACAGGGCTTTACAGAATCACAGACTTCCGAAAATTCCGCTTCCTTAACCAAGGTGTTGACTGTGAGATAAACCTTCTTCCCCCATAAATGTGCGTAGCGGATGCATTCCACCAATTCTTCCGTGGAAAAATTGTCCGCATATGCCCTTGCACTAAAGCGGTTTCCCCCTAGATATACGGCATCCGCTCCCGCATGGATCGCTCCATAAAAAGCTTCCTTACTTCCGGCAGGCGAAAGAAGTTCTACAAATGATTCCTGTTCCATATCCATCTCCCAGCAAGCTTGTCAGCTCATCTAAAAAACAAAAAGCTGTCCAAAGCGGACAGACTCTTTATTTTCCTTTCCGTTCTGCTTCCAGACGGACTACTTTTTTAGAACCGTCACTGACTTTCTGCGAATTATCATTGACCTTCTCTTGAAGTTCTTTCACCTGTTTTTCGGAATCTTCCAACTTCATCTGCGCAGAAATCAACTCGTGCTTCAGATTGTATAATTCCTTCTCCTTTGCCTGTAAATCCTCCTCCAAAAGAGAAATCTGCTTCTTTGCCTTAAAATAATCATCAGCAATATTCAACTGTAATAATACACTCTGGGTATCAAGAGACTGCCTCTTAAAGCTATCTACTTTTCCAAATTCGTTTGCCTTATTATTGATGTAGGAAGCTACCTTCTGTAGATATTCTTCACTCTCATATCCGCTTAAAGTAAATACCTTTCCGCCAATAATAACCTCTGTATCTGTTTTGGAAGACATGGTCTCACCTCATTTCAATCAAATCCACAAAATATATACTTATTATATCGCAGATTGGGAATGCTGGCAAGCTTTTTCTGCGACAGGGCTATAGCCAGCCCTATACCATGATGCCCAAATGCCTGTATGCCAATTCCGTTACCACTCTGCCCCTTGGGGTGCGGTTGATAAATCCGTTTTTAATCAGATAGGGTTCATAAACATCCTCAATGGTTCCTGCATCTTCCCCGATGGCGGCGGCAAGGGTGTCAAGTCCCACCGGTCCTCCGCTGAATTTATCTATCATGGTGATAAGAAGATTTCTGTCAATATGGTCAAGCCCCAGCTTGTCCACATCCATCAGATCAAGGGCCGTATGCGCAACCTCCTCTGTGATAATGCCGTCATATTTTACCTGGGCAAAATCCCGCACTCTCTTTAAAATACGGTTTGCAAGCCGTGGAGTTCCTCTGCTTCTCCTTGCCATCTCCATGGCTCCTTCAGGCTCCAATTCCACCTGAAGAACTTTTGCAGAATTCATGATAATCTGCTGAAGCTCTTCCACTGTATAAAATTCTAAATGATAAATCATGCCGAAACGGTCACGCAGCGGTGCCGTCAAAAGCCCGGCTCTGGTGGTTGCTCCCACTAGGGTAAATTTAGGCAGTTCCAAACGCACACTCCGGGCAGAAGAACCCTTCCCAATCATAATGTCGATACAATAATCCTCCATGGCAGGGTAAAGAACCTCCTCCACCTGACGGTTCAGCCTGTGAATCTCATCCACAAACAATAAATCCCCCTCATCCAGATTATTAAGGATTGCCGCCATATCTCCCGGCTTTTCAATGGCAGGGCCGCTTGTGACCTTGATATGCACTCCCATTTCCTTTGCAATAATGCCTGCAAGCGTAGTCTTTCCGAGTCCCGGAGGACCATAAAAAAGCACATGATCCAAGGCATCCCCTCTCTGTTTTGCCGCCTTAATGTAAATTCTTAAGTTCTCCTTGATTTTAGATTGACCAATATAGTCATCCAGCTTCTGGGGGCGCAGGGTGCCTTCTATTCTGCTGTCTTCTTCTGTGATATTTGTCTCAATCGTTCTGGGTGCCATGGGGTATTCCTAACCTCGTCCTTCATTCTCATTCTTTACTGTTTGCTTCTTAAGTTGTACTGACTTAACAGTTCTAATAACCTATATTTATCATTCTAGAAGTCCGTAAATTTCGTACCTTGAAAGCATATTTTGAAGCATAACTTTTGTCCCCATAAGCTGCTTATAAGTCACAGTCTTTGTTTTATCTTCCATCCTTAACTTTTCCATTTTACTTACTGTATCATTATATTCCTTTTGAATTGCCTGCAGCATTTTTTCAAATTTTTCTTCACGTTCAGACATAAGTTCTCTCCATAAACTTCGATTTATATCATTCCCTAAAACATTTTCTTAAGAGCTGCCTTTAACACGGCGCCAGCTTCCATATCTTCCACGCCTTCAACGGCATTGACAGCCTTTAAGCTCTCCGCCTGTCCATATCCCAACGACACCAGCGCCGCCACAGCCTCCTGTTTCTGGGGGGTATCTGCAAGGGCGTTTCCTCCTGCCGTCATGTTGATCTCACGGCTGATCATATCATCGTCTATCTTAATCTTGTCCTTCAGTTCTAATATCAGGCGCTCCGCCGTTCTTGCCCCAATGCCAGGAGCCTTGGAAATTGCCTTTCCATCCCCTGACAGAATGGCAAACCGAAGGGAATCCGCATCCATAACAGACAAAATGGACAACGCTCCCTTGGGACCGATACCGTTTACCGTAATACATTTTTTAAATATTTCCAAATCATTTCGGGAAAGAAATCCATAGAGTAAAAAGGCATCCTCCCGCACGCAGGTATAGGTATAGAGCTTTGCCTGCTCCCCTATGCCCGGAAGCTTTGATGCCGTGTCGGCGGATATCTTCACATTATAACCGATTCCTCCCACATCAATCACCACATTGTCCATGGTAATATCATCTATCATTCCCTGCACAAAAGCTATCATATCATTTTCTCCCTTGAGGACTTTCGCAATGTACCATGATTACTTCGTAATCACGGTATGAATGGCCATTCGGCCGTTTCCTGCCACAAATATGGTCTTATTATACTATATTTACTGCAAGTTATGGGCAGAGACCCGAAAAACCAAAGGTTTTTCGGGTTCGCTTCGCTCGTCAAATGCCAGAAGAAGCATCTTCTCAAGCCAACCAAAGGTTGGCTTTGCAAGCTTGGCAGATGCTTCTTCCGGCACTTGACTCTGCCCTTTGCGAATATTATACCACATTCGAACATATGTTTCAAGTCACATTTTCATAGGAGGAATTCTTTTCCGGTTTGTCAATTCTCAGGATATTTTCTCCTCATCCTCCAATACACCACCCCAAAACAAATCAAATGGACGGTAAAGGTCAGCGCCCAGCTTATGGGATAAGAATAGTACAGGCATTTTAAGGTTCTGTAAGACTGAAATACCGTATAAATCCATACGACACGGAACAGGCAGGCACCTGTCAAAGACACTAACATGGGCATTATGGAATATCCTATGCCTCTGAGTGAACCAACCATGACATCCATCATGCCGCATAGACAATAGGTGACACAAATAATGCTAAGTCTCAAGGTGCCATACGCAATCACTTCCATATCATCCGGCGCATACAACTGTAACAAAGTATCGGAGAAGAAATACGCCGCATTTCCCAAAAGCAGGCCCACAATGATGACCGAAACCTGACAGATTAGCAGAATCTTGCCAATTCTTTTGATTTTATGGGCTCCGTAATTTTGTCCCGTAAAACTGATTGCGGTCTGATGAAAGGCGTTCATTGCCGTATAGACAAAGCCCTCAATGTTAGAAGCAGCGGTATTGCCCGCCATGGCAACAGAGCCGAAGGAATTGACTGAGGACTGAATCAACACATTGGAGATGGAAAACAAAGAACCCTGCAAGCCTGCCGGCAATCCAATCTGCAGCATTTTTACAAGCTTGTCCGGCACGATTTTCAGTTGTTTGATATCTAATTTATAGACCCCATCCGTCAGCATCAGGCACCGGAGCACCAACGCGGAGGACACTCCCTGAGAAATCACGGTGGCAATAGCCACTCCCGCTACGCCTATCTGAAATACAATCACAAAAATCAGATTTAGTATCACATTGATGACTCCCGCCGCCAACAGATAATACAAAGGTCTTCTGGTATCCCCCACCGCACGCAGAATGGCACTTCCAAAGTTATAAGCCATCATAAAGGGCATTCCCACAAAGTAAATCCGCATATACAGGACGGACTGCTCGATAACATCGTCCGGCGTGTCCATCAGTCTCAGAGCCGGTTCGGACAAAGCGATGCCTAACACAATCAAAACACAGCCGCTGACAATGGATGTCAGCACCGCCGTGTGTACCATTTCTGACAATTCCTTCTGTTTTCCTGCCCCGTAAAATCTTGCCACTAAGACATTTGCTCCCACGGATAATCCAATAAAAAGATTTACCAGCAGATTAATTAAGGAGCTGGTGGAACCCACGGCGGCCAGAGAATTGCTTCCGGCATATCTCCCCACCACAACAATATCCGCAGCATTAAATAAAAGCTGTAATACCCCTGACAGCATCAGGGGTATGTAAAATATCAGTATTTTCCCCAAAAGGGGACCGTTACACATATCTATTTCGTATTTTTTTGACTCACTCTCACTCATGATTCTACCTGCCTGCCCATTGACATGAATGCAAATTGCCAAAGGGTCATTTTCTGTAATTATGCATGATTGCTGTTAATGTAGTTTATCAGGCCCTCTGCTGCAATAATCTTTTGCATAAACTCAGGGAATGCCTGACCCTTAAAGCTGGTTCCTTTGGTCACATTTGTGATGATTCCGGAATCAAAATCTATCTCCACTTCATCCCCTGCCTCAATGCCCTTTGCAGCTTCAGGGCACTCAATAATGGGCAGTCCGATATTAATGGCATTGCGGTAAAAAATCCGCGCAAAAGTCTCAGCAATTACGCAGCTGACTCCCGCAGCCTTAATAGCAATGGGCGCATGCTCCCTTGAAGAACCGCAGCCAAAATTCTTATCCGCTACAATGATATCGCCCTTTTGCACCTTTTTAATAAACTCCTTATCGATATCCTCCATGCAGTGAGCCGCAAGCTCCGCCGGATTAGACGTATTCAGATATCTTGCCGGAATAATAACATCTGTATCTACATTGTCACCATATTTAAAAACGCTTCCTTTTGCTTTCATAGGAATCACCATATCCTTTCATAATTTTTTATACTTCGCAGGGGCAGGCAATCTTTCCCGCAACAGCGCTTGCTGCCGCCACGGCAGGACTTGCCAGATAAATCTCAGAATCAATATGTCCCATACGCCCCACAAAATTGCGGTTGGTGGTGGAAACACATCTCTCACCTTCTGCAAGGACACCCATATAACCGCCCAGACAGGGTCCACAGGTAGGTGTGCTTACAATAGCCCCCGCTTCAATAAAGGTCTTTAATAAACCTTCCTCCATTGCCTGCATATAAATTGCCTGAGTCGCAGGAATGACGATGCAGCGGATTCCCTTTGCCACTTTCTTTCCGGAAAGCACCTTCGCAGCAATACGCAAATCATCAATACGTCCATTGGTGCAGGAGCCTATCACTACCTGATCAATGGAAATGGGATCCATCTTGCGGATTTCTTCTATCGTATGAGTATTTTCCGGCAAATGGGGGAAGGAAACCGTAGGAAGAAGGGTGCTCAAATCAATAGTGTACTCCTCGTCATAAACAGCGTCCGCATCCGCCTCATATATTTTATAAGTTCTATTTGTATGTTCTTTTAAATAAGCCTCTGCAATCTCGTCCACAGGGAAAATGCCATTCTTGCCCCCGGCTTCGATTGCCATGTTGGCAATGGTAAAGCGGTCATCCATAGTCAGGTTTTTGATACCCTCTCCCACAAACTCCATGGATTTATACAGTGCGCCATCCACGCCAATCATGCCGATAATATGTAAAATCACATCCTTGCCGCTGACCCATTTGGAGGGTTTGCCAACAATATTAAAACGGATTGCAGAAGGCACCTTAAACCATGCTTTGCCGGTAGCCATTCCCGCCGCCATATCTGTACTACCCACACCTGTGGAAAAAGCTCCCAATGCGCCATAGGTGCAAGTATGAGAATCCGCTCCGATAATCACATCTCCGGGAACGGTAAGACCTTTCTCAGGAAGCAGAGCATGCTCAATACCCATCTCTCCCACTTCAAAGTAATTGGTAATCTCGTTTTTTCTTGCAAATTCCCGCACACATTTGCAATGCTCTGCGGATTTAATATCCTTATTGGGCACAAAATGGTCAGGCACCAGAGCTATCTTGTCCTTGTCAAACACACCCTCTGTCTTAAACTTATCCATTTCCTTGATTGCCACCGGACTAGTGATATCGTTTCCTAACACCAAATCCAGCTGCGCTTCAATTAACTGCCCAGCTTCCACCTTTTCAAGTCCTGCAGCAGCCGCAAGAATTTTTTGTGTCATTGTCATTCCCATATGCATTTCCTCCCTGCCTGTTCAACAGACATTTCTCGCAAATATTGTCTCAATACACATTATCATAACACAGTCATCCCAAATATTCAACCACCGTAAATGCGTTTTATATCAGCGCTGTAGCGGAAAACATTTCGGATATTCTTTAGGGACTGTTTCTGTGTATATATAATGGTCATGATAATATCCCATATCCGAGTCTATCAGGATAAGCTGTCCGTCCTCGGATAAATGGAAAGTTTTATAACGGTTGCTATAGTATCGGGTATCTTCTTTGGTATTTTCCGATTTCTCTGTGCTTTCCTCTTCCCAATATTTACGCAGATTAATATGAATCATCCCATTGCCCCGGTACAGAATTTCCGTCAGTTCCAGACCTTCTTCCTGAATTTCCTCCAAAACTTCCGTTGCTCCTTCACACCTCAAAAACTCTTCTTCCGTAATGGCAATAGCGCCATATTCCACAAAATTATATCCATCAAAATAGAAAAAATAAGGCTTATAACTGTGACCGCTGCCATCAGAAGAGCCATCGTAGGCACTGTGCAATATACAGACATTTCCAAATTCATCCAAATAAAACCACTGTCCCATAGTTGACAAATTCATGGTGCGGGGTTTGCTGCCCTCCACAGTCCACAGATAAGAAACAGAAGACGTAACTGCAACATAATTATTTGCAAAAATCACCTTGGTATCTCCAAACCAAAAGTATCCCCCTACATCAATCCTCCAACCCCTTAATAATTCCTGCATGGAATCATCTGTAATCATCAACAGCGCTCCTGTATATCCTGAATCATCGGAAAAAGGTTCCTTTTCATCCGAAACAAGGGCAAAAGCCTCATACACCCCGTCCTTATCATAATCATCATAATCCAAGGAAACAATCATTCCATCAGGATATTGGGTATAAATCCGGTCTATCCAATCCTGAGGGCAGGAAATAGCACCTGCATTTTCCACAGGAGGCCTTCCATTCACTGTACCTATATGCTTTACCGGCTCCCAATCATCCCATGCCAGATTCGTTCCCCTAAGGCAGAGTTCTGTTTGACTATCAAGAGAAGCCAAAGGCGAAATATCCCCAATAGGATTGCCGTCCAGGGCAAGAAAACTCAGATTTGTATGCCCTGCCAGCGGGGAAACATCGGAAATCTCATTTTCCTGTAAGCGCAGATATTCTAATGCTGTCAAGTCCGTAAGAGAAGAAATATCAGAAATCTTGTTTCGAATCAAATTCAAATCCTTAAGTTTTGTGAGCTCTGACAAAGCAGAAATATCAGAAATTTTATTATAGCTCAAAGATAACTCCTCAAGATCCGTAAGCTTCGACAAGACAGAAATATTGGAAATCTTATTTCCTCCCACTGATAATTTCTTAAGCTTTGTAAGGTTGGACAGGGCAGAAATATCCTTGATATCCCCATAAACGGTCAAAGCTTCCAACTGCGTCAGATTCTTTATGCATGCCAGACTCGTAATGGAACATTCTCGCGAATCTCTTAAGTGAAGTTCTTTTATCCAAGTAAGCTGGGAAAGCTTATGTATATCCATTCGGGAATAAAGGGTAATATCTGCAACGGTATCCGTAAAAGAAACGGGGATTTGTTCTCCGTGATAATCTGTAAAAAATACCCTGCCTAAAACAAAATTTCCTTCCTTATCCCAAAACTTATTTTGAAAGGCAGTGTAAATACCATCGGAAACCGCCATATCCAAAGAAATCCCCTCTGCCTTTTGCTCCTGAGCTGAGGCCTCATTGCTGCATCCCGCCAATGCAAATATGACAGCCAGCAACACCGCTGTGCACTTGACAGATATACTCATCTTTCTTTTATTCATGTTTTTATTCCCATTTGCCTAATTCATTCTTGCTTCACTCACTCTTTTGATTTGCATTTTCTCAATTCCAACGCTTAAATACTATAATCTCAGCATCCGAACCATAATCGCTGTATTCAGATACCATCAGATATTTTTCATCGGCAATAATTCCATAGCATCTGTCACTATCCTTCTTATGGAGCTGATTTCCTAAATAAATCTTATTGTCGTCCCAAAATTTTATAGGCTGTCCATTTGGCAAAATATATTCAATGTTGGCAAAGGAACCTTTGAGGGCATTCAGCTCTGTCACTTCCTCCATATCCTGAATATTAAGGCTGTTAAATGCCGCAATCAATTTTTCTTTCAATTCACACAGCGCTGTTTCACTCTTTTGATGACATAATGCAACAACACATTCTGCCCCAAAAGGTTGACCTCCCGTTTTTGCACAGCCATTACAAGTGCTGCTCAATTCACATTTTGTGCAGTCAATACCACAAATAGAATTCATTGTACCACCTCCGTAACTTTTCGTTTATTGCTGTTATTCCAATTTAGCTCTGTATCTTCTTCAATTGGTAGAACTCTCCCTTAAGTTCCATCAACTCCTCATAGGTGCCGTATTCCACACATTTTCCCTTTGCAATAACCGCAATCTTATCCGCATCCCGTATAGTGGACAGGCGATGCGCCACAATAAATGTAGTACGGTTTCTGGTCAGATTGTTCACCGCCTCCTGAATCAACTTCTCGGAGATGCTGTCCAGAGCGGAAGTCGCCTCATCCAACACAATAACTTTCGGGTCGCGAATCAGGGCTCTCGCAATAGCAACTCGCTGTCTCTGCCCTCCTGACAGCTTGCCGCCATGCTCTCCTACCATGGTGTCCAGCCCATTCGGCAAAGAATCCACCAAATCCTTTAAGTTTGCCGCCTTTACGACCTCCATCAGCTTCTCTTCCGTCACATTGTCACAGCCGTATGTGATATTTTCCCGAATCGTTCCTGAGAATAAAATAGAGCTCTGAGGAACTACAGCCAGATGTTTTCGATAAGTCCTTAAATCAATTTCCCTCAAATCCTGACCGTCAAGCAAAAGTTCTCCGCTGTCCGCCAGATAGAATCCAATGACCAGATTTATGATAGTGGTCTTGCCAGCACCGGATTCTCCCACCAAGGCTATGGTCTCACCCTGATTGACCTCAAGATTCAGACCATTTATGGTCTTCTTCTCCCCGTCATGGTATTTGAAATAAACATTCTTAAAGGAAAAATGCCCTTCCACATTTTCTATGGGACGCTTGCCTTCATTCTGCTCCACATCATCGGACAACAGAACCTCCCCGATGGAATTTACGGATTCTACGCCTTTTGCAATAATCGGCACCAGAGTGAGGATTGCAGACACCTGATTGACAATGGTTGTGAAATAGTTCTGGTAAAGAGCAATGTCGCCCACCAGAATATCTCCCTGAAAAGCCAGATATCCGGTAAATGCCAGACAGACAATCTGAAAAATCTGGAAAATCGCCCAGCCTACAGAACCAAACAGCGCCTGTATCAAATCCAGCTTATAGCCTCTCTCCGCCACGGAAAAAAGTTGTGCATTCATCTTCCGCACTTCCTCATCTTCCAGCGCATGAGCTCTGGTCACCGGAATTAACTCCACCATCTCCATAACTCTGGCAGAAGTCTCTTCCATTTCCCGCCGGAATTCAGAATTGCGCTTTTTCATGATATTGCGAAATCCCACCATGGTAATCGCCGCAATAGGCGTGGTAATCAGGAAAAACAAAAATACTACCAGACTCTTGCTGACAGTTACCACCAACGCAACCCCAATATTCAACGCAATATTCAAAATACTCAAGAAAGTCTGAGTGGAAAGGCTCTCCACCGCTTCCACATCCCTCATGACCTTGGACTGCAAACGCCCGGACTGTGTCTCAATATGATAGGCAATGGAAAGCTTCTGCAGTTTACAGATAATCGCCTTTCGCAAGCCTGTCTCCGCATACCGGGTAGCCTGACTTTTATAATCCGTATACAGATAGTTCATGGGGACATTCAAAACAATGAGCGCCACCATCAGCAGGGTGTATCCAACAAGATTCCTTACTGTGTCGGGATTCTTTGTTGTAATGTCATTTATGATATTTGCCACCACGATGGGCAGAATCCATACGCAGGCATGTTTGATAAAGAAGCAGACCACAGCCAGCACAAACTTATGGTAGTTTCCCTTATAAATACCTACCAAAGTCCGTATGGGATGTCCTTTATGCTTCGCATACACTTCCGTGAACCAATGTTCCGGCTCCATGCCTTTTGGGGGTCTCATCTTATCCTCAAATGTCGACATAACACCCTTCCTTTCTATCTTTCCATAATCTCAATCATATTGCTTACCTTACTTAAGAAAAAGGGGCTGTCACCAGCCCCTTCCTGCTCTTAGTTGTTAATCAGCTTATCATTCTCATTGTTCCAGCTGTACAGCTTACGAATCTCCTCGCCAACCTTCTCAGAAGGATGCTCGGAAGCCAGCTTTCTGAGTGCACGGAAATGTGCCTGACCGCCTGCGGAAGACATATCCAAGAGGAAATCCTTCGCAAAAGTTCCGTCCTGAATATCCTTCAGAATCTTCTTCATGGTCTGCTTGGTCTCATCTGTGATAAGCTTGGGTCCGGTAATATAATCGCCATATTCTGCGGTATTGGAAATGGAATATCTCATTCCAGCAAATCCACTCTGATAAATCAAATCCACAATCAGCTTCATCTCATGAATGCATTCAAAGTAAGCATTTCTGGGGTCATAGCCTGCCTCAGTCAGAGTCTCAAAACCTGCCTGCATTAAAGCGCATACGCCGCCGCACAAAACAGCCTGCTCACCAAAAAGGTCTGTCTCTGTCTCGGTACGGAAAGTGGTCTCAAGCACGCCTGCCCTTGCACCGCCGATAGCCAGCGCATAAGCCAAAGCCATATCCTGCGCCTTGCCTGTTGCATCCTGATGTACAGCAACCAGACAGGGAACGCCCTTGCCCGCCTGATACTCGCTTCTTACGGTATGTCCGGGTCCCTTGGGTGCAATCATGGTAACATCCACATCCTTAGGAGGTACAATCTGACCAAAATGGATATTGAATCCATGAGCAAACATCAGCATGTTGCCTGCCTCCAGATTCGGCTCGATATCCTTCTTATACATAGCAGCCTGCAGCTCATCATTAATCAGAATCATGATAATATCAGCCTTCTTTGCTGCTTCTGCCGCAGTATACACCTCAAATCCCTGAGCCTCAGCCTTTGCCCATGACTTGGAGCCTTCATACAAACCGATAATCACATGACATCCGGACTCCTTTGCATTCAGTGCATGTGCATGTCCCTGGCTGCCATAGCCGATAACTGCAATTGTCTTTCCCTCTAACAGGGACAGATTACAGTCTTCCTGATAAAAAATCTTTGCCATCTTTTTCTCCTCCATTATGATTGTAAATTGAATTAAAATATAACTGATAGGTTTTGCCCTAGAGCTAACAACTACAGCATGATCACATTCTCCGTACCACGCCCTAATCCTGCAATTCCGGTTCTGGCAAGTTCCAATATATCCTGCCCGTCAAACAGGCTGATAAAAGCGTCTATCTTGCTCTGACTTCCGGTAAGTTCAATAATAAGACTCTCCGCCGACATATCCACGATATTTGCGCGGAAAGTGTTGGCTGCAGCAATAATGTTCAGTCTTGTATCCGCCGAAGCTTTCACCTTAATCATCACAAGTTCTCTGTATACGCTTTCTTCCGGCTTCAATTCTTTGATATCCCGCACATCCACAAGCTTTCCCACTTGTTTCTCAATCTGCTCAAGCACCTCGTCGTCCCCGGATGTCACAATAGTGATTCGGGAATATTTGGGGTCTGCCGTCACTCCTGCGGTAATGCTCTCAATATTGTATCCACGCCTTGAAAACAATCCTGAAATGCGGCTTAACACGCCTGATGTATTATCTACCAATAATTGAAATACTTTTTTCTGCATTTTTATCATGCCTTTCCAAATATATGAAAACCTACATTTCTTAATATAGCAATTTCACGCCTGCTTGTCAACTGCTTTATCTTTCCTTCAGCTCTGAAAGGTAAACCTTACCTCATTTATGAATAAAAGATTCGCTTCCATCATGTCACTCCACCTACTGCAAGGTCACTTGGCAATAAATTCCTGACACAGATGAACGCAGTCCTTCAAGGTCATATCTGTACTGTTTACAGGCAGGGCATACAAATCCTCCAGCCTTCCGCCGTCAATATTTGTAGAAAATCCCAGCAAAATCGTTTCGTCTACAATATTGACAAAATCAAAACCCATTTCATCCGGATACTCAAGAACTACTTCAAATTCTCCGGAATCCATCCGCATCCTAAGGAATTTCATATTCTCGACATAAGTAAAGAAATATAAGTATTCCCCCTGCGCACTTGTCAGTAAGGCTTGCGGCTGTTCCTCCATATCATATGTTTCTATCACATTACCGTTAAAATCCAACTTAAACACTGGAACAATGTACTCACTTTCAGAATCCGTCAAGAAAATATACTTGCCACAGACAAACACATTTTCTACCCAGAACCTGCTATTATAAATCGTACTCCATTCCCCTTGCGGAGTCAATTTGCAAATATCATCGCGCATAGTAAAAATAATATCTTCCCCTGTTACGGAAAAATTGTAAATATAAGAATACTTCTCCGTCGGCTCAAAAAGTATCTCTTTTGACAATGTCTCCAAATCCATACAATAGATAGAATCCTTTTTAGCATCCTCATCACGGCTCAAGTAGTAAAGCTTCCCGCACATCAGGCGCGGCTCCCCCGGTTTGCCCCGCCCTTCATCAGATACGAGCAGCTCCTCCTCCAATGTTTCCACATTTAGGCGATAAATACCATTATTAAAATCAGCCGCTCCTTTATCCTCATATTCATAATACACATACTGCCCGCCTATATTATCTACATTGAGGTTGAAAATATTTTTTCCGGCGCCTTCCTTGTGAATGATAAGCTCCCATTCACTGTCACTCAGTTTTTTTCTATACAGATTTCCTGAATTGTCCGCATAATAGTAGACCGTTTCATCTCCCATCATCTTTGCCAGCTTTCCATCATACCTTGCCGTATACAGATTGGCTGCAGCATTGCCTCCGTAGCTGTATTCATCCGTCATATCAACCTCGGCATTTTTTCCGGGGGATTCCAAATCATCCTGTGCGGCCGCCATACTTGCGTATAAATCTTCCAATCGTTGCATTTCAGCATGGTATGCAGCTCTTTCACGACCCCGGGCAATTCCCAAGACAATAAGAAGAACCAGGACAGCACCAGCTGCGACGCTCGCCCCTATAGCGATCTTCCGCCATTTCTGTTCTTGTTTTTTATTCTCCATAAGCCTGTTTTCCTCTCCCTATGCCTTTAGTATTCGTATCCGCTGCCTCCACACCGTGAACATTTAATATAACCACCGTTGCAGGCGCGGCAATCTACCTCCACAGTATATCCCGTGCTGCCGCTGCCAAGGTTAACCCCTTCCTTTCGTTGGAGAAGCGTTCCTGCCCCATCACAGTAACTACAGATTATTCTGCCGTTGCCACCGCACTTGCTGCAAGTCTTTTTTTCCTGTTTATCCGTTCCTGCATAAGGGTCCACCCATCCCCCGGAACTGCCTGCAAGGCTTCCGGACTGCCAATCCTGCACCACTTGATGAGTTTCCCCCTTTTTGTAACGAAAAACTCCGTCAGTGACACTCATACCCATTCCTTTCGTTGCAGTACTGAATCCTTCCATCTCTGCCTCAAAGCTCCCGCTTCCTTCACTGTATTCAAATCCCATGTCCGAATCCAATGTGAGACTGTAGGTGCCGATACCCTTTACCGATGAACCGTGATGTACCATCCTATAGGAATCCCCCCATAATCCCTCCTCCTCATTATATCGGGTTTCGACCGAAAAATAACAGGCTTTCCCCTTACTGTTGGAATAACTACCCGCCGTGGCTCTCAATGGGATTCGAAGATATATACGGTATCTTGCCTTACCCTCTGGCGTAAAGGATATATATGTCAGTTCATATCCATCATAAGCCGCATTCGTACTCTCCAGATAGAATGTCATTTTTGTCCCATCCACAGATGCCTGTAGCATATTGTCACCCATCTCCACATTGTCATAATCCGTCGAAGCAGGTGCCGGGTTTTGTGCCTGTTCTCTGTTGTCAGTAGATTTTTCCGTAGTATCTGTCCCTATGTCATGTACGTCCTTCATATTAGTCTTATTCTCCAGCGCCGGATTCATTGGCACTGCAGGAGCGGACGGATTCTCCAGCGCCGGATTCACCGGCACTGCAGGAGCGGACGGCTTAGAAGCCGTAAGGGTTTCAGAATAAAAATCGCCAATCATGAGCCCTTTTGTGTTGGCGAAAACAAACCCATTTCCTGTCCTATCCGCTGCCAAAACAGGCATCGAACCCGCTACAAGTATACATACCAAAAGAACTGCAAATCTCTTTCTCATTCTCTCATCCCTCCGTCCTATAATATACAATTTATTGTATCACTTTCGACGAATATACAAATTTGGCCGACTCCCACTGCTCTAGTTCCTTTTTATAAACCTCAAGCGTTTGATCGTCAAAGAGTACCCATTTTATGACATCCAGTTCTCCCGGATGCTCCACAACAAATTGTTTTGCTGTGCTAACGGCAATCTTAGCCGCTTCCTCCAGCGGAAAACAATAAATGCCCGTAGCGATAGAAGGGAAGGCAATGCTCCGTATTCCGTTCTTGACAGCTAGTTCAAGACAAGACTGATAGCAGGACGCAAGAAGTTTATGTTCCTTTTTCATTTTTCCGCCGTTCCAATGTGGTCCAGGTGTGTGTATGACATACTCACAAGGCAGCCTGTATGCTTTTGTGATCTTTGCCTTACCGGTTTCGCATCCACTCAGCAAACGGCATTCCGCCAAAAGCTCCGGCCCGGCGGCACGATGAATCGCTCCGTCAACACCTCCGCCTCCGAGCAGACTTGTATTTGCAGCGTTCACGATTGCCTGAACACCATGATCATTTGTGATATCGCCTTTAAGCATGACGAATGCCGTTTTACTGATTACTTCAGGCTGCTCGTCTTTCCACTGCATATACATATACTTCCTGATCCAGTCAGGATCTTCATAGTGGCTATACTCATTCATCTGGCAGCCGTGGCACAAATCATCCGCCATCTCTAAGATGACGTCCGCAAGTTCCAGATTGCTCTTCCACTTTTCCTCTATAGCCTCATATCCGAGAAATGCGCCAAGAATATTTCCCGTTACCGCTCCTGTGGAATCGCTGTCTCCTCCATGGTTTACAGCGGCAGTCACTCCGGCAGAGAAGTCATCCTGATACCGCAGCGAGCAATAGATTGCAATACCAAGCGTCTCTTCCGCAATCCAGCCCTCGCCGATCTGATGGATGTTATCTAGATCACTTTCATTATTTTCCGAAAGACCAACGGCGAGGTCGATCATCCCTGTCAATTTTCTCAGGTAACCGTCCTCGGCAAAAATATCTGCAATCGTATCCCGTGCCTCAATAACGATTTCTTTTAGACTCTGCTGTTTTTGGGGGTAAACAATGCGGCTGATGATATGTACAAGAACTGCCGCGGGCATATATCCAAGGGAATGTTTGTGTGTAATCTCTGCAATCCCGGCTCCCTCCCGGTCAAGCTCCTCTATCGGAACATTTGAATAATTCTTCAATGCAAGCGGGGCCACACGCATGATACCACCACAGCCCTTACTGTTGTTTTGCGGAATCTCATCATTCCTATACTTGCCTAAGGCAGACAGACATGTATGCCCTGGCGCTCTGCGGCTGTATAGCTCAGGAACATCCGCAAGCCACGAAATACATTTGTCCATATGTCTGCGTGGCTGCTTTCTGCTCTCTTCAAAAGTCATCTCCTGTGTACGCAGCCAATCCAAATATGACATTTGAATATAATCGTGGGGATAACTACCAATACCTCGCAAAAAGGCTCTAGTATTTGCTACCAGAATACCGTTTGCCGTAAAAAGCGTCATCTGCGTATCATCCGAGATGAGCGCCTTTCCACTTTCCGGGTCAAGCTCATATTCCCTTATACCGCTCTCGCCATAGCGGGAGAAAATGATCTCTTCACTGAAAAATTCCACCGGATATCCCAATGCATCGCCAACTGCCCCGCCGAAAAGACTCCCTCTTACTTTATCCAAATATACTTCGGTTTTCTTAATTTTTTGTACGGCAGCAATCTCTGTATTGTTGTTTTGCATATAACGCACCTTTCTTTATAAAACTCTGCAAGGCTTTGCCAGCGCCTGATTCAGCCCATCCACAGTGAGCTTGAACATGGGAAAAAGTTTTTGCGATATGGAAATTTAGTGCGAAATTTTTTTACCTTTCAGAACGGTCTTTCCTTTACTCTTCGCCTTCCATGCATTTGGACAGCGCAAGGGTTCCGGTTCTCGCCACCTCCACAATGCTTATGGATTGAAGCATATTAATCATCAGCCGGATTTTTTCCGGGGTGTCACATACCTGAATCATCATCTGGCGGATGGACATATCCACGATATCTGCTCCCATAACCTCACAGATTTCCATAATCTCCCGCCTGTTACCCTTATTGTACTTTACTTTTACAAGCATCAGTTCTCTGGTGATACATTGTTGTTCCGAAAAAGTTTTTACTTTGATAACATCCAGCTTCTTGTTGAGCTGTTTCTCAATCTGCTCAATAGTGCGCTCGTCACCGCTTGAAACAATGGTCATACAGGACACAGTGGTATTATCAGTTTCTCCCACCGCAAGACTGTCAATATTAAAACATCTTCTGGAAAAAAGCCCTGCCACCTTGCACAATACACCGGAACGGTTTTCCACCTGTACGGAATAAATTCTCTTTTTCATAATTTACAACTCTCTTTCTCCTGTTTATTTTACCAAATCCATGGGGTCTACCAGACACTCCAAAAGCACTGAATTTTCACAATTTAAAAAGCTGTTGATGATACTCTCTGCATTCTCCATAGTTTCGAGGCGCAGATAATCAAAATCATATGCAGCGGAAAGCTTTTCCAAATCAGGGCTTCCTGACAAATCCACCACCGAATAGTGATCCTTATAGGTGTAATGCTGATATTCCCTCACCATTCCCAAATAATTATTTTTTAAGACAATAATTTTCGCCTGCACGTGATGCTGCTTATAGGTTGCAAGCTCCATCATGGACATCTGGAAGGAACCGTCGCCGCAGACTGCAATCACCTGCTTGTCCGGTGCGGCAAGCTTGGCCCCCATAGCCGCCGGAATGGAATACCCCATGGTTCCCATACCACCGGAGGTCAAAAATTTCCCCTGCTTTACAATATGATAACCGCAGGACCAAATCTGGTTCTGTCCCACATCTGCCACATACACGGCATCCTCCTCCATTTTTTCGGACAAAAGGGTGATAAAGGCCGCCGGGTCCACATAAGAGGGATTGGGGCTTCTTCTGGGCATCATGCTCTCCCTGTAGCCCTTCAGGGTTTGAATCCACTCCTCATAATCCCCTTCCAATTCTTCCTTTGCAAAATCCTCAAAAATATGTTTGGCATCTCCCACTAACGGAATGGTGGGACCTGCATTTTTGCCGATTTCCGCCGGGTCTACATCAATATGTACCAACACCTTGCCCTGTGTGATCAAATCCGGCTGGCTCACCGCTCTGTCAGCCACTCTTGCTCCCACCATAATCAGTAAGTCTGACTCATTCATGGCACGGTTGGCATAAGGTTTTCCGTTGTTGCCCACCATACCAAAATACATGGGATGTCTGGTAGGCATAACACCTATCCCCATCATGGTAGACACTACGGGAATTCTATATTTTTCGGAAAAGAGACGAAGTTCGTCCTGAGCGTCACTGAGAAGCACACCGCCCCCCGCACAGATAATGGGGCGTTTTGCCCTTTCCAGCTCCTTGATGACTTTTTTAATCTGTACTGCATGCCCTTTCACCGTGGGCTTGTAAGTACGCATATTCACTTCTTCCGGATACTTAAATTTGCCGAGAGGAGCATTCTGGATGTCAATGGGCACATCAATTAACACCGGTCCCTTTCTGCCGGTATTGGCAATATGGAACGCCTCTTTAAAAATTCTGGGAATGTCATTTGCATTCCGTACCAGATAACTATATTTTACAAAAGATTCCACGGCTCCGGTAATATCCGCCTCCTGGAATACATCACTTCCCAGCAGTTCGCTGTTTACCTGTCCTGTGATAACCACTAAAGGAATGCTGTCAGCAAAGGCAGTAGCAATTCCAGTAATCACATTGGTAGCGCCAGGACCAGAAGTCACAGCGCACACGCCGGGTCTGCCTGTAAGTCTCGCCATGCCGCTCGCCGCATGGGCAGCATTCTGCTCTGTCCTGATTAAGATTGTCCTGATATCGGACTCCAATATGCTATTGTAAAAAGGACAGATTGCAACACCCGGATAGCCGAACACAATCTCTACCTTTTCCTCCTCTAAACATTTGATAATGGCGTCTGCTCCATTCATAATAACTCCTCCTTCATCTATCTATTGTCTTAACTTTTGAGCTAATTTTACAGCATCAGCTGCATCAGTGGAATAACCGTCTGCACCGATTTCCTCAGCATATTCCTGAGTGATAACTGCACCCCCTACCATGATTTTGGTATCCAGATGCTCCTCTTTTGCAAGGGCAATCACTTCCCGCATTCTCTGCATGGTAGTGGTCATCAGAGCCGAAAGGGCAATAATCTGTGCATTATGCTCCTTTGCCGCGGCAATTATCTGTTCCTTGGGGACATCCTTCCCCAAATCAATTACCTGAAAGCCATAATTTTTCAACATCAAAGCCACCAGATTCTTGCCGATATCATGAATGTCGCCCTCCACCGTAGCAATGACGACCACCGGCATATCTTTTCCATGGGTTTCTTGTAAAAGTAACGGCTCCAGCACTTCAATGGAATTTTTCATGGCCTCTGCGCTGGCAATCAGCTGGGGCAGAAAATATTTTCCTTTGTCAAAATAATCTCCCACAATATTGATGGCAGGAAGCAGCGCTTCGTTTAAAAGTGCGGAAGGCTCCTCCCCGGCCGCCAGAGCCTGTCTGGTAATTTCAGCAATCCCACCGCGGTTTCCCTTTAATACGGCATCGCTTAAACTCTCATGATATTGGGAAGCGGCGTTTTTTGTATCTGTATGGGCAGGACTTTCATCTGCCGGAGTCTGCTCTGATTGTCCGCTCAGGTCTTGTCTGTTTATGCTTGTTCCGCCTGCATCCGCCCCCAGACTATTTGCTCTCTCAAGCTGCTTTACCAAAGCGGTCTCTTTCTGCTCCCGTTTTTCCTTCACCATTCCGGCATACTCAATATAACGTAAATCCGCCTCTTCCTTTGCCAGAAGCAAATCCGCTGCCAAAGCGCAGCTTACCAAAAGCTCCTGAGAAGGGTTGGCTATGGCCATCGTGAGTCCTTCCTTTATGGCAAGAGTCAAAAAGGCTGTATTCACAAAATTTCGCTCCGGCATACCAAAGGAAATATTGGAAAGCCCGCAGATAGTGGCAAATCCCTGCTCCCTGCAATAGTGAATGGTCTCTAATGCCTCCAATCCCGCCTGTTTATTAGCTCCCACCGTAGTCACCAGACCGTCCACCACAATATCTTCTTTGCGCATTCCAAGTTCGAAAGCCCTTTGGCTGATTTTCTCAATAATCTGCCTTTTTTCCTCAATATTCTCAGGCAGTCCTTTATCCGACAAAGGCAGCAGAATAAACATTGCGCCATATTTTGCCACTATGGGCAGAAGCTTTTCAAATTTCTCTGTTTCCAGAGATACAGAATTGACTAAAGCCCTTCCGGGGTAATGGCGAAGAGCTGCCTCCAGCACCTCCACATAACTGGAATCCAAGGATAAAGGAAGGTTTGTTGCGCTCCCTAGTTCCTCAATGACCTTTAACATCATTCCCTTCTCGTCAATACCACTCATTCCCATATTGACATCCAATACCTGTGCACCACATTCTTCCTGCTCTTGGGCAAACTGAATCACTTTGTCCATGGAGCCTTCCCGAAGCTGTGCCTGCAAAAGCTTCTTACCGGTAGGGTTGATACGCTCTCCAACAATGATAAACTTATCACCCTGAGAAAAGGACACCGTCATGCGCTCAGAGGCAAGATACCCTGTTCCCTCAGGTCTTCTCTGTACATCTTTCCCGCTTGTTTCCCCAAACTTTTCATGAAGCTTTTCTATAAATTCCGGTGTAGTACCGCAGCAGCCTCCAAGCAGCGTTGCTCCGGCTTCCACCAGCTCTTCCATTTCCTTTACAAAAGTATCTGCATCCATATCATACGCCGTGCCGCCCTCCTCATTCAAAAAAGGAAGCCCGGCATTGGGCTTTGCAATAATAGGAATACTGCATGCGGATGCCATATCCGAAATCATCTGCTTCATATGCGCCGGGCCCGTGGAGCAGTTGGCTCCCACGGCGCAGGCTCCCAGACTTTGCACCACAACGGCTGCAGTTACAGGATCCGTGCCATACAGAGTTCTTCCGCTCTTCTCAAAAGTAAAGGATGCCATAATGGGCAAATCACAAACTTCCTTTGCCGCAATTAATGCTGCCCTTGTTTCCGCAAGGCTCATCATGGTTTCCACCACCAGAAGATCCACTCCTGCCTCTTCCATACAAAGAATCTGTTCTTTATAAATATCGATTAAATCCTCAAGTTCCAGCCTGCCCATGGGCTTTAACTGCTCGCCCGTCATGGTCAGGTCCCCTGCTACATATACCTTCTGTCGGGTACTAGAAGCCGCCGCTTCCTTTGAAATACCCACCAAGTCATTTATCATGGATTTCATCTGGTTTTCCAAATGATACTCGGAAAGTTTAATACGGTTTGCCGTAAAGGTGGGTGCATACAAAATATTGGTGCCCGCCTTCACATATGCCTTCTGCAGTGAAAGCATAACATCCCTGTTTTTCAAAATCCATTCCTCAGGACAGACTCCCGAAGGCATCCCCGCCTTCACCAGATTGGAGCCCGTAGCTCCATCAAGATAAACTATGTGATTTTGTACAAATTCCTCAAACTCTCTTTTTGTCATCCTAAACTCTCTTCTTCGTATATTTTTAAATAAACAGACTCATTATACCACAAGCTTAAAATACTCGTAAAGAGTCTGTCCCACTTATTTCTTAGTTTTTTATAAGCTTTCACGAATTAGTTGCATTTTTCTGCAAAATGTGATAAATTTTTAATAATATGTATTATACAGAAATGTTTGGAGGTATCAGCTTGAATTCCAAAATACGATTAGCCGCTGCAGGGCTTCTTATGTCAGTCATGCTGACAGCCTGTGGACGTGACCCGGAACTTACGCAGTTTCAGCTAGATGTGGACTCATTTTGTTCCGATATTTCTGAAATTGACACAGCCATGAATAATGTAGCTCCTGAATCCGAGAACGCCATAAACGAAGTGCTTTCCTATCTGGATAAACTTGATAAGCGTTTTCAGGAATTTGCAACCTTGGATTTCCCGACAGAATTTGACTATCTGGAAAATCTGGCGGATGAGGCCAGCCAATACATGACGGAGGCTGTATCCAGCTACCGTGACGCATCTACCAACGATGACTATGACGAGGCTCAGGCTGCTGCTCAATACGCCTATGCAAAGGAAAACTATTCCAGAGCTTATAAGCGTATTCAAGTCATCATCACCCTGCTCCACGGCGAGAATCCAGAAAATGTGGATTTAATTATCGAAGAATCAAGCGCTTCTGGTTCCTAAGATATATCTGACTGCAGGATTAATCGGTTCTCATACAAAATTATACTTTACCAATTAAAAAACTGTCATGTATGGTTTTTAAGAAAAACAATACATGGCAGTTTCTTTTTCTTGCTTTATAGAGATTACTTATAAAGCTGAAGTGCTCCAATCAAGGGAAGCTCCTTCTTCTCTTCATTATTTGCATTAATAATGCCCAAAATCATGCAGGCAAAACAGAAAATACCAATTGCCGTAGAAAGCAGCGAGCCAATAAGGCCGCCCACAAAAGGAATAATTCCCATTATGGCGCAGACAAAACCGCCCACAGCCGCTGTGATCCAGATAGCCAATGACTGGTTTATGTGAAATTTGATATCCTCGTCCCCTTTATATGGCGAACAAATCGCAACTATCATCCCTATAAAAGTAACATAAGCAACAATTCCTGTAGTCTTTTTATCCATAATCTATCCATCCTCCTGTATTTTGAAATGTTCTAACTATAGCATCTTAAATCGCTAATGCTCATTATAGCATAATATGAAAAAAATACAACAGAACATTCTTGAAAACCCAATTTATGGCTATGACTGCCAATCCACCCCATAGATACCAATCATGGAATTTCCAGCCCTTTATCCTGCCGATTTTTAACTTTTCCAAGGTATGGCTGCCCATAAATCCTGTGCATAGTACCACTGCATATAATACAAACGGATGATACCACAGGGAAAGTAAAAACTTGCCCTGTAACAACGCCTGCACTGCTCTGGTACCTCCGCATCCCGGACAATATAACCTCAAAAGATACCACATGGCACAAGGGTAAGAAAACCGCGGTACTATAAACCCCATATAGAAAATGAGTAAAATAGTTCCGGCTCCCAGCAAAAATAATCCTATGCAATAAAGCTGTTCTTCTAAAGTTTTCTCATGCTTCATGGTATGTCAAAAACTATCCCTCCATCATGCCTATAAGAACTCCTACTCCTATTGGTGACAGGAATATGCCGATAATGCCACAAACTAGACCGCCTATAGCCAGCCCGCTCTTTTCGCCCTTCATTCCTAATACGCCACAAACGATTGCCGCAACACCTAAAATAAATCCAAATCCACAACAGCAGCAGCATAAAATGGAAAGAATACCGCATACCAGACTGACAATAGCTAGTGTCCCGCTGTTCTGATTTGACTGTTGTGAATCATACTGCACTGTAGGCTGATAAATATTGGCAGTATTATCCTGATAATTTGAGGTATTATTCTGGTAATAAGAATTATTGGGCTGTCCGTTACCCGGCATACCACTGCCCTGATAATAGGTATTACTTGCCTGACTATTATCTGGGGTACTGCTGTTCGGTACACTGTTCTGATAATAAGGATTGCTCGTCTGCGTATTATCCGGTGTACTATTGTTGGGTACACTGCCCTGCGTACTATTGTCCAATATAGTAGAATCCAATATACCGCTATTGGATATATTGCTGTCTAGTACACTGCCGCTATTTAATATGCTGCTCTGATAATTAGAATTATCTGTCTGGTTGTTGTCTGGCTGATTGCCGCCCTGTGTACCGCCTTGATAATAAGGGTTGCCTGCCTGATTATTGTCAAAATTTTCGCTCATCTTTCGCCTCTCATTTCTGCGCGGCTCTTATGGCTCAGCTCTGCTGAGACTATTGGCTCAAGCTCTGCTGAGATTATGCTTATACCAAGTTTGCGGATACCACGCAGACACAAACTTGTAGCTGAAATATACCTCTTTAGCTTAACATTCTCCGGCTATTTTTTCAAGAGGTAAATCATGATTCTCCAATGTATGATTTAATAGAATCAAAAATTTATAAAAGTTTTTGCATTTTTCACATAAGTTGCCCATTCTGAGAATACACCTGTCTTATCCAGAGAATCGGCTAACCCATCCAAATCTGCCTCCTTAATATAGTCCCTCATGTCATAGCTATCCTCTATCATCATAACAGAATCACTATCCGGAAGGGACGCTTTTGAGCCATTTCCGACTTTCATCGCCAAAGCTACGCTCAACAGCTTATCACCGTTGTCATTCAATGTTACCTTCCAATCAAATTCTTTGGAAGAAGATTTACTGTCCAGAAGAACGGTGAATCCCTTCAAATAAGAGGAAACAGGAACATCTAATTCATCAGCCAATGCATCAATCAGCTCAGAAGATGGGATAAACTCCACTGTGCCGTTTAAATATCCGCTCTTTAGCATATTGACATCAAGCTGGCTTACTTCCAAATCTGCCACAGGCTTTCCGGCGGCTTCCACGCTGAACTCACCAGTCAGCAGACCTTTGGACTCTTTTCCCTTGCCGGATATTTCAAAAACATTTTCTCCCCGATTTACAAGAGAAATCTCATATGCTGTATTATTGCCTTTTGTGGCGGAGAGCATGCTGCAGTTTGAATCTTCCTCCTCAATTTCCATGACAACTCCAATTACATTTCCCCTGCTGTCCACATATACTCTGACTTCTATTTCTCCATCAGCTTTTGCCATGTCTTTCAGCGTAGTTTTCATATCTTTCAGTGATTCCACAAAATCCTCATAAGAATCCTCCCCATTCTGATCTGTTACAGCAGCCATTTCCGTAATCATCTTCTCAAGCTTTTGATCTTCCAACGCCTCCTCAATAACCGCCTCCATGATATTCTTCATGGTCCTGCCATCAATGGTGATTTCAAGCTCCGTACATTTCTGGGTGATTCCTTCCACCTTTAAACTTTTTTGGTCACCAATAGACACCTTATCTATATTCTTGATAACGATATCCAAATAACGTTCCGTCATCTTTTCAATATCTGCCTGTTTGGGCAGCGCTTTTATCATTTCTCTGTTCTGTTCCTGCATTTCTGCAAATTCATCCGACTTATACTTATAATACCCAATAGCATAATCGTTCAGGCCCAGATAGGTATTGGACAACTCAGGAATCTGAAGATAAGCTTTCCCCTGCTCCATATCCATCACAAAATTAGGGGATATAAGTGATACTTGGTTAACATCAGTCATAATGCCCAAGCTGACTATGCAGTCCTTGATTGCCATATCGAATCCAACCTTAAGGCTCTCAAATTTCGACACATCTATGCCTCTCAAATCCATATCTGACATCTCCATAGCCAATTTCACCAGATTCATCATTGACTTGGCATCCTCCCCCAACTCTATGGAGAATTCTCCGCTGTAGCTGGTGTCATAATAATTCAATCCTGATACCATGTCACTGTAAAGCACCCCCATATGTTTGGAGGTTTCCGACACCTCTTTTTCCATCACAAACTGAAAATATTTTTCAGGTGAAGAAAAGGTTTTTTTCAGGAAATTATTGATACCAGCTGCATTGACAACACAGACGGATACCACTGCTGCAAGGGCTGCTGCAACCACAGCCAGAGCCACAAATATCCCCGTTTTCTTTCCTTTCTTTGGCTCATTAACAGGAGTGTTAAAGGCAGAGGCATCAAAAACAGGAGCACCTGCCCCCATCTGCACAGGTTCTTCCTGTACAGCTTCTTTCTGTACAGGCGCTTCCTGCATGAGTTCTTCCTGTACCGGGGCGCCACAGACTCCGCAAAATTTTCCGCCTTCTTTTATTTCTGAACCACATTTTCCACAAAACATTTTTATGTACCACCTATCCTTTTCTTATGTTATTTTATTATAATTCCCATATAAAAACCTGTCAAGAAAATACACTTTATAAAATATGTATCCTCTCCCCTGTTTTTAAAAAGTAACATTTTCCCTGATATGCTTTTATTTCATACAATTTTGTAATAATTTCCCGCATTCTCTTATCTAATCTGTGGTAACACAGCCTTCTCTCCCATGGAAGTCCCAAAATATACTCCTTGTGCGTATCCTCTAACATCTGCAGGGATTTTATAAATCCCTCCGTCTTATCCTCGTTGTGCAGCTGTAACCCAAAATTGCAGGACACATAAGAAAATTCCTCTCCATTTTCCCTGCATTTTTGCTTGAGAAATTCCGCAAGGCTCCTGTCTGCGCTTTCTCCTTCTCCAAATCGCAGTTCTCTCACATTTTGTTCCGCCACAGCTTCTTGGGAAGAAAGAACTACCCGCCTGAAGCTGGGCTTCCCGTATTTATCATAATCCCTTACATAGGTAACCCTTTCTCGTCCGCATCCCTTTTCGCTTCCCGGTTCTTCCATAAGCAAAACGCCGATATCCAAAAAATGCTCCCATACAGTCTTTTGCACCCGTTCATAGGGAGTCGGAAAAGTCAGGTTCTTCATGATTTGATTAACTGTATATCCCAAATCCGCCAAATGGCGGATTGCTCCGCCACTTGCCACCTCAAATGTAAAATTAGACATTGCATTTTTAAAATATTCCTGTTCTGACATGATTCAATGCTTCCCTCAACAAGGCACTCCTGTTTTTTGTGAAAGATACTCCATCCAATTCTTTCTTTTCATCACAGAGCATTTATATTTCTTTGTTTTACCCTTTTCCTGATTATCTGCTGTAACCAAAATTCCTGTAGGCAGAAAAAGGCTGATCATACATTTTTTGATTTCTTTGATATCCGTGTATTTAACTGCAAAATTATCCAGCCCAAATCCGCTGACAAAAATAAACTTCTCTTTGGTAAAAAAGAAATTTCCGCGTGTCTGGCTGGTAAGCCACCAATAATCGCCTGTTGTATGCTCCTCAATCACATCTTCTTCACTCATCAGTTCTAGTTCGCGGAGGGTCTTTTCCCACTCCTGTTTCTTTTGTTCACTTAAATCCATTTTGTCTCCCTTCTGCCTGTTTACAAGAGAATTTCCCTCTTTGGGCACTCAAATATTTTATTTAGCTTCCTCAATTTTAACCTAATATAGCACAAAACACAAGGTGCTTTAAAGGAGATAATTCTTATACCACAAAGAGGGTTTGGCAAGCCATGTCATAACTTGTCAAACCCTCGAAAAATCAATGCTTCTTAGAATTTGTAATCGTTTTAGAACTTACCTTCCTTAGCAGCTTCCTCAATCAACACAGCCACAGCCACGGTAGCGCCTACCATGGGGTTGTTGCCCATACCGATAAGTCCCATCATCTCCACGTGAGCGGGAACAGAGGAAGAACCTGCAAACTGTGCATCGGAATGCATACGGCCCAAAGTATCGGTGAAACCGTAGGAAGCAGGACCTGCAGCCATATTATCGGGATGCAGGGTACGTCCTGTACCGCCGCCGGAAGCAACGGAGAAGTACTTCTTGCCCTGCTCGATACACTCCTTTTTGTATGTACCTGCAACGGGATGCTGGAATCTGGTAGGATTGGTGGAGTTACCGGTGATAGATACATCCACATTCTCCTTCCACATGATTGCCACGCCCTCGGGAACGCTGTTAGCGCCATAGCAGTTTACCTTGGAACGAAGTCCATCGGAATATGCAATCTTCTCAATCTCTTTTACAGTGTTTGTATAAGGATCATACTCTGTCTCAACAAAGGTAAATCCGTTAATGCGGGAAATAATCTTTGCAGCATCTTTTCCAAGACCATTCAAGATAACGCGCAGAGGCTTCTGGCGAACCTTGTTTGCCTTCTCAGCGATACCGATTGCGCCTTCTGCTGCTGCAAAGGACTCATGTCCTGCAAGGAAGCAGAAGCAGTCTGTATCCTCTTCCAAAAGCATCTTGCCCAAGTTTCCATGTCCAAGACCTACCTTACGGGTATCTGCAACAGAACCGGGAATGCAGAAAGCCTGCAGTCCTTCGCCGATTGCTGCAGCAGCTTCGGAAGCCTTGCGGCAGTTTTTCTTAATTGCGATTGCAGCGCCTACCGTATAAGCCCAGCAAGCATTTTCAAAGCAGATGGGCTGAATCTTCTTAACCTGCTCATAAACGTCCAGACCAGCATCTTTAGTAATCTTCTCTGCCTCTTCGATAGAGGAGATACCATAGCTGTTCAGTACTTCATTAATTTTATCAATACGCCTTTCATATGATTCAAATAAAGCCATTTCCTTGTCCTCCTTATTTACTTCGGAACCTTCTCAATTCGCTTTGCTCATTGAGAAGTATCGCATAACTGCTTCACAGCCATGTTCTATTCTTTTCTGGGGTCAATCACCTTCACTGCATCATCTACGCGGCCATATCTGCCCTTTGCCTTCTCCCATGCAGTGTTGGCATCATCACCCTTTTTGATAAAGTCGGTCATCTTTCCAAGGCTTACAAATTCGTAACCGATAATCTGGTCATCCTTGTCAAGAGCAATGCCGGTCACATAGCCTTCTGCCATCTCCAGATAACGAGGACCCTTCTTCAAGGTACCATACATAGTTCCAACCTGACTTCTAAGGCCCTTGCCCAAATCTTCCAGACCTGCGCCAACGGGAAGTCCTTCCTCAGAAAATGCACTCTGGGTACGTCCATAGACAATCTGCAAAAACAGCTCTCTCATTGCAGTATTGATGGCATCACATACCAAGTCGGTGTTTAATGCCTCCATTACAGTGAGCCCTGGCAGAATTTCTGATGCCATAGCTGCCGAATGGGTCATTCCGGAACAACCGATTGTCTCAACCAATGCCTCCTGAATAATACCCTCTTTTACATTCAATGTCAGCTTGCAGGCACCCTGCTGCGGTGCGCACCAGCCTACACCATGTGTCAGACCGGAAATGTCTTCCACTTTCTTGACCTGAACCCATTTAGCTTCTTCAGGGATGGGGGCGCAGCCATGATGTACGCCCTGTGCCACAGGACACATTTCTTCAACTTCCTTTGAATAAATCATGCGAAATCTCCTTTCAATTCTATCACTTATAATATTATAAAAATAATATCATAACCATTGTGTACATTTTCTCACATTTGAGATGAAAAATCTAGAGGTATTTGTTAAATTTTGTAATTAGTTGTAACAGTTCGACTGTTACGTTAATATCATCCTGTCATTGGCAAACTCGCTGCCGCTTACTTCCTCAAATTTGGCAAGCAAATCTTTCACATGGAGTTTCTGCTTCTCCTCGCCCGCCACATCATAGATAATACGCCCTTCATGCATCATAATCAGGCGGTTTCCATGGGCAATGGCATCTCGCATATTATGTGTTACCATCATAGCGGTCAAATGATTTTCCAATATGATTTTATCACTTATTTCCAAAACCTTTGCCGCAGTTTTCGGGTCAAGGGCTGCAGTATGCTCATCTAATAAAAGCAGCTTCGGCTGTTTTAAAGACGCCATCAAGAGCGTAATTGCCTGCCGCTGCCCGCCGGACAACAATCCTACCTTGCTGGTCATGCGGTCTTCCAGCCCAAGGTTTAATGCCGTAAGCTTCTCCCTAAACATCGCCCTCTCCGACTTGGATATGCCCCAGCGCAGAGTCCTTTTCTGTCCTCTCCTGTAAGCAATTGCCATATTTTCTTCAATATCCATAGTTGCAGCAGTACCTGTCATAGGGTCCTGAAATACACGGCCTAAATAAAGCGCTCTCTTATGCTCAGGAAGCCCTGTAATGTCTTTTCCTTCGATAATGATCTGCCCGGAGTCAACGGGCCACACGCCTGCAATCGCATTCAGAGTAGTGGATTTACCTGCGCCGTTTCCGCCGATTATGGTTACAAAATCACCGGGATTTAAATTCAAATTCACACCATTAAGTGCCACCTTTTCATTGATGGTTCCTCGGTTAAACACTTTATGTACATCTTTTATTTCCAAAGTATATGCCATTATTTTGATGCCACTCCTTTCTTGATACTTCTCTTCTCCTTCAAGTAAGGAATCGCCAAAAAGATAGCAACCACGATGGCAGAAAAAAGCTTCATGTCTTCTGACGGCATTTTCAGCCACAATACAAACTGATATACCATGTAATAAATCACTGCTCCCAAAATAACCGCTGTCAGGGTAAATGCAAAAGCATACTTTCTTTTGCTGGCAAATTTGCCAAACAGTACTTCACCGATAATAACCGCCGCCAAACCAATAACAATGGCTCCACGTCCCATGTTCACATCCGCTGCGCCTTGAAACTGTGCATATAATCCACCGCTTAATCCTACTAATCCATTGGAAATCATCAGTGCCAGCACTTTGATAAAGTTTGTGTTAATGCCTTGCGCCCTTGCCATATTTCCATTACATCCTGTTGCGCGGATTGCATGACCCTGTTCTGTGCCAAAATACCAATACAAAATTGCCACTAAAACTATCAGAAAAAGAGTCATTCCCACAAAAAATATAATTCTGCTCTTAGTGCTTTCTGTCACATACCGCAGCGAAACCACCAGAGGATAATTATCCACACTGACCGGCTGGTTTGATTTTCCCATAATATTTAAGTTAATGGAATATAATGAGATCTGAGTCAATATACTTGCCAAAATTCCCGGAATACCTAGCAGCGTATTTAACAACCCTGTCACAAGACCAGCCAGCATTCCTGCAAGAAATGCCACCGGCAAGGACAAGACAGGGGATACCCCCCCACGGATTAGCATGACGGCTACTGCTGCGCCTGTGGCAATAGAACCATCCACAGTCAAATCCGCAAAATCAAGCAGCCTGAATGTGATGTAAACTCCCAATGCCATAATACCCCAAACCATGCCTTGTGCAATGGAACCCGGCAACGCTCTGAATAAGGAGACAGGACTCAAAGACATCAAGTATTGCATTTTCTTTCCTCCTCGTTGCTTATATGCATTACTTCAAAATCTCAGATAGGGATACCGTAATGTTACGCCATCCCTATCGACATTTCTTATTCCACAGTGAATATGTTAGACATTTGCTAAATCAAGGATTACTCGATTGCAACATAATCGGCAGGAACCTCAATTCCTAAATCCTTGCATGCCTGAACATTGTATTTCTTTGTAACAGTGGGAGCAAAACGAACATCCATGGTCTTCACATCCTTGCCCTCCACCAGAATCTCATAAGCCATTTCGCCGGAAATGCGTCCGATATCATAATAGCTGATGGATAAGGTTGCAACACCACAGCCCTTGTTGTCCGCAGTGCCTCCGCAAATTCCTTCCTCGCCTGCAATAACAGGAATCTTTGCAGGATTTACCACATTATAAACGGTCTCCGTGCAGGAAGCCAAAGTATTGTCGGTAGGTATATAAAGAACATCACACTCTGCAATGGCTGCTGTTACAACGGACTGAACCTCGTTGCTGTCTGCAATCGCATACTCCTTGTATGCAATTTTGTCAGCCGTAAGAGCTTCACTAAACAAACTAACCTGATATTTGGAGTTAGGCTCTGCAGAACAATACAAAAGACCTACCTGCTTCACATCCGGAAATAATTCCAAAAGCATTTTTTCCTGCTCGGCAATGGGCGCCAAATCAGAAGTTCCAGAAATATTTCTGCCTGTGGAACCGTTCCAATCTTTAATTTCCAGAGCAGTTGCATAATCTGTTACGGAAGTTCCAAGAATGGGAATGCTGGTGGTAGCTGCCGCTGCACTCTGTAAAGGTGAAGTTGCATTGGCAAGAATCAGGTCTACATTATCAGACACAAAACCATTGCAGATGGTTGCACACATGGTCTGCTCATTCTGTGCATTCTGCAAATTGAAAGTCACCCTGTCTCCAAGCTTCTCCTTCAAAGCATCCTGAAATCCCTGAGTTGCCGCATCCAAAGCGGGATGCTCCACCAATTGGCAGATACCTATATTATAGGTCTTGTCTTCCTTTCCGCCACCGGCTTTTTTTTGGTCACCGCAGCCTGCCAGCATGGATGCTGCCATTGTGACCATGAGCATTACAGATAACAGTTTCTTTTTCATAATATCCCTCATTTCTGCGCCGCTTTTCTATCTCAGCTTTGTGCCGGGCGGCGCACGTCCACAAGCTGCGGTGTGTATTGCCTAAGGGCAGATTGCCCTTTCTTCCAAAAAAGGCACACCATAGTGTCTAATATACATCATTTTGGGAATTTCGTCAATCATCTATAAAAATTAAGTAATGAATGCCAGCCAAATTCAAATTCCATCAAATTGGATATCTTCCTTCCGGCATGGGAGAAAAATCTATCTGTCCAACAATATTGTCCTTATCCTTGTAAATATGCCCTGCATCAATGACTCCCCTCACGCAGGATGTAGGATAAATGATACTGTTCCTGCCGATAATGGTTCCCGGATTCAATACACTGTTACAGCCTACCTCCACATAATCCCCCAGCATTGCCCCCATCTTCTTAAGTCCTGTCTCTATCCGGATATTCTCTCCCTTTACCACTACCAGCTCCTTGTCGCTCTTTACATTGGAGGTGATGGAACCGGCTCCCATATGTGCCCTGAACCCCAATATACTGTCCCCCACATAATTGTAATGGGGCACCTGAACTTGGTTGAACAGCACCACATTTTTAAGTTCTGTGGAATTGCCCACCACAGCGCCCTTACCTACAATGGCATTTCCACGGATAAAAGCACAGTGCCTTATTTCAGCATCTTCGTCAATGATGAGGGGCCCGTTCAGACAGGCGGTGGGGGCTACCTTGGCGCTCTTTGCCACCCAGATGTCCTCTCCACGCTTTTCATACACATCCTCGGGCAGAGTCTTTCCAAGCTCCAAAATAAAATCATGGATTTTGGGCAGCGCTTCCCATGGATAGGAATCCGCCTCAAAAAGTTCCGCTGCTATGGTTTCTTTCAAATCATACAAACTTTCCACTTTAATTTGTGACATGGCTTTCATCTCTCTTTCCATTTTTTCATTTATTACTTTTTCTCTTTCTATTGCTCTTTTTTCTTGATTTCTTTGTTTCCTTCTTTCTATCTTTTTCACACTTTCCATCCTCCCATTACATATATGGATTCTCCTTTTTCACTGTCTGTTTTATAGCCATGGAAACATATGCTGATTTTATGACAGTTATGTCATTAGTGGGCTCTATTTTTTGTTCTTTTGGAGGCTCTTTATACCCTTTCCCTCCAAAAATTCTATTAGTTCTTCCTTACTTCCCTCTAAATAGGCATCATCATGAAGTATAAGAAATTCTTTTGATTTTTCTACCATAAGTCTTATGTATACTGCATTATTTCTTGCCTCATATCCATCTACAACAGAGTACGCAAAACGGTTTTCACCGCCGACACCCCCGTTAACAAACCTGCCAACAATACTCTCTTCCCCAAATTCAATTTCTACAGATTTCTCTTTGCTTGCCGCTTGTTTACGATAATATCTTATACTCAACTGATATGGCATAAAAAAGGGTAAAGCAATAAAAAACAAACCTGCACCCGAAAAAAATATCAGAAAAAGCATATCTTTTGCACTGAAGATTTGATATCCGAAAAAATACAGGGCTTTCCACCAAGGCCAAATCTGTATCAGGGTGAACAATCCTAAAATGCATTCAACTGCTGCGAACAGAATATTACGCCGATTCCAAAATGTGGATTTCGTCACATATAAAACGTCTTTTTTAGAATATCTACTTGTGTTATTCTTTATCATACTCTCTTAGCTTTCCTATTTTTTATAATTTTTCTCCGCAGCCTGAAACATCCCGTACAAGGCGCCCTGATTGTTAAGCTGCTTTACAATATTGGTCCGTCTGGTGACAAAATCGTCCAGCTTCCTCATATACTCATCGGAAGTGATATTTCCGTCTGCCACCAGAGTAAGCCCTTTCTCCCAGCTTGCGGTAAGCGCAGGGTCAAGCAATGGTTTAATGGAACTGCCCACCACATCATAAATCATCTCTCCCATCAGGGTGGGGGTCAAAACCTGCGTTTTTTTGTTTAATGCTAGATACTCGATATTCACAAGTTTTTTAAGAATCTCCGCACGGGTGGCGCTGGTTCCGATGCCGCTTCCCTTAATCTGCGCCCTCAGCTCCTCATCCTCAATGAACTGTCCCGCATTTTCCATGGTAAGAATAATGCTTCCCGAAGTATATCGCTTGGGCGGTGAAGTCTCTCCCTCCTTGATTTCATAAGGCTCCTTATCCGCCCCTTTGACTGTTTCCAGCTTATCGCCCTTTTTCAGCCCCTGCAAAAGCTTGATAAATTCCGCATCACATTTTTCTTCGGCGGACTCTGATTCACTATTTTGTTCTCCGCCACTATTGTCTTTCTTAAAGGAGTAAGCCGCCGCCTTCAGATATCCCTCCTCTGCCAGCACCTTAAAGCTTGCAAAAAATTTCTCCCCCTTTACATTCAGACACAGGGAAATTTTCTGATACACTGCCGCCGGATAAAAAATACTCAAAAAACGCCGCACAATCACTTCATATACTTTCGCAGACACAGCGGACAAAGAGCGCAGATTATTAAGCCCTTGCCCTGTAGGGATAATGGCATAGTGATCTGTAATCTGCTTGTCATTGACATAGCGGGTCTTTGCCAATTTTTGATAACTGCTCCCCTTAAGAATCTCCGCCGCAAGATTTTGTACCATTCCATAATTTTGCAGTCCCGCTATATTCTTCCCTATTTCCTTTGCCACCGCCGTGGACAGCACCCTCGCATCGGTACGCGGATAAGTCACCATCTTTTTTTCGTATAGTTCCTGTACAATGGAAAGGGTCTGATCGGGACTGATTTTAAAAAGCTTGGAGCAATCGTTTTGAAGTTCCGCCAGATTATAGAGCAGCGGCGGATTCTTGTTTTCCTTCTTGCGCTCAATGCTCTCGACTACAACGCTGTCTACTGCTTCAACATCCGTCAGATAACTAATCAACTGCTGGGCGCTCTCTTTCGCCTTAAATCCGTTTTCTTTATAAAGCAGGGGAGATGCATAATATTTTGAGCCTTCCACCGCCTTCCATTCCCCGGAAAATTCTTTCTCCTGCAGCTTGAAATTTCCAATCACTCTATAGAAGGGTGTCTTTACAAAAGAACGGATTTCCCTCTCCCTGTTTACAATCATACCAAGAACGCAGGTCATGACACGACCTACGGAAATCACCGCTTTATCCCGCTTTAAATAATTTTTTACGATAATGCCGTATTTCAAGGTAAGTGCTCTTGAAAAATTAATGCCCATGAGATAATCTTCCTTGGCGCGCAGATAAGCGGCATCCGAAAGATTATCATAAGCGGACAAATCCTTTGCTTCCCTGATGCCCCGCAGGATTTCCTCCTCGGTCTGGGAATCAATCCACACCCGCTTCCTTTTCTTTTGAGGAAAACGCTGCCTTACACCGGACATCTGCTCCACCAAACGATATATGTACTCTCCCTCCCGTCCTGAGTCGGTACACACATAAATATCGGACACATCTTCTCTGTTCAACAAAAAGCTTACAATCTTGTACTGTTTTTGTGCACTGCTAATGACTTCATACTTAAACTCTTTCGGAATAAAGGGAATGGTGTCAAAACTCCACCTCTTGTATTTTTCGTCATAACATTCCGGATAACTCATAGTCACCAAATGTCCTACGCACCATGTCACAATTGCCGTATCCGCTTCCAGATACCCGTCTTTGGACTTCATATTCAGTTTCAGTGCATTGGCAAACTCCCTTGCCACACTTGGTTTCTCCGCTATAAATAAACTCTTGCCCACAAGATACCGTCCTGTACTGATTTTTATACTTTGTTCAAACTCCTGAGTTCCACTTTCCCACGCTTATTCAGCCTTAAAAGCTCCTTATCAAAACCCTTCTCGCCAAACAAAACAGCCCTGTCAACCCGTACTTTCGCCCGTTTTGCCTGCTTCAAAAGCTCCTTATAATCTTTGCCTGTGAGTTCCCTGTTATAAATACAGGATGCCACCAGCCTCTGATTGTCGCCGTCCACGGTGACCAAATCCAGCGTATAATTTTTACCAATCCACTCCATAGCAGGATTTCCTGTCTGCAGCTCATTCTCCATCACCTGTCTGCATATCATGCCATAGCTCTCTTCCACGTAAGTATCCAAAGCTTCCGCTATCTTCTTTTCATAAAATTCTTCCGGCGAAAGCCGTTCCAAATCACTCTGAAAGGGAAAAAGAAAACGAAAATAAAATCTGACATAGGGAACCGTAATTCGATACACTCCTGCATAAATTTTCTCTACCAAATCAAGTTCCATCAGATTTTTCAGATACACGCTGATTTTGGCTCTAGAAAACCCTGTGTGCCGGTAAATATCATTTAATTTACCTCGCCCTGCAGCTATAGCAGCCAGAATGGTATTATAGACAGCAGGCTCCCTCAGTTCCTCCGCCAGATAAAAGGCCATTTCGTTATACAGACGGCTCTCCTTGGAAATCACATTTTGTATCATATTTTCTCTGGCTGACAGATTCTTATCAAAATTATCCCAAAAACCCGGTATGCCTCCCAGCACCGAATAACAGCGAATCGCATCCTCCATACTATATTCTGGAAATAATTCTCTGATTACAGGAAAAGAAAGCTCCTTCAATTTTAAGAAGCCTGTAAGATAGGTTGCAAGCCCTCCCATGCAGTCCACCATACTATTCTCCACCCAGCCAGGGGCAGAGCTTAAAAGCACAGTCATGACAGGTCTGCTCATTCTTCGATTTTCCAAAAATTGCACCAATTCCTGAAAGAATTGACTTTCGCCCTTTATCAGATGTTGGAATTCATCCAATACCAGGATTTTCTTTTGTGTCTCTTCCGGCAGCAGGACGCTTAAAATCTCTTTATATTCAGGATATTCTGAAAGTTCATGACCCGCTTCTTTCAGTTCACAGCCCCACTGATACCTCTGCTCCCTGTCCGAACAGGCCCTCGCCGCATAATAAACATTTTCCTTATTTGCAGTAAATTCTTGCAAAAGTTTGGTTTTTCCCACCCCTTTTGCACCATATACCACCAAAATTTGACTGTCTACGCCGTCAAAATAGCGATTCAGCAATTGAATTTCATCATCATGTCCTGCGAACATAATCACCTCATTGCATTTCCTTAAGCAGCTTTTCTATTTCTTCCGGAGGCTGCGGCTTGCCCAGCAGATACCCCTGTATCACATCACAGCCGATATTGTGCAAATAATGTAACTGCTGTTCCTCTTCCACACCTTCGGCTATGGTTTCAAGTCCCAGCATATTTACCATATTTACAATGGACTCTGTGATAATCTTAGTCGCCGAATCCGTAAGTACCGTATCGATAAAAGACTTATCAATCTTTAATGTATCAATGGGTAGCTTCTTTAAATATGCCAAAGAAGAAAATCCTGTTCCAAAATCATCCAGCGAAATGCGGATTCCATACTCCCGCAGCTGCCTTAACTTATTGGACACTTCTTCAAAGTCATCAATTAATATGCTTTCCGTAATCTCCAGCTCTATATCAGAAGGCTTTACCTGATATTTTTGAATCATCTTAAGAACGCTTTCCACAAAGTCCTTCTTACTATATTGAAGCGCTGAGATATTAATGGACATGGTAAAAGGAATACCATATTGCTTACTCCATTTTGCATACTGCTCAATACTGCGTTCCACCACCCAATTTCCAATGGGAATGATTGCGCCGTTTTTCTCCGCTATGGGAATAAATGTGGCGGGGCTGATCATGCCTTCCTCATTATCCCTCCAGCGAATCAACGCTTCCATTCCTCTAAGACGCTTGCTGTCCGTATAGTACTGCGGCTGGAAGTGAAGCAGGAAATTGTTGCGGAATACTGCCTCTTTCAGCTTATTTTCAATCTCAATATTGTGAAGGAATTCCTTCAAGATCGGGGTATCAAAATACTGAACCGTATTTTTGCCCATCATCTTACAGCGGAACATTACAATTTCTGCACAGTTAATCAGTTCAAGGGCAGAGTTTGATGCCTCAGGATACTGTGCAATACCGATGCTGACCGTAATCTGGATGCTCTGCCCGCCGCTCAAACGGAAAGGCTCGCTAATGCGCTCCTGAATCTTCTTTTGTATGCACTCCACACTGCGTTCCCCTACGGGTGCATACACTGCGATACAGAAAACATCACTTTCCAGACGGCACACTATCACATTTTCATCGCTGAACTCCTTTAAGAAACATCCAAACTGCTGTATCAGTTCGTCTCCTACCACAAGTCCCATGCCATCGCTGACTTTCTTGAAATCATCTATGTCAATTACCATGACGCTGACTACATCTTCATTTTCTCCAGCCCTGCGCACTAATTCTCCCAACAGACGCACAAAATTATTGCGGTTGTAAAGCCCCGTGATTCCGTCATAATATGCCATATAGGCCAACTCTTCGTTCTGGGCTTTTAAGCGGGTAATATTGTCAATACTTACAATTTTATCCGTTGGGCGCTTATTCTCATCATATACAATATGCACCTGAAAGCGCAGCCATGTCTTTTTATCTTTTGTACGGCATTCTACCGCAGATGATTCCTGCATGGTTTTTTCCACAAATAAAGCATCTCTCAGAGGAATTACATAAGATTCATCCACTGAATCAAACAGCTTTGGCAAATCCTTGCCATTCTTTACATCAAAATCAAAAAATTCCTGCCATTTTCCCAGAGTTATGACCTCATCCTTCTCAAAGGAATAATACAAAAACGCATTGGCCGTATTGTCACAGACAAGCCGATACATACGCTCTCTGACACTTAATTTTTGATTCATTGCTTTTAGTAAATCCAGTTGATATTGTAATTCACTCATATCAATCCTCATTTCGTCCATTTATTTTGCACTGATGTATCCTTGTGCCTTTAACAGCTCTGCGCAGAGAATTGCACCGCCTGCCGCACCGCGGACTGTATTATGGGAAAGTCCCACGAACTTGTAATCATATATGGTATCTTCCCTCAGTCGTCCCACACTGATGCCCATTCCGTTCTCATAGTTCACATCCAAAGCAACCTGGGGTCTGTTATCTTCTTCCAAATACTGAATGAACTGCTTTGGAGCGCTGGGAAGTTCAAGTTCCTGAGGTGCACCTTTAAATGCCCGCAGTTTCTCAATCAGCTGTTCCTTTGTAGGCTTATTCTTAAACTTTACAAATACGGCAGCCGTATGTCCGTTCAATATGGGCACACGAATACACTGACAAGTGATAGCAGGAGCAGTTGCCGGAACAATTACGCCATCCTGAATAGAACCCCAGATACGAAGCGGCTCCTTCTCACTCTTTTCCTCTTCTCCGCCGATATAAGGGATAATATTGCCCTCCATCTCGGGCCAATCCTTAAAAGTCTTGCCGGCGCCGGAAATCGCCTGATAAGTGGTAGCCACTACCTCCACAGGCTCAAACTCCTTCCATGCAGTTAAAGCAGGCGCATAGCTTTGAATGGAGCAGTTTGGCTTTACAGCTACAAATCCTCTGGTGGTTCCCAAACGTTTCTTCTGAAACTCAATGACCCTCATATGCTCCGGATTGATTTCCGGCACCACCATGGGTACATCAGGTGTCCATCTGTGGGCACTGTTGTTGGAAACCACGGGAGTCTCTGTCTTTGCATAATCCTCTTCTATTTTTTTGATTTCTTCCTTTGTCATGTCTACTGCACTGAACACAAAATCCACTTGAGCAGCAACCTTCTCCACCTCGGTCACATCCATGACAATAATCTTTTTGACAGCCTCAGGCATAGGAGTATCCATCTTCCATCTGCCGCCCACTGCCTCCTCATAGGTTTTTCCAGCTGAACGGGGACTTGCAGCAATGGTCGTCACTTCAAACCAAGGATGATTCTCCAAAAGAGAAATAAATCTCTGCCCTACCATACCTGTTCCGCCTAAGATGCCAACTTTTAATTTTTCACTCATGTTTATACCTCCCTGAAACCCATTATTTTTATAGTAAATCAAATATAGTGAAAAGTCAAATCCCTCCAGCGATTCCTGCCGCTTCAGGAAGGAACATGCTCTCCTGCGCAAGATATTCTTTATGCTTCAGTATTACCTTCTTCATTGCTTCTGACCCCGGTGCTCCCACAGTAAGCCTCTTCTCCACACAAGTCTTTAGGGAGACGGCATCATAGATATCCGGTCCGAATTTATCGCTGATTGCCTGCAGTTCCTCAAGGCTCAAAGCATCAATAGAAGTATCTTTTTCAATGCAGTAAAGCACTAACTTCCCGATAATGCCGTGGGCATCCCGAAAAGGCACGCCCTTGCCCACCAGATAATCCGCCGCATCCGTTGCATTGGCAAATCCATTCACAGCACTGCGCTCCATATTCTCCTTGCGGAATTTCATGGTGCTGAGCATTCCCGTAAACAAAGTCAGGCAATTCTTTACCGTATCCATGGCATCAAATGCCATTTCCTTATCCTCCTGCATATCTTTATTGTATGCCAGAGGAAGCCCCTTCATAGTCGTAAGCAGGGATACTAATGCGCCATACACACGCCCCGTCTTGCCTCGTACCAGCTCTGCAATGTCCGGGTTCTTTTTCTGGGGCATAATGCTGCTTCCTGTAGAATACGCATCGTCTATCTCTACAAACTGATACTCATTTGAATTCCAGATAATGATTTCTTCACAAAAACGGCTCAAATGCATCATAATTGTGGACAGCGCTGCCAGAAACTCAATCAGATAATCCCTGTCTGCAACAGAATCCATGCTGTTGAGCGTGGGACCCTCAAATCCCAACAAAGATGCCGTATAATTCCTGTCCAAGGGATATGTAGTGCCCGCCAAGGCTCCCGCTCCCAAAGGACAATAATTCATTCTATGGAAAATATCAGAAAGCCTCTGCCTGTCCCTCTTAAACATCTCAAAATAAGCCCCATAGTGGTGTGCCAGAGTAACGGGCTGCGCCTTCTGCAAATGGGTAAAGCCCGGCATATAGGTCTCCGTATTCCGTTCCATAGTATCTAAAATAACCACAAGTAATTCCTTTAATAATTCATCCGTCTCCACAACCCGCATTCGGGTATAGAGCCGCATATCCAAGGCCACCTGATCATTGCGGCTTCTGCCAGTGTGAAGCTTCTTTCCCGTATCTCCGATTCTCTCTATCAGCTTAGCCTCAACAAAGCTGTGAATATCCTCATAAGTCTCATCTATCTCAAGTTTGCCCTGCTCTACATCATCACGGATGCCGGTCAGTCCCTTGACAATGGCATTCTTCTCCTCCATTGTGAGAATTCCCTGCTTAGCCAGCATAACCGTATGAACTACACTGCCTTCCACATCCTGTAAAAAGAGCCGCTTGTCAAACCCAATGGATGCATTGAAATCATATACTAATTGGTCGGTTTCCTTGGTAAATCGCCCGCCCCATAACTGTGCCATAAATAATCTCCCACCTTACTTCTTAAGCTATAAAAACAATATTACCATAAACGACAAATAATTGCAAGGAGGACACGGCATATGTCAAGGTAAGAAGTTTTCTATGGTTTCGCTAAATTCCTCTACACTTTTTACTCTGGCTGCAATCCTCAGCCATTGCTCCAGAACATTGGCATCCGTCTCTTCCCTAATCCTCTTTTGCAATTCTTCTGAAAGGGATTCTGAAGTTTCCAGACTGTCTAACAACAGCAATAAAACATCTATTTTTCCTTGCAGAATTCCCTGGGCCATTCCTTCTTTCCAGCCATCTTCATAGGCATCTTCCCTCCATGCCTGCTTCACGGCCTCTTCATCATATTCAAATATGCTCATCTTTGTCACCTCAGCTTTGTTCTGCAGCAGGAATTCTTTCAGTATATCCTGCTGGATGCTCTCTTCCACGGCTTTCTCCACCGCTTCCTCGATTGTCATGTCCTTGGCATAACTACGGACTTTCGTTACATACTGCATATATTCTTTTAAGGTCCGGCACTGTTCCTTCAGGTCTTCGTTATAGCCTCCATTGATATTTAAGACTTTTACCCTAAGCTCCAATTCCGGCATCTCTTCCTCTGTCAGAAAGGCATCTGACAGCCTTAACTCCTGCCGCTCCGGACAGGACGCCGTGCCGTTATAGAACACGATGAAATGAGGCGCCGGTATCTGTACCAGCCTGTCCCTGTAAAGGTCTTTGGATGCCGCCAGCTTTTCGTATTCTGCAGATACATACTGCAGAAACCTGAGGGGCATGTTGGGATTGATGGTTGATTGGTGTTCAAACAGGTAGAGATTTAGGTCAATGAGAAATGCAAGGTCATTTTTCATTCCCAGATAGACCGCATTTTCCAACGTGACAATCTCCAGCTCCTCCGGGTTCGTATAATTTCTCCCGCTGACTGCGTTATACAGTCCCAGCAGGCGCTCCCTGTCCTTAAACAGCATGCGGAACACCGTATCCTTGTAGTTTCTGTTGACCTGATTTGCTCCGGTTGTCTTCTTTTTCTTCATGTTTCCTCCTTCCGGAATCTCCAGAAGAAGGAGCGGCCGACCATTCGCCGCTTGCCGGCTTTCTCTGTAAAACCGTTGACCCTCTCTGCTTCTTCCGAAATTCCATGCAGTTTTATTGGTTGAATAAAAGCACAGATTTCAAATGAAGTCAGATAGG
>CAZGGA010000003.1:0-223885 GCA_964524555.1 uncultured Acetatifactor sp.
ATTTACAAAACGGGAGTCTTGGGTTACAAACGGGACTCTCGGCTTGCTATTCACCACAACTTTCAACAGCGGCACAAAAACTTTTGGAAAAGCTACAAAAAACATATAATAACATGGATTTTATGGTATATGGGAACGGGCAGGATGCAAAAGAACTTCTTTCTCAGGGTACAAAAGAAATCTCTGTTTTATTTTCTAGTGATGAATTAGAGAAAATGGCTTCTGATGAAAAATATGAAAAAGAGTACATGCGCAGGGTGCAGGGTGCGCTCCATATGTCAGATGAAATTAACAAGAAGTTTGGGTATACGTCAGCTTTTAAAGAAAAATCTGATAATGTACAGATTAGTCAAATTGGTATTTTCTTTGAAGCAGACGGGAAAATGACTATTTTTGCAGAATTGGAAAAATCTTCTGCTAGGCAAAGAGAGCGCATTGAAAAAGAAATTCAAAGCTATTCAAAAAACAATACCGATACAAAGCGAATTAGTGTTCAAGCAAGTAGTATGAAAGAACTCCTTGAAAAAATGACGGCGGTAGATTGGAATACAGTTAAGGCAGAAAAAATGGCAGAAAATGGCAGGAAGTTTGATTTCAGTGTTTAGCAATGGGTTGTAAAGGACTTCAAATTTCAAGATCAGGGAGAATAACATTATGGTTTACATCAATTCATCAGGAACGACAGAACTTTTTACAGGGGCTTATAACAAAAGGATTGAGCAGAATAAAAGCAGGGCGGCGGCACAAGCCCAGAGAGCAGAACGCAAAGAAACTAGTACTATGACTGCGCGGGAAATGCTCGGGACAAGTGTTGAAATTTCAGAAGAGTCAAAGGAATTTATGGCAGGTGTGGCAGAGCGCAAGGCTGCACAAATAGCTGAAAGGGAAGCAGCAAGGGCAGCGGAAGGAGGGAATGCGTTTAGTGGCACAGGAGATTTTAAGCAGCAGTATCTTGTATTGAGTGAAAACCTGTATAACAATGGTTTTTATGACAATCTGAGTGATGATGAAGTGCGTGACATGGAGCAGATGCTGAAAGACATTACTTCCGGTATGGAAAGCATAAACAAGAGTAGCCTGAACAGAAATTTTTCGACGGAAATGTCACACGAAGCGGCAAAGTTAGAGTTAGTTTCTTCTGTAAATGCCTTGAACTATTTTGCGGATAAGTATGTGCCGGAGGAAATGAGAGATTCCTTCAAGGATATGATAAAGCAGTATGAAAGTTATAACAGTGAAAAAGTGGCAGCGCACAAAAGCATTTATGACCTGCGTGATGAAAGCATGGCAAAAATGCCTGCCCCCAATGCTGTAAATGTAAGTGCAGATGTGAAGAAGTCGCAGGAAGATGCAAAAGCAAGTATGGAGATTGGTAAGGTAAAACATACCAAAGAGCAGGAACAGGAAAACAAGAACGAGTACCAAGTCCTTTTTGACAGACTTATGCAGAAGCAGGACAGCATACGCAATATCTTTAACAGTTTACAGAATACGCTGGTAGGTTACGCTTCCGGAGGCAGCAAAAACAGTAATGTATTGGCAATGTTAAAGTCAAGAAACCTTGCAGCAATTCACAATATGTCTGATTATTGGTTAAGGCTTTTGGGATAACAGCCAGAGGAAAATCGTGGCGCATTTAAGATTAGATAAGGGTAATGGTAAAGAATGACAGTACAGGAATTTTGGAACATGAGAATACATTTTTTAAATGTATGCGCTGTCTATTATGTAGTGCAGCTTGTAAGATGCATGCTGTTTTCTTTTGCAGTATATGCGCTTGTTTTCACTCTGCGGAAAACGGCACTGAAAAACAAGGTATTTCTAAAAGGCGCATTATGGAGTTTGTTCATTCCGGTATTGTTTGTTGGCAGGATGAAGTTTTTTTATGAAAACAGAATAGGTGTAAAACTGTTTACTTCTTGGACGGGAATCTGCATGAATTATACATGGATATGCTGGCTGTATTTATGTGGTGTGTTTGTATATGCCGTGCTGCTGTTTTATAGAAGAAGAAAGCTGAAAAAAATGGTTGCAGGCATGGAAAAAAGAAAGGTGGACGATACAGTTATCTATGTTACAAAAATGCCTGTCACACCATCTACCGTAGGGATATTCAGGCACAAAATAGTCATGCCGGAAGTTATATTGAAAGAATATAGCGGGAAAGAATTTCAGACAATTCTGCTCCATGAAAAAACTCATATCCGACTAGGACATTTACTGTTTTATCTTTTGTGGGATATATTGCGAGTGTTGCTATGGCTCAATCCTTTTCTGACCGTAGGTACAAAGTATTTCCGGGAAGATATGGAGGAAATCTGCGATTTTGTAACAATTAAACGGAGTGAGGGGAAAGCATATGATTATGGGCAGCTCCTGTTAAAGAGTATGAGGATTTTACAGGCAGAAAGTAAAGACTTCAATATGTATGCCACTTTTGCAGGGGATAAAGAATATCAGAGTATTCGGCAAAGGGTAACAAAAATTGCCCGATATAAACCGTATAAACGGATTGAGTCAGTTGGTACTTTGGCTGTTGCTATGTTGTGTGTGGTGATAGCGGTTTTATTGATTCAGAATGTTTCATACGCCCGATATACCAAAGATGAAAGTATGGTGGTATATAGCCATAACAACAATAAGGTTACCTTTTATAGTGACAGTAGCATTTTAAACCAAATGATTTCCTATGATGACAACTATGTTTATGTAGATAAGGGAGCTTTTGAAAGTTTTTTATGTGAAAACAATGCAGACGGGGAAATCTATATTGTTTTTGGAGGATTTGAGAAACTTCCCGGTTTTGGAGGCGGTGGGCAGTCATGTTTATATGAAACTGATTCAGCGAATGAGATAGTTTGGGTTCCATACATAAGACAAAAAGGCGATTGGGAGATGGCACTGTTTAAAATAATATAATTTTCATTAAGGAGGTTAATATAATGTCAATCAATGTTAATAACGGTTATGAACAGTTTTATAAGGGAACAGAGCCGATAAAAAATTATGGTTCTGACAAAAAAGGGAAAACGAAACTTGTACGCTATGAGTTTAACACAACTGATGAACACGGCAATAAGGTAATGGATAAAATGAGCAGGGAAGAGACATTGCAGGCAATGAAAGACATCCGCTCGCAGTATGGCGATGATGTAATTGTTGAATTTTCCGGGGACGGAATGGCGAAGCTCATAGAGGGAAAGAAAGGCTATTTAGACAGACCGCTTAGTGAGGAAGAAGCAGCAAGGCAGGCAGAAAGACAGGCAGCATTTGACGGTACGGTGGTACAAATGGAAAATACACACCGCATAGTAATACCTAATGTTCAGACCAATGAGAAGCTCTATAACAGCCTTGCCGGAGCAGATGAAGAAGTGGTAAAAGCGGCTAACGGGATTATCAAGAACTATCTCATGCCGGGGAATGTATCGGGTATGTCAGAAGAGGAACGGAAAAGTATGATTGCTTTTGGTATGGAAGAAGCAAAATACTTAGCTGAAAATTACTTAAATGAAAAAACGGCAGGAGAATTTCTTTCTGCTATGGAAACCATTGCAAAGTATGGTATGAATGGAAGCGTTGCAGAGGACGGCAGGGTTACTTATCACATTGAAAAAGGATTAAATTCTGCCGGACAGGTAGACGATATGGATATTCTGAAAGCAAAAGCCCCGGATTTATACAGAGAGATTAATGAATTAAACCAAAGTATCATTAATCACAAGGACGGCGAAAAGTACGGGGCAAAGTTTTTGGAATTACATAAAAGGGCGGCAAAAGTATTAAATGCAACAAATGAAAAAGGGGAAACTAACAGCGAAGCCGCAGTCAAGGAATACAAGGAATGGGAAGAAAAAATGGAAAAGACAAAACTTCCTAACATTTTCAAAGATACAAAGTATGCAAATATGCAGACATTTTTTGAGAGCCTGCAAAATCAAAGCCAATTATCTAATGCTTGGTTAAATAACAGTATGTCACGTTTTATGAAATGGCTGAATGGTTAAAAGGAGATTGGGCAAAAAAGAGATAAAGCCAGACATTATACCACAAAGAGAAAGCCCTGGGAGTGCGAGTCCCGGGGTTTTCGTTTTGGCTGGGCCGTGCTATGTATCATCTCCATCCAACCCTCACTCTAAGGGCAAATCATACATTTACATAATCACAGTTATATGGTATAACAAACTTACGCATTATCTTTTAATTTACGGAGGTTTAAAGCATCATATGACACCCATATTTGACACCCATGCCCATTATGATGATGAAGCATTTGATGAAGACAGAGATACTCTTTTAAAGCAGCTGCCTGAACAAGGTATTGCAAAAATAGTGAATGTAGGGGCAAGCCTTGCATCCTGCAAAAAGGCAAAAGAATTGGCGGAAACTTATCCCCATATCTACTGCGCAATCGGGATACATCCCAGCGAAACGGCGGAGTTGACGGAAAAATCTTTTGTTTGGTTAAAAGAGCAATGTAGCTATGAAAAATGTGTGGCGGTGGGAGAAATCGGGCTTGATTATCATTGGGAAGAACCTGATCCTGCTATTCAGAAAGAGTGGTTTGTAAAACAACTCCATATGGCAAGGGAGCTTGGGAAACCTGTCATTATCCATTCAAGGGACGCGGCAAAGGACACAGTGGACATTATGGCGGAGGAGCGTGCAGGTGAGATAGGCGGTGTGGTTCATTGTTTTTCTTATACAAAGGAAACAGCGAAGATATTTCTGGACATGGGATTTTACATCGGCATCGGTGGCGTGCTGACCTTTAAAAATGCCAAAAAACTAAAGGAAGCAGCAGAGTATATTCCCATGGAACGCATTGTTTTGGAAACGGACGCTCCCTATCTTGCACCGGAGCCAAATCGTGGAAAGCGCAATGATTCTCTTAATATTCCTTATGTGGTGACAGCCTTGGCGCAGATAAAGGGACTTTCCGAGGAGGAGGTCAGAAGGGCGGCGTGGGAGAATTCCCATAAACTGTATAATTATTCCTATAGCAAAATTTAGCATTGTATGATATGATAAAAAAGTACCAAGAGGGTGCGTGAGCACACCTTTTTGAGGGCGCGTAAACACCCCTTTCTTTGAAGTAGTATCATGGAGGTTAGTATGAAAATAGAGCGTGTGGATGACAAAACAGTAAAATGCTTTCTTTCCAATGCGGAATTGGAAGAGTATGAGATTGATTATAAAGACTTTGTGCTTCGCAGCGACAAGGCAAAAGAGATTGTCAGGGAGATTATTGAGCAGGCGGAGGAAGAGGTAGGATACAAGCCGCCCAGATTTGCCTTTGACTTACAGATTATGATGCTGCCGGAGCAGGGGATGCTTTTGACTTTTTCTGAGAAAGAGCCTTTTGAGGGCAATGAAGGAGCGCAGATTGTAGAGTACTTAAAGCAGGTAAAAAATCTTTTGCAGCAGACCAAGGAAAAAATAGGACATGCAACAGGCAGTTTGCCAGAAAACGGAATTGACGCTAATCAAAGAGAGGGGGAGAAGGCTCCCCGGCAGATACATCCGGATTTTGCGATTTTCCGATTCAGAAGTCTGGGAGATGTCATGGAATATGCCTCTTGTCTTCCCAAAACATTTCGGGTGCAGAGCGCATTATATGAGATGAATGGCGCTTATTATTTACATATGCAAAAGGGCGATGCCTCTTATGAGCGTTACAGCAAAGCCTGTGTGCAGGCGTTAGAATTTGCCGGATTATATACTGCGGATGAGAGCGGGCTTCTGGTGATTCAGGAGCATGGACAGTGCTTGATTGCAGAGAAGGCATTGAAAAAACTGAATCTGAATACAAAGGGAAATAAGAAGGAGAAATCATGTACGAATGCCCGAACTGCGCGGCTAACTTAAAATTCGACATTGCAAGGCAGAAACTTTATTGCATCCATTGTGATACCACGGTGAATCCGTATCATTTTCAAAAGGAGAGAGATGCGGAGGAACAGGTTTTGCCTGAGCATGAAGGAGAATATGAGGTGACGGTTTTTACCTGTCCGCAGTGCGGGGCTGAAATTCTTAGCGAAGATGTGACGGCGGCTACCTTTTGCAGCTTTTGCGGCGGGGCAACCATATTGGACAGCCGTATCAGCAGGGAGCGCCGTCCGGAATTCATTATTCCTTTTCAAAAAACAAAGGAAGATTGCAAGAATGCATACATAAAGATGATGCGCCGGGCAATCTTTGCGCCTTCGGAATTAAAGGATGAATTGTATATCCAGAAATTCCGGGGTATTTATATGCCCTATTGGGTGTATGATTTTGAGAAAAAGGGACCTGGTGTATTTCTGGGAAATCAGTCTGAGAGGGATGGCGAATATGTCATTACAATGCATTATGAATTGCACTGTGATGTAGATGAGGAATATAAGGGGATTGCTTATGATGCCTCGGCATCTTTTTCGGACAATTTAAGTGCAGCCATTGCTCCTTTTGACATGAAGGCGGTGAAGCCTTTTACACCTTCTTTTCTCAGTGGATTTTATGCGGACACCAATGATGTGGAGAAGGATTTATATTGGGCGGATGCTATAGAAACGGTTACGCAGAACGCCGCAGACCAGCTTGGCGGAAGCCCTGACTGCTCCCGTTATGAGATGGTCGGCGAGAAATACAGAAGGGCTCTTGAGAATGCGGTGCGTCCTGAAAAAACCACCGTGAATCTCGCATTGCTTCCTGTATGGTTTTTGTCCTATCGAAAGGATGACAGGGTAGTGTATGCTGCAGTGAACGGTCAGACGGGAAAGGCAGTTGCAGATCTGCCTGTGGATCCGAAAAAATATCTGGCTTCCTCTGTACTCTGTACTGCCCCCATTTTTATTCTGTTGAATATATTTTTCACCATTACCCCGGTAAAAATTCTGTTAATTGCAGCAGCCCTTGCCGTAATCAGCGCCTTTTTGGCAAACCGGCAGATGACTCATTTACTTGCAAAGGAGTCTGGGCAGGATGACAAGGGCATTCAGACCACACAGGCATGGTTGAATCGGCATATGTGGGGGAATCAGGAAGAGCCGGAAGCCAAGGACACCCGGAAAATTAAAATACGCTTTGGCAATAGCGAAAAAATAGGAGTCAAGGATTGGCTCAAGGGGGTTTTGGTCACTGGGGGACTTGTACTGATTACCCTGATTATACAGATGGCATCCAGAGGATTCGGCAGGGGAATGAGGCTTGTGATTCGGCTTGGTGTGGTAGGGCTTGTATGGTTTGTGGTAAAGTGTGCCCTGTTTTCGGATTCCTCCAAGGCTTTTCGCAAATTCAGGGTAAGGAGACGGGCGTTTGCCAAAAAGATGAATTATGCCGGTAATCTGGAAGACAAGCTTACCACTTTGTTAAAACCGCTGTTGGGAGCATTCATTGCAATTTTTGTTTTTATTCTGCATCCGGTATATGATTGGGTTTATTATATCGGAGCCTGTGCGTGTATGTGTACGGTTATCTGGTCATTTATAGATTTAATTAAACACCATAATCAGTTGAGTACCAGAGAATTGCCCCAATTTAATATACGGGGAGGAGATATGTGAGGTAAAGATGGAAATTTACGGAGCATTAAAAAGGCAGAAAAGACTGAAAAAAGCAGTAGCTCTTGTTTTTGCGGCAATACTTTGGTCATTGTTTTTGTTTATGACATATATGTCAGAAGTAAAAGCGGAAAGTTCTTTACTTGTCAATGCAGAGGGAATAAATGAAGAGACAGGATACAGACTGATTTTAGAGGATGATGCGGGACTTCTGACAAATGAAGAGCGTATTTCTTTACAATGGAAAATGGAGCCTATCACCCAATATGGCAATGTGGCGTTCAAGACTGTGAGGGAGAATACTTCTTCGGCAGCAGCCTTTGCAGAAAGCTATTATCATGCAAAGTTTGGTACAAAAAGCGGTACGCTTTTTTTGATAGATATGGCTAATCGGAAAATTTGGATTTTCAGTGATGGTGCAATATATAAAGTCATTAATGAAAATTATGCAGAGACTATTACGGACAATGTATACCGCTATGCCAGCAAGGGAGAATATTATCGCTGCGCATCTTGCGCCTATGATGAAATCCATACCCTGCTTCAGGGGGGCAGAATTTCCCAACCTATGAAGTATATCAGCAATCTGCTGTTGGCATTGATTTTGGCATTGTTTGCGAATTTTCTACTGGCCAGTTATATGAGTAAGTTAAGGGCTCCCAGCGACAATGAAATTTTGGATAATGCAACCGTGAAGTTTTCCCACACGAAGCCGGAGGCTTTTTATCAATATCAAACCAAACGTTATGCACCCAGAAGTAAAGGCGGAGGCGGTGGTGGCGGAGGCGGCCACAGCGGCGGAGGCGGAGGACACAGCTTTTAAGCCAATGACGATTTTTTACAGCATGCTGTAGTTATTTTTTCAGCATGCCCATTGAATTATGAACAAAAAGAGGCTATAATAGAAAAATCTACTATCTATAGAGAACGATGAGGAGTGAGGAGAAACGATATGGCAGATAAGAAAATGGTGGAAGCAATTACAGCGATGGATGTAGATTTTGCCCAATGGTATACAGATGTGGTAAAGAAAGCGGAGCTGATTGATTATACCAGCGTAAAGGGCTGTATGGTCGTCAAGCCTGCAGGCTATGCGATTTGGGAGCTGATTCAGAGACAATTGGATGAGAAATTTAAAGAAGCAGGGGTGGAAAATGTATATCTGCCCATGTTTATTCCGGAATCTTTGCTACAAAAAGAGAAGGAACATGTGGAAGGTTTTGCACCGGAGGTGGCATGGGTGACCCATGGCGGCGCAAATGAGCTTCAGGAGAGGCTCTGCGTGCGTCCTACCTCGGAGACTTTGTTCTGTGATTTTTATAAAAATGATGTGCAGTCCTATAGAGATTTGCCTAGGGTTTATAATCAGTGGTGTTCCGTGGTGCGATGGGAAAAAGAGACCAGACCGTTTCTGCGTTCCAGAGAATTTTTATGGCAGGAGGGGCACACGGCTCATGCTACTGCCGCAGAGGCGGAGGAGAGAACCATTCAGATGCTGAATGTGTATGCGGATTTTTGTGAACAGGTGCTGGCAATGCCTGTCATTAAAGGACAGAAGACGGAAAAGGAGAAGTTTGCAGGAGCTGAGGCTACCTATGCTATTGAGGCGTTAATGCACGATGGGAAAGCTTTGCAGTCAGGCACCAGCCATAATTTTGGAGACGGCTTTGCCAAGGCGTTTGGCATTCAGTTTGCGGACAAGGACAATACCTTGAAATATGTGCATCAGACTTCATGGGGAATGTCCACAAGGCTCATTGGCGGCATTATTATGGTTCATGGGGACAATGAGGGCTTGGTGCTGCCCCCCAAGGTTGCTCCTGTTCAGATATGTATTATTCCTATTCAGCAAAAGAAAGAGGGCGTGCTGGATAAAGCTTATGAGTTGAAAGAGCTTCTATCCCAAAAGTTCAGGGTAAAAGTGGATGATTCCGACAAGACTCCCGGCTGGAAATTTTCCGAGGCGGAGATGCGGGGTTATCCCATCCGTGTGGAAATCGGACCTAAGGATATTGAGGCAGGTAAATGTATCATCTGCCGCCGTGATACCAGAGAAAAGATAGAAGTGGAACTTGCACAGCTGGCAGAAAAAGCAGGGGAAGTGCTGGATACCATGCAGAAGGATATGCTGGAGAGAGCAAGAGCCCACAGAGATGCCCATACTTATACCGCTGCCAATATGGAAGAATTTGAACGGTTATTCCGTGAACAATCCGGTTTTGTAAAGGCAATGTGGTGCGGTAATATAGAGTGTGAAGAGCAGATAAAGGAAAAATTAAGTGTAACCAGCCGCTGTATGCCCTTTGAGCAGGAGCAGATTGCAGACACTTGTGTATGCTGCGGGAAACCGGCAAAGAAAATGGTTTATTGGGGACGGGCTTATTAATATAGCTATATACAGGAGGATGTTATGATTCATCAAATATATCCGTTACAAGTGGAAGGTTCTCTGTCCTATGCCAGAGTGGAGATTTATATTCAGGAACATTCCGATGCGTTGGCAATCGATAAGAGACCTTTAATATTGCTTTGTCCCGGCGGAGGGTATGAAAGGACTTCTGACAGGGAGGCGGAACCCATGGCGCTTAAGTTTCTTGCAATGGGATATCATGCGGCAATCCTGCGGTATTCCTGTGCTCCTGCGCAGTATCCCACAGCTTTGCTGGAATTGGCAAGTGCTATGGTATTAATTCGAGACAATGCAGAGGAATGGCGTATTGATTCGGACAAAATTGTGGTACAGGGATGCTCTGCAGGAGGGCATCTGGCGGCGAGTCTTGGAATGTTTTGGGACGAAGACTTTGTGGCAGAGGGAATCGGCTTAACAGATACAACTCATGAGAAGCTGCGCCCCAACGGCATGATATTGTGTTATCCGGTTATTACTTCCGGAGAATTTGCCCACAGAGGGTCTTTTACAAAGCTTTTGGGAGATAGGCAGGGAGAACTTGGCGAAAAAATGTCTCTGGAGAAACAGGTAAACAGTAAAACTCCTAAGGCATTTATCTGGCATACTTTTGCAGATCAGTCGGTACCTGTAGAAAATTCTCTGCTGTTGGTGGGTGCACTTAGGAAAGCGGGTATTCCCACAGAGTTTCATATGTATCCGGTGGGTGCCCACGGATTAGCGCTGGCGAACCATTTGACGGAGACATCGGATGGCCGGGCTGTGCAGGAAGAGTGCAGCACATGGATTGAATTAGCAAAGACTTGGCTGGAGAATTTGTAGTTGATATTGTGACTTTATGGCAGCGGAGTAATAGGGCTCCGTTGCTGTTTTATATTTATTTAATACTATTTTTCTTGAATTTTGTTGGAAATGTATTATAATAAAAAAGCATTTAATTGTATATGGTCGATTAGATAGACGGACATAAATGAAAAATTGGCAACTATATGAGGAAGGAGCAAAGGATGTATTATTTAACCAAGAGAAAGTACAGTGGAACAATCGCACTTGTATTGGCAGGAGCCATGTTTCTGGCAGGCTGTGGTAACAGAGATGCGGCAAGCACTGAAATAGCGGATGTTGTAGTGGATATGCAGCAGGCGGATGTAGGAAGTCTGACCCTTCAAAGTAATTTTGTGGGAAGCGTTTCTCCTCAGGAATTGGTATATGTTATTCCTTTTGTTTCCGGTACTATCACGGAGGTAAATTATAATGTGGGGGATTATGTCAATGCAGGGGATGTGCTTTTTAAAATAGATGATGAAGGTGCACAGATGCAGCTACAGCAGGCGCAGCTGAGCGCTGCAAACGCAAAGCAGCAAGTGAATATGGCGACAGGAAGCCAGCAGGAATCTACAGATATACAATTGGAAGGCGCAATCGTGCAGGCAAAGAGCGGCTACGAGCAGGCGCAGATTGCTTATTTTCAGGTAAAGGATGCTTATGAGGAATTAGATGATGCGGTGACGGAGTATGAGAAATTAGTGGGAAATTTTGAACAGGCGATTAACAGTGGACGGGTGGATGCGATTGCTGCAATGCAGCCCATAGTGGAGGCCTCTCTTCCTAAGGATACCACTTCATCTACTATATCGGGAAGTGACCTTTCGGCTAGTCCACAGATAGTTTTAGGCAAGGCAAAGTCACAGTTGGCAACTCTGCAGACACAAAGGGACAATTTACATACTTCATTTCTTCAAGCAGCTTCCGCATATCGAGCAGCGGAGGAGGGGCTTAAACTTTCGGAGAACTCTGCTATTCTTGCACAAGGGCAAATCCGTGAAGATGCCAATGCACAGGCAAAAACCAGCCTGCAGTTAGCGCAGCTTGGCGTGGAAAGTGCAGAACTTGCGTTGTCTTATTATACAATAACAGCGCCTATTTCAGGCATCATTCAGAGCCGGAGCGTGGAAGTGAATGGTATTGCGGGACAGCAGTCTCCTGCATTTGTCATTGCCAATGAAAATAGCATGCAGGTCACATTTCAGGTAAGTGAATCTGTGAAAAGCACTCTGCAAGTGGGAGACGCCATTACGGTGGAGCGCAATGGGAAAAATTATGCAGGAACTGTCACAGAGATTGGAGTTGCGGTAAACCAGCAGACAGGTCTGTTTCAGGTGAAGGCAAACATAAATGCAGACGGGGATGAACTGCCCCCCGGTGTGTCGGTAAAGCTTACCGCAGATACTTATTCCATCAATAATGTAATATTGATTCCCTATGATGCGGTCTATTATGACAGCACCGGAGCCTATGTATATCTTTGTGTGAACAATAAAGCAGTAAAGACTTATGTGATAACGGATATTTTTGATGACACTACCATTGCGATTGTAGACGGTATCTCAAAAGGGGATCTTGTGATTACAAGCTGGTCCCCCAGACTGTTGGATGGCGTTGCGGTTACAGCATCTGATGCAGTAGGAAAGTAGAGGGCTGGCGGATGAATCTTACAAAGCTTGCATTAAAACGCCCAGTATCCTGTTTTTTGATGATTTTGGCGTTGGCTGTATTTAGTATTTCTTCCATATTTGGATTTCGTTTGGAGTTGACTCCTGATATTGAGATGCCCATGTTGATTGTTATGGCGACTTATCCTGGTGCAGACCCGGAGAGCGTGGATAAGCTGGTGGCATCTAAAATTGAAGATGCAGGCTCATCTTTAAGCGGAGTGGATTCTGTGACTACGATGTCCTCGGAAAACTATTGTCTGGTGTTATTTACCTATGACTATGGTGTGGATATTGACGAATGCCACAACGATCTGAGAGCGGCGCTAGAGGTGGCGGCATTAGAATTTCCTGAGGATGCCTCGGATCCTACCATTATTGAGATGAACATGAACAGTGTGCCCATCTTAATGGTTTCCGTGATTGAAGCGGGTGATGTGGATTTGTTGAAGGTGGTTAATGAATCTGTGGTTCCGGAGTTGGAATCTCTCACGGGAGTGGCGCAGGTCAGTGTCAGCGGCGGCAGCGAGGACTATATAAAAATAGAGTTAAACGAGACCATGCTGCGACAGTATGGATTGACTATGGCTTCTGTGGCGCAGTTTCTTGGAGCAGTGGATTTTACTTATCCGGCAGGCAGCGTTAAGCAAGGCTCGCAGGATATCAGCATAGCTACTTCCATGGAATATAATACGGTGCAGAAGTTAAAAGAAGTGCCTCTTATGACAGCTACGGGCAGCGTTATCATGCTGCAGGATGTGGCGGAAGTCACGCTTGCTTCCAAAGAAGCGAACAGCATGAGCCGTTATAATGGGAAAGATAATGTCAGCATCAGCATTCAGAATAAGAGCAGCTTTGGTACAGTAAATGTCTGTAATGATGTGGTAAAAGAACTGAAAAAACTTCAGGAAGAAAATCCTGCAATTACCTTTGATATTACATACAATGCGAGTGATTCCATTGTGGATTCCCTGTCTTCAGTGGCACAGACATTGATTCTTGGTGTCGTGTTCACAATGCTTGTGCTGTTTGTGTTTTTTGGAGATTTTAAGGCAAGTTTGATTGTAGGTGCATCCATGCCCATATCACTGTTCCTTACCATAATTTTAATGAGTTTTATGGGATTTTCCATGAATATTGTGACTTTGGGCTCTTTGGTCATTGCCATTGGTATGATGGTGGATGCTTCTATTGTGGTGATAGAGAGCTGTTTTAGAAAGAAAGAGAAGAAAGAGGATTTCAAAGAGGCAGCATTTGAAGGAACGAAAGAAGTGACAGCTTCCATTGTTGCTTCCACTATTACGACCATTGTAGTATATCTGCCGCTGGCGACAATGAAAGGCTTGTCAGGTCAGATATTTTACCAATTAGGTTTTACCATCGTGTTTGCCATGATGGCTTCTTTGATAGCAGCTATGATGCTGGTGCCTTTGTTTTATTGTATATTCAAGCCCATACCCAAGGATAATCTGCCTATCGATAAATTGCTGGCAAAAATTCATGCAGGCTATCGGAAATTATTGCGTAAAATTTTGCATAAACGTGTCATGGCAGTGTTAGTTTCCGTGGCATTAGTTGTAGTGGCATTGATAATGGCAGGAACTCTTAATATGGAGCTGATGCCCTCTGCTGACGAGGGCATGGTACAGGTAGCAATCAATTTCCGTTCCGGAACTACATTGGAGACGGAAGATGCCGCCATTCAAAGGTGGGAGCAGATTGCCAGCGAGGATGAGGATGTTGCTAGTTATTCGGTCTCTATAGGAAGTGGTTCCGGCATTATGTCCAGCGGCGGAGGAAGCGCAAATTTGACCGCAACCCTAAAGAAAGACCGCAAGTTGTCCACTGCGCAGATGGTGGACAAATGGAATGAAATAGCGGCCACCATGACAAATATGGATATCACTGTGTCAGCAACCGGAAGCAGTATGAGTAGTATGATGAGCACCGGAAGCTATGAGGTGGATTTACAAGGCAGTGATATGGAAGCATTGAAGCAGGTTGCTGCTGATTTGCAGATAGAATTATCAAAAGTAGATGGCGTAATAAAAATGGATAATTCCTTGGCCAACGCCAGCACTATGGCAAGGGTACAGGTGGACCCTTTAAAAGCAATGCAATATGGTCTGACCCCTATTCAGGTGGCGATGACCTTAAACAATGTGCTCAGCGGTGTAAGCCCTCTGACGATTGCCAGAGAAGGTTCCGAATACGAAGTGCGCTTGGAATATCCCAAGGGAATGTACGATGATTTGAATCAGCTGATGGATTTAGGCTTGAGCACTTCCTTTGGTGTTACTGTGCCTTTGCGTGATATCGCAGAAATTGTCTATGTGGACAGTCAGGAAACGATTACAAAACAGGATGGTCTGTATCTGGTAAGCTTGACAGCAACCCTGACCTCCGATAAAATATTTGAGGCGCAGAGTGCTATTGAAGAAGTAATGGCAAAGACAGTATTTCCGGAATCCGTTTCTCCGGCTGAAAGCATGATGGTGGAGATGTTGAACGAGGAGTTTGCCAGCTTGTTCAAAGCAATACTGACAGCAGTATTTTTGGTATTTTTGGTGATGGCAATGCAGTTTGAGTCTCCCAGATTTTCCATTATGGTCATGCTGTGTATACCATTTTCGCTGATTGGTTCTTTCTTCCTGCTGTTTATTACCGGTTCCACCCTCAGCATGGTATCTTTGATGGGATTTTTGATGTTGATAGGTATCGTGGTAAACAATGGTATTTTGTTTGTGGATTCCACCAATATGTTAAAGCAGGAGATGCCTGTGGAGGATGCTTTGATTGAAACAGGTATTATCAGGCTTCGTCCCATTCTGATGACTACGCTGACCACCATTCTCTCTATGGTGCCCATGGGCATGGCAATCGGCGGCGGCAATGCTGTTATGATGCAGGGAATGGCGCTGGTTATTATTGGAGGTCTGATTGCCTCCACCGTGTTGACCTTGATTTTGATTCCTACATTCTATCTTATTTTGGATAAGGAAGAGAGAAGTAAGCGCAAGGAGCAGAGGAGACTACGCAAATTATGAAGTATACAGGGGGTTGAATGAAGTATATTGTTTTGGACCTTGAGTGGAACCAGGGAAATTCAGAGACGGAAACAGAAGCCGAAAAGCTTGCCTTTGAAATTATAGAAATCGGCGCTATTCAATTAAATGACAGATATGTCATGATTAGTGAATTTAATGAGCTGATACGGCCGAGAGTATATCAGGAGATGCATCCCGTTACCGGGAGGCTCATTCATTTGCAGATGAAGGAATTAGAGCGGGGCAGGCTGTTTAAAGAGGTGGCGGAACAGTTTTTGGATTGGTGCGGGCAGGAATATCGTTTTTGTACATGGGGAGTTCTGGATCTTCCACAGCTGCAGCATAATATGAAATTTTATGGGATGGAGCCCCTGTCTCAAGGACCGATTCCTTTTTTGGATGTGCAGAAACTGTTTGCGTTGGCATATGAGGAAAACGCAAAAGTCAGAAGAACTCTGGAATATGCCATTGATTTTTTAAAGGTGGAGAAGGACATTCCCTTTCATCGGGCATTCAGCGATGCCTATTATACGGCGAAGGTGTTTGCAAAGCTGGCTCAGGAGCGACCGGATATTCTGGTGAATCTTTCCTATGATGTGACCAATCCGCCAAAGCGGAGGGAAGACGAAGTAAAAATACAGTTTGAGAATTATTTTAAATATATCTCCAGGCAGTTTGGCGACAAGGCGGAAGCCATGGAAGACAAGGAGGTCTCCTCCAGCAAATGCTATTTATGTCACTGTAATCTGAAGAAACAGGTGAAGTGGTTTACGCCCAATGGGAAGAATTATTACTGTGTGGCATACTGCGAGAAGCATGGATACCTCAAAGGAAAAATAAGGGTCCGCAGGACGGAGGAAGATATGGTTTATGTGGTAAAGACTACCAAGTTTATCTCCGAAGAAGAGGCGGAGGAAATTGCCGAACGCTATGAACACATCAAAGAACTGCGTAAGCAGCACCGGAAAAAAAGACATTAATGGTGCCGCCTGCCGACTCGGGTTCGGAAGCCGTTCCTGCGCCGCTGGCGGCGTTTTGCTGCCGAAATTGCTTTTTTACGGTTTAGCGCAAAATCATCCGAAGCGGGAAGAGGGCGTTTGCGCCGTCTTCTGTCCCTCAGCCATGAACGGCGGGTATTGCGGGAAGAAAAGTAATAATTTTTATATATAAAGAAAATCAGGTAGATTGCACCGCAGACGGCTGCAAAAGCAAGGATATAGAGCAACACCTTAAAGATATTGATAAATATGATGGAAACTGCTCCGACACCGGACTTAGAAGTGTCTGCATTATTATTGGCATCCGAATCTACATTAAAAGCATAAGGGGATTTGGTGTTGGTGGACAAGTCTACAGAGGCAGAGCCGATATACTCACCATGGTATGTATAAGTGATGATGGCGGCTTGATTTTCGTTTTGTGTCTCATAGGAGATGGAGGAAACCGTGTCAGAAAATTCCGCTGTTTTGGGCAAAACAATATAATCATCCTTGTTTAGCGCAAGAATAGGCTGGGAATTGCCAAAGACATCATAATCGCTGTAAAAGGAACCTGTATTATTAATATTGTATTTAGTCTCTGCCTGAGAAATATTCACCCGATCAAAGTTGGCGAATCCATAGTCAAACAGGGCAATAGTATCTTCGTAATTCAGATTGTTCTCATCCTTCATGACGACGCAAATAAGTTTCAGGCCGTCCTTTTCAGCACAGGAAACAAGAGTGTATCTGGCATCATTGGTAAAACCCGTTTTACAGCCCACCAGATATTTATATTCGTATTGACCGCCGGGGATTAACTCCATTTTATTTTTGTCTCTGTACTCTCCGGTTTTCTTCTGAAGGACCAGCATGGGGGTCATAGTCATATTACACAGCACTTCGCTGGCAAAAAAGGCTCGTCCAATCATTGCCAAATCATAGGCGCTGGTATAATGATCCTTGTCCGGCAGACCATTGGGATTGACAAAATGAGAATCCACACAACCCAATTCTTTGGCCCGTTTGTTCATTATATCTGCAAAATTATCCCATGTGCCCCCGATATGTTCAGCCACGGCATAAGATACCTCGTTGGCGGAGCGGATCAAAATGGCATTCAGACATTCTTCCATAGTCAAGGTATCACCTTCATTCATGGCGATGTGATTACTGTCCAGAGGAATGCCAAACACGGCATTGTGGGAAAAAGTCACCACTTCATCCATGGAACATTGCTCTATGGCAATCAGGGAAGTTAAAATTTTGGTGGTGCTGGCAGGATATTCCTGCTTATGAATATTTTTGGCATACAAAATAGCACCGGTTTTTGCTTCCATCAAAATGGCGGACTCCGCATTGACGATGGGACCGGTGGGCCAGTTTTCAATTTTATTGGATTCAATGGGCATTGTCCGCTGCATCTCTATGCGCCGTTGCGCAGTCTCGGTAATTGCAAAAACAGGAAGCGTTTGAAAACAAAACAGGCAGAAAGCGCAGATTACGGCAACAAGGCGGACAGATAATTTATATAAAAAATGTTTTGAGTGATAAAACATAATAATCTCCATCCTACAATATCTTGTGATTTTATCTTACCATATGCACTATTCATATTGCAAGGAAGTATTTCCTTTTTTGAGATATTTTGATATAATTGGGGCAGGATAAGGAGTGTCATTATGAGATTGCGGAATATAACAGGTTCAAGGGAAGTAATTGCGGAGAGTCCCTATGTGGTGAAAGAAGAAAGCTTGAAGGAATGTCCGGGGCGTTGGCAGGAAATTTTTGGAAATAAACAGCCCATCCATATTGAAATCGGCATGGGAAAAGGCAAATTTCTATATACCATGGCAAAGATGCATCCCGATATCAATTATGTGGGAATTGAAAAATATTCCAGCGTACTCCTTCGTGCTATTCAAAAAATGGAGGAGGAAGAGCTGCCCAATTTAAAATTTATCCGCATGGATGCAGAAAATATTGATCAGGTATTTGGCAGCAAAGAAGTGGATAAAATATATTTAAACTTTTCGGACCCATGGCCCAAAGACCGTCATGCCAAGCGCAGGCTGCCTTCCAGACAGTTTTTGGCAAGATATGACTTGATTTTAAAAAAGGAAGGGCGTCTGGAATTTAAAACGGATAACAGAGCATTATTTGATTATGCGGTGGAGGAGCTTAAACCGGCGGGCTGGCAAGCGGACGTCATTACTTATGACCTTCACGGGGACCCAAAGTTGATGCAAGACAATGTGATGACCGAGTACGAGGAGAAATTTTCCGGGCAGGGGAATCCCATTTGCAAGTATGTAATTCACAGAGTGTAGCTTTATTAGACAATTGCGAAACTTTAGATTTTCAATCGAATTGTACAGATTGTGTATTTTAGAACAGACGCGCTTTCGCTTCGTGAAAAACACAACGGTACATAAGATGCCAAAGTACGGCATCTAAGTACCGGTGTTTTTCAAGAGTCTGTTTTAAAACACACAATTGCCCAATTCGGGGCCAAGATAATAGAGTTTCGCAAACATCAAAAATAGTTTTAGTAAAGAAAAGGAGGAAAGGTATGGAATACACATTTACGACTGAAAATTTTGAGACGGAGGTGCTGCAGTCCGAACTGCCGGTATTAGTGGATTTTTTTGCGGATTGGTGCGGCCCCTGTAAAATGATGGCGCCTATAGTGGAGAGTCTTGCCGAGAAGATGGAAGGAAGGCTCAAGGTTGGCAAGTGCAATGTCAGTGAAAATATGCCTTTGGCACAGAAATACAGGGTGGCAAATATTCCGGCTTTTAAGATTTTAAAAAACGGAGAAGTCATAGCCGATATGATAGGCGCTATGGATGAGGACGAGTTTTGTGCGATGGTAGAGGAAGCCTTGGCGTGACTCACACAATCTCACAGGCCCCAAATTCTACAGGACCAAAGCTTTTATGAGAAGAATGCAAGGCGAATTTATTCGCCTTGCATTCTTCAGCGTGAGAAAGCTCTGCAGAGCTTTCTCACGCTATTATGGATGGTACAGCTTTTGAGATTGATAGGTGGGCTCGCAGGTCAGATTTACACCCAGCTTGCGAAGGATATTTTTGTCCACATGGGACAGAATGACACTAGAATGAACTTCGGAACCCCGCAGTTTTTGCAGTTGTTCCATAGCAAGCCTTGCGGTGCTGTCCGTAGCCGCGCAGATGGAAAGCGCCAGCAGGACTTCATCCGTATGCAGTCTGGGATTACGATTTCCCAGATGTTTTACTTTTAAATCCTGAATGGGGCCAATGGTTTCCGGAGAAATCAGTTGGATTGAATCATCGATGCCGGCTAATGCCTTTAAGGCATTTAACATCATTGCGGAAGTTGCTCCAAGCAAAGCGCTGGTTTTTCCGGTAATAATGCGCTGATCCGGCAGTTCAATGGCTGCGGCAGGTTCACCGGTAGCTTCCGCTTTTACTTTGGCGGCGCTTATGACAGCTCTGTCATCTGGAGAAATTTCTGCTTGATTCATCAGAAGTTCAATTTTAAGTACGGAATCTTTGTCTGCACTGCCTTGTCTCTGTTGGCACAAGGTGTTATAATATCTGCGGATAATTTCTTGCTTGGCGGCATATTTGACAGCTTCGTCATCTATGATGCCAAACCCCGCCATATTGACACCCATGTCAGTAGGAGACTGATAAGGGCATTCTCCCATGATTTTTTCAAACATGGCGCGCAGGACGGGGAAAATTTCTACATCCCGGTTATAATTAATAGTGGTCTCTCCATATGCCTCCAAATGGAAGGGATCAATCATATTCACGTCATTCAAATCCGCCGTCGCGGCTTCATAGGCCAAATTCACAGGATGCTTTAAGGGCAGATTCCAAATGGGAAAAGTCTCATATTTGGCGTATCCTGCCTGAACTCCTCTTTTGTATTCATGATACAACTGGGAGAGGCAGGTGGCCATTTTGCCGCTTCCCGGACCCGGCGCAGTAATCACTACCAGAGAACGGGAGGTTTCTATGTAATCGTTTTTGCCATAGCCCTCATCGCTCACAATCAGAGGAATATTGGAGGGATAGCCGGGAATAGGATAATGGCGGTACACTTTCATGCCAAGGGATTCCAATTTTTTCTGATAGGCAATGGCGCTGGGCTGTCCTGCAAAATGAGTCAGGCACACACTGCCCACATACAAGCCATATCCCCTGAAGGCATCAATCAGACGAAGTACGTCCACATCATAAGTGATTCCTAAGTCTGAACGGATTTTATTTTTTTCTATGTCTCCAGCATTGATAACAATAACAATTTCAGCCTGATCCTTTAACTGAGCCAGCATATTGATTTTACTGTCCGGCTTAAAACCCGGAAGAACTCTGGAAGCATGATAATCATCAAATAATTTTCCGCCAAATTCCAGATAAAGTTTTCCTCCAAATGTAGCAATACGTTTTTTGATATTCTCAGACTGCATTTTAAGATACTTGTCGTTATCGAAGCCTGTTTTAACCATTGTAATCCTCATTTCTGTGTCCATCTGGGCACAATGTTATCCTTTCGGTTAGTAAATTTTATTTGTGATACATGAGCATCTTCCGCTCACACCCATATCTTGTATCATACAAAAAAAATCTGCCAAAATCAATGGGAATTTTGTGTAAGTGTAAAAAATTAACAATAACACCCTCACCATTTGCAAAAATCAAACAGGTGTTGTATTATAAGTGTTAAGTGCGTTTTGAACGCAGAGAAAGGAGTTTCCATGGAGAACATAAAAGAGTACAAAAAAGATTTTTCCCAGCTGGGTCTGATGTTCGTGATTGGCTATATTATTATTATGGTGGCACAAACGAGTGTGGCTGCAATCGTATTTCACTTAAAGCCGGAATGGCAGGGCAATATGAATGTAATAATACTGCTTTCCGCAGTGCCCATGTATCTGATAGGGATGCCGATTCTGATTTTTTTGGTGAGCAGGCTGCCCGGCAGGACTCCCCAAAAGCATAAAATGAAGCCGGGGCAGTTTGTATTGTCGTTTATTATGTGTATTGCTATTATGTATGTCAGCAATTTTATTACAGTGATTCTTGCCAGCATCATAGAAACATTAAAAGGAAGTCCTGTGAACAACGAAGTAGCAAATCTGGCTGCTTCTGCCGATATGAGGCTTACCTTTGTGTATATGGTGTTACTTGCTCCGATTTTTGAAGAATTCATCTTTCGAAAGCTGATTGTGGACAAGACCTTGAAATATGGTGAAGGAGCTGCCATTGTACTTTCCGGTGTAATGTTTGGGTTATTTCATGGCAATATCAGCCAATGTCTCTATGCTGCTACCATGGGGATGTTTTTGGCATTTCTCTATGTAAAGACGGGGAATCTTAAGATTACCATAGGTATTCATATGTTGATTAACTTTATGGGGAGTATTGTCAGTATTCTGGTTATGAAATTAATTCATTATGAGGAATTGATGAAAATAATGGAAAAGCCCGTGGAGGAACAAACCGGACTGCTCATGAGGAATGTTATGGAGAATCTGCCGGGCTGGCTGCTGTATATGTTGTATGGCTGTGTCATCATGGGGTTGATGATTGCCGGTGTTGTTATGTTGATTGTGTTCCGCAAACGCTTTGTTATAAAGCCGGGAGAGGTGGTATTGCCCAAGGGACAGCGGTTTAGCATAATGTTTTTAAATGTGGGAATGATTTTGTACTGTTTGCTTTTTATCGGTGTAATAATTGCACAACTTTTGATGTAAAGGATGTAGGTTATGTATTTATTTGACGGAAGAATTCGTTTTACCGAAGTGGACAGCGAGGGAAAGCTGTCGTTAAATGCGCTTTTAAATTATTTTCAGGACTGTTCCACTTTTCATTCCGAGGACTTGGGAATCGGTGTGGATTATCTGAAAGAGAATCATATGGTATGGGTAATGTCCTCATGGCAGATCGTGGTGGAGCGTTATCCAAGATTATGCGAGCAGGTCAGGATAGGAACCTTGCCCTATGAGTTTAAAGGCTTTTTGGGCATGCGTAATTTTGCCATGCTTACAACCCAGGGAGAATATCTGGCCAAAGCAAATTCTCTTTGGAGTCTGTTAAACACAGATACGGGAAAGCCCACCCTGCCCACGGAAGTCATGAGGGAAAAATACGTATTGGAAGAAAGACTGCCTATGGATTATGCCCCCAGAAAAATTGTGGTACCAAAGAGCGGCGAAAGCAGGGAAGCCATTGTGGTGAAAAAGCACCATCTGGATACCAATCATCATGTGAATAATGGACAGTATGTGGATATGGCATTGGAGTTTCTGCCGGACGGGTTTGTGATTACCCAGATGAGGGCGGAGTACAAAAAGCAGGCATTTTTGGATGATGTGCTGTATCCTTACGTGGCAGTAGAAGAGAACAGCTATATCATATCCCTGACGGATGCCGAGGGTAAGCCCTATGTGATAGTGGAATTTTCCTGAGCAGAGAAATGTAACGGAAGTGAGAAATGAGGAAAGAAAATGTTCAGATTGGGAGAAAAGCAGAAACTGACAGTTGTCAAAAAAGTAGATTTTGGGGTGTATCTGGCGCCAGCAGCACAAAAGAATGAAAAGACATCCTCGGAGCGAGGAAGCTCGGAGGAACGGGTGCTGCTCCCTGCGAAGCAAGTGCCGGAAGGTACACAGATAGGGGATGTTCTGGAGGTATTTCTCTATAAAGACTCTCAGGACAGGCTGATTGCCACGACTAATCAGCCCAAGCTGGAAATGGGACAGGCGGCGCTTTTGACTGTGGTACAGGTGAATAAAATAGGAGCATTTTTGGATTGGGGGCTGGAGAAAGATTTATTTCTGCCTTTTAAACAGCAGAAAATGAAAGTGCAGGTGGGGCAGCAGGTGTTGGTGTCTCTGTACATAGATAAAAGCAACAGGCTTTGCGCTACCATGAATGTGTATGAAAATTTACGGACGGACAGCCCTTATAGGAAGGACGATCAGGTTACGGGCATAGTCTATGAAATCAGCAAAAATTTTGGTGCGTTTGTAGCGGTGGATTATCTGTATTCCGCCCTGATACCGAAAAATGAGATGTATGGCAGAATTGAAATTGGAGAGGAGATTTCCGCCCGTGTGACACAGGTGCATGAGGACGGAAAGCTGGCTCTGAGCGTTCGGGAAAAGGCATATTTGCAGATGCACAAGGATGCGGATGAAGTTTTGAAAATAATTGACAGTTATGACGGAGTCCTGCCCTTTAACGACAAAGCATCACCTGAACTGATCAGGCAGGAGACAGGCATGAGTAAAAATGAGTTCAAGCGCGCCGTGGGCAATCTGTTGAAAGCGGGAAAAATTCAGATTGAAGAAAAGATCATCCGCCGTATCAGTGAGTAGGGGCAGGATTTTTTGGGCAGCAGGCAGAAGGAGAGGCTATATGCAAAATCAAAACAGAAAACAACGGACAAACAGCATATTTTACAGATGGCTTGCTCTGTTTATGGCAGCAGTGGTGTTTATGGCAACAAGCAGTTTTACTACATTGGCAGAGGAAAGTGTAAAGTACGAGAATTCAGGAGATGTCGGCATAGAAGCTTTTGCAGAAAGAGCCAATAATTATAATTTTACGGATGCCAGCGGAATCTGTTATAGAGTTTTGGATGAGGATAAGAAGTGGGTTGAAGTGAGTGGAATAGACATAACATCCGATGAAACGAGTGCAATTCAAAATGGTGTTATGACGATTCCTGAGACGGTGACGGTGGAAGCTCAGGGTACTTATGAGGTTGTGGCAATAGGAGAATACGCATTCTATACGCGAGATGAACCTGAGAGAATGGACAGCGTAACGGAAATAAATCTTCCGGACAGTATTACAAGTATAGGACAGTTGGCATTTCGGGAATGCAGAAATTTGCAAAGCATAACCCTTCCAGAAAGTCTTGTCAGTATAGGAGACTATGCATTTTCTGGATGTAGCAGTCTGCAAAACATAACCGTTCCGGGAAGTCTTACCAGCATAGGATGGTTTGTATTTTCTGAATGCAGCAGCCTCAAAAGTGTAACTTTTTCAGAAGGTTTTACCCGTATAGAAATGGGTATGTTTTTGGGGTGTAGCAGTCTGGAAAACGTAAATCTTCCGGACAGTCTTACAGAAATAGAGTTAGGGGCATTTAGTGGGTGCAGCAGCCTGCAAAGCATAACAATCCCAGAGGGTATTACCAGCCTAAGGGGCGGTATATTTGAGATGTGCAGCAGCCTGCGTAATATAACACTTCCAGAAAGTCTTACAGACCTAGCTGGTCAAGTATTTTTCAAGTGTACTAGCTTGGAAAGCATAACGCTTCCGGACGGTATTACCTCTATAGGAGAGAGCGTATTCTCTGGGTGCAGAAGCCTGCAAAACATAACGTTCCCGGATGGTGTTAATTCTATAGAAGACAGAGCATTTTCTTCGTGCCAGAGTCTGACAAGCATAACGCTTCCGGATGGCATTACCTCTATAGGAGACAGCGCATTTTCTTCGTGCAGGAACCTGACAAGCATAACGCTTCCGGATGGCATTACCTCTATAGGAGACGGCGCATTTTCTGGGTGCCAAAGCCTAGAAAGCATAACGCTCCCAGATGGGATTACCTCTATAGGAGGGCAAGTATTTGCTAGGTGCAAAGGTTTGGCAAGGATAGAAATCCCCAGCAATATCATAAGCATCGGCAGAGAGGCATTCGTGAGCTGTAATGAGCTTCTGGAATTAGATATTGCCGTAACCGTGAAGGACGGCAATGTTGTGCCAATCAGTGTGGGCAACAATGCTTTTGGATTTTCTGTGTGGGCTGATGTGGATGTGGATGTGACATCTATTTGGAATGCAAGGAAGCTTACATTTCTTACGCCGGACGGTACGCAGAAATTGGATGATACCACAACCCCCACCCTTGAACAGGCGACACAAGCTTATCTTGCGGTGGATGACGGTAATACAGAAGATGGGAAATGGTACGGTTGGACCATAGCGGAGGCAGAGATTTCCCCGCTTCCAATTGTATATGATATCACCTATCATCTGGACGGTTTTACACCATCCGCAGAAGAAAGCAGCTATACCTATGAGCTAGGAATTACATTGCCCAAGCCGGTTCGGGAGGGCTATGTTTTTGACGGCTGGTATGACAATGGGGATTACAGCGGCAGTAAAATAGAAGCTGTCAGCACCACGGATACAGGAGACAAGGAATTTTATGGGAAGTGGACGGAGGTCATTGTCCCCGTTCCTGACTATACCATTACAGCATCTGCAGGGCAGGGAGGAAGCATATCTCCAAGCGGCAGCGTGCGCGTGCCGGAAGGCGGGGAGCAGACCTTTGAGCTGACTGCGGATGAAGGATTTCAGATAAAGGCGCTTCTGGTAGATGGCATAGATCGGACGGAAGAATTGCAGGCATTGCCTGCTGCAGAGGAAAGGGTGGCAGGAGTGCAGGCTGAAACAAGGGGATATTATACCTTTCAGGATGTGAGGGCCAATCATGCCATCGAGGCAGTTTTTGAAGTCGGCAGTGGAGACACCGAGGATAGCGGAAATACCGGGGACAGCGGAAACACCGAGGACAGTGGAAACACCGGGGACAGCGGAAACACCGGGGACAGCGGAAACACCGAGGATAGCGGAAATACCGAGGACAGTGGAAACACCGAGGACAGTGGAAACACCGGAGACAGCGGAAACATCGGAGATAGTGACGATACCGGAGACGGCGAAGACGAAGACACGGAAGCGGTTTATGTTGTCCCGTTCAGGGAGAGGGAACCCAAGACAGGAGATGTGCTCCGGGTGGATGTTTATGCAACGCTGGCCATGATAGCAGGTCTTGCTTATTTGAAGCTGTATTTTTCAGACCAGGAGAGGGGAATGACAGAGGAAGAGAAGAAAGAAATCGTAGCGGTGCTTATCGGCTGGGCGAAAAAGGGAAGTAAGCTGAGAAAGTATGTGGTGTTTCTGCCTCTCTTTGTAGTATTGTTTTATTATCACAGCATTGGAAAACGAACGGCATTTTCTTCTTGCGAAAAATACAAAATTATGGTACTGTGATATCAAAGAAAGAAGCAATATTTGATTCAAGGGAGGAATGGATATGGATATTGCAGGATTATCTATGGCAATGGCTACCACTTCTGTACAGAGTAAAATCAGCATTGCAGTGCTTGACAAGACCATGGACACCAATGAGGCATTGGGCGCAGGGCTGGTGCAGATGATAGATTCCGCTGCCATGGAGCGAAGCGTGAACCCTCATATTGGCGGCAATTTTGATATGAGTGTTTAGTGCAAGGTACGATAGGGGATGCTTCCGTTAGGAAAGCATCCCCTATATTTATATCCAAATGTTATGGCAGACTGCTTTTCGCTATCTTTCATCCAAATAGCACATTCTGCGGAGGCTTCCCTCCGGAAACACATAGTCAGGTGTAATAAAGGGGTAAGAGAATTCCTCCTCATAGTACCACGGATTATTCCTGTGTAATGGATTTTTCAGTACATGAAATTCCTGAGCGGGCATATGCCCCTGTCCCAGCAAAAATGCCTTTTTGCCCTCTTCGTTTTCGCAGATATCCACCACCATCACAACATGTCCGGGGCTTCCTCCTTTTAAGAAAACATCCCCCACTTGAAGCTCTGACAGGGAAATTTCCCGGCTCTCTGACAACATGGATATGGTTCCGGCATAGGTGAATACCGTTTGCAGATATCGCTGAAAACATTTGTAGGAATCGTCATAGGAGGCGGACTGTGTCCAACTTACATTTTTCCCCTTCACAACGATACGTCCTCCGTCCCGCCACCTGCTGTACTTGGCCAGAAATCCATTGGTAAAATGAAAGGCAATTTTATCCGGCTGTCCGGACCAATACAAATATTCTGCATAAACCCGCATAACGGAATCTGCGCACTGCTGTAAGTCTGTGGCTTCTATGGGCAGCGTAAATACCGCCTGATGGGAGTGTCCCTGTTTTTCCTCTCCATTGTAAAACAATATGGGGCTTTTATCCTCTTTCAGAGAATAGGTCCGCAGAAACTCCGTAAAACTGCCTTCTTCAGCAGGAGTTCTGACATAGCCCTTTGGAACGAAAATACGGGTTTCAAGGGTACTTCCTGAGGCGTGAATAAAAATCTCAGGAAATGTCAATGCATTCTGAAAGGATTCTGACTGTGAAATCATGACTGTTTGTCCGGAAAGGCTGTCCGCTGGCACTGCGATTGTTTGTTTCCCGCAGCCGATTAGAAAAAGGGCTATTATAAATATACTAAGGATGCCTGCTCTATATCTCATTGTTGCTCCTATCTGGATTTTGTGTAGGTAGAATCATTATAGCACATATGCAACCTATACCGCAATATAGCCACAAAAGCAAAGTTTTAGGAAATAAAACAAGCAAAAAGCATAAAAATCATTGCATTTTTCTTCATTTTTTTGTATATTTGTAATATGTAGTAGTATGCGAAGAGCGTCTGTCGGGGTGAGTCCAAGGAGAAGCTATATGATATCAAATCAAATTTTGCAGAATACAATTGAGGGGCTTAAGGGAATTGCAAGAATAGAATTGTGCATTATGGATGTGGATGGCAAAGAAGCGGCATCCACTGCCAGCATGGGGAATTGTTCCAAGGCTGCAATGGAATTTGCATCTTCTCCGGCGGATTCTCAGGAGATACAAGGTTATCAGTATTTTAAGATTTATGATGAGAAGCAGTTGGAATATATTTTGGTGGCAGCCGGCGCTGGTGAAGATGTTTATATGATTGGCAAAATGGTGGCATTCCAGATTCAAAGTCTGCTTGTGGCATACAAGGAGCGTTTTGATAAGGATAATTTTATCAAGAATCTGCTGTTGGACAATCTGTTGTTAGTGGATATCTATGGGCGTTCCAAGAAACTGCACATCCCCACGGAAGTGCCAAGAGTGGTGCTGATTATAGAGTCCGGCAGCGCCAAAGAGAATAATGTGCTGGAGCTTTCCAGGACTTACTGCGGCAGCAATGCCAAGGATTTTGTTACTGCGGTGGATGAAAATAATGTTATTGTGGTGAAGGAATTGTCCGAGGCGGACATGGGCAGGGAGATTGAAAAGGCAGCCAAAGGTCTGGAAGCATTTCTGCAAAAGGAAGGCGTTAAGGAAATCCGTATTGCCTACGGAACCGTAATAAAGGAAATCAAGGATGTGAGCCGTTCTTATAAAGAGGCCAAAATGGCGCTGGATGTAGGAAAAATCTTTTTTGATGAAAGAAATGTGATTGCATACAGTGAATTGGGAATCGGGCGTTTGATCTATCAGCTGCCCATTCCTCTGTGTAAGATGTTTATCCGTGAGATTTTCGGCGGTAAGAGCCCGGATGATTTTGATGAAGAGACCTTGACCACCATTCACAAGTTTTTTGAAAACAACCTCAATGTGTCGGAGACTTCGCGTCAACTATTTATCCACCGCAATACGCTGGTATACCGGCTGGATAAGCTGCAAAAGAGCACAGGGCTTGATTTGCGTATTTTTGAGGACGCCATTACTTTTAAAATTGCTTTGATGGTGGTAAAATATATGAAGTATATGGAAACCTTTGATTATTAAATTCGTTTATTTAGATAGGTGATTACAAATGTCAAGAAAAAAAGAAATTTTGAGAAAACAGAGAGAGCAGATGATTGAAGAGGAGGGCGTTATCTTTTTGGATAACGTCAGCAAGAGTTACTCTACAGGCGCACCTGCATTGGACAGGGTTACGCTGCATATCGGCCAAGGCGAATTTGTCTTTATAGTGGGAGACAGTGGTTCAGGAAAATCTACCCTGATTAAATTGCTGCTGAGAGAGTTGGTAGCTTCCAGCGGCAATGTTTATGTAATGGGTCACAATTTGTCCAAATTAAAGCACAAGCAGATTCCGCAGTTTCGCCGTAATCTTGGAGTAGTATTTCAGGATTTCCGTCTGCTGATGGACAGGAATGTATATGAAAATGTGGCGTTTGCGCAGCGCATCATAGAAACGCCTGCCAGCGAGATGCGTCGGAATGTGCCGTCCATTCTTGCCACGGTGGGGCTTGCAGGTAAGTACAAGGCAAGACCGGGGCGTTTGTCCGGCGGTGAACAGCAAAGAGTTGCGCTGGCAAGGGCTTTGATTAACAAGCCTTCCATTTTGCTGGCGGATGAACCCACGGGCAATCTGGATCCCAAGAACTCATGGGAAATTATGAAATTGTTGGAAGAGATTAACGAGCAGGGGACTACGGTGGTGGTAGTTACCCACAGCAGAGAAATCGTCAATGCCATGCAGAAGCGCGTTGTCACCATGAAGAAGGGTGTCATCGTAAGCGATGAGGAGAAGGGTGGTTACATTGATGAAGATTAATACATTGTTCTATATTATCAAACAGGGTATTGTAAATATTTTTCGCAATAAATGGTATTCATTGGCCTCTATTTCTACTATTTCCGCCTGCCTGTTTTTGTTTGGCATATTCTATGCAATTATGGCAAATCTGCAGAACAGCGTACTGACAGCGGAAGAGGGTGTGTCTGTCACCGTGTTTTTTAAGGAGGATGAGGAGACCCACGAAAATATACAGGTTTCGGATGTCCGTGTTGAGGAAATCAGACGGATGATAGAGAGCCGTATTGAAGTGTCCAGGGTCAATTTCGTCACTGCGGACGAGGTATGGCATACTTTAGGTCCCCAATGGTATGGGGAAAATTATGAAGAAGGTTTTCCCGAGAATCCTTTGGCGGGCATGGATTGTTTTGAAGTGTTTCTCAGCGATGTGTCCATGCATGATGCGTTGGTGAAATGGCTGCAATCTATTCCGGAGGTAGGCGATATCAATGATGCTGCTTCAATAGCCAATATTTTGAGCGGCACCAATGTGCTGATTGCCTATTTGTCCGTGGGAATTATTGCAGTGCTTTTAGGAGTGAGTATTTTCCTGATTGGCAATACCGTGACAGTGGGCATCTCCGTGCGTAAGGAAGAAATTAACATTATGAAATATATCGGGGCTACGGATTTCTTTGTCAGAGCGCCTTTCGTGCTGGAAGGCATGCTGATAGGTCTGATGGGGGCGGCAGTTCCGCTGGGCATTATATATGTTTTGTATAATTATATTTTAAATTATATTGTGGAGAGCTTCTCCATGTTGAAGAATTTGCTGCACTTTTTGACAGTGGAACAGATTTTTCAATTCCTGACACCTGTGTCGTTAATTGTAGGTATAGGTATTGGATTTATGGGAAGTATCACAACCGTCCGCAAACACTTAAATGTTTAGTGAGGATGCATTTTGAGCCAGAAAACAGAAAACAGAACGGAAAAAAATAGGAGACAATTCGGGATAGTCCTTGCCACGGCTAGTGCTGTCCTGATTGGCGTGCTTGCAGTTTTAGCGGGTGGTATTTTCCGGGGAGTATTGGAGCCCTTAAGAGTATCTGCACTTAATGTTTCTTCTATTACTTCCGACAGCATTCGAGAGAAGGAAGAGCAGATTGCACAGGCGGAGCAGGAGCGGAAAAATTTGGAGAAGGGGCTTACCGATCTCAAAAAGCTAAAAAAAGAATTGGAGACGGAGCGCTCTAATCTGAAAAATTACATTGTAAAGCTGGATGCAAATCTGGAGGAAATTGAGGCCAACATTGCGGATTTAAATGAGAAGATATCCACTAAGGAGGGCGAGATTGACGAGACACAGGCGCAATTGGAAGAAGCCCTCACAAGAGAACAAAATCAGAAAGATTCTATGACCAAACGCATAAGAATGGTGTATGAGCAGGGAGAAACTTACAATCTGGAGCTGTTGCTTGAAGCTACCAGCTTTGCCGATTTTCTGAATAAAGCCGATTTTGTGCAAAGAATTATGTTGTATGACCAAAAATTATGGGAAGATTATAAGAGGAACCGCCAATATATTGAATTGTGCAAGGAAGAATTGGAGGTTGAGAAGGAGATTCTGGATATTGCAAAGGAGAAGGTGCAAGAGGAACAGAGGAGTCTGGAGGCTTTAATTGATCAGAAGACTCAGGATATTCAAAGTTATGAAAATGATATTAACAATAAGGCAAAGTTAATCAAAGAATATGAGGATGACCTTAAAGAGCAGAAAGAAATCATAGAGGCTTTGGAGGCTGCCGTTGCCGCAGAAAAGCGTAAAATTATAGAAAGCAGCGGTGCTGTGCTGACCTATGACGGTGGTCAGTTTAAGTTTCCCCTTGCTACTTACACTAGGATTTCCAGCGAGTTTGGAAACAGGCCGGATCCTATTTTGGGAATAGAAAAATTCCACAGCGGCGTGGATTTTGCGGCGCCCAAGGGCACGGCAATCTATGCGGCTTATGACGGGGTGGTAGTAGCGGCTACCTATAGCAGTTCTATGGGCAATTATGTGATGATTGACCATGGTGATGGACTGTACACCATTTACATGCATGCATCTGCCTTGTATGTCAAGAAGGACGACGTGGTGTTTAAGGGAGATAAGATTGCGGCTGTGGGCACCACAGGGCGTTCTACAGGCAATCATCTGCATTTCAGCGTTCGTAAGGATGGCGCTTATGTGTCGCCGTGGAATTATTTGTCACAATAAAAACAACTACTTAAAACATTTTAACAGAGAGGAAAGGCGGAAAGGCGAGAGAAGATGGAAGACGATAATAGATATTTTGATTTGGATTCCCTGCCCAGAGAGGAAGGCAAGGGACAGATACAACAGAAGCGTGACAGCGGTAAGGGGCTTTTTGCGGGAGGCATTATTGTGGGCATGTCCTTAATGCTCATGCTGGTAATGGTGGCATATCTGGGCACCAGAGTAGCGCGTATGGTGCAGATGCAAAACGGAAAGCTGGAAGATACAGTATCTTTTGCGGACAATTCCATTGTGGATGCGGAAATGGTGCAGAAGCTGCAGGAGTTGGAAAGTAAGATTAATCGTTATTTTTATCTGGAAATGGCCACCGATGAAGAGCTTAAGAATGGCGTTTACAAGGGGTTATTAAAAGCATTGGATGACCCCTATACCGAGTATTATACGGCGGAAGAATTGAACAGCCTCATGAATCAGACAGAGGGCATTTACTATGGAATCGGTGCTTATGTCCAATTGGATAAAATTACTTCGCTGCCTCAGATAAGCGGTGTGATTGAAGGGACTCCGGCTCAAGAGGCGGGGCTGCGCGCTAATGACCTGATTTACGAGGTTGACGGTGAAACTACTTACGGACTGACATTGACAGAAGCAGTAGCTCTGATTAAAGGGGAAGAAGGCACTCAGGTAGTCCTTACCATTGCAAGAGAGGACGAAAAAGATTATCTGACAATTCCCGTGACCCGGCGAAAAGTGGAAAGCCCTACCGTAAAGTATGAGATGCTGGAAAACAATATGGCATATATCCAGATTACGGAATTTGATGATGTGACAGTGGATCAGTTTGCAGATGCCCTTGCCACCATGAAGGGCTCCGGTATGGAAGGGCTGATTTTGGATGTGCGTGCCAATCCGGGAGGAAGTTTGACCTCTGTGGTAGAGATTTGCAGGATGCTTTTGCCAGAGGGGAAAATTGTTTATACCGAAGACAAAAACGGCAAACAGGTGGAGTATAAATGTGACGGAAAGAGAAAGCTTCAAGTGCCTCTGGTGTTGTTGGTTGATATGAATTCAGCCAGTGCATCGGAGATATTGGCCGGAGCCATTCAGGATTATGGGATAGGAACTCTGGTAGGAACCACTACCTTTGGAAAAGGAATTGTGCAGCAGCTCGTTCCTCTTGAGGACGGCTCGGCGGTGAAGATTACCGTCAGCAGTTATTTTACCCCTAAAGGACGCAATATTCATGGTGTTGGCATTGTGCCGGAGGTGGAGTGCAAATTTGACGGCGAGGCATATTATGATACAGAAAACCCGGTGGATAATCAGTTGGAAAAAGCGAAACAGGTATTGGGAGAGCTGATGGGTTCTCAAGGCTGATTTACGCCGCTTTGGCGGACACGGGTTATAAAATTAAAATGCCGCATATGCGGCGGAATGTGAGGAAATATGATAGACTTAATTACCAAGATAAACAGTGCAGTAAATGATGTGGTGTGGGGCTGGCCGGCGTTGATTCTGCTGGGCTTTACCGGAGTGCTGATGACAGTGCTCACAGGCTTTTTCCAGATAACCCATATAGGTCATTGGGTGAAGAATACCATTGGCGCAATCTTCGGGGATAAGCATGTAATCAAACACACACAAGACCGTTCCATTTCGCAGTTTCAGTCCCTGTGTACCGCTCTTGCGGCAACGGTAGGAACCGGTAATATTGTAGGTGTTGCCGGAGCCATTGCTACAGGGGGACCGGGCGCTGTTTTCTGGATGTGGCTGATTGCCTTTTTTGGCATGATGACCAATTATTCCGAAAACGTGCTGGGCATTCTTTACAGAAGAAAAAATGACAAGGACGAGTGGTGCGGAGGCGCCATGTATTATCTCAGGGATGGACTTGGAGCGAAAAAGGGCTGTAAGGGCATCGGAGTGGTGCTGGCTTTTCTGTTCGCCGTTTTCTGTCTGCTTGCATCCTTCGGCATCGGCAATATGAGTCAGGTAAACAGCATGGTGGGCAATGTGTATGCAGTGTTCGGTGTGCCTAAGGTGATAACCGGTATTTTTCTGTTGTTTGCCGTGGGAATTGTAATTATTGGCGGTTTAAAGCGTGTGGCAGCAGTGACAGAGAAATTGGTGCCATTTATGGTGGTGGTATATCTATTAGGTACCATAACCATTATCTGCATACATATTACTTCCATTCCCGCCGTGTTTGTATCTATCTTTAAAGGAGCTTTTGCCTTAAAGTCCGTGGCAGGCGGTATCGTGGGCTCAGGCATTGCCCTTGCTATGAAGATGGGCATGAAGAGAGGTGTTTTCTCCAATGAGGCAGGTCTTGGTTCTTCTGTGATGGTGCATTCCAATTCCAATGTAAAGGAGCCTGTCCGTCAGGGTATGTGGGGAATTTTTGAGGTTTTTGCAGATACTATTGTTGTATGTACTTTGACAGCTCTTACACTGTTAAGTTCCGGCGCCGTTGATTTGGATACGGGAGCTTTGATGGGGCAGGCGGCTGAAATTGAGTCCAGCTCTTTAATCAGCTATGCCTTTGGGCAGACTTTTGGTGTGGTAGGTTCCGGTTTTATTGCCATTGCCATTTTACTTTTTGCCTACTCCACAGTACTTGGCTGGAGCCATTACGGTTCCAAGGCATGTGAATATTTATTTGGTTCTGCCGCTACTCTTATCTACAGAATTATTTTCTGCATTATTGTTCTGGCAGGTTCTGTGATGGAGGCGCAGCTTGCATGGGATATTTCCGACACTTTTAATGGACTGATGATGATTCCCAACCTGGTCGGCGTGCTTGTGCTGTCTCCGGTAGTGATGAAATGTACAAGGAATTATGTGGACCGCAAATTGCATGGAAAGGATGAAAAGCCCATGCTTTCCATGTTCTCTGATATTCAGGAGGAACATGAGAGATTGGTGCGGGCCGGAGAAGAGTGAAAGCTTTGTGAGTGCTGTATGGGCATGGAGGCAGTATGTTTGGGAAAAAAGTAAAGGCAGCGCAGTATGATTTAAGCCAATGGAGGCCTGTCATTAGATGCAGCATTTGCACGGGAGAGCAGGTTGCGGGCTTTCAAAATATCCATACCGGGAAATTGGAAGAAATTATGTTAATCAAGGATGAAAAGGACTTAAAATGCTTCAAGGAAATGTATGGAGTGGAGAAGTGTGAAAAAATTTTCTAAGAAACGGATTTTTGAGATTATACAGATTGGACAGCGAAACGATTTGCTAAGCAGGCTGTTTGACATATTTATTGTGCTGGTCATAATAGTGAACATAACGGTCATGTTTATGGAGACCTTTGAGGAGCTGTCACAGTATTCCCCTGTGTTTCGGGTTTTGGAGACAGTGACAGTGCTTGTGTTTGTGGTGGAATATCTGTTGCGGATTTGGACGGTGGAATATCTGTATCCCAATTTGAGCAGGGGAAAGGCTGTTCTTAGATTTCTGGTGTCATTTGACGGCATTGTGGATTTATGTACCATTTTGCCGTTTTTCTTCCTTACAGGTTTTGTAGCCCTTCGTATGCTGCGGGTAGTTCGGATTTTCCATCTGTTTCGTATTAATGCGTATTATGATTCTTTCAATGTCATTACTTCCGTTTTGTATGAAAAGCGGAATCAAATCATATCATCGGTATTTATTATTCTGGTGTTGATGATGGCTTCTTCCCTGTGCATGTACAGTGCGGAGCATGAGGTACAGCCTGAGGTATTCAACAATGCTTTTTCTGGTATGTGGTGGAGCATTTCAACAGTTCTCACTATCGGCTATGGCGATATTTATCCGGTGACGGTGCTGGGCAGGATATTGGCGATTATCATTGCTCTTTTGGGAATAGGAGTGGTGGCTATACCTACCGGTATTATTTCTGCAGGCTTTGTGGAGGAATACACACAGATGCAGAGGAGAAAAAAGTCTGAAGATGGGGCAGGCGGAACAGTGAGTGTGAATGTGGATGACACTTGCCTGTTTATAGGTCAGACAGTGAGAGAATTGGAAGAAAAATATGATTTTAGCATTGTGGTGTTGGTTCGGGAAGGTGAAGTGATACTGCCAACGGCGGGCAGCCGGATAAAGCTGGGGGATACTTTGGTGTACCATGATGACAATGTTTTGAATATTTTGTGACAGTATGGCAGATTTAAGCCAATAGGAGGCAAGATTATGGAAGTGAAATTTCCCAAATTGTATCGGTATGACAGGCTGCGTGAACATTGTCATGTGGCGATTCCCTTTGCCAAGGGAGAATTAACGGACACTGAGCTTTTGCAGATTTATCAGGACGGACAGTTGATGCCTAGTCAGAAAAAGGTGACATCCAAGTATTCCGATGGCAGCATACGCTATTTGTTTGTCCGCTTTCTGGCAGATTTACCGGGCAATGCAAAAGCAGTGTTAGAAGCCAAAAAGATATCTGCGCCAGAGCTGGGGCAGAATGAGGCAAAGGTGGATGCCCTGCAGGTTGAAAGGAATGGTCAGAGCATCCATGTAAAAGGTGGGTTGGAGTTTTCTGTGTCCGACAACGGAACCACAATTTTTGATTATTTGAAGGACGGCAGAAGAACCTATAGCGCAAAACAGTTTGTGGGTCCCCTGTTGGAGGACGGTACAGGAGCTTGCTATGGAGTGAAATTGGGACAGTGGCGTATAGAGGAGGCAGGACCCTTGGTGGCGGTACTTCGATGCATGGGAAACTGTGAAGAAGAAGGCATTCCTTCCTTTGAACTTAAAATTACAGCCTATGCAGAAAAGCCATGGGTGGAAGTATCTTATCGCATTATCAATTCCACGGATGCCCCTCTTCATGTGGCATCATTGGTCTTTGCTTTACTAGCGGATGAAAGTGCAGAATATGACCCTGCCCTAGAGATTGTAGAAGAGGAAGAGAGGGGTGATTCTGTAGGGGAAGGCAGTATAAAGGGCAAGAGTTTTTCTGAGGAGGATTCTGTTTTTTATACTACGGGAGTCAAAGAACTGCCCAAGCTGGAAGAACTGATAGGCAGTCAGGGAGTGAGAACCTGTGTAGGAAGCTCCAACTACAGGACGAATTTCATTATTGGCAGGGATGGAACTGCCGTAAACAGGATTGTAGATGATGCCTATCTGGTAGGAGAGGCAAACGAACATTTTGCGGAAGTATTTTACGGAACCTTTTTTGCGGACAGAACGCAGCTGGAGGGCGGCGTGTGCGCCACAATTTTTCAGGCGCAGCAGAATTATCCCAAGGCGGTGAAAGCAGATCAAAACGGCATATATGTCATGCTGGTGCCGAAAGATATCAATAAGGTTGTGATGGAATCGGGCATGTCCAGAGAGCAGCGTTTTCTGTTGCATTTCCATGATGCAAAAGAAAGCCTGGCAGAGATTGACAACCGCAGCCTGATTTACCAGATGCCGGATAAACCATCTATTCCGCCGGAAGTTTTCCACAATGCAGGAGTGCTGCCGGATATCTTTGTAGAGCGTGAAAAAATCAACGATGATGTGGAAATTTCTCTCATTGGAAAATGTGATGGTCATGCCAGATGCTACGGCATGTTAAATTGGGGCGATGCACCGGATACAGGCTATACCACTCAGGGGCGCGGCAAAGGCATGTTGGTGTGGGGAAATAATGAATATGATTATCCCCATGCCTGTGCGCTGTTTTATGCCAGAACCGGGGAGCGGAGATTTTTGGATTATATGATTACTGCCGCAAGTCATTGGATGGATGTGGATGTTTGCCATTACAGCAAAGACCCGCTTCTTTTGGGCGGACAATGGGAGCATACCAGAGGCCACTGTCAGGATGGGGTAATCGTGTGCTCTCACGAGTGGGTGGAAGGTCTTTTGGACTGTTATCACTTTACGGGGAATGAGCGCGCATTGGAAACTGCTCTTGGCATTGGGGAGAATGTGCTGAGGCTGTTGGAAACACCGCCCTACCAGACCAGAGGAGAGAGCAATGCCAGAGAGACAGGATGGGCCCTGCGCACGCTTGTGGCGCTTTATGTGGAGACCAACGATGAAAAATGGCTGGGCAAATGCAGCTTTATTCTGGAAAATTTCAGGCAGTGGACGGAAGAATATGGCGAGTGGGTGGCGCCTTATACGGATAATACCACCATTCGTGTGGGCTTTATGATATCCGTGGCAGTGGGAAGCATTATGCGTTATTACAGAGTGTTCCCCAATGAGGAAATCAAGAAGATGATGTTAAGTGCAGTGGACGATTTGGTGGATAACTGCCTGCTGGATAACGGGTTGTTTTATTATAAGGAACTGCCCAGTTTAAACCGCTTGGGACAGAATACCCTGCTTTTGGAGGCGCTTACCATTGCCTATGAACTGACAGGGGATACCCGGTACTTGACTTATGGAAAACGGACCTTTTGGAAAAATATCAATGCGCCGGCTCCCGGTGTAGGCGGAGTAAAGAGCATTGTGGGGGATGCAGTGGTGGCAAAGAACAATGGCACCAAGAATTTTGCACAATGTTTTATTCCGCTCTCGGTTTATTACAAGGCGCTGGCAGATAATGGGATGTTGTAAGGAGTATGCAAATTGGCGAGACAGAACTACAAAATGACAATAGCATATGATGGTACGCGTTATTATGGCTGGGAGCATCAACCCAACACAGATTTGACCATTCAGGGAAAGTTGGAGAATGTGCTTGGCAGAATGGCGGAAAAAAATGTGGAAGTTATTGGTGCAGGGCGCACGGATGCCGGAGTACACGCCAAGGCCATGATTGCCAATACTTTTTTGGATACGGATATGACGGAAAAAGAGATTTTAGATTACATGAATCGGTATCTGCCGGAGGATATTTGTATCTGCGACATAAAAAAAGCGGGGGAGCGGTTTCACAGCCGCTATAACGCATTGGGAAAAACATATCGTTATACCTGTTATGTGGGAGCCGTGAAGCCTGTTTTTGACAGGAAATATGTGTATGTGCCGGAAGCACGGCCGGATGTGGAAAAGATGCGGACGGCGGCGGAATTACTTGTGGGAGAACATGATTTTGCCAGCTTTTGCAGTAATCCTAAAATGAAAAAATCCACTGTGAGGAAGGTAGACCGGATAGAAATTTGCCAAAAGGGGGACTATCTGACCTTTACCTACCATGGCAGTGGATTTTTGCAGCATATGGTGCGGATCTTAACAGGGACTCTGCTGGAGGTGGGATTTGGTAAACGAAGCCCGGAGAGCATGAAAGAGCTGATTGAGGCAAAGAGCCGGGCACTTGCAGGTTTTACGGCGCCGGCGCAGGGGTTGTGCCTGATGGAGGTGGATTATCATTAGAATGGTCATCTTTAAGACACTGAAGAATTATAAGAAAGAGTATGTGGCCAAAGACTTATTGGCGGGAATTGTTATTGCAGCAGTATCCATTCCCATTTCCATGGGCTATGCGGAGGTGGCGGGGCTTCCCGCCATTTACGGACTGTATGGCTCTGTTTTTCCTATTTTTTTGTTTGCTGTTTTCTCCACTTCTCCTCAATTTATTTTTGGAGTGGATGCGGCACCGGCAGCCATTGTGGGGGCGGCACTGACATCCATGGGGATTACGGCAGGCTCGGAGGAGGCTCTTGTCTATGTGCCGATGACGGCATTCCTGGCAGGGCTGTGGCTTCTTTTATTTTATTTTCTTAAGGCGGGAAAGATGGTGGATTATATCTCAACGCCGGTCATGGGCGGTTTTATCAGCGGCATTGCAGTGACTATTATTTTGATGCAGATTCCCAAGATTTTAGGCAGCGGCTCTGGTTCGGGAGAAATTTTAGAACTTATGGAGCAGATTTTTCATGCGATAGTACATATACATCCTCTTTCCGTGCTATTGGGTGTGACATCCCTTGTGATTATTCTGATTGCGGGAAAATTGATTCCCAAGTTTCCCATGGCGATCGTGGTTATGGCGCTGGGAGTGCTTTTGACCTGTATATTTCATGTGGATGCCCATGGCGTGAGACTGCTTGCACAGGTGGAGCCGGGACTGCCTAAGCTGATGCTGCCGGATTTTGCCAAGGTGGATATTAGTCAGGCAGCAGGGCGCAGCCTTATTGTGGCCATTGTGGTCATGGCGGAAACATTGCTTTCTGAGAACAATTTTGCCTTTCGCAATGGATATAAAATCCAAGACAACAGAGAAGTGCTCGCCTGTGGTGTAGGAAATATTGCTGCGGCTTTGGTGGGTTGCTGTCCGGTGAACGGAAGTATTTCCCGCACCTCTATGAATGACCAATATGGCGGCAGGACACAGGCAGTTTCAGTGGTGGCATCCGCTGCCATGGTACTTCTTTTGCTGTTTGGGACGGGCTTTATCGGTTATCTGCCGGTACCGGTCCTGACAGCCATTATTATATCCGCATTGATGAAAGTGGTGGAGTGGCATCTGGCAAAAAGATTATTTCAGGTGAACAGACAGGAGTTTGCTATTTTTATGGCAGCTTTCTTAGGGGTGCTGGTGCTGGGAACCATCTACGGCGTTATTATCGGGATTGTGCTGTCCTTTGTGGCTGTGATTTTGAGGGAGACAAATCCGCCCCGGACTTTTTTGGGGATGATTCCGGGGAAGGAAGGCTTTTATGACAAAAATAGAAATCGCTATGCCTGTGAGATAGAAGGCGTGAAAATTTATCAGTTCAGCGAGAGTCTCTTTTTTGCCAATATCAAAATCTTTCAAGAAGATATCGAAAACTGCATGGATGAGGACACCAAGGCGGTGATTGTGGACATGAGTACAGTGACCGGCATCGACATTACTGCGGCGGACAGGCTGGAGCTTATGGCAAAAAGTTTACATAGGCGAGGTATCCGTTTTTATCTGACGGAGCATAAGGATACTATAAATGAGCAGATGAGAAATTTAGGAATCGGACATCTCATTGAAGAGGGGCATGTGCGGAGAACCATTACGGCGGCGCTGCACGATTTGGGATTTTTGGAGCCATATCCCCTGAAAAATCCAAAGGGTGGTGAGGAGCGCAGGCTGCACAGCCTTTTGGCGGAGACAGAAAATACGCTGGAAGAATTTGCGTGGGCTTTTGGCGGGGATGCAGTAAGCCGGATAGAGAAATTGGCACAGGATATTATTCATCAAATTCATGAGATACCGGAATTGGAGCATATGGCAAAAGAAGGCTTGGAAGGGCATCTGGATGCTTGGAAATGGCTGGGAGCCATTGATGAGGATGAATTGGTGAGACGCCTGGAGCTGCATATGAATGAATTGCCAAAAGAGTTGCACACAAAGGAAAATATGCAGCTTGTGTGGAAATTATTGGAAGAATGGAGAAATCATATCAGAGAGAGACTTTTACAGGAGGACCCGGAGGAATTGGAAAGGCTGGAGGCTTACAGAGAGAAATTGGAGCGGAGGCTTGAGAAACAGAATCCTGAGGGCGCCAAGTGGCTGCATGAGTGGGAGGAGAATATTGATCAAAACCATGAGCAGTGAGACGGTAAGTGTAAACTTTGACTGAAAACTGGTAACTTAATTGTATGTATGATAAGTTCATGACCTGTGGCAAGAGTTGCAGGTTTGGTAATTAGGACAAAAGGAGAAGAGCATTGAATCCGAATAATGAAGAGCAGAATTTTGAGACAACATTTATTAGGGATGAAATTTCAAAATGTGAGGATATTGCCGAATTAAGGGAAAGAATTTTTCCTATGATAAAAACCCGGCAAGAACAGTGGGAAAAAAAAATAAACGAAATAATAGCCGAGAGCGGTTTGACTAAATCAAAATTTGCAGAGATAAGCGGCATAAGCAGAGTTGCAGTGAACAAGTGGTGTAATGGCGTCATTCCAAAGAATAGAGAAACTTTTCTCAGGATAGGAATGGCAGCCGGTTATGGATTGGAGAAAATGAATCAGCTGCTGCAGAGATATGGACAGTATCCGGCGTTGTACTCAAAAAGTTTGGAAGATTGTGTTTGTATTTTTGTATTGAATCAGAATTATGGTCAGGAAACATTAACAAAGTATAATTATATTCTGAACAAAATAAAGAAAAACCTGATAAGAGACGAAGAGGCAGAACAAGAGGATTTTACCACAGAGTTATTTGATGCAAAGCTTTCAGATATAAAAAGCGAAGATGATTTAGAGAGATTTATTTCAGAAAATAGCCTGGCATTTGCTGCTGCATATAATAAATTTTATGCATATGTGAAAATGCATATTATGGCGAATTATCAGGATTTTGGCGGAAGCGTATTTGAATTAGCACAGAGACAAGGCTGGTCTTCATCTCTTAGACAATGTGTTTCAGCAATCAGACAAAATAAATGGTATCCGACCAGAAATAAAATCATTTCGCTAGGGCTGCATTTAAGCATGGACCATGATCAGATTGATGAAATGCTTGGTTTAGCACATATGGAACCATTATGCGCAAAGAACATTTTTGAAAGTGTAATTATGTTCATTCTTGACGATGCAAGTCTTAATAATATGCTTGATGCTGAGTCGGAAGAATATGATCCAGATGAACTTTGCAGATATGCAAGAGAGGTTCTTAAAGATTTTGATCTGCCAGAGGTTGAGAAGTTTATTTCAGAATTACCGGAGATGGATGATGATGCATGGTAAAAAAGCAAACAATTTAATTATTATAGAGAATGGTCAGCTGACTGTATATCCGCTGGATGATAAAAATGTGTGGGAGATTGGCAGACCTTCCAAGGAGAATCACCCTGATATCAAATTACATTCAACTACAGTGAGCAGAAAACATGGAAAATTCCAAAATATGGATGGAGTATGGTTTTATCTGGATTATAACGGAAAGAATGGAACCGTATATAATCAGAAGCATATTAGCCCCGGATTCAATGGAAGGGTGAAACCGGTGGTGTTGAATGATGGAGATGTATTTGTGTTTGGCGGCGGAGAAGAGGCTGTTATCAATTGTAAAACAATTTGGGGATTATTCATTACAAAGGATTTTGGAGAAATCTGGAGAATTGCGGACTCAAAAGGGTATTCACAGATTCAGTTTATTACAGCGAATAAGATAACAACTTTAAAACGGCCGGCTAAGGGAACAGTGATTGAAAAGAATAATGGAATGGCTATCTATATGGGAGATTTGACATATTTGATTGGCGACATGGAAATGATAGGATATTAAGTCGAAAGAAGGAAGAGTATGCTGGGCCTAGATAAAGCTGGAGCAGATAAACTTTTACTTCAGTTAGAAGCAAGAGAATTTATAGATTCGCAATATAAGTTTTATAGGGAAAAAGATGGACTCAGATTATTGGGAAGAGGCGGCTTTTCGTATGTTTATGAAATGTATGATTCTCAAGAACCTGAGAAACGTTATGCAGCCAAAATTATAGGATTAGAGCATAAGACTGTCCATGAAGATGTGATTTTAGAGACAACGCAGATTCAGTATTTTTTAAGTGAGCAATCAGAAAATATTTTACGAGTAATTGCCTTGTGGATAATGAAATTACATTTGGATGAAGAGGGAAATGTACAGGGGATTACTGGTGTAAACGAGAAAGAATATCCGGAAGCGGAGGGTGTTCCTCTGCAGATTATTTTGATGGAGAGATTAGATAGTATTCTTTCTAAAGATAAGTATGGAAATATAAAACTATTGCGGGATGACTTAAGAACAGAAGAAGGTGTTGTTAAATTTGCTGAGAATGTCGGCAGGGCACTAATTGCCGTTCATAACAATAGCTTTTTGCATCGAGATGTAAAATTAGAGAATATTTTTTGGGATGAAGACCTAGGGCAGTATAAGCTGGGGGATTTTGGCATAGCAAGATATGTTGGAGACGGTGATGCGGAAACGGTGGTATTTACCGATGGATATGGGGCGCCAGAGATAGAAAGGCAGCTTGAAGACTCTTATAATGCAACGGCGGACATCTACTCTTTCGGAATTACACTATTTTTGCTGTTAAACGATTTAAAATTCCCGGCTTCAGACGGATATCACGCGAATATTGTACAGTACTCAAAAGATTTTGTGATTCCGGCGCCTGCTAATGCATCGGAAGATATGGCGCGCATAGTCAGAAAGATGTGCAGTTATCGTGTCGAGGATCGATACCAATCCATTGAGGAAGTTTTGATGGACATTGGCAAAATAGAGGGAAGTGATGCAGAGCAAGGATTTACGGAATATGATGATTTAGTCACGGAAACTTATAGAGAACCCTGTGAAGATAAAATAGAAGAGGATAATAAAGAAGAACCTACTTGGTGGCAAGATGATGATGCGCTGAACAGAGAAGAAAGAAAAAAGCGATTTCAGATATATGAAGAGATATATACGAAATCGAGCATATGGAGGATGTGTATAGCGTCAGTCTTATTTATGCTGCTGTTTAAAGCGCTTTCCCCATCGGCTTCCTATGTGGCTTCATGGCAGTTTTGGATATTGCCCATTGTTTTATTTGTGGAATCAATACTTGAGAGAGTGAAAGAATTCTACATAGAGTTCAAAATCCTTGTGATAGGAATGGCTATTTTTTCAGCTTATACTTTGGGTATAGACGTTCCGATGGTAGTCATCATGTTAGTAGCTGCGTTAGGAATTCCTGCCATCACTGCCGGGTGTGCATTGGGAACCGGATTATGGATAGCACAAATGTGGACAGGGAAAATAGCATGGCTAAGCTTCTTAAGCAGATGGGATTTGGGCTGGGTTGCGATTTTAGGAGTAGTCGCTGTTATAGAAAGCAGCGTTTTGCTTAGGAATAATTTCAAAAAGGCAACAAAGCGGGATTTCATTTGGACGTGGACGCTGGATAAAATATGGTGTGTAATGATACCTGCCGGATTCATTTTACTGTTGCTGAGTCACTTTCATGTCATTGTGATTCCAGACATAGTAAAACAGATACATCTGGTAAGAACCGGGATTGGAGTATTTATCATTGAAATGCTCTATTTACAATATTATGGATTGCTGGAAGATGAAAATTGCGAGGATGATGAAATAGATGAACCTATGGACGAGTGAGGATATTGTAAAAACCTTAATGCAGCTGGATGAAATGAAGCTTCCCTTTGAGAAGTATTCCTTTGTTCATGAGAATGGACGGCTGAAATTGCTGGGCCGCGGCGGCTCGGCAGAAGTATATGAAGCAGAGACTCGTTCCTCTCACAAATCAAATTATGCAATTAAAGTAATTGGTTTTCGAAAACAGAATGCGGATTCGGAACTTTTTAATGAAACAGTCCAAGCACAGAAAGATATTACAGGTTTTCCGGATAATATAGTTAAAATATATGATTATACAGAATTGTGGATTTCTTTTGATGAAAAGGATAATGTAATCGGAGCTGAAAAAGAAAAGCCGGAGGAATTATCAAGAACGAGTATCAAACTTCAGTTTGTTGTAATGGAGAAGATATCGCCAGTCATTGAGAGAACTAAGGATGGAAATATTAAGATTACACCCGGGCAGCTGTCTTTGGGTGATGAGCAAGAGGTGTTGAAGCTGGCATATGATGTTGGACTTGCGCTCCAAAGAGCACATAATAATGACATTTTGCACAGAGATGTGAAATTAGAGAATGTATTCTATTCTGAACCACAGAAGCAATATAAGCTTGGGGACTTCGGAATGGCAAAAAAGACGGATGATGGATTTGCAAGTACAATTGTATTTACTAAAGGATATGTAGCTCCGGAGGTAAGAACTTCTGAAGACAGATATGACAATACTGCAGATATTTATTCTTTTGGAATGATGTTGTATGTTTTGATGAATAATCTGAAATTTCCTGAGTCCAATACATATAGTGTCAATTCAAGTGCTCAGTATAGTCCCGGTTATATTGTTCCATATCCTGACGGCGATATTTCGGATGATTTTTATTTGGTAATTGCCAAAGCTTGCATGTATGACCCGGATCAAAGATACCAATCTATGGAAGAGATGATTCTTGACATAGAAAAGGTGATGTATAGTGACAGCCTCGGATATAAGAAGGAGCATAAAAAGGTTTCTCTTGTAGTGGGTTCTATTATGCTGGCCCTTGGAGTTGCTGCATGGAAGCTGACATTGGCTCCGGAGATGATAATCCGTCCTACATTTTGGCAGTACATATTCCTGGCTGGATGCTTAGGAAAAGGAATTCTGAAAGTATTTAAAAAGGGTACTTCTTTTGTAAGTTGGATTGTTTTTGCCAGCGGAATATATCTTATCATATCATCGGAATTCTCTTGGTTAAAACTATTACTACTGTTAGGGATGATTTTTTCATCAGGAACATTTTCGAGCTATGTTTCTGCCGGAGTTTTCATTGCAAGCTTTATGTCGATGATACAGCAGGAAAGCGGGGCAGAATGGGGAATATATAAAGAATATAGCTGGGTGGCAACAACAGTACTCTCATTTGCGGCTGTACTTTTGTATCAATATGCCCTTCTTGCGCTAGAAGATCGAACCACAGCCAAAATAATTTATAAAGGAGGGCTCTATTGGATTTTAATATGTTTGATCTATGGAAGCGTGCTTCTACAGGGAATCCTGATGAATCCGACCGCAGAAAGATGGTATAGAAGCATATGGGGAAACCGATTCGCAGATGCAATGAACGCAGTTGATTTAAAGATGGTTGGAATATGCGGCTTGGGCTTGAGCTTGTTTTGGATTCTAAGAGAAAGGATATTAATCTGGTATCAAAAAAATGGAAGGAATTAAATTTGAGAAAGCCTATTGACACTATCTTAGCCCTGCACTATGATAAATATGGGGTTTCTTTTGTAAAGTTCACCTGAAAAGACGAGCTGATATCAGAGGTATGATGTTCTTGTGACAGCAAAATACACTTAGTGAAAATAATTATCAAGGGGGTTTTTATGGGAGATTTTGATGATTTGAGCGAAAAAATCATTCGGCAGACAGATCTTTTGAATGAACCGGAGGCCGGTATGGAAGGAGAGATACTTGAGGTGCTTCTTAATACCAGAGAACAAGGCCAGATGATGGAGCAGTTAATTAAGAATCAGATAGAAGTTAAAGATGAAATGATTAATAAGCTTCACAAAGAACTTGATTACTACAAGCAGGATGCCGCAGACAGATTTGTGGATCAGTTGATGAAAGCAGTAATAAAGGTTCGCAAGGATATGAACAAGCTGATTAGTTCTGATAAATGGGAAGGAATGACTATTGAAGACCTGAAAAGGGAATACCAATATGTCTTGGAAGATATATCAGATTTGCTGGAACAGCAGAATGTTGACCCTTACCAATCTGAACCGGGAGACGATTTTGATGCTGCTATTCATCAGCCTAAACTTGAAGCTACAACAGATGAATCCTTGGATAAAAAAATAAAAGAAAGTATCTCTGAAGGATATAAAAAGGGCGATAAGGTTCTGATTCCTGAAAGAGTTATTGTATATCAATTTAAAGCATAAAGCGGAGGAGAGAATATCAATGAGCTACGTATTTGGAATTGATTTAGGGACAACTTATTCATGCATTTCATACATTGATGAGTATGGAAAGCCAATAGTTCTGAAGAACAGTGATGGAGATCATACCACTCCTTCGGTTGTTATGGTAGAGTCAGAAGACAACATTATTGTTGGTACTGAGGCAAAGCGTTCTATTGAGATGGAGCCTGACAGAACAGTACAGTTTATTAAGAGAAAGATGGGTAAGGAGAATGATACCGTAACATTAAACGGAACAACTTATCATGCTCCTGAAATTTCATCTATGATTCTTAAAAAAATTGTAAACGATGCCAATGAAGAACTTAGACAGACAGGTGTTCTTAAGGATGGTGAGTCGATTAAAGATGTAGTTATCACATGCCCGGCATATTTCGGAATGAATGAAAGACAAGCTACAAAAGCTGCGGGCGAACTTGCCGGCTTAAATGTATTAAACATTATTAACGAGCCTACAGCAGCTGCAATCAGTTATGGCGTATCCGGCAGTGATAAGAATGAAACCGTTCTTGTATATGACCTTGGCGGCGGTACATTTGATATTACTGTAATGAGCATAGCTGGAAGTGACATTTCTGTAGTCTGCACAGGCGGTGATGATCAGCTGGGCGGTAAAGACTGGGATGAAGCACTTATGGAATATGTAACCGAAAGGTATGAAGAAGAAAACGGTGAAGATCTCTCGGAGGATCCGGAAACAATTGCCGCATTATATGTAGATGTTGAAACATGGAAAAAGGCGCTTACTGCAAGAGAGAAAGTGAATATTTCTGTAAATGGTCCTGCCGGCCGTTTCCGTGAGGAATTAACCCGTGAGAAATATGAAGAATTAACAAGCGATTTGTTGAATAGAACAAAGAACCTGCTTGATGATGTGTTAGCTACGGCAGAGAAACAGGGTTATCCTATTTCAAAAATTGACAAGGTACTGCTTGTTGGCGGTTCATCAAGAATGCCTCAGGTTGCAGCCATGATTGAAAGAGATTATCATGTAACGCCGGTATTGGCTGACCCGGATGAAGCGGTAGCCAAAGGCGCTGCTATTTATGCAAGCAATGAGAAAGCGTACAATGATTTTGTTGCAACTGAGGCTGCTAAGACAGGTAAATCGGTGGAAGAAATTAAAGAGGAAAATCTTGTTACAGGAGAGATGGACAAGAAATTTGCTCTTACTACAGGCGGAGCAGCCGGTGGTGCATTAAAGATTAATATCACCAATGTCCTTTCAAGAACATATGGACTTGAAATTCAGGACAGTGATACAAAGAGAATGAAGATTTTTAATATGCTTATGATTAATGACAAATTGCCGGCTACCAGAACAGAAACTTTCTATACAGCCGGAGATAATCAGAGCATGATTTCACTTAAGATTTATGAAAGCAGGTCTACTGACGGCACAATGGAAATTGAAGACAGAGTGCCACTAACAGAAATTGAAATGAAATTCAGACAAAGTGTTCCTGCTGGTACACCTGTTATAAATACTATGGCACTTGATAATTCGGGTATTTTGCATATTATTGCAGAAGAACAGCAGAATCATTCTAAGCTTGATACAACATTCCAGCTTTCCAATCAGATGACAGATGCTGAAATGAATAGTGCAGCACTTAGAATGTCTTCTGCAAATATTGAGTAAGGAGGAACACCTTGGTAGCATTCGTTATATTTTGGTCGTCGTTTTTTGCGCTGATATTTTTTGTGCTGGGAGTTATCTTCAAAGCATTGGCTTCAGCGCTTAATGCACTGTTATCTTCAGTGAAAGTGCTGTCCCTTGCAGCATTAGCAGCAATGATCGTGATAGCGTTGTTTTTGCTGTATGCAATAGTTGAAGGAATTGTAAGAGGTGCTTTGCTGTCTGTTATTGGAACCATCATAATGTTCGTGGTTGTTCTTGGCATTTTTGGAGCAATTTTTGGCGGTTTGGGAGCGGTGTTATTAGAACTTGTGGTAACAGTGGCTCTGTTTGTGTTAGATATTGTTTCGGGAGTTTTGGAATGGCTTGCTGCTGGATGTGAGAGCGGATATATAAAATTCTTGAGGATAATTATTAATCGTCTGGATAAGTGTTAGTGTGAGAGGTTAGGAGAAAATGGCAGATATACAGAGTAAGATCTTGAACAAGTACAAAATCGATATTGCTCAAGAAAATATATTTAAGCTCTATAAGATTGATAGTGCTGATATTTCTTCTCAAGACCTTGAAAGAAAAATTCAAGAGACACGGAAAAGATGGACTACAAGTATTAATGGGGCTAACGAAAAAAACGCGGAAAGAGATCGTGCACGATTAGAAAAAGCCGATAAGTATGAGGCTATCTTGAAGGACGATAAACTACGCAAAGAAGTATTTCATTTTTATAATAAGCCAGCAGGCAGTTCTGCCGGAGAAGGAACTGCATCTGGAGACGGCGCCACTGGCTTTGCAAAAGAATATTTTGAATTAGTTGCCACAACCAAAAAAATAAAGAAGGCAGATGTTGATTTTTTCTTTAAGTATTATCAATCAGAAAGAAAGAATAAAAAAGCAATTCTGGAAATGCTCAGCAAAGAATTGAAGATTAATGGTCTGGGTAAAGAAGGAAAATATGCTGATGAAGATGATGCAACAGAGTCAGAAGGAAAGAAGAAGGACGATACGAGTCCGTTGATTGTCAACTTATTCCAGGAAGCCACTGTTCTAAAAATTCGAAGAGCCATTGAAAAATTTGATGAAGCGGCGGGGAGCAATGAACTTTGTCAAAGATATCCCAAATTGAGGAGCGGATTGTTTGAATACTTGGAGGTAAATGACATCAAGGATGCAAAGCAGTTTACTGAATTGATGTCAGCTAAGGGCAAAGAGGTTTATGCCGTTAGACAGGAAAGAGGTGCAGAATATGTACCATTGGTAGATTTATTCAATATCCTTCAGAGTATTGGAGATTATCAGGATGTAGTTGACAATATTCAAGAATTGAAGTTGTTATTAAAATATCCTAATTTAACACCATATATGTTTTCCTTTGTAGATATGAAGCCAAGTACCGTCAAAGGAATGGTTAATGTTGCCAAGAAGGATTATTCTTTCAGGGATGAAACTGATTTTATTCTAAATTATTATAAACCCATACATGACAACTTTGGCATTAGCGACAGTGGAATTGGTGCGATACTTCGAAAAGCAGAGAAGAAAGCTGCACAGAATAAGGTACTGAATGAGATTGATAAAAAGCTTGGAATAAGTAAGAACAAGAGAACGATTCCGCTAGGCATCGAAATTATTCATTGGCTTGTATATTGGCCGATATTTGCAGTGTATTTTGTATTTGAAGTTGCTAAAGCAATTTTTACAGAATTACATCGCTTTGCAATTCCGGCAGCTATTATTTTGTTTGTATTGGAAAGCTGGGCGTTTCCTAAAGCGGGGCTAGAGAACCTTTTAATCCTGCGGAAAATTTTCTTCAAAAACCAATGGCTGTCTTACTTAAATGAATTTTGGGGAGAAGTAGGAGTAAATGGGTTGGAAATATTTATAATTTCGCTGATAACCATAATCATACTTTTAACCGTATATTTAGTTCCGCCATTGTTTGTAGCTTGGTATATTGAAGAATTTTCTGATGGCTTTAACAAAAGATTTGATTGGGTTGGTATTGAGCGTACATTCCAACAGATTTTTATGAGTTTAAAAAGGAAAACTGAGGGACAATACCTTGCACAGAAAAAATTATTTATAAAGAATAAGATTCCGAAGGTAATTATCAATATAGTATGCTTGGTTGTTTTGATTGCGATTATTATCTTTACACCGATAGGTTTTAGAAAGTTCAGTGAAACTACCGGATATTTCCAAAAACCACCAAAAGTGGAAGAAGATGTTAACAATATTGTAAACAACGAAGAAAACAATCAAAGTGACGCAGCAGCTGAGGATATTCCGGTTGGCGATTTAATGGTTATTATCGATGACTCTGCTAATCTTAGATTTGGCCCCGGAACAGATTATGATGTAGTAACAACAGCATCAAGGGGAGATGTTTTTGTTGCAACAGGAAATCAGGAAACAGCATCAAATGGCAGAATTTGGTATGAGGTTTATCTTGATGAAGAAATGACACAAACCGCCTGGGGAAGCGAGGCAGTAATAAATTTCCAATAGTAGACATTGGCAGGAGAAAGTTAAGCAATGAGTGAACGTGGACAAAAGATATTTAAGTGGGTTGTCTGGATAATTATAGCTATATTAGTAGCTATAAGAATATTTCAGATGGCTAATCTTGTATAGGGATGCAAGTTCAATTGTGAAATATTGACCTTATCATGCGAATGGTAATTGATGTAAATGCAAAACCATATAAAAAACCTGTGATGACCCGTTTCTTGTTATTAGACTCATAAGAAGTACAATACTGTACCGTTCCATCTATCGCCAGCGGCACTAACAGCGCTGCTATGGAATAACCGAAAGAATGGAACGGTGCAGCCAATAGAGCGGCAACATGACCCAAAGCAATCCCGGTACATCTTGCGCACAAGGGCATCTGATAACCGCCGATAAAGAAACTTCGCTCCGGTTTCTGATGGCAGTTACAATATTTGGAGCATAGCTCCATTGATTGTACCCAGATATCATCCTTGTCAATCATACTTTAAATTTCTTGCCACAGTTAGGGCAAATCCAATAACTTTTTGATTTTATTTTTTTACCGCTGGTGCATGCTCCACAGAGTATGCCGATTGGACCGAGTAACAGAGCGCCACAGCACCCCTGGCTTGCCGAAAAGTCTGTTCCGGAAGATGTTGTTTCTGTAATAATCTGACAATTTGCATATCCACACTTTGGACATTCTTTATCGGTTTGATTTAATGGCTGCTGATATTCTCTCGTATTGTTCATTTCTTGCCCTCTGTTGAGATTCTCCTATCTCTTGATATCATAATTCATGTTCATTAGGTTGCGGATGCTCTCCACATCATCTGTGATATTGGCATCTCCGCGGATAGTGTGTTTAATCACGCTGCTTGCCACTGCAAAATTAACCATATCCATTGACTTGTAATCATGCATCATGGCATAAATCAGTCCGCTGGCAAAAGCATCGCCGCCTCCCACACGGTCCAGAATATTAAAGGTAAACAGCTTGCTCTCAAAGGTGTGGTCTTCATACCAAAGGAAAGCCTTTAGGCTGTTTTCGCTTCCGCTGTGTGCATAGCGCACATGGCGGGCAATACATTTTAAATTCGGATATCTGGACACAAATTTCTGGAAAATTTCATCCTGCTGCTCATAGCTGGGCTGCAGAGGAACACCGTCCTTTACATCCCCCTTGGAGTGGTCATTTTCATCATTCCACAGATGATAGGGCTCAATTCCCATTAAAACATCCACATAGGGCAGGCACTGCGTGCAGAAATCCCGAGCTTCCTCCCAGGACCAGAGCTTGCTGCGGAAATTGCCGTCAAAACTTACTGTCAGCCCCTTCTCTTTTGCTACGCGCAAAAGATTCATAATCATCTGGCCGCAGCTAGGTGACAGGGCCGGAGTAATGCCGCTCAAATGCAGCCATGTAAAGCCTTCCAGCAATTCATATAAATCTACTTTGCTAAAATCATATTCCGAAATAGCACTATGTTTTCTGTCATATGTAACCTTGCTGGGGCGGATTCCGTAACCGGTTTCCAGATAATAGCTGCCCAGACGGTGGGTGGGAGTCTCCTCATGAGAACTTAAAATCACCGGAGTGCAATGTACATCATTGCTGCGCAGCATACGGATTGCACTTTTGCCGATACTGTTGTTGGGCACTACGCTGAAAAAAGTGCTGTCCACACCTAAATTGGCAAGAGCCAGCGCAATATTTGCCTCACTTCCGCCATAATTGACTTCAAAGTTTGTAGCTATGCGGATTTTTTCATAATTGGGCGGCGTCAGTCGAAGCATAATCTCGCCAAAGGTGATAAATTTATGGGGGCTGTCATTGTTGGTAAGAAGTGGATTGTGATGTTCCATGGAAGACCTCCTTTTATCAAAATCATTTATAAAATTTGCATACTTAAAACAGATTCTATTATCTAAATTCTATTGTATGATATTTGCGGATTTATTTCAATAGAAATCTTAACTTGACAAAGGAAATGTGCATAGCTATCATCACTATATGAAAGAAAAATTTTTATTCTTTTCCATTGTGGAGGAGCAGCCATGATCATCAGAAATGCGAGTGTGTATACGGAGGACAGAACATTTGTATCCGAAGATATTTTTATACAGGGAAAATTCTTTGTCGCTTCGAGAGATGCCGGGATGGGAGATGTGGTGATAGACGGAAGCGGATGCTATGCTGTTCCGGGGTTGACAGATATTCATTTTCATGGCTGCGCGGGCTATGATTTCAGTGATGGCTTAGAGGAGGCAGTGAAGGCCATGGCGGAGTATGAAGCCTCCGTGGGAGTGACAGGTATGGTGCCCACCGCCATGACGCTGGGAGAGGAAGATCTGTTTGCCGTCTGCAGGGCGGCGGAAGCCTATAACCGGTGGGCAGGTGTAGGTCAATCGTCAGACATGTATGTCCCAGAGACAGAGTCTGGCGGTGGGGCTAGATTGTATGGCATCCGAATGGAGGGGCCTTTTTTATCACATGGAAAGAAAGGAGCACAGAACGGGGCATATCTGCGCACTCCCGACATTGCGCTCTACGACAGGCTGCAGAAAGCTTCCGGAAATCTGATCAGACTGTTGGATATTGCTCCGGAGATAGACGGAGCAATGGAATTGATTGGGAAATTAAATGGGAAGACCGTGCTCTCTCTGGCACACACGGAGGCGGATTATGAGACTGCCATGAAAGCGTTTGAGAAAGGGGCATCCCATGTGACGCATCTGTATAATGCCATGAACGGTTATACTCACAGAGAGCCCGGGCTGTTCGGGGCAGCCGCAGATTACGAGTCTGCAAGGGTGGAATTAATCTGTGACGGGGTACATGTGCATCCCGCGGCAGTCAGGACGACCTTTAAAATATTCGGGGACGACCGCATTATTTTTATCAGCGACAGTATGCGGGCTACCGGTCTTGGGGACGGGAGCTATACTCTGGGAGGGCAGTCGGTAAATGTGACGGGAAAACGGGCTCTTTTGGAGGACGGAACCATTGCAGGCTCTGTGACAAATTTGACGGATTGTATGCGCAGAGCAGTGCTGGAAATGGGTATTCCATTGGCGTCGGCGGTGAAATGTGCGGCTGTAAATCCGGCTAAATGTATCGGTGTTTATGAGCGCTGCGGCAGTATCACTCCTGGGAAGCTGGCCAATGTGCTGCTGCTTCAAAAGGAGGATCTGGAGATAAGACAAGTGATATTGGAGGGGGAATTGATCGGATAAAAGAAATATAATTTACCCCACCTAGTTATCTAATTTCTCCGCCCACTCAGCTTCTTTAAATCCAATAAGGACCACATCATCATCCACAATAAGCGGACGCTTTACCAGCATTCCATTGGTGGCAAGAAGTTGTAACTGCTCTTCTTCGCTCATAGCAGCCAGCTTATCTTTCAGCTGCATTTCTTTATACAACATACCGCTGGTATTAAAAAATTTCTTAAGAGGAAGTCCGCTCTTTTTATGCCACAGTTTTAGTTCGTCATAGGAAGGGTTTTCCACCGCAATATGACGCTCCTTATATGTGATGCCATGTGCATCCAGCCATTTTTTTGCCTTCTGGCAAGTTGAGCATTTAGGATATTCGATAAATAACATAATTCGCCTCCGTTAAACAATTTCATCATATTTTTTAAATAAAATACCACAAATATATTATAATATATCCGTGGTATTTTCTCAATGGATTTTATAGCATTCTAACTTCATGCCAATCCGGATTTTTTATAAGCCATGGTAAATAACATTGCTGCAGCAGCCATATTTATCACAATAATAAGAATAGTTTCTGCCCTAAGTTGAAAGTTATTTATCTGGCCGAGCATAAGGCTGATTTGCTCCGAATAAGTGAATTTTGCTATCTTGGCAATCGTTCCATTAAACATTGACAGCATAGGCATAAAAGAGAAAATCATCATCACAGGTACCGTTACGGATGTAGCCATCATTTGTGTTTTGCTCCAAGTGCCTATTGCCGCTCCTGCTAATAACGAAGCCAAAATCCCTACCGCCATAATGCCTATAAAGATAATACTTACTTGCGGTTCATAACCACCGGCAGCACAGATGATAATTGCTCCAACCATACACACAAACCAGACATAGCTGCTGATTCCCAACAAATATTCATAAGGTTTTATATTGGACATCATCAATACCCGAAGGGTATTTTTTTCCTTTTCTTCCGCTATGATAGCCGCCATACTTGTCAACGGCGCCATCCCTATGTACATTGTAGCAAATAAATTGACAAAAAAATTCTCTGGCATCCCATCTATTTTTATTGCATTATTCATAATTAAAGTGAGAACCGGGAACATGGCAAATTGAATGAAAACTGTCTTGTTTTTCAGTGTGTCCTTCAGTTGTTTTTTAAAGATTGCAACAATATTACTCATATCAGTCCAGCCCCTTTCCGGTAAGTTCAATAAAAACAGTTTCAAGTGTCGGCTCCGTGGAATGAATCGCCTCAATCATATTGTTTTCTAAATATTCTTTTACCCGCAGAGCAGAAATACTGCCATTTTCCAACGCAATTACTTCTCCATCTTTCAAGGTTACTTGAAGTTGATTCAGGTGATTGTACTTTTGGCAAACATCTGTTGGTCTGCCATATTCTATGATGCTGCCGTTGCTTAACAATGCAACATGGTCACAAAGGCTTTGTGCCTCAAACATATTGTGTGTTGTAAGAAAGATGGTCATTCCTTTTTCCTTTTGCTTCGCCAAAATGTCGTGTATTTCTCTTGTTGTGGCAGGGTCAAGACCGGAAGTTGGCTCATCAAGAAAAAGTATCTTGGCATTGTTCATCAACGCTCTTGCCAATGACAATCTATTTTTCATGCCTTTGGAAAGTTTTGAAACGGCAGTATTACGCCTTTCGTACAAACCAATGCTTTTTAAGATATCATTGACAGCGCCGCGGGACATATGATAGATATCCGAATAAAAGCATAGGTTATCGTATACGGATAACCTGTCATACAATCCAAAGTTATCCATCATTGCACCAATCTGCGTGTGCTCCACCGCAGTCAGCTTTCGGGTATCTTTCCCGAGAAGTTCTGCATATCCTTCGTCTTGTTGAAGCTGTCCTGTCAGAATCTTTATAAGCGTGGTTTTTCCCGCGCCAGATGGTCCTAACAGTCCAAAGATTTCCCCTTTTTGCACTTGAATACCAATGTGATTCAAAACCAAGTGATCTGCAAATCTGATGGAAAGGTCTTTTGTCATAACCGCATAACTCATTTTACATTTTCTCCTTTTCTTTCAAACGCTGCAAGGCTTCTTCCATTCGCCTGTTCTCAGCTTTTTCTTTTATTATCATCACAAAATAACTTCCCAAAAATGAGATTCCAAAACAAATAAAAAACATTGCCCAGGGCTGCCACATATTTGCAGGAAACCAATGAAATACAATAATAAAAACAGCTATAATTATGACTACGGAAATCAACATACAAATGGTTCTCAGCCAAATTGGCATTTTCTTTATAATTACATCCGTAAAAAATAGAAACCGAACTCCTACATTCAAAGCGGAAACACATAAGAACTGAAAAGCAATCTTTACCGGAATCCCTTGATTTCCCAATTCAAACATAGCCGAAAATTCCTTTGCAGAATTTCCAAATGCCAGACAAAAAACATTCAGCACCAACATCATAAATCCAAATACAATCAGTACTTGTGCCAAATAATCAAGAATTGTACTCTTTTCCTTCATTTACATCACTCCTAATCTTTTTTTCAATTCATCAGCATATTGCCTTGACGCTATAATTTGTTCTCCATTCGACATGGTAATCCGAACTCTTCTGTTGATGTCGGCTTTCAGTGATTGAATATTTTGCAGGTGAATAAGGAATGATTTGCTTACACGAAAGAAACCATATTTCTCAAGCTGTTGTTCCAATTCATAGAGTCGAAAATCGGACTCATATATCTCGCTATTTGTGTAAATAAAACACTTTCTATCCACACTTTCTATATAAATAATCTGAGATGTATCCAATAAAAAAATTTCATCATTTTTCTTTGCCGTAAGCTGATGATTCATCATTCGCAATGTGGCTAAAATTTTTTCCACATCAGGTGTCAATTTTTTACAAGTAATGCAGACTTGCAAATCCGTTGCGTCTTCATCAACTAAAATCTCTATCTTCAAAATTCCACCGCCTTCCTGAAATTCATTAATAATCATTATACCTCATGCTCTCCATCTATCAACTGTCATAAACATAGGATGCCACTTTTTAAACATGAGTTGCCACTTTTCATTTCCAGAATGATAAATCAAAACGGACATTTGGCAGCAAGGCGAGCAGGATATACTAGATGAAAACACTTGACATTTAAATCTTACCGATGTAATATTTAAATTAATCTTACGTATGTAAGATTAATGAAGGAGAAAGGGATATGTCCTGTGAAAAGATATAGAAACTCTTTTTTACTTATGATACTTGGAGCAATAACGCTTATGTTTGCTGGTTGTAGTGAGAAACCATCGGAGGTATCAGATGTTGAGATGATATCAACAGAAAATGAAGTGAAATTTTCTCATGAAACTGATTATGTTGATGCAGAGAGTATAGCGGCAATTTACAAGGATATTTATGACGAAGCACTAAAGACAAATACATTGGGCAGCCTGAAAACGCTGCAGCACATTGTAAACAGACTTGGCGAGAATGGCTACGTGGCTATTGACAGTGGAAATCAAGTTGATATGACAAGGGCAGAGCAGACATTGGAGTTTTGTAAAGCAGTAGATAAAAAAGAGAATGCCCAAATGACAATTATAGTGATTACAGGATTAGGATTTCGAAAATTTGATCTAAAAACAGAAAACGGTAATGTAAATATTGTCAGGGGATATTATCAATATGACCAAAACGGACATTTGCAAAATAGAAGTACAGTGAGCTATCCGGCTGATGTGTGGCAGTATACAGAGGAAGGGTATTTAACCTTTGAGGGAAGCTGTTTTTCAGATGAAAATTTTGTGTTGACGTTAAGCGACACACCGGAGCATACAATATTGAGGGTTTTGCCATTGGACGAAAAGTGCAGAGAATTGAATAGAAAGTATATCTTGACGGTTGGGTATAGGAAAAATAATATATTTCTCTGTAATTGGAGTGAGGAAGATTACGGAAATCTGGACTTTTATGATATATTTGACAGGTTTTATCCAAAGTTGTATGGTCAGCCTGTTCCTTATGTTGCAGACGAGAATTTGGGAGTTGGAGCAGTTTATCAGATACCAGAAAATATATTTGAAAATGTTATTATGAGATATTTTAATGTGGATAGGGAAACGCTTCGTTCAAAAACAAAATATGTTACGGAGTGTGCCGCCTATGAATACAGACCACGAGGGTTTTACGAGATTGAGTACCCGGATATTCCGTATCCGGAGGTAGTAAGCTATACGGAAAATCAGGATGGAACAATTACACTGATAATCAATGCAGTATATCCAAATGAAAATACATCTAAGTTATATTCGCACAAAACAGTAATTCGCCCCTTAAATGAGGACTGTTTTCAATATGTATCCAATCAGATGATTTTGCCAGAAGAGGATTATGATACATGGTGGCGTTCCAAGCGTTTGACGGAGGAAGAATGGCTTGAAATATACGGAAGGAACAAAATAGTGGAGGAAGGTGTAAAAGAAAGCAAAACCGAATCATCTTTATGGTTTCTTCCGCAAGCGGAAAATTGTCTGATAACCGAAGTGGAAAAAGATGGATTAAAAAATACTGCGTTGACTGTAGCAGAGCAGGTCAGGAAAGTGTATAAAGATATAGAACTTATAAGCGAATCGTCCTATAGTTCCAATATTAAAGAATTCACAAAGGAGCAGTGCCGGGAAGTTGTTACACTTCTTGGAAGGGCAGGTTATGTCAGTGTTACGGAAGATACTAATATGGAAAATTATGAAAAGGTCGAAGATTTTTATACTGCATATATGGAAAAACGCGATGCAATGGTGACTATATTTAATGTAAACCGGGATGGTTTTATTGGAGCTATCACTTTTATACATAGAAACAATGAGCTACAGACATATTATGTTGGGATTGGCTGGAAGGAGGGCGGCATGCCGGAGATTAAGAATACCTTAGTCAGCGATATAGCAGAAATTAAACTGACAGAGAAAGGTTATTTTATCTATGCGTATAAAGATCTGATAGTCCATTCCAGCTTGCGCCAATATTGGAGAATAAAACCGCTTTCCGATAAATGCAGGGAATTAACCGCTAAATATGTATATGGGTTAAGCTATGTAAATTATAATGTCCTTGTAACAGATTGGGACAGCAATAATGTAGAAGATATTCTGATGCCTTGTATGTTTGAAGATATATACCGAATATATAACGGAAAAAATTTAAAGACAGAAAACGGGAGAATACCTGCGGACATATATGAAAAGATAATGACTACATATTTTCCGGTGTCAGTAGACCAATTACGGGAAAAGTGCGGATATGATGAGGACAGCAACAGTTATGAGTATGAAATGATATTTTCAAGCCCGTATCCGCCTTTTGGAGAAGTTGTTGATTACAGCGTCAGTTCCGCCAGCGCAGAAAATTCAGATGAAACAATTACACTTGTTGTAGATGGGGTATGGGCTGATTATAATTCTGACCTTGCTTTTACCAATATTATTGTGGTACAGCCATTTGCCGATGGGACATTCAGGTATCTGTCCAATTCGATAGAGCAGAAGGAATTGGAAGTGCCGAAAGTGGGGAGATGATGCATATATCCTGATAGAAGATTTGGATTTCACTGCAATAGAATGGTGATGTATCAGATATACGGAAGGGCAGAGATTTGAGGTGTGATCATGAATAAAAGAGTTATTTTGCTAATCATTATGCTGTTATGCTGTGCTTTACTTTGCGCCTGTAATGACAGCAGGGAAAGAACGGAAACAGTATCTGATGGTGGAGCAAGAGAAGATATAGCAGAAGAGGGTACAGAGGTAGACCGGGCAGAAAAAGGTTACGGCCTTCCGGTAAGTGACAGTGAACGAGAAGAGGCAGAAAATGATTGTAAAAAAATGATGGGGCTTATATCGGAACTGTACCAAAATGCCGAGAAAGGAAATGCATACAATGTTGTCATCTCAGATGAAATCATGTATCAGATGGCGGAAAAACTGAAAAGCACCGGATACCCGATTACACTAACAGCAGCATATGCTAATATGGAAAACTATAAAGAGCTGGAAGATTTTTTAAACGCTTCCATAGCGGGCAGCAGCGGTTTGGCAGTTGTCTATGAAATAAATTCGGACGGCGGCATTGGGAGATATAAATATTCTTATGATGGAAAGGATATGTATGTTTTGTCTGCAAAAGCAACCTGGAGCGACGATGATAAGCCTGCGATAACATATATTTCATATACCCGGATCAAAGAATGGAAGTTTACGGAAAAAGGATGGTTCTGCTATGAGTTATGCGTCCCGGAGTACCCGGAAGTTACTGAAATAGTGGATGGGAGCTGTCTGGTCAGAGTAAGGCCTATAACGGAAGAAAACAGGGAAATGTCTGAAAAATGTGTGCTTGGGTTGGCCTATCAGGGAAATAATCTTTTATGCTCTGATTGGGATGCAGATCATATGGAAAGTTTGGATTATAACGGGATGTATGAACATTTATATGCAATGAAATATCAGGAGAAGTTTCCTTCAGAGGATTATCCGGACGGGATACCAAAAGATGAGTTTGAGCGTTTGATTATGAAATATCTTCCGGTAACAGCGGAGGAGATACAAGGCTATGCGGTATTTGACGAAGAAAAACAGACTTATGCATGGGTAAGGTTAGGTTGTTTCAATTATGATCCTACCTATTTTGGAACTTCCATTCCAGAGGTTACGGACATCAGGGAAAACGATGATGGGACAGTCACTTTAACTGTGGATGCAGTGTGCAGCATGATTTTATGTGATGATGCAGTGATAACGCATGAGCTTACAGTACAGTTTGCAGAAGATGGAAGTTTTCGGTATTTGGGAAACAAAATTCTGGATGATGGGATTTCAAATATACCGGAATATCAATACCGGATTATCAGAGAGTAATTATGGATATTGGCAAATCAGATTTTTATTGTTTCCATATACCTATATTGGATAAGATGGAGAGGGAGATTTCTGATGCTTTGCTCCCTGTGGCATTTTCTGTGGATTGGATGTTGGTGGCAAAAAAGTACGTGTTGTCAGCGGTTTCTATATAGCCAATAAACCAACCGTTTATGTCATTTTCGTCTATCCGTCCGGTTCCGGTCTTTCCATAAAAACTTTCGGTTTCAGACGAAAAAAGGCAGATGGAATCCTTCACTGCATTTACATTTTCCGGGGTAAAGCCAAAGTTATTATGGTATAGGTCTGTTAGAAGTTCAACCTGCTCCACCGGAGAAATTTTTAGTGTTGACTGCATCCAGAAAGAGGAAAGGTCAGAACTTATATTTTCATTTCCATATCCTATTTTCTTAATGTAGTTACGGAGGGCAGATGCACCGAGTTGTCCGTCTATTTCCTGAAAGTACCAATTGACAGAAGAACGCATTGCAGAATACAAGTCCTGATCAGCGTTCCATGCTTCAAAGGGATAGACGGTTCCGTTCCATGTCAGGAAAGAATCGTTGGATGTGATAATGCCCGCTTCCAATCCAAACAATGCACCATATATTTTATAGGTGGAATTTGGAGCTGTCCGTAAAGTGGCATGCTCCATGTTATAAATGCTCCATGCATCATTTTTTAGGTCATATAAGACAAAACTTCCCTCGTATCCGTTAAAATAGGCAGACAGGTCGATTAGATCAATCTTTTCGGGGGATATGTCCCACTGATAATGCCTTTGCTCTGCTGCATAGGTGGACAGCATTGGGGTAAGTCCCAAAAGCATAACCGCAATGAGGACAAAAACGGCAGCTCCCTTTATTTTTTCCCAGGCAGAAGGTTTTTTATAAGAGGAAATATTGATGATCCTTTTTTTCATCTGCTTCATGGTTCCGCTGATCCCGGCAGCAAAGGGGAAGAGCGTAAGTGAAATTTTTTCTGCAAAATTTATTAATGTATTGCCATAATTTTCATAGTCGCTTTCGTCAAGAAGTTTCAGGACAGAAGTATCACAGGCAACCTCCATGTCACCCTGCATCTCTTTCAGAGCATACCAAACCAGCGGATTGAACCAATATAGTACGCCAATAAGGTTCATAAGGCAGTTTGCAATGACATCTTTGTGTCTGTAATGCTGTAATTCATGTAACAGAATATACCGCATATCTGTAGTATTGAAACACCCTTCAGGTATCCCTTTATGCTCTTCGGCATTATCATAAAAATCCGATATCAGGTGGATCGGCAGATAAATACATGGTCTGAAGAGTCCTGCAATGATGGGAGATTTTAAAAAAGCAGTGCTGTAAACGGGAATGTTTCTTTTAATTTGAAGCTCGCTTAAACAGTTTTGGTATAATATGCGGACAGTGCTGTTTTGTAAAGGCAGCGCAGATTTTTTTAATGCATTTAAGCGGCAGATGGATTTTATGATTAATAAAAGCATTGCGATTATGCCAATCATCCATATCCCACACATGATAAGAACCACAATGAAAGGAGTTTTGCGGCTGACAGACAGTGCAAAGTCGTCTATTTGTTTTATAGTGCCAGACATATTTATGCTTGCAGTTCCCGTAATATTTTTTATATTTGATGATGCAGTGTTTCTTGCTGTATCAAGCCATGAGAAAAACTGCGAAAATCCAATCAGACGAAAGGGAATAAATGGAACAGAAAAAAGTCCAAGCAGCAGAAACCATAAATTGAACTGCATACGGTTGGTTAAATAATTTTTAAATACCCGTTTTGCTATAAAAAATATACATATTATAACACAAATTAAAATGTTACATAAGAAAAAACGTATTCCAAAATCTTCCATGTTAATTTCTCCGGCCCTTTGAGAGAAGCGAACGCAAAGCATCTATTTCCGATTCGGAGAGCTTGTCATCTTTTATATAGGCAGAAAGCATGGCTATAATATCTCCATTATAATAGCGTTCAAGAAAAAAATGACTTTCACGACCGATATATTCTTTTTCTTCAATCAAAGGTGTATAAACAAAAACTCTGCTTTGTTTTTCATATGTAAGAGCCCCTTTTGTTACAAGGCGTTTAATTAAAGTCTGTATCGTTTTGGGACTCCATTTGGTGGTCTGAGTTAATTTATCTGTTATCTCATTGGTGCTGATTGGTGCATGTTGCCATACGACTTTCATCACTTCAAATTCTGCTTCTGAAATTTGTGGTAATGCCTTCATCTGTGAATCTCCCTTAAATCTTACGAATGTAATATACATTATAGTGCAGACATAAGGAAATGTCAATTTTTAATAAAAATTGCTTTACGCTATATTGGTTTTTAAAATTTTAGCACTTGCAAAATTTTGCTTGCTCTGTTAAACTAATCATAAAAGCATATATTCTTTTGAACTCTTATGGCAGAGCCATATTCTTTGGGAGTCCATCCCTATCTGACTTCATTTGAAATCTGTGCTTTTATTCAACCAATAAAACTGCATGGAATTTCGGAAGAAGCAGAGAGGGTCAACGGTTTTACAGAGAAAGCCGGCAAGCGGCGAATGGTCGGCCGCTCCTTCTTCTGGAGATTCCGGAAGGAGGAAACATGAAGAAAAAGAAGACAACCGGAGCAAATCAGGTCAACAGAAACTACAAGGATACGGTGTTCCGCATGCTGTTTAAGGACAGGGAGCGCCTGCTGGGACTGTATAACGCAGTCAGCGGGAGAAATTATACGAACCCGGAGGAGCTGGAGATTGTCACATTGGAAAATGCGGTCTATCTGGGAATGAAAAATGACCTTGCATTTCTCATTGACTTAAATCTCTACCTGTTTGAACATCAGTCAACCATCAACCCCAACATGCCCCTCAGATTTTTACAGTATGTATCTGCAGAATATGAAAAGCTGGCGGCATCCAAAGAACTTTACAGGGACAGGCTGGTACAGATACCGGCGCCCCATTTCATTGTGTTCTATAACGGTACGGCGTCCTGTCCGGAACGGCAGGAGTTAAGGCTGTCAGATGCGTTTCTAACAGAGGAAGAGATGCCGGAATTGGAGCTGCGGGTAAAAGTCTTAAATATCAATGGGGGCTATAACGAAGACCTGAAGGAACAGTGTCGAACCTTAAAAGAGTATATGCAGTATGTAACGAAAGTCCGCAGTTACGCGAAGGACATGACAATCGAAGAAGCGGTGGAGAAAGCCGTGGAAGAGAGCATCCAGCAGGATATATTGAAAGAATTTCTGCTGCAGAACAAAGCCGAGGTAAAGAAGATGAGCATATATGAATATGATGAAGAGGCAGTGAAGCAGGCATGGAAGGAAGATGCCTATGAAGATGGAATAATACAAGGAATTATACAAGGAAAAATAGAGTCTGTCTTGCTGCTATTAGAAACCTTAGTAACCTCTAAACCTTTTCCGGAAGAATTGCGGAAAAGGATTATGGAAGAGAGAGATGTCAATGTTCTGGAACAATGGCTGAGAACTGCGGCGGAAGTAAGAAGCCCGGAGGAATTTATGGATAAAGTTATGCTTTCAATATTTTAATGACAGTCCTCACAGCTTCCATTGCATTCTTCCGGTCATCCTTCTTGATTTTTCGGAAGGGATGTTCGTCTCTGAAAATAATATAGCGGTCAACAATGACCTCATACCACTTTTGATACATTTCTTCCACATCACTGTTTTTTATTTCCGCAAGCTCCTCTTGGGTTAAAACGGTTCTGAATTCGTCAGCAATTCCCTGCTCGTCTAATGCCAGAACTTGTTCTGTGATATCCGAAAAGATATGGAAAATGTTTTTGCAGGAAACAAAAAGTTTTCTGTTTTCCACATCCTCTTCATTGTAATCTTTACTAAGACGCTCGCAATATCCGCCGGTAATGGTAAATCCGTTTTCCGTTATGTCAGAAATTTTTACATGGTGATAAGTATCAGAATAAAAACTATCTGAATTCAAATCGCCACAATAAACATAAATACTGTCTACAATATCGTTTTTCAGAAACATTTCCGTCACTTTGCCATTTTCTGTTTTTACAATTCTGCCTGCTGTATCAACAGAATAGGTTTCATCGGAAAGGAATTCCCTGATTGCCTTATTATGCTCGTCAATTCCATCATTTAAAAATTCGGTAACGCATGTTAAGAGACACCGAATTCCGCTTTCGGAAATGGTTGCTTTCACACCAATGGAAGGACTTCCACCATGAAAATCAATGGAACTTCCCGCGTAGAGAGAATATTCTCTTCCTATCTCTTTGTCATGTTCTTTAATGATGAGTCGTTCCACTTGATAATAGTCTTCACAAAACCAACTGTCCGTATCCATAGAGTACACATAACCGATTCGGTCTTCCCGGATTTCGCCGTCATCGTAGTAATGAATCACGCCGCAGTCTTCCTCAGGAATTTCATCATTCACATATTGCTGAAGTATCTGCTGAAGTATGGTAATAGAAGGAAAATCATAGGTGCGTTTTGCCGTGACCAATTTCCAATGACGGGTAGTCTTTCCGTTTTTATCATAGTCACGATGCAGAACATAAATTTCAACAGTATAATACAAATACAAAAAATCTTCTGTGGAACTTACATACCCATAATCATCATGAGCCTGAAAAGTCATGCCGCTGAACACTAATTTTAACTCAGAACTCTGCCAGATGTATTTGCCTTTTGATTTTTTGAAAATATATTTTTCCATGACTGCTCCCGCCTGTACGATTTTTTGTAATTCTATTCTAGCATACTAAAAAATCCGTTGCAAGATAATGGCCCTTACAAAAAATATTGATATACTAATCTAATTAAGATAAAATAATAGCAACTATTAGCATATTTAAGTTGCGGAATGAATAACAGAGGATACCTTGAAAGAGGGGGCACATGATTAAAATGAGTTATCTAAAAACTGCGGATGAAAAAAAGCAATTATGTTTTACTTATCTTGCCTTTATGTTGAATGGTGTTCTGGCGCTGTCTATCGGATCGCTGTTACCTTTTATACGGGAAACGAAGGGACTGAATTATGCCTTTGCCGGAATGCTGGTGAGTCTGCATTCTGTGGGAAATCTGTTTTCAAGTTTTGCATCGGGAACCTTATCCGTGTTTTTGGGCAGGAAAAAGAGCATTCTGCTGTTTAATGCCTGCTATGCTTTGTCTTATGTGATGATTGTTTTTGGAAACAACAATATCATACTTGTGATTGCTTTTCTGATGACAGGGCTGGCAAGGGGAGCGTCCAGCAATTTTGGCAATTACACGGTGAACAGTCTGGCACCGGGGAAGGCAGGATTTTTAAATGCACTGCATGCCATGTTCTCCATAGGCGCGTTTGCCTTTCCTGTTTTTCTTACGCTGCTGACCCGGGCAAATGCGGGCAGATGGGTGTATGCATGCTATTTTATGATTGCAATGGGAATCTTGAGCTGGATTTTATACTTTATGATTCCTGCCGGCGAAGGTTCTAAAGGTGCAGTGGTGGAGAAGAAAGCGGTATCTGAAAAAGAAACGGTCTCCACTGCTGTCAACTTTGGTTTTTTTAGAGAGCCTTTATTTTATCTGTGCACCCTTACTTTGTTTTTTTATCTTTGCGCCGAACAGGGAGTGATTGGATGGCTGATTACCTATTTTGAGGATACAGGATTATTAAGTGCGGCCTTGTCCCAGCTTATGGCGAGCATACAGTGGATTATGATGCTGGCAGGCCGGCTGACAGTTGCAAAACTATCAGAGAAAGTCCGAAAAGAAAGATTGCTGCTCATTATGGGAATCGGCTTTGTATTCTTTTTCTTCTGGCTGCTGTTCGCCAAAAGTACGACGCTAATCGTCATAGGAATCATGGGATTCGGCTACAGCATGGCAGGAATATATCCGACAACAGTGTCATTTTGTGGGGGCCTGATTCAGAAATATTCCATGGCATGGAGTTTTATTTTGACCATAGCAAGTTTCGGTTCCATCCTGATGCCGATGATTATAGGAAGAATTGCAGAGAGCATGGGTATAGCCTACGGTATGAGCTCCGTTGTAGTGGTGGTTATGATTGATTTGCTGTTGATTATTGTGTTGAATATTTATATGAAATCTAAGGATGGGCAAATTTCCCCCTATACATTTTAAATTTTTGTGGTATACTAAACAAAGGAAATAGAACATACTTTCGATTATGCGCGGAGAGGGATTTATGGATCATTTTGTGTTACATTCGGAATATCAGCCCACGGGCGACCAGCCGCAGGCTATAGAGGCCCTTGTAAAAGGTTTTCAAGAGGGCAATCAATTTCAGACTTTGTTGGGCGTCACCGGTTCCGGCAAGACCTTTACCATGGCAAACATTATTGCGGCGCTGAACAAGCCCACTTTAGTCATTGCCCACAATAAAACTCTTGCGGGGCAGCTTTATGGTGAATTTAAGGAATTTTTTCCGGAAAATGCGGTGGAGTATTTTGTGTCCTATTATGATTATTATCAGCCGGAGGCGTATGTACCGTCTTCGGACACTTATATTGCAAAGGATTCCTCCATCAATGATGAAATTGACAAGCTGAGACTTTCTGCCACGGCGTCTTTGACGGAGAGGCGGGATGTGGTGGTGGTTGCCAGCGTGTCCTGCATTTACGGCTTGGGAAGTCCTGATGAGTACAAGGATTTGGTGGTGTCCCTGCGCCCCGGTATGACGAAGGACAGGGATCAGGTATTGCGGGAATTGATAGATATTCAATATGACAGGAATGAGATGGATTTTAAGCGGGGAACCTTTCGGGTGAGAGGAGATGTGGTTGAGGTGTATCCGGCTCAGGGCGGTGATTATGTAATCCGCATTGAGTTTTTTGGGGATGAGATTGACCGTATTGCGGAGGTGGAACCGTTGACAGGACAGGTTCATGCCGTGCTGAATCATATTGCCATTTTTCCTGCATCCCATTATGTGGTTTCTCAAGATAAAATTAAGGCGGCTTGTGATAATATAGAAAAGGAATTGGAAGAGCGGGTGCGCTATTTCAAGGGAGAAGATAAATTATTGGAGGCGCAGCGCATTGCGGAGCGCACGAACTTTGATATTGAGATGCTGCGGGAGACGGGATTTTGTACCGGTATTGAGAATTATTCCAGACATTTGAATGCCATGCCTCCCGGAGCGCCGCCCATGACATTGATGGACTTTTTTACGGATGACTATCTGATTATTATTGATGAGTCCCATATGACCATCCCTCAGATTCGGGGAATGTATGCGGGTGACCGCTCCCGCAAGACCACGTTGGTGGATTATGGTTTTCGCCTGCCTTCGGCTCTGGACAACAGGCCGCTGAATTTTGAGGAATTTGAGGCACATATCGACCAGATGCTTTTTGTGTCCGCCACGCCTTCGGTTTATGAAGAGGAGCATGAGCTCTTTCGCACGGAACAAATTATCCGCCCAACGGGGTTATTGGATCCTCAGGTGGATGTCCGCCCGGTGGAGGGGCAGATTGACGATTTGATTGGCGAAGTAAACAGGGAGGTGGAAAAGCATAATAAAATTCTGGTCACCACCCTGACTAAACGCATGGCAGAGGATTTGACAGATTACATGAAGGATGTGGGAATCCGGGTAAAATATCTCCATTCGGATATTGATACGCTGGAGCGTGCGGAGATTATCCGCGATATGCGTCTGGATGTCTTTGATGTGCTGGTGGGGATTAACCTGCTGCGTGAAGGCCTTGATATTCCGGAGATTTCTCTGGTGGCTATTTTGGATGCGGACAAGGAGGGATTCTTAAGAAGCGAAACTTCTTTGATACAAACTATTGGCCGCGCAGCTAGAAATGCGGAAGGCCATGTCATCATGTATGCGGACATGATTACGGATTCCATGAGGGTAGCCATTGACGAGACGAAACGCCGCCGTGAGATTCAAATGAAATATAATGAGGAGCATGGCATTACTCCTCAGACTATCAAGAAGGCGGTTCGTGACTTAATCAGCATTTCCAAAGTGATTGCCAAGGAGGAGATGCAGTTTGAGAAGGATCCTGAATCCATGAACCGCAAGGAATTGGAGAAGTTAATCGCCGAGGTTCAGAAGAAGATGCAGCGTGCTGCGGCGGATTTGAACTTTGAAGCTGCGGCAGAGTTAAGGGATAAAATGAGAGAATTGAAGCAGAAGCTGAATGAGCTGGAGAAATAAAGGAGATAAACTACGATATGGAAAAAGCGAAAAAGATGCATCCAAAGGAAAGGACTCTGGGGAAATTATCGTCAAAGGAATGTATTAAAATCAGGGGCGCCAGAGAGCACAATTTAAAGAATATAGATGTGGATATTCCCAGAAATGAATTTGTTGTTCTGACAGGGATGTCAGGTTCTGGCAAATCATCTCTGGCATTTGATACGATTTATGCAGAGGGGCAACGCCGGTATATGGAGTCCTTGTCTTCTTATGCCCGTCAGTTTCTGGGGCAGATGGAGAAGCCTAACGTGGAGCGCATCGACGGATTGTCTCCGGCGATTTCCATTGACCAGAAATCCACCAACCGCAATCCTCGTTCCACGGTGGGCACGGTGACGGAAATCTATGATTATTTCAGGTTGCTTTATGCCAGAATCGGGATTCCTCATTGTCCCAAGTGCGGCAGAGTGATTGCTAAGCAGAGCGTGGATCAGATGGTGGACAGGGTGATGGCGCTTGAGGAGGGAACCCGGATTCAGCTGATGGCGCCCGTAGTGCGGGGGCGTAAGGGAGAACATGCCAAGGTGCTGGACCGCGCCAAGAGAAGTGGTTATGTGAGGGTCCGCATTGACGGCAGTCTGTATGAACTTACTGAGGAAATCAAGCTGGACAAGAATTTAAAACATAATATTGAAATCGTAGTGGATCGTCTGGTGGTAAAGCCCGGCATTGAGAGACGTCTGACGGATTCCATAGAAAATGTGCTGGGTCTGACAGAGGGGCTCTTGACGGTGGATATTATAGACGGAGAGCCTTTGAATTTCAGCCAGAGTTTCTCCTGCCCTGATTGCAATATCAGTATCAGTGAAGTTGAGCCCAGAAGTTTTTCCTTTAACAATCCCTTTGGCGCCTGTCCGGAATGTCTGGGGCTTGGCTATAGGATGGAGTTTGAGCCGGATCTGATGATTCCTGACAGAAAGTTAAGTATCAATCAGGGAGCCATCGTTGTGATGGGCTGGCAGTCCTGCACGGAAAAAAACAGCTTTACCAATGCCATCTTGCAGGCGCTTTGCAAAGAGTATCATTTTGATCTGGATACTCCTTTTGAGGAATATCCGGAAAAAATTCAGAATATTCTCCTCCACGGAACCGACGGAAAAGAAGTGAAGGTACATTATACCGGTCAGAGGGGCAGCGGCGTTTATCCTGTAGCTTTTGAGGGCTTAATCCGCAATGTGGAGCGCCGGTATAAAGAAACATTTTCCGATACCATGAAGCAGGAGTACGAGACTTTTATGCGCATTACCCCCTGCAAGGAATGTAAAGGCATGCGTCTGAAAAAGGATTCTCTGGCAGTGACGGTATGTGATAAAAATATTTACGAAATTACTTCCTCATCTATTTTGGAATTGCAAGAATTTCTGCAAAATATGGTGCTTTCTGAGCAACAGCTGCTAATAGGACGGCAGATTTTGAAGGAAATCCGTGCAAGGGTAAGTTTTCTGGTGGATGTGGGATTGGAGTATCTGTCTTTGGCAAGGGGGACGGCAACTTTGTCAGGAGGAGAGGCTCAGAGAATTCGTCTTGCAACCCAGATCGGCTCCGGATTAGTGGGGGTTTGTTATATTCTGGATGAACCCAGCATCGGTCTGCATCAGAGGGATAATGACAAGCTTCTTAATACTCTGAAAAACCTCAGGGATTTGGGAAATACGCTGGTGGTGGTGGAGCATGATGAAGATACCATGTTTGCGGCGGATTATATTGTGGATATCGGTCCCGGTGCAGGTTCCCACGGCGGTGAAGTGGTGGCATGCGGTACGGCAGAGGAAATTATGGCTGTGCCAGATTCCGTCACAGGACAGTATCTGAGTGGGGCGAAAAAGATTCCGGTGCCGAAAAAACGCAGGAAGCCCTTGGGATGGCTTAAGGTAATCGGTGCACAGGAAAATAATTTAAAAAATATCGATGTGGAGTTTCCTTTGGGAGTCATGACCTGCGTGACGGGAGTTTCCGGCTCAGGCAAGAGTTCTTTAGTAAATGAAATTTTAAATAAGCGTCTTTCAAGAGAGTTAAACAGGGCAAGGTGCATTCCCGGAAAACATAAGGATATTCAGGGTATGGAGCAGTTGGACAAGGTGATTGATATCGACCAATCCCCCATCGGCAGGACACCCCGCTCCAATCCTGCCACATATACAGGAGTGTTTGACCAGATACGGGATTTGTTTGCTTCTACCGCTGATGCAAAGGCCAGAGGATATAGCAAAGGGAGATTCAGCTTTAATGTGAAGGGCGGCCGTTGTGAAACCTGCAGCGGCGACGGAATTATTAAGATAGAAATGCATTTCCTGCCGGATGTGTATGTGCCCTGTGAGGTCTGCGGAGGAAAACGGTATAACAGAGAAACGCTTGATGTGAAGTATAAAGGAAAGAGCATTTTTGACGTGCTGGATATGACGGTGGAGGAGGCATTGCCTTTTTTTGAGAATGTGCCTTCTATCCGAAATAAGATTCAGACGCTATATGATGTGGGATTGTCTTATGTGAAGCTGGGACAGCCTTCTACCACCCTGTCCGGGGGAGAGGCGCAGCGCATCAAATTGGCAACAGAATTAAGCCGCCGCAGCACCGGTAAGACGATTTATATTCTGGATGAACCCACCACAGGATTACATTTTGCAGATGTGCATAAATTGGTGGAAATCTTGCATCGTCTGGCGGACAACGGCAATACGGTGATAGTCATCGAACATAATCTGGATGTGATTAAGACGGCGGATTATATTATTGACATCGGACCCGAAGGCGGAGACCGGGGCGGCACCGTTATTGCAAAGGGGACTCCTGAGGAGGTTGCCAAAAACAAAAAGTCTTACACCGGATATTATATAAAGAAAATGTTGGAAAAATAGATTTTGCCCTAAAGTTTTGAAGATATTTATCCGATGCCTATTATAGACTTTAAATATAAAATTTTATTAATTTTTAGAAACCCCCTATGAAAATGGTAAAATATCAGTTATAATATACCATGTATGACTAGAGATGAGTGCTATAGGTAATGATTAAATAGGATAGATACCATTAGAAAGGGGTATGGAAGTTATGCAGGGTACAGATATCGGAATCGATTTGGGAACGGCAAGTATTCTTGTTTACATCAGAGGAAAGGGCGTAGTGCTGAAGGAGCCCTCTGTAGTTGCTTTTGATAGAGACACTAACAAAATTAAGGCTATTGGTGAAGATGCCCGCCTGATGCTGGGAAGGACTCCTGGAAATATTGTGGCTGTAAGACCTTTGCGTCAGGGTGTTATTTCGGATTATCGTGTTACTGAGCGAATGATGAAATATTTTATTCAGAAAGCTTTAGGCAGGAGAAGTTTCAGAAAGCCCCGCATTGCGGTCTGTGTTCCCAGCGGCGTTACTGAGGTGGAAAAAAAGGCAGTTGAGGATGCAACTTATCAGGCAGGCGCTCGTGAAGTTTCCATTATAGAGGAGCCCATTGCAGCGGCTATAGGTGCAGGTATTGATATTTCCAAGCCCTGCGGCAATATGATTGTGGATATCGGCGGCGGTACCTCGGATATTGCGGTAATTTCTCTGGGAGGTACTGTAGTCAGCGCTTCCATCAAGATTGCAGGAGACGATTTTGATGAAGCAATCGTGAGATATATGCGTAAGAAACATAATCTTTTAATCGGTGAACGCACGGCAGAGGACTTAAAGATTAAGATTGGCTGTGCATATAAGAGACCGGAAGTGGATTACATGGATGTAAGAGGCCGTAATCTGGTAACAGGTCTGCCCAAGACCGTAAAGGTGTCTTCCGAGGAGACGGAAGAGGCGCTTCGGGAGACTACGGCACAGATTGTTGAAACGATTCACAGCGTTTTGGAGAAGACTCCGCCGGAGCTGGCAGCGGATATTGCAGAGAGGGGCATCGTCCTCACAGGAGGAGGAAGTTTACTCCGGGGATTGGAAGACTTGATTTCCGCTAAAACCGGAATCAACACCATGACGGCGGAAGACCCCATGACGGCCGTAGCTGTAGGCACAGGTAAATATATTGAGTTTATTGCAGGATACAGAGAGTAATTGACAGTAAGAATAGGAGACACATATGGTCAAGGGTTTATATGCAGCATACACGGGAATGATCAATGAGCAGAACAGAATGGACATCACCACTAACAGTTTGGCAAATGTCACCACGGTGGGGTTCAAAAAGGAAGGATCTACCAGCCAATGTTTTAGTGATGTTTTGGCTGTAAAAATTAAGGATGCTTCTGTGGGGATTGCCAATGTGCAGCGTATCGGAATCAATAATCCCGGTGTAAAAATCGGAGAGAATTATACGGATTATTCCGGAGGACCTTTTCGCATTACAGAAAATACTTACGATTTAGCATTGGACGGAGACGGTTTTTTTGCTATTGAGTTTACCAACAAAGCAGGAGAGACCAGCACGAAATATACCCGCGCAGGGCAGTTTACCTTGAACAGGGAAGGTTATCTGGTGACACAGGAGGGAGATTATGTTCTGGATACCCAGAACCGCAGGATTCAGATAGATACTTTGCAGGATTCTGTTATTGACACAAACGGAATCATCAGCCAGAACGGAAGAGAAGTTGCCCGGATTCAGGTAACGGATTTTGAAGATTATGATTATCTGGAACGGTACGGAGAGACTTATTTTCAACCTATAGAAGGTGCCAGAACCACTGCCGCTGATGTACAGATTTATTCAGGATATTTGGAGATGGCAAATGTGCAGAGCGTACAGGAAATGGTGAATCTGATTGCCATTACCCGCTCGTATGAGAGCAACCAGAAAGTGATTCAGACTATCGATGATACACTGCAGATTGCTTCCACCCAATTAGGCAGAATAGGCTAAGGCTAGTGATTACGGCACAATGCCAAAAATATAAACAGAAGTTTTGGACAGACATAAAGAGTTTCAGGAGGGATACATATGGTACGGAGTTTATGGACGGCAGCTACAGGAATGATTGCACAACAGGTCAATCTGGATACCATTGCCAACAATTTGTCAAATGTAAATACTACAGGTTATAAAACTCAGGTAAATGAGTTTAAGAGTCTGCTGTATCAAACAATACAGACCAGAACCACTTCCGCAAACGGAGAAAATAAGCCTAGTGGTGCGCAGGTGGGACTTGGTGTCCGCAATGCTTCTATTTCTTCCGTCTTTAGAACCGGTCCCATGCTGGCATCGGAGAGCGATACAGCATTTGCCCTTGACGGAAAAGGATTTTTTGCTATCAGGGGAGGTGACGGCGGCACCTATTATACCAGAAACGGTAACTTTAAATTTACCATTGCGGCCAATGGCGGCAATATGCTGGCTACTTCTGAAGGTTGGCCTGTGCTGGACAGCAATGGACGTCCCATTATTCTGGGGCAGGAATATACTCCCAGCAAGATTTCGGTGACCGCTGACGGCAGCCTGTGCTATGAGGATGCCAATAATAATCCTCAGCCCATTGGCATTACCATCGGAGTATATCAGTTTAATAATCCCAACGGATTGGAGAGGCTCAGTGACAGCCGATATCGCCAGACCGCAGCAAGCGGACCGGCGCTTAATGAAGCTACCAACAATAATGTAGAAAAAACACGGGTTATCCAAGGTTATCTGGAGGGTTCCGGCGTACAGGTAGCAGATGAAATGGTGAATATGATTGTGACGCAGCGTGCTTATGAGTTGAATTCCAAAGCAATTATTGCATCGGATGAAATGTTGCAGCAGGCAAACAATTTGAGACGTTAAAACCGTAAAAGGAGAAAAGCATAGATGGATATTGGCAGCATGAATGCTTCATACAGCGATATTTATAAGACAGCTTCCAATGCCAGCGCATCCAAGCTGGAGAATCAGCTTGGCACGGATTATGCCAAGGCAACAGATGAGGAGCTGATGGATGTCTGCAAACAGTTTGAGGCATATTTTCTGGAGCAGGTGTTTAAGGAAATGGCAAAGACTATTTCTTTGTCAGAGACAAGTTCTTCTGCAAATTCTAGTATGATGGACTATTATAAAGATCAGATGATTCAGACTTTGGCTGCACAGTCCACGGAGCAGAATGGATTAGGGCTTGCGCAGACACTTTATGACCAGATGAGGCGCAATTATGGTCTTGATGAAAAGAGTATTACAGCAGAAGAACTGAGAAACAGGCAGGCGGCAGTGGAAGCGGGCGCAGCTCAGGTTTCGAGCGTTTCAAAATCTTAACACTTTTGTAGCTGATATTCTAAATATATAAATTATGATAGTTGCAGGCTGTGAATCATGATAAATGTCCGCTGTCTGCAGCTATTTTCTCAATATCACAGGATGTCTTGTGTTTATTCTGTACTTTCTGTTGCGCAGAGCAGGCAAAATCTGTATCAAATATATTTTCCGGGTGATCATATGGAGACAATAAGCGGATATGTAGAACATATTATTTTTCAAAACCCTGAGAACGGCTATACCGTTATGAATCTGATGTCAGAAGGCAGGGAAGTTACTTGCGTTGGTATGTGCAAGGGTCTTGGTCAGGGTCAGGATATAGAGGCGCAGGGAGATTATATTGAGCATCCGGTGTACGGCTCGCAGTTCAAGATTGTGCAATATCATGTGGTGGCACCCAAGGACAGTGCAAGTATGGAGCGATATCTCGGTTCTGGTGCAGTCAAGGGAGTGGGTGCAGCTCTGGCAGCCCGTATTGTGAAAAAATTCGGGGATGATACCTTCCGCATCATAGAGGAGGAGCCAGAGAGACTTGCAGAAGTCAAGGGTATCAGCGAGAGGAAAGCCAGAGAGATTGCGGTTCAGATGGAAGAGAAAAAGGATTTGCAAGAGGCGCTGGTTTATCTGCAGCAGTATGGTATCTCCAACAATCTGGCGATAAAGATATATGATGCTTACGGCATGGATTTATATGGCATTATGAGGGAGAATCCATATCGCTTGGCGGAGGATATTCATGGAGTGGGATTCAAAATGGCGGACGAGATTGCCGCCAGAGTGGGGATTCATACCGATTCCGATTACCGCATCCGAAGCGGAATTTTATACACTTTACTACAGGCATCAGGAGAGGGGCACTGTTATCTGCCCATGGCGCTTTTGATGGAGCGTGCACAGGCATTGCTTCAACTGCAGGGAGAGGCTGTCAGACCTCAGGTGGATAATCTCATGATGGATAAAAAGCTTGTCATCAAAGGTGATTGCGTCTTTGCTTCCTCATATTATTATGCAGAGTTAAATTGTGCCCATATGCTTTGTGAGTTAAATTTGCGCATGGATGGGGAGGGGCTTCCTTCACAGGATGACGCAGTGCGCAGACGATTGGAGAAAATGGCGGAAAGTCTGCAGATGGAGCTGGATGAACTGCAGATACAGGCAGTGCTTGAGTGTGTACACAATGGACTTTTTCTGCTTTCAGGAGGACCGGGAACCGGAAAGACTACTACCATCAATATGATTATCCGCTATTTTGAAGCGGAAGGACTTGACATTTATCTGGCAGCGCCTACCGGACGGGCGGCAAAGCGTATGACGGAGGCCACCGGATATGAGGCAAAGACCATACACCGGCTGTTGGAGTTAAACAGTGCGCTTTCGGATGAAACTACAAAAAAAGTAAAGTTTGAACGCAATGAGGAGAACCCGCTGGAAGCGGATGTTGTTATTATTGATGAGATGTCCATGGTGGATATTCAGCTGTTTCAAGCTTTGCTGCGGGCTATGATACCCGGCACCCGGCTGATTTTGGTAGGGGATGTGAATCAGCTGCCCAGCGTGGGACCCGGACAAGTATTGCGGGATTTGCTGGACAGCGGTCAGTTTCCCAGAGTGGTACTGCAAAAAATATTCAGGCAGGCTGAAAAAAGTGACATTGTTGTCAATGCCCACAGAATAAACCGAGGTGAGCAGATTGCCTTGGACAATAAATCTATGGATTTCTTTTTATTGGAAAGAAGTGACGTTAATGTCATTTATAAACATATGATTCAGCTGATACAGGACAAACTTCCCGGATATGTGAAGGCGACTCCTTTTGACATACAGGTATTGACTCCCATGCGGAAGGGAAGTTTGGGCTGCGAGACTTTGAACGGCATTTTGCAAAACTATTTGAATCCTTCCGGTTCAGGCAAAAAGGAGTACACCAGAGGTGACCTTATCTATCGGGAAGGTGATAAGGTCATGCAGGTCAAAAATAATTATCAGCTGGAATGGGAGGTGGTCAGTCAGTATGGCATTCCCATAGACAAGGGTGTGGGCGTGTTTAACGGAGATATGGGGCGCATCTGCGAGATTGACGAGACAGCGGCATCTCTGGTGGTGGAATTTGATGAACACAGACGGGTAACCTATCCCTTTTCACTGTTGGAGGAGTTGGAGCTTGCTTATGCGATTACCATCCATAAATCTCAGGGGAGTGAATATCCGGCAGTGATTATGCCGCTTTTGGGAGGACCTAAGCTGTTGTTTAACAGAAATCTTTTATATACGGGAATTACCCGGGCAAAAAGCTGTGTTACCATTCTGGGCAGCAGTGCGGTTGTTCGGGGAATGATAGACAATATCAGTGAGAACAGGCGTTTTACCGCATTGTCGGAAAGGATTTGTGAGGAAGGGAGGAGATGTCTAAATTCGTAAAAAGTGGAGAGTTTGGTGGGAATGTATCTTACAGTTGTTATTTCCAAGGAGATGCCCGGTATGTGACGGAATCGTGCGGCCTTTTGGAGAAAAAATCTGCAAAACATGTGTTCCGAAGCTGAGAAGGATTCAAGAACCATGGTGTATGAAATGCGGAAAGAAGCTGTATCAGGAGGAGGAATACTGCGGGGACTGCAGACGAAGGGAACACCGTTATATCAGGGGAAGAGCCTTGTATGAGTATGATAGTGTTGCGCTTTCTATTTACAGACTAAAATATGGAAAGCGTCAGGAATATGCGGAATATTTCGGGGAGGAAATGGGCAGGATGCTGGAGGAATTTATCAGGCAGGTAAAGCCGGATGCCCTGATTCCCATTCCTTTACACAAAAAGCGCCTGCAGAAGAGAGGCTATAATCAAGCAGCGCTGTTGGCAAAGCAGCTTGGGGCCTGTTCGGGGGTTCCGGTATATGATAAGCTGTTGCTTCGAGTCAAAAATACCATGCCCTTAAAGAGACAAAATTTGGAAGAAAGACAAAATAATTTGAAAAGGGCTTTTAAAATGGCGCAAAATGATGTAAAATTAAATACGATTATAATAATAGATGACATATACACCACGGGGAGCACCATAGACGAGGCTGCATACGCTTTGCAGGCTGTGGGAATCAGCCAAGTCTATTTTATCACGCTTGCCTGTGGCAGCGGCATCTGAGAGAACCTGTTAATGTAATCTTATCATGCAGTCTTGCATAGAAATGAGGTAGACTATGAATGTAAAAAACTGTAGGGGTTGTGGAAGGCTTTTTAACTATGTGGGCGGAGCTTTTATGTGTCCGGCCTGCCGGGAAAAGATGGAGGAGAAATTTCAGGAGGTGAAGGAATTTGTTCGTGCCAATCCCGGAGTTCATATTCATGAGATAGCTGAGGCTTGTGATGTAGAGCCTAATCAAATCAGACAGTGGCTGAGAGACGAACGTCTGGAAGTGACGGAGGATTCGCCGCTTTTCTTGAACTGTGAAGGTTGTGGTGCTTCCATCCGCTCCGGAAGATATTGCGATAAATGTAAGAATGCTTTAGCTAATGGCTTTAACAGCGTGTTGGCAGCTAATCGTCCTCAAAAACCTGAAGAGTCGCTGAAAAGACAAAAGGACAATCCAAAGATGAGGTTTTTGACCTGATGCCTGTTCTTAGGGCATCTGACTAGGAGGGATTAGGATGTTAAATGAAGAACGCATCATCTTAATGACAAAAATGGCGGCTTATGAGGCGAAGGAAGGCAAAAAGAATATGTCCATCGGCAAATATTTTAGAAGCGATTATATTGCCATTCAGGTGATAAAAGCGGTAATCAGTGCAACTATTGCCTTTGCTGTTGGATTTGCCTTATTTATCTTTTATGATTTTGAGGTCTTTATGCAGGATATTTATAAAATGGATTTGCTTGCCTTTGCCAGAAATGTTTTAATCTATTACGCAGTTGCAGTAGTTGGGTATGGCGGCATTGCTTATGTAATCTGCTCTTACCGCTATGCAAAAGCAAAAAAAAGCCTGAAGCGTTATTCTCATAATCTCAAGAAATTAAGCTCATTGTATGATGAATAACGTAATGCTTCTTATGGAAGCATGGAGGATAGAATGACTACTTTATTAGAATTAAGGGAAAAATTAAAATATATTTACAGCAGAAATGAGGTGTTTATTCTGCCTGTCATCAAATTTTTATTGGCATTTGTTGTGTTTGGCACTATCAATGCTCAAATGAAATATATGACAAGGCTGGATAATATCGCCATTGTGCTGGTGGTGGCATTAATGTGTTCTTTTTTGCCGGTCAGTGCAATCATTTTTTTGGCGGCAATTTTCACCGTTCTGCATATGTATGCCCTTTCCATGGAAGTGGCTGCGGTGGGTTTATGTATTTATATGCTGATGTTTCTTTTGTTTTTCCGTTTCAGCCCCAAGGATTCTCTGGTGGTGGTGCTGACTCCGCTGTTGTTTGTGTTTAAGATTCCTTATGTGATGCCTGTGGTGATGGGACTTATCGGAGGTCCGGCATCTGCCGTGTCAGTGGGATGCGGGGTGGTGGTTTATTTTCTGCTTTTTGCAGTAACCAGCAATGCTAATACGATCCATACCATGGGTGCGGAGGAAGCGGTGGCTAAGATTCGTCTGATGATTAACGGTGTTTTGGCAAACAAGCAGATGATGGTTATGGCAGCGGCTTTTGTGATTACTGTTATTGTAGTGTATTTGATTCGCAGGATGTCTATAGACTATTCATGGACCATAGCCATGATAGCAGGAGCCATGGTCGAATTGGTTATTCTTCTGGTGGGGGATTTGCTGTATGATATCAATATATCCATTGTCAATGCCATACTTGGCGCAATTGTAGCAATTTTGGCGGGCAAGGCAGTAGAATTTTTCCGGTTTTGCGTGGATTACAGCCGAACAGAGAAGGTGCAGTTTGAGGATGATGAATATTATTATTATGTGAAAGCCGTACCGAAGATGACCGTGACGGCACAGACCAATACAGTGAAGAAGATTAATACACAGCGATCATCAGGCAGTCGGGAAGGCAGAAGCGTAACAACTGAGAGAGCCGGAACCCACACAAATTCTTCGCGGACACAGTATAGAACAAGGGAACAGCAGGAGCTTAGAAGCGCTGGTCGAAACGGAAGCAGAAGCGTTACCATTAATAGCAATAATATGACGGAATCAGCAGACGACGATGATTATGAAGAAATATTTTAAGCAGGAGGTAAGGATTGAGGCGGTATGCTGCAGTGGGCCGACAGAATAAGGGATTATTTGAATAATTTCAGCATTTATGTGCCAACGATGGATTTTGGAGATGTTGTAGAAATTTTTATCATTGCCATTTTGCTGTATTATATTCTGGGGTGGATGAAGAATACCCGGGCATGGGCTCTGTTAAAGGGTCTTATTGTTATCTGCATTTTTTTGCTGATAGCCAGCTTTTTCCAGATGAACACTATTCTCTGGATAGCCAAAAATGTTTTGAGTTTTGCCGTGATGGCATTGATTGTGATTATTCAGCCGGAGCTGCGAAAGGCATTGGAGGAATTGGGTAAAAAGAATCTGCTGGCCTCGGTGATACCTTTTGATACGACTCACCGGGAGGAACTTTTCTCGGAAAAGACCATCGGCGAGATTGTCAAGGCGGCCGTGGAGATGGGAAGAGCAAAAACAGGCGCACTGATAGTGATTGAACAAAAGATATCCTTAAAGGACTATGAAAGAACAGGGATTGATGTGGATGGCATTGTCAGCAGCCAGCTTTTGATTAATATCTTTGAACATAATACCCCATTACATGACGGTGCTGTCATAATTCGGGGGAACAGAGTGGTGTCCGCTACTTGTTATCTTCCGCTTTCGGATAATTTGGGACTCAGTAAAAATCTGGGGACAAGGCATCGGGCCGGAGTAGGAATCTCAGAAGTAACAGATTCTCTGACAGTGATTGTGTCAGAGGAAAACGGAAAAATCAGTGTGGCATATGAGGGTGAACTTTACCGCAATCTGGATGCGGATGCTTTAAAGGCACATATGGAAAAGATACTAAACGGTGATGCGGAAGAGGCTGCAAAGGGCAGGCATAAACGGAAGGGAAGGAGCCGGGCTAAAAAATGAGAAAAAAATTGTTGCACAATTGGGGATTAAAGCTGGCATCCCTTGTGCTTGCTTTTGTGCTATGGTTTCTGGTAGTACAGAGCGACAATCCCAAAGATACCAAAACTTTCAGCAATGTGCCGGTGAAACTGACCAATGTGGAGCTTTTGGAGAATCAGAATAAAGTATATGAGGTGTTAGATAATACGGATGTTGTCAGGGTGACAGTGTGCGCACCCAAAAGAACCATAGACAAGATGCGGGCCAGCGATATTGTAGCGGAAGCGGATTTCAGTAAATTAACAGATATCAATACCGTGGCCATCCGTTATTATATTAACAGTGCAGATATAGATCCATCTACTATTGATTATTATAGGGGTAATCATGAGGCAGTGCGCCTGAGTGTGGAGGAGAAAGCCGTTCGCTCCATTGCTTTGAGGGCGAATACCATAGGGCAGCCGGCGGATGGTTATATGTTGGGAAATATTTCTTTGGACCAGAATATTATTGAAGTATCGGGTCCTAAGTCTATTATAGAAACTATCAGGGATGCCAGAGTGGATATTGGTGTGGAAAATGCCGTCAGCAATCTGTCAGCAAATGTGGAGATACAGCTTTATGATAATGACGGAAATGTGGTAAAACACGAGAACATTAAGCAACATGTGGATTACGCTCATATTTCCGTGGAGGTGCTGGCCGTAAAACAGGTGCCCATAGAGGTGCAGTATTCAGGAACAGCGGAAAAAGGTTACATGCCTACAGGAGTAGTGGAGAGCGATCCAGCCTCCATACAGATTGCCGGTACTGTGGCCAATATTGCAAAGGTGTCGCAGATTACCATTCCGGAAACAGATATCAGCATTGAAGACGCAGTGGAAAATGTTGTCACAACTGTAGATATCAGAGATTATCTGCCGGATAACATAAGATTGGCGGACAGTGGGTTCCATGGCAAGGTAACGGCAACCGTTTATGTGGAGGCTATTCAAGAAAAAACCCTGTACATTCCCGCGGAGAATCTGTCCGTAAGCAATGTGCCGCAAGGGTATGAGGCAGTGATCATGGATGGAGCGGAGAGTTATAGACTGCAGGTTAGGGGGCTCAGAGAACAGCTTGCGCCGTTAAATGAAGATACTATGAGAGGAACCATAGATATAGAACAGTGGATGAAGGAACAGAAGCTGACAAAACCGCCTCGAGGCGCTCATTACATGCCAGTTACCTTTATTTTTGAGGACGGGATAGAAGAGGTGGAGCCAATATTGATTTCCGTAACCATTCAGGAAAATGATGAATAAGAAATGTTTTGAAGAAAGCAAAAATGAGGGTAAGACAAATGGTAAGATTATTTGGAACAGATGGCGTAAGAGGTATTGCAAATGAGGAATTGACACCAAATCTGGCAATGCAGCTGGGGCAGGCAGGCGCCTATGTGCTTACAAAGGAGAAAAACCACAAACCCACTATTATGGTAGGCTGTGACACCCGTATTTCGGGAGATATGCTGGCAAATGCCCTGATGGCCGGAGCATGTTCCGTGGGAGCCAACTGTATTTATGTGGGTGTGATTCCGACTCCTGCGGTGGCTTTTCTCACACAAAAGTATAAGGTGGATGCAGGAGTGGTAATCTCGGCATCCCACAACCCGGTGGAATTTAACGGCATTAAATTTTTTGATGGGGACGGATATAAGCTGCCGGATGCAATGGAGGATGAGATTGAGGCATTGATTCGCGATGGTATGCCCGGTATCAAATTTCCCATTGGTCCCGGAGTTGGTAAAATCAAAACCAGGACAGATGCACGTGAGGAGTATATCAATCATGCCATGCATGCTGTCAATGTGGAATTAAACGGCATGAAAATTGTGGTGGATTGTGCGGAGGGTGCATCCTTTTACACATCGGTGGAGACTTTAAAGGAACTCGGAGGAAATGTGGTAGCAATTCACAATAATCCGGACGGCACCAACATCAATGCAAACTGCGGTTCCACCCATATGCAGGAATTACAGGCGAGGGTAGTATATGAGAAAGCGGCAATCGGTCTTGCTTTTGACGGAGATGCTGACAGGCTGCTGGCAGTAGATGAAAACGGAAAGATTGTTGATGGCGACCAGATTATGGCAATCGTGGGCAATTATTTAAAAAGTCAGGGCAGGCTCAAAAAAGATACCATTGTGGCAACGGTGATGAGCAATCTGGGATTTTCCCTGATGTGCGACAGTCATAATATTACATTAGAACGCACAAAGGTGGGAGACCGCTATGTGTTGGAGAGGATGAAGGAGATAGGAGCGAGCTTAGGGGGAGAGCAGTCCGGTCATATTATTTTTCTGGATGAAAATACTACGGGCGACGGGCTCTTAAGCGCACTGCATCTGCTTCAGGTTATGGTACAGACTGGTAAGAGTCTGTCAGAATTGGCAGATATTATGGAGGTGCTGCCTCAGGCACTTGTCAATGCAAAAGTGGCAAATCACAAAAAAGAGCGTTATATGGAATATCCGGAAGTGGCAGCTGCTATCCAAGAATTGGAGGATAAATTTAACGGAGAGGGCAGAGTGCTGATACGCCCTTCGGGAACGGAGCCTTTGGTGCGCGTAATGATAGAGGGCAAGGACCAGCAGGTGATTCAGGAAGAAGCGGTCAAATTGGCAAGTCTGATTCAGGATATCATGTTTTAAATTTTCATAAAATGGCTTGTGATTGCTTTTGAAATCTGCTATTATAATATTTAAGAGAAGGTTACAGCACAAAACGATAGAGTTGTATTATGGGAGGAGAGTTATGGTAAGGCAGAAAGTAGTTATTAAAAATCCCACGGGTTTACATCTGCGTCCTGCAGGAATTTTGTGCAAGGAAGCAATGCAGTTTAAATCATTAATCACATTTACATTTCGTGACAATACGGCAAATGCCAAGAGTGTGTTGAGCGTATTAGGGGCATGCGTGAAATGTGGTGACGAGATAGAATTTGTATGCGAAGGAGACGATGAGGAAGAAGCTTTGAAGTCTCTAGTAAATGCCGTGGAAAGCGGACTTGGAGAGTAACTTTTAAGGGATGAAAAAGGGACTGCCACACTATGTTTTAGTGTGACAGTCCTTTTTATTGTTGGATGAAATTTCTGAAGAATCGCTTTAGCCATTCCTTACCAATAGGAGAAATTATCTCCCTCTCTCACAATGCATATCATAGTCTTCCCTGTGTTTAACAGAACCTCCTCCCCGTTATCATCATAATACCGGGTGGCTCCATAGTCGGAAGTTTTTTCCCATGTTACATGGATGCATTTGCCGTTGGTAAAATACCAGCCATCCATGGCAGTATCCAGACATTGAAAATTCAGATACCCCTCTTTAAAATCTAATTCCTCACACCGGACATATTGAACCAGAATATTTTTGAAACACAGCTGCTCTCCGGTGGCGGCATCTATATGGGGACCATCAGCATCTCCCGATATGTGCTGGGAACGGTAATATAAATTATCAGACTCATTATATTCAAAATAGCAGCGAGTCAGCGGATAGCAGCCAGACATATCAATATAAGAAACATTTTGTGCATTATCCCCGTATTGTTCCAAAGTATTTGGGGCGCTTTGGGGAGCAAAGCGGTAATGATTAGGTTCAGCAAGTTCCCGATATTCCAGACTATAATCTTTGCGGTGGATCATGCTTAATATCATGGGACCCGTAGTGTATGCATTATGAGGGAGCGGTCTGTCTGCATCCCGATAGAATGCCCTTCTGTCCGGGCTGTTGGTCTCATCCACATGGTTGGTATCAGGCTGTGCGAGAAGTTCGTTAATAAAGAAAGGGCCTCCCACATGAATCATAATGGCATCCCACTCAAAAGCCCAATAAGCATAATAAGAACGGAGACTGCGGATATTTCCGATCTTTTCTAAAGACTGCCAATCTTCATAAATAGCCATAAGCCGCGTCATCTGTCCTTCTACATTGGCTTCATACAGAATGGAAGCAGAGGACAGGCTGTATTGCGGAAGGGCATTTTTCTCGTTGGGAATCATCACAGCAATAGGCCTGACAGCAGCAGTCTGTTGCTCGATCCATTCATTGGTAAGCCGGCTGTGTACCATACCCTCTCTGGGCGGCGGATCATCTGTGCTGCTGGGAGTGGTATCTACTGACCCAATTCCCGATGATGTGGAATTTTCAGCAGAATCGGGATGGAGTGTATTATCAGAGTTACCCCTTATGTTGCAGGCAGTTATTGTCAACATTATAGAAACTGCCAAAACAAATCCTGTAATATACTTCTTCATAGCTATAAGCATAACCTTTCTAGAACTGATACATTATGATGGAAATGGCGATACCCAATATAGCACCCATGAGAACCTGCAGGGGAGTGTGTCCCACAAATTCTTTTAGCTTGTCGTGGGCAGAAACTTCACTGCGTCCCATGGACTCAAATATCTCTAAAATATCGTTCAAAAGCTTTGCCTGAATACCGGTCTCTCTTCTGACTCCCATAGCATCGTACATGACAATAATGGCAAATATTAAAACAATGGCAAATTCGAAGCCCGCAGCGCCATACTCATAATAAGTGGCAGTAGCCATGGCACAGACCGTAGAAGAATGGCTGCTGGGCATGCCTCCGCTTCCTACAAGGCGTTCTGCCACAAATTTTCCCGAAAAGAAAGTATGTATAATAGTTTTTAGAATCTGAGCCACAAACCAGCCGATCGCAGCAGCACAAAAAATACGATTACTCAAAAGATTTTGAAAAAAAGACATAATTTTACTCCTTTGTTAAACACTTACTATCAGTATAATCCAAAACGGCCAAAATGTCCATGCAGCATAGATTGAAAAATCAAAGATTTTTCAATCGCGAATTTGTGCCTGCGGCCCAAAGTTCGCAGGTTACGGAAAGGCATGGTTATTAGTATGAATTTTTTAACGGTTATCCTTGCGAAAGTATGGTGAATCGTAGTATACTTTTTGCAGTAAGGTACTTTTTGGAGGAAATGATGAGTCTATTGAATGTTATTGTGCCCTGTTATAACGAAGAAGAAAATATTGTGCCTTTTTATGAAGAATTGATGAAAAGCGCTCCTGCTTTGCATCAAAAAGGAATCGAATTGGAACTGCTCTATATAGATGATGGTTCCAAAGACGGCACCGTTGCTGAGATAAAAAAGCTTAGAGAAAAGGATGAACACGTGCATTTTGTGAAATTTTCCAGAAATTTTGGAAAAGAAGCCGCCATGTTTGCAGGGCTTGAGAAGGCAAAAGGAGACTATGTGGTCATTATGGATGCGGATTTGCAGGATCCGCCTTCGCTTTTGCCGGAAATGTTTTCATATCTGGAACAGGGCTACGACTCGGTGGCAACCAGGCGGGTGAATAGAAAAGGCGAACCGCCTATCCGCAGTTTTTTTGCCAGAATATTTTATCGTTTGATGAAAAAGATATCTCAGACGGAGATGATGGATGGCGCCAGAGATTATCGACTGATGACCAGGCAGATGGTGGATGCTATTCTTTCCATGAGGGAGTACAACCGTTTTACAAAAGGAATTTTCGGCTGGGTGGGCTTTCAGACTAAGTGGCTGGAATATGAGAATGTGGAGCGAACGCGGGGAGAAACAAAATGGAATTTCTGGAAGCTGCTAATGTATTCTTTTGAAGGTATTATTGCATTTTCCACGGCACCGCTTCAAATTGCATCCCTAATGGGAGTATTTTTCTGTATTTTAGCATTTGTGATGATTCTTTTTATTATTGTACGCAAATTAATTTTTGGGGATCCTGTATCGGGCTGGCCATCCCTTGTATGTATTATTCTGCTGACCAGCGGCGTGCAGTTTTTCTGCACCGGCATTTTGGGGCAATACCTTGCCAGCACCTATATGGAAGTGAAAAGACGCCCCATTTATTTGGTGAAAGAGGAGGAGTAATAAAATATCGCATGTAATTTTTCACAGCTTCTTAACGGGTCAAACTCTATACAGATTATGACATATGTGTTAGAATTATCAAGTTAGTCGCAGTAAGGGGCAGGCACTACATTGAAAGGGGATGTTGAATGGATATTGCTGCTGTAAAGGATTATGAATTAGAGAAGTATATTACTGAAATTATGCTGGATATAGGAGTGCCGGCGCACCTGAGGGGTTATCATTATTTGAGGGATGCCATCCTGATTACCGGAAGGGATATGGAGGTGGCCAGCAGTGTAACCAAATTATTGTATCCTGAGGTGGCAAGACACTTCAAGACTACGGATCAGAAAGTAGAAAGAGCTATCCGTAATGCAATTGAAGTATCTTGGACAAGGGGAAATACGGATACATTTGAAGAAATGTTTGGTTATTCTGCGGCATCGGGGAAGGCCAGACCTACCAACAGTGAATACATTGCAAGAATTGCAGACAAGATTCGGTTGGATTATAAATCTATGTAAATTTTAAATCTATTGTAAAAGATAAGGTTCTTTGCTACAGACTGACCAAAGGACTGTTGCATTATGGTATCACACATAATGCGGCAGTCCTTTGTATTGTGCTTTGTGCACACAAAACCTGCCCAATTCTCATGATTGTATAAATAGGGAAACTATGTTAAAATAACCTTATTCAAGACAGGAAGCGTCCGGATGGACATAAGAGTATGATTGAGAAGCAATCATACTAAAATAACCTTATTAATGAAGGCGGTCAATATGGTTTATCTGATGGGATGCTTGATGTTTCTCATTCCGCTGCTAGTGGGAAGAGGAACTTTAAGCTGCTTTTATGGAAAAATAAAAGACAGGAACTTTAATTGGACAGATGCTTTGCTGACAGGATGCTTGGTGTGTATCGGGCTTGCTGAGGCGGCTCATTTGGCGGGTTTGTTTTTGAATTGGTCTTTTTCTATGTGCGCAGGTCTTTTTGGAGCTGCCGCCATAGTAGCGGGAATTCCTGGAACTGTTATACTGCTGAGGGACTTTTTCTCCCGGCGTTCGTCAAAGAGGAAGAGGCAGCAGAATAAAAAAACTTCTCTGCTGTATCAAATACTGATAGTACTGTCAGGAATTTTGATTTTATTACAGATTATCCTGATTTTGATGAGGACAGAAATTTATGTGGAGGGAGATATCACTCTGGAGACGGTGAACAGTTTTCTGGAGACAAATCAAATTTATCAGGTGAATCCTTTGACGGGGGCGGAGCTTCGGGAGGATATGCCACTGCGCATTAAGATTCTGGGGCTGCCCACACTGTACGGAAGTATGTGCCGTTTATTTCATCAGGATGCCCGGCAGGTGTTATGGCATATCATTCCGGCTTTTGCACTTTTGTGCGGGTATTTGGTATATTTTCAACTAGGAGGCATTTTATTTTCGAAATCAAAAGAGAGACAGGCTTGCTTTTTGATGTTAGTTGTGTTGTTAATGTGGGCAGGAGATTATCTTTATGGTATGGACGGGTTCAATATCCTGCACAGCGGATTCAGAGGGGTGACCCTTCGAAGCATGGTGCTGATTCCTTATACCGTTTCTCTCATGCTGCGAAAAAAGAAGAGACTGTTGATTTTGTGTATTGCTGCGGAACTGTGCGTGGTATGGACTCTGTATGGAATGGGTGTATGTTTGCTAGTGGCGGCAGGAATGTGGATTGCCGATCTTTGTCTGCATCACATTACTGAGAAAAAGAACAGGCTTGCCAAGCTGGAAGTTGTGCAGAAGTAAGAAACAATATGACAGATATGACAGAAGAGATAAATTATGACAAATATGACAGTTTTGCAGGAAGGGGCTTTTTATGGCAGAAGCATGTAAAATTGCATGGAGTGGCTGGCAGCAATATATTGGCAATGGAAAATTGGCGGCACTGCTTTTGGCGGTATTGCTTTTTCTTGTATTGGGAAACTATTTGAAATCAGGGGCGGAAAAACAAATGGTTCTGTATACAATATGTTTGGCAATATTGTGTATCTGTCCTGTTACGGCAGTGGTGCTTATGCGTTATCAGACAGGATTTTATGATTATCGCTGGATATGGGCGGCGGTGCCAATCACCTTGATGATTGCCTTTGGAGGAACTGTTTTTCTGTTTTCAATCTGGGAAGACTATCTAAAAGAATATAAAAGGTGGGCCAGAAACTCCTTGCGCCTGAAAGCGGCCATAAAGCCTATATTTTTGACAATATTTTGTGTCTTGCTCTTGTTTTTGAGCAGCAGTCTGGGAAGGGAAGAGTGGCTGCGGGGGCACAAGGGCATGGAGAAGGAGTCCATACAGAACAAGGAGCAGTTTCAGACGCAGCAGCTGCAGGTGGAAGCTATGCTGAAAACGATTGTGGATTCGGCAGTTTCATCCCAGAATTCTCCCTGTATTTTTGCACCATCGGAAGTAATGGAGTCCGCCAGAATGTATTCCGGCGGCATCCGGCTTGCTTATGGCAGGAATATGTGGGATTCTGCCCTGAATGCTTATACTTATGAAAATTATGATGCCTCCACCCGGGATATGTATCAATGGATGTGCGACATGGAAGACAGGGTGGATAAACCTTGGGAGGAAGCGGATCCTATAGATGAAAAGTGGGAAAAAACAAGCCGGGAATGTCTGCAGAATGCTTTGGCTGAAGGAGTCAATATTGTGATTCTTCCAGAGGGCATACCGAAGGAAGCCTTGGAAAAGGTGGAGCAGCTGTTGGGAACCATGGCACAAAAGGCGGAAGGGTATTTTTGGTTTTCTGTTTAAAGATGGCGTCAGGGAGGAATTCGTATGGAAGAACTGATCAGCATTATTGTGCCAGTCTATCATGTGGAAAATTATATTGCACAAACCATGGATTGTGTATATGAGCAAACCTATGAAAAATGGGAACTTTTACTGATAGATGACTGCGGCGGCGATAACTGCGTCAAAATTATGGAAGACTATATAAGGCAGAAGGGGGATTCCCGTATCCGGCTGATTCACCAGCCCTCCAATATGGGAGCAGCAGAAGCCCGCAATCGGGGACTTAAGGAGGCAAAGGGAAGATATATTGCGTATCTGGATGCGGACGATTTGTGGACTCCTGAGAAATTGGAGAGGGAGCTTGCCTATTTAAAGGAGAAAGAGGCAGCTTTTGTGTTTACGGGTTATGAGTTTGCAGACCAAAATGGGATTGGCACAGGAAAGGTGGTAAGGGTTCCTGAGAGCCTGAATTATAAGGAAGCCTTGAAAAACACCACTATTTTTACCAGCACGGTAATGTTTGATACGGAAAAAATCAGTAAGAAAATGCTGGAGATGCCTGTGATGAAAAGCGAAGACACTGCTTTGTGGTGGCGGATTTTGAGAAATGGTTATGTTGCATGGGGGTTAAACGAGAATCTGGTAAAATACCGGCGGGCAGGCAGAAGTCTGTCTTCCAATAAATTGGAGGCAGTGCGCAGAATATGGACGCTTTACCGTAAGGCGGAAGGTATGAGCATCTTAAACAGTGCATATCATTTCTGCTTTTGGGCGGTGCGGGCAGTGAAAAGAAGGGTCTGACATTGTCAAATTTGGGTATTAATGGTATAATGTAAAGTAATGGCCATATTTAGGGCAGAAAATGTCTAAAAGGATATCTTGCTGCAGTGCGGAGGAAATTACTTTGAAAAACGGTACTAACAGAAATAAACTGCAAAAGATGGAATCTTTTAAACGCCTGATTAATCTGACTCTTGTAATGGGATGTATCGGGCTGGAGATTGCCGTTTTTGCCTATCATTGGTTATATCATTTTCAATATAGTCTGGTAGAGGGTCTGGCGGATGCATTCTGGTTTAAGGGACACCTTCTGGAAATTGCCATTTATGGCGTTATTTTGTTCTTTTTTTCTAATATGTACGGCGGGATGCGTCTGGGATATCTAAAGAATGCGGAGGTCATTTTTTCGCAGGTTTTTGCTACATTGATGGCGAATATTCTGATTTATGCAGAGCTTTCCGTTATGGCATTTCAGCTTTTTGTCCCCAAAGTATTTGTGATGATGATGGTGGAGCAGACAGTAATAGTCTTTTTATATATCAACATTGCCAATAAACTATATCGTTCTATTTTTCCGCCCAGAAAGCTTCTGCTGATTCATGGGGACAGGCCAGTGCAGGAAATCTGCAGTAAATTTGAAAGCCGCAAAGACAAATACCGGGTTACAAAGAGTGTCTGCATAGATGCAGGAGTGCCTAATTTGTGCAGTCAGATTATGGAGGACTATGAGGCGGACAGATGTAATGCGGTTGTGTTGTGGGATATCTCCGTGAAGGACAGGAATCAATTGTTAAAGTTCTGCTATACTAATGCTATCCGTGTCTATATCATGCCAAAAATAACGGATGTTATTTTGATGGGGGCTGAGGAACTCAGAATTTTTGACACTCCCCTGCTTTTGACTAGGGAGTACTGCTTAACCATGGAGCAGAGGTTTATTAAGCGCACCATTGATATTGTATGCTCTTCTATTCTTTTAATTTTAACGTCTCCTATCATGCTTCTCACAGCCATTGTGATAAAGCTCTATGACGGGGGTCCTATTTTGTACAAGCAGGTGCGTTGTACCATTAACCAAAGGAAATTTAAAATTCTGAAGTTTCGAAGCATGAGGACGGACGCGGAGAAAGATGGCGTGGCAAGATTAGCGCAGAAGAACGATGACCGCATTACGCCCATAGGCAGGTTTATCAGGAAATGCCGTATTGATGAGCTGCCCCAGCTTTTGAATATTTTGAAAGGGGATATGTCCTTTATCGGTCCCAGACCGGAGCGTCCGGAAATTATTGCACAATATGTGGAGATTATGCCGGAGTTTGCTTATCGGATGAAGGTGAAAGCAGGACTTGCCGGATTTGCACAGGTGTATGGAAAGTACAACACCTCCCCCTATGACAAACTGAAATTGGATTTAACCTATATTGAAAACTATTCTGTGTGGATGGACTTGAAGCTGATGCTGCTTACCTTGAAAGTTTTGTTCTGGCCAGACAGCACGGAGGGCGTGGAAAACGAACAGATTACCGCTTTGCGGGAGGAACAAAGCCGAAAGAAAAACAAAAACCAGAAATAAGTAGGAGAGACATATGTGGGAAGGATGCTATGGCAGGGAGCCCTTTGATTTGAAACTAGCAACGCTCCGGCTGATAAGAAATCTTCATAAAATCATATTTGTGATCCTGGCTGGCACATTGCTTTTTGGCGGTGGGTATTATGTCAAAAATGTACTTTTGCGGGGAGAACCGGATTATGCCGCCACATCGGTCTATAAGGTGCAATATACGGACGAACCTACCAAATCCGGGGATTACTATATTAATGAGATGAGTTGGAACACTTATGTGCATTCCACGGATTTTTTGGATGCAGTGTGGGAACATTTGTATGAAGCTACGGCTGCCTATGATTCTGTATATGTGACCTCGAGGGAGCAGCTTGCTTCTATGATAGAGGTGAAGGTGGCCTCGGATATTCACATTCCTTCCACTATCGTGACAACGAGTTCTCCTCAGTGGTGCGTATTAGTGGCTCAGGCTGTAGAAAAAACAATGGTGTCGGAATTTGTGGAAAGCAATCGGGAAATTTCTGACATTTATGTCATGAATTCTGCGGAAGATGCGATTTTGGTGGAGCCGGATGTGCGTCCTGCAAGAGCCTTTGTGTTAAGCGCTATTCTTTCCGCCTTCTTTGCAGTAGTGATTTTCCTGCTTAGAGAGCTTGCGGTTGACAGTATTTGGCTTCCCGCAACACTGCGCATGAGATATGGGCTTGCCGCAGTGGGAACCATAAAAACCAGAGAATTGGCGGACAATCTGGCATATCGTTTTCGTGAAAAAAAGAAGGTGGCAGTCTGTGCCGTGGATGAAGATACAGATGTTGCAAAAGTGGTGGAGAAATTGCCGGATATTGCAGAATGGATTGCTGTTTCACAACACAACGCAGAGCAGCTTCGCAATGCAGCACAGCTTCGCAGTGCAGACGGCTGTTTATTAGTAGTCAGGGCAGGAAGCCATGCAGGGAAGCCCTTGGAATATTTGTTGGAATATTTTGCCGCACAGGATATTTCCGTCACGGCAGCGCTTTTGTGGGAGGCGGACGAACCATTACTTGCGGCTTATTATGGATTCAAGAAACATCTGTGACTACCATGATGTCAAGTATGATTCTTGTGGTAAATCGGGCGGCATAAACAGAAGGAAGGAGTGCAGTCAGTCAAATGAATGTTGAAGTTCTGGCATCAGTGATGAACAGTTCCGTAAAAGATATTGCGGCGCATATGAATCTGGATTCCGATGCAGTGATTATCAATCAGTGTGACTGTCTGGCACAGGAAGAAACGGAATACAAAGGACACAGGGTACGCTTTTTTTCCTTTCCCGAAAGAGGTGTGGGAAGAAGCCGCAATGAGGCGATTTTGCGGGCGGAAGGTGATATCTGTTTGTTTGCGGATGAGGACATAGTATACGAGGAAGGGTATGCGCAGGCGGTTTCCCGGGAATTTGAGAGAAATCCCAAAGCAGACATGATTCTCTTTAATATTACTGTGGACAAGGAGCGCCGCACTTATCATATTACCGAGAGGAAAAGGGTTCATTGGTATAACTGTGGCAGATATGGAGCCGTCAGCTTTGCCGTGAAAAGGAGCAGTCTGCTGAAATCCGGAGTGACTTTTTCATTGCTGTTTGGAGGAGGGGCTAAGTACAGCAATGGGGAGGACAGCCTTTTTTTGAAGGAATTTATGGATAAAGGGTATCAGGTATATACTGCTCCTGTTACCATTGGAAGGGAATGCGCCGGTGACTCCACTTGGTTTGAAGGTTATAATGAAAAGTTTTTTTATGACAGAGGTGTCCTTTATTGCTGCCTGTATGGAAAGGCAGCCCGGATGCTGGCATGGAGATTTCTTCTGGCACATAAGGAAGTGGTGTGCCGGGAGGTAAGCTTAAAACAGGCGTATGGATGGATGGAAAAGGGGATTCGGGCATTTTTCAAAGACATTTGAGCAATGCAGGTACAACGCAGAAACGGAGAGAGTTATGGAACCAAGTGCGCTTGTTTATATTATATTGACCATTCTGACGGTTGCCCTTGCCATGTGCGTGGATAACCGGGAGTATGTGTCTGAGCATATCAGCGGCTGTCGTGCTGCAGGCAGGAGCAGCTGCTTTAGGCGCGGGCAGGCGAGAAATTTGACGGCAGAATGGGCTATTTTCTGGTTGCTGACAGGAGTGTCAGCTTGCCGTATTGCTGTGGGAAATGACTATTGGCCCTACCGCTTTAATTTTCGGCTGATTGCGCAGGAACGCCATGTGTCTTCAGAACTTGGATTTAATCTGATTGTAAAGGGAATGCAGAATTTATTTGGCTATGACAATTATCTTCCCATCTTTGCCCTGTTTTCTTTTTTGACTGTGTTCTTTTTTATAAAGGCTCTGCATGACCAAGGTGTAGATTATGCATTTTCTTTATTTTTGCTGATGACGGGAGGATATTATTTCAATAGCCTCAATTCTGTGCGTTATTATTTGGGCTTGGCAATCGCCTTGTATTCCATGAAGTATGTGATTCGGGGAGAGTATGGTAAATTTATTTTATGGATACTTTTTGGAACTGCTTTTCACAAGTCGATTTTATTGGTGATTCCGGTGTATCTGGCGGCAAGATGGCTTGCTGTCAGTCGTTTAAAATGGTGGCACTACGGAGTGGGGGGCGTGTTTACAGCCAGCCTGCTGTTTGGTCAGAATGTTTATCGGGAGATTATTTTTTATTTCTACCCCTATTACCGGAACTCTGCATTTGACAATGGACAGATATCCTATGTGAATCTGGGAAAGTGCATAGCGGTGCTTGTGCTGAGTGCAATCTGTTATCGAAAGAGTCTTGCATATCCTGAAGATGTGGAAGATGTTTTAGAGGGTGAAGGGGATAGTCGCCTGACAATTATCAGGAGAAGATTTTACTTTTTCCTGAATGTGGCAGGATTAGTGGTTTATTGCTGTGGTTCCTTTGTGCCGGAAGTGTCAAGGGTGGGATATTACATGATTATTTCCCAGATATTTCTGCTGCCGGAGCTGATTGGAGATATGAAAAAGGGCTGGTTTCAAATTTTTTGCCGCGTGGGGGTCATCGCTGCTTTTATCATTTATTTTATTATGCTGTTAAGAGGAATGTATGCGGTGGATGTGAGACTGCTGCCGTATTTGAATTGGATTTTTAATTAAGAGGGTAGATTGAAAAATCAAAGATTTTTTAATCGCAAATTTGTGCCTGCGGCATAGCACTAAAGTGCATATAGCACTAAAGTGCATTAAAGTTTGCAGGTTACGGAAAGGCATGGTTATAGTGTGAGAGTTCTCTGGGTATGCAATATTATGCTTCCTGTTATAGCAGAATACTTGAATCTGGAGGCATCCAATAAGGAAGGATGGCTCAGTGGCCTTGCATCCGCTGTATTGGAAAGAGGACAGGAAAATGGCATTCGATTGGGAGTGGCTTTTCCTTTTTCAAAACCTCTTAAATTTACAGTTCCTGTGGAAAAGGGTGAACTTGACTGCTATGGTTTTGAGGAGAATGTGAACCGTCTCGAAAAATATGATGTTTCCCTGGAAGAGGCAATGCGTCGGATTACGAAGGATTTTAAACCGGATATTGTACATTGCTTTGGAACGGAATATCCTCATACTCTTGCATTGTGCAAAGTTTTTCCCAAGAAAGACAGAATATTAGTGGGCATTCAGGGATTATGCTCTGAGTGTGCTAATGTTTATTTTGGAGATTTACCCCAGAAGGTGGTAAAGTCCCTGACCTTTAGGGATATGTTAAAGAGGGACAGCATTCGCAGACAACAGCAGAAATTTGCGCGCCGTGGGGAAATGGAAATTGAGGCGGTAAAGCTTGCGGGAAATGTCACCGGGCGTACAAAATGGGATCGCTATTATACAACCGAGTGGAATCCGGCGGCAACCTATTATTTCATGAATGAGACCTTGAGAAACTGTTTTTATGAGGGCTGCTGGGAGGAGGACAAATGCATTCCCCATTCCATTTTTTTAAGTCAGGGGGATTATCCGATTAAAGGACTTCATTATATGCTGCTTGCCCTTTCGGCTGTTTTGAAAGAATATCCTGATACCAAGGTCTATGTGGCTGGAAACAGTCTTGTAAATTATGGAACCTTCAAGGAAAAATTAAAGATATCCGCCTATGGAAAATATCTTCGCAGTCTGATACAACATTATGGGCTGGAGGAGCAGATTGTGTTTTTAGGGCGGCTGAATGCCCAACAGATGAAGGAGCAGTATTTGAAAAGCCACCTTTTTGTATGCTGTTCCGTGCTAGAAAATTCTCCCAATTCTTTGGGGGAGGCAATGCTTTTGGGAGTACCCTGTATTGCAGCAGATGTGGGAGGAATCTCCAGCATCTTTACAGATGGCGAGGATGGTATTCTCTATGAGGGTTATCGAAATACAAACAATTCCTTTGACAGGATAAAAGCATCCGGTCAGGAAGAACCAAACAGCCTGATTGGGGAGCAGGGCTTAGAACATAATGCAGAGCTTCTGGCGGCAGCCATCCTCAGGATGTGGAGCAACCGGGAAAAGATGCTTACTTATTGCAAAAATGCACGAAATCATGCAAAATGCACCCATGATAGGGAAGTAAATTATCAAAAAATGACGGAAATTTATGCAAAAATAAATTCCAAAAGAGTATGTCCCCGATTTTTGTTTGTGTCCAATTATATCAACCATCACCAGATTCCCTTCTGTAAGGCCATGAGGCGGCTTTTGGGAGAAGATTTTGTTTTTATACAGACAGAGGCTATGGAAGAAGAGCGCAGGAAAATGGGATGGCAGGAGACTGATCCGGAGTATGTGCACTACTTTTATAAGGAACCGCAGCTTTGCAGGCAGTGGATAGAAGAATGTGATGTGGTGCTGTTTGGGGGCTGTGATGACGAGAGTTATATTTCCGCCCGATTGGAGGCAGGAATGCCGGTGATCCGCTATAATGAGAGATTATATAAATCAGGACAGTGGAAGGCAGTTTCACCCCGGGGTCTTATGAAAAAATATCATGACCACACAAGATACCGAAGCAAAGATGTTTATATGCTTTGCGCCGGCGCATATGTGCCTTCGGATTATTCGATTATCAGGGCATACCCAGACAAACTTCTCAAATGGGGATATTTTCCGGAGACCAAGCATTATGATGTGGATAAATTGATGGAAAGCAAAAAGCCCGGAAGCATTTTGTGGGCGGCAAGATTTATTGATTGGAAGCACCCGGAGCTGCCGCTGCACACAGCAAAATGGTTAAAGGACAAAGGATATACATTTCATATGGATATCATTGGCGGCGGAGAATTGGAAACCATGATGAAACAGCTGCTGGAAGAATATGATTTATCTTCCTGTGTGACTCTGCAGGGATATCGGACACCGGAGGAAGTACGCTCCTTTATGGAGCAGGCGGATATTTTTTTGATCACCAGCGACAGGAAGGAAGGCTGGGGAGCCGTGGTAAATGAGGCAATGAACAGCGGCTGTGCCGTGGTCGGGGGGCATATGGCAGGAGCGGTTCCTTTTTTGATCAGACATGGAGAAAATGGATTGATATTTCAGGATGGCAGGGAAGAACAGCTTTTTTCCCTGACAGAGGAGCTGCTGAAGGACAGGGAATTTTGTGAGCGGCTGGGCAGGAAGGCTATGGAAACGATTACAGGAGAATGGAATGCGGAGAATGCGGCTGCAAGGCTGGTGGATTTCTGTGTGCAGAAGAATTTTTTGAGACAGGGTGATGAAATGCAGAGAATGGTCCGTACAGACGGAAAATTTGAATTGGAGTTTCCAAAGTCAGGTCCCGGTTCCCCTGCGCCTGTTATTTCCGAAAGGCAGATGTACCGGTTGTTAATGGAACAGGCAAAATAGCCAAACAGCAATACAATGTCACTTATTTGACAGAATGCGAGGAATTATGGAAAAACCTTTAATCAGCATTATTGTTCCAATATACAATATCAAAGAGTATCTGCCCAGATGTGTTCATTCCATTACCGCCCAGACTTACAAAAATCTGGAGATTCTTTTGATAGATGACGGCTCCACGGACGGCACGGGGGAGCTTTGTGAAGAATTGGCAGGAGAGGATGACCGAATCCGGGTTTTCCATAAGGAAAATGGCGGCTCTTCCTCTGCGCGGAATCTGGGTATTGCCAAGGCACAGGGAGAATATCTGGGATTTGTGGACAGCGATGATTATATAGACAGCCATATGTATGAGCATTTATATGAAGGGATAGAAAAATATAATGTCATGGTGGCACAGGTTGGCAGGGATGAATTGGATGAGGAGGGAAGAATGCTTCCCAATATCTGCGAACCGCCCCAATCTGCCATTTGTATAGAAAACGTGGAATTTTTGCGGGAGCTTCTGCTGCATAGGGGAGATTGTTCTTTTTGTACCAAGCTGTTAAAAAGGGAATTGTTTGAAATACAGCAGTTTCCGGTGGGAGCATTGAATGAGGATTTTTATCTGCTGGTGCATCTGCTGCCTCAGATAGGAATGATTGCTTCGCTTCCGCCGCAGGACTACCATGTATTTTACAGGACGGGGAGCAATACCCGAAAGCAGCATGGATTTTCAAGGGTGTTTGAAGATATAGTGGACAATGCGGATATGGTTATGGAAATAGTGAAGCAAAGCTATCCGGAGCTTATGGAGGAGGCTTTTCGATTTGGAATTTTCCAGAGGCTGGACTATATGCTGCATATTCCCATTGACCAGATGAACAGGAATAACGAAACTTATAGAAGAATTGTGAAATATCTTAGAAAGAATTGGCTGCGGAGCATGGTTAATCCCATCCTTACAGTGAAAAACAAATGCTACCATACCATTTTTGCCATAGCGCCGAAAACAGCCAGACAGTTCCATCAAAAAATTACCAATCAAAAAAATCGTTGAAACATAGTATAATAATTTTGCGTCTATTAGTAGAGAAGCAATAGATAGCAGCAGATAGCAGGTGATTAAGATACAACAGATTATGAAACGAACAAAAATATTAGCATTAGCGATGGCCGTATTGTTGTTTGCGGGATGCTTTCCACAAACAGTATATAGTTCCGAGGAAGACTTGGAAATTATTGCAGAAGCCAGAGAGAATCTTGCGGAGATTGTCGGAGAGCGCCCGATTATGGCATTGGTTTATCTGGCAGACGAATACCCCGTTCGTACCCAACCCTCCTATGACAGCGAGGTGCTGGTATCCGTATCCAGCGGACAGACGGTGTTTATTCAGGATGCCGCCGTTTCTTTTTCGGAGGAATCCTATGAGGTGTGGGAGTATGTGAGTTTCTATTATCGGGGTGAAGAATATTCAGGTTATATTCCCAGATCCTATCTGGCTTGTTCCGACCAACGGTTTCTCACATGGGAGGCAGAGTACGGCATGAATCCTGCCGCAGCAATGCCCTATGCTGCAGAGGATGGCGCGGCAGGGAACAAGTACAGTGATATTGAACGGTTTCCGGCAAGCTATCAGGAAAAGCTCCGGCAATTGAAGGATCTTCATCCACAATGGGTTTTTGTGCCTATGGAGACCGGGCTTGATTGGAATCAAGTGATTGCAAACGAGATTATAGGCTCCAAAAGTCTGATTTACTATACCTATGGGGATTGGATGAAGGAAGGCTTATATGATCAGCACAATTGGTATTTTGCCTCTGAGGATGCGTTAAAATATTTTATGGATCCCCGGAGCTGGCTGACGGAGGATAACATTTTTCAGTTTGAACTGTTGACCTACAACGAAGAATATCATACAGAGGCGGCAGTGGAGGCTTTTTTAAATAATACTTTTATGAACAGTAACAACAAAGCTCCCGGTACGGATATGACCTTTGCTCATATTATATGGGCTGTGGGCGCAGAGGATATCAGACAGGTGAGTCCTTTTCATCTGGCGGCCAGAATTTATCAGGAACAGGGGCAGGGTACCTCCCCTTTAATATCCGGCACTTATCCGGGATATGAAGGATATTATAATTACTTTAATGTGGGAGCCACAGGAGTTTCCGATCAGGCAGTGATTGAAAGCGGATTGAATTATGCAAAGAATCAGAATCCTCCATGGACTTCCGCTTATTGGTCCATTCTGGGGGGAGCTAATGTCATTTCCAGAAACTATATTCAGAAAGGACAGGATACTTTATATTTACAGAAATTTAATGTGAATCCTGCGGCGCAGAATGCTCTGTATACCCATCAATACATGCAGAATATTTCAGCCCCTTCCAGTGAGGGAAAAACCGTCAGGAATCTGTACAGACAGGCAAATTCGCTGGAAAACACTTTTGTATTTAAAATTCCGGTATATCAGAATATGCCGGACAACGCCTGCGATAAGCCGTCTTATTCTACCAATGTTGTGCTGCAGATTCCTGAAGGATACAGCAGTGAGGTGTATCTGGATGGAATAGCATATCCGGCAGTTTACCGAAATTCCAGATATATTGTGACCGCAACGGATGGCAATGCCAAGAGTGCAGTGGTATACAAATATGATGAAAAAGGTGTTCCCATAAGTATGTATGTCTGGACATTAGAATATAAAAATAATGCCTATACGGTAACACCACAGCCGGAAATGGAAAATTTGCTGGGGTATCACGGTTTTTCCATTCGGATTACGGGAAAGTCCGGTATCCGGTTCAAGAGCAGTATTTCGCAGGAGTTAAGAAACAGGCTTATAGCGTCAGAGGGGATAAATGGCTATATTCTGAAAGAATATGGGACATTGATTATGAATAACGCTAACCGCAGTAATTATCCTATGATAAAGGGAGGGGAGAAAGTAGCCGGCGGGATTTCCTATGGCGTGAATGACAAGGGGGTTTTTGAGGATAAAATATACGAGACCGTGTCAGGCAGATATCGTTTTACCTCTGTGTTGGTGGGGCTGCCCGCCAGCCAATATCGGACAGAATTTGCATTCAGGGGGTATGCGGTATTGGAGAAAAACGGGGTACAGACCATAATCTATGGACCTGTGGTGGCAAGGAGTATTTACAGTCTGGCAGAACAGGTACTAAACATGGGATTGTATCAGCAGGGCTCTGAGGCGGATCAGTTTATCAGGCAGTTGATTTCAGATGCGCAGTAGTCGGTTTAGATGTACGAGAGGAGAAGATACTATGAAAAAATGGGTATCCATGATAGGGATTTCTGTCTTTGCCATAATGATATTTGCGGGATGCGGCCAACTGAATCTCGGGCAGGGAACGATTCCCTCGGATACAGGAGAAATTGGGGGGGCTAAAGAGTCCTCTTCTCAGGGAGCTTCTTCCTTGGAAGACAATACACTTTCCCAACAAGAAAAAGACATTTTGCAATATGAGCAGAAGTATTATTCCGGGGAGTTTACCATGGAAGATTATCATGCGCTGGCAAAGCTTTATGCAGAGCAGGGAAAAATCAGGAAACAAAGGGATATGCTGGAACAGAGCTTAAGGCTCTATGATGATAGGGAAGCGTTTGAACTTTTGCAGAATCTCTGTGTCAATCTGGAAGAGGAAGATGAGGTAATCAGGCAGCAGGCAGTGTTGCTTTGTCAGAATCTGGAGACACCGGAATACAAAAATGAAGCCATTCATGTGATTGAGAGTGAAGGTTGGTTTGAGACTTTGATGCCTAAATTGGGAGAGGGCACAAGAAAATATTTTTTGCAAAAGGATGGACAGTCGGTCATTTCTATTTGCATCGGTTATGATGAAAATCAAAAGAGCTTCTCCAATGTCTGGTTTTTTGAAGATGAGGATAAGCTTACGATGTTAAGTTATTCCGGCGGCGTAGTGCAACTGATGGAGACCACGTTAAAAGAGGGGAGCTATGACGGAGATTTTTCCTTATGGATTTTGGATGGTACAAGCGGCAGCATTTTAAACGAGCAGGGCACATTTGACGGAGGAGTTTACAACGGGGAGTACAGCCTTAAGATCTATAAGGATAAGACTGCAGGGGATCCCTTTGATTTGTGGAACAACCGTGAGAATATGAAGTATACTGCTTATACCGCTAAGGCGGATAAGCAGGGACAGGGAGATTTGGAGCAGTTTGCGGCAAAGTTGATGCTTTATCCTGATTTTCAGGCATATGCCGTGGAAGAGGAGTCTGCAGAAAGCTCATTGCAACAAACTGACGCAGAATTACAGCCGGAACTGCAGGTTCGCATTTTTGACGGGGAGATTCAGGTATTTCAAAACGGAATCTGGATCAATATGGGAAATGTGGAACAGTATAGGGAAAAAGATCCTTTTTATGCCTATGCCAATAAAAAGGAGCAGAGCAGCATCGGACAAAAGGAAGGTGGGCAGACATCACAGGAGAGCGGAATTGACATTGACCATATCAAGCTTCCTGCTTCTTCAAAAGCCAACGATTCCAAAAAGCCCAGCCAAAAACCGGTTGCCCCGCAGACGCCTGCAAGCAAGCCTGCCACACAAAAACCTGCGACTCAAAAACCGGCAGTTCAACAGCCTCAGGCTCCTGAGCCGGATGATTCTGACAATGATGATGGAGACAGTTCAGCAGGAAATGATAATGGAGGAGGAAGCAATAGCGGGGACAATTCTGGCGGCAGCAGCGACAGCGGAGAAAGTTCCGGAGGCGGAGGCTCGGATAGTGGCAGCTCCGGTGGAAGTGACAATGAAACAGATGTGGAATGGACTCCTGATTTGATGTAAGGAGCTGCATTCAGGGTGCCTGCAGGGCAGCGGCAGTCTTAAGTTGACATTTACAGACAGATGTAGTACATTAGTAAAAATAATAAGGATAGGACTAAAATGTAGATGAAAGATATAAATAGTGATAAAGTTGATATATTAAAGATACCTCTCACGAGAATTATCCTGTTAATTGTATTTGATTTACTGTCTGTATTGTTGGCGTCTATGCTCAGCCTGTATGTCAGATTTGACTTTAAATTTGTAAATGTCCCCAGAGAATTCTGGGATGCGGCATTGGAAAACTATTTGTTAAATGCAATCATCATGTTGCTGCTGTTTCGTGTGTTCCGACTTTACAATAGTGTGTGGCGTTATGCTTCTGACACGGAATTACTCAACTGCGGATTGGCTGTAGCATGTTGTGCAATAGTGCAGCCGATAGTATGTTTTGCCATGAAGACTAGGCTGCCGGCCAGCTTTCCGCTTTTTTACGGCTTTTTTCTGATGTTTTGCACCTGCGGTTCCCGCTTCAGTTATCGTTTTTTAAGATTGTTTCAGAGAAAGCGGATGGACAGGCTGAGAGGTCTTAAAAGAGTCAACTGTATGATTATCGGGGCTGGGGCAGCAGGTAACGCTATTTTGAAAGAGATAGAGGCTAACAGCTATTTAAATATGCATATTCTCTGTGTGATTGACGATAATCCCGGATGTCATGGAAAATATTTAAGGGGTGTTCCTATTGTGGGCGGCAGGGATACCATTATCGATAATGTGAATAAGTATGCCATTGATGAAATCATTATTGCCATGCCATCTGCCAGCAGACAGGAAGTGAAGCCTATCCTGGAAATCTGCAAGGAAACGGGATGCCATCTTCGGATTCTGCCAGGGATGTACCAATTAATTAACGGGGATGTGAGTGTGTCCCACCTGAGGGAGGTTCAAATTGAGGACTTGCTTGGCAGGGATCCCATTAACATCAATGTGGATGAGATAATAGGATATGTCTGTAATAAGGTTGTTCTGGTCACAGGCGGGGGAGGTTCGATTGGCAGTGAGTTTTGCCGCCAGATTGCAAGACACCATCCGAAACAGTTGATTATTTTTGATATTTATGAGAATAACGTTTATGAGGTACAGCAGGAACTCCTTCGGAAGTATCCTGATTTGAATATGAAGGTATTGATTGGCTCTGTGCGGAATACGATTCGGGTGAAAGAAATTTTTCAAACTTATCACCCTGATATTGTATACCATGCTGCTGCCCACAAGCATGTGCCTCTGATGGAGGACAGCCCCAAGGAAGCCATTAAAAATAACGTTTTGGGCACCTTGAAAGTAGCTATGGCGGCAGATGAATACGGCACAGAGCGTTTTGTAATGATGTCTACCGATAAGGCGGTTAATCCCACCAATGTGATGGGAGCCAGCAAGCGTATTTGTGAGATGATAATTCAAAATCTGAACCGCAAATCCAAAACAAATTTTGTGGCAGTGCGATTCGGCAATGTATTGGGAAGCAATGGCAGTGTGATTCCTCTGTTTAAAAAGCAGATTGAGCAGGGTGGTCCCGTAACGGTTACAAGTCCCGATATTATCCGATATTTTATGACCATTCCGGAAGCGGTATCTTTAGTGCTGCAGGCGGGCGCCTATGCCAAGGGCGGGGAAATCTTTGTGTTGGATATGGGGGAACCTGTGAAAATTGTAGATCTTGCAAAGAATCTGATTCAACTTTCAGGCTATCGGGTGGGAGAAGATATCAAAATCGTATATACCGGACTTCGTCCGGGAGAAAAAATGTATGAAGAACTTTTAATGAAGGAAGAGGGATTAAAACAGACTGCAAATAAACTGATCTATATCGGAAAGCCCATCGAGTTTGAGGAAGAAAAGTTTGAAGAGCAGTTGGAGAGATTGAAAGAATGTGCGGAAGGCGAGACGGGCAATATCAGGGAACTGATCAAGGAAATTGTGCCAACCTATCATGAAAGTACTTAGCGTGAAGTTATGGAGGGAGAAAAGTGGATTTTGGGTTGAAGTATGATTATTTGATTGTGGGAGCTGGGCTGTATGGTGCAGTTTTTGCCCATGAAGCCGTAAAAAAGGGAAAGTCCTGTCTGGTAGTGGAAAAGAGAAACCATATTGCCGGAAATATTTATACGGAGGAGATAGGGGGCATCCGTGTCCACAAGTACGGGGCCCATATTTTTCATACCTCAAATGAAGAGGTTTGGCTTTATGTGAATCAGTTTGCAAAATTCAATCATTATATCAATTCTCCCATCGCAAAATATAAGGGGGAATTATATAATCTGCCTTTTAACATGAATACTTTCAGCAAAATGTGGGGGATATCCACACCGGGGGAGGCAAAGGACATTATTGAGGGGCAGATTGCAGATTTGCATATTACCAATCCGCAAAATCTGGAGGAGCAGGCGCTTTCTCTGGTGGGCCGTGATGTGTATGAGAAACTGATTAAAGGATATACGGAAAAACAGTGGGGGCGTTCCTGCACGGAATTGCCTGCTTTTATTATTAAAAGACTGCCCTTGCGTTTTGTCTATGATAATAATTATTTTAACGACCCCTATCAGGGGATTCCCATAGGCGGCTATACGCAGATAGTGGAAAAAATGCTGGAGGGCTGCGAGGTGCGTCTGAATACTGATTTTCTGGAGCATCGGGAAGAATTGGAAAACATTGCGGAAAAAATTATTTATACAGGTATGATTGACCAATATTATGATTATCAGCTGGGGGTATTGGAATATCGCAGTGTCCGGTTTGAAACCGAAGAGCTTGCCATGGACAATTATCAGGGAAATGCCGTGGTAAACTATACAGAGCGGGAAATTCCTTATACCCGCATTATAGAACATAAGCATTTTGAGTTCGGGAAACAGCCCAATACCATTATTTCGAGGGAGTATTCCCAGGAATGGAAGCAAGGGGATGAACCTTACTATCCGGTAAATAATGACAAAAATAACCAACTGTACCAAAAGTATAAAGAATTATCCAAACAGGAAAACAGGGTTATTTTCGGAGGCCGCCTTGGGGGCTACCAATATTATGATATGGACAAGGTGATTGCAGCTGCATTGGATTTTTGCAGGCAGGAATTAGCGTGAAGATTCAATTTGTTTTTTGTTGTGGAATATGGTATGATGGAATAGAAAATTTTGGAAATTACCATAAACTTTTTACACAGAAATGAGGGTTGATATGTTAAACAATAAAGCTATTTTAGTTACAGGAGGAACCGGTAGTTTTGGCAAGGCTTTTACAAAGTATGTTATGGAACATTATGAGCCTAAGAAAATTATCATATATTCCCGTGATGAATTTAAACAGTTTCTCATGCAGAATGAATTTAAACAGTATGCTGATAAGCTGAGATTTTTTATAGGAGATGTGCGTGACAAGGAGAGACTTACCCGTGCTTTTGAAGGCGTTGATTATGTGGTTCATGCGGCGGCATTAAAACAGGTGCCTGCCTGTGAGTATAATCCTGCAGAGGCCATTAAGACGAATATTAACGGAGCCCAGAATGTCATTGATGCAGCGCTTGATACCGGTGTGGAGAAGGTAGTTGCGCTTTCTACGGACAAAGCTGTGAATCCGGTCAATCTCTATGGAGGAACCAAATTAGTTTCGGACAAGCTGTTTATTGCCGCCAACGCTTATAGCGGAAGCAAGAATATATGCTTTTCCATTGTGCGTTATGGAAATGTTGCAGGCAGCCGTGGTTCCGTAATTCCCTTTTTTCACAATATTATTCAAAACGGAGGAACAGAGCTTCCCATTACCGATCACCGTATGACCCGTTTCTGGATTAGTTTGGAACAGGGTGTGGAATTGGTCATTAAGGCTTTGGAACAGGCAAAGGGAGGCGAGACATTTATCTCCAAAATTCCGTCTTTTAAAGTGACGGATTTGGCTCAGGCAATGTTGCCTGGGTGCAAGATGCCGGAGGTAGGCATCCGCGAGGGAGAAAAACTTCATGAGATTATGGTGACAGTGGAGGATTCTCGCAATACTTACGAGTATGAAAAGCATTTTATCATATATCCGCAGATTGTGTGGAGTGACAGCAGAAGAGTTACGCCTACAGGCAAACCGGTTCCGGAAGACTTTTCTTACAGCTCCGGCAACAATACGGATTGGTTGTCAGTGGAGCAGATTCAAGAGCTTTTACACACTGTGGATCTGGAAAAGTAAAATGAGAGCAGGAGGGAAGGCGGCATGAATATTATTCTGTTGTCCGGCGGAAGCGGAAAGCGCTTATGGCCCTTATCCAATGATGTTCGTTCCAAGCAGTTTATCAAGCTGTTTCGAACCGAAGACGGGGAATATGAATCCATGGTACAGAGAGCGTATCGGCAGATTTGTTCTGTGGACAAGAATGCAGTGGTAACTATTGCCACCTCCAAAACTCAGATATCTTCCCTGCATAACCAATTAGGCGAAAATATTAGGATTTGCGCGGAACCCTGCAGGCGGGATACTTTTCCCGCCATTGCTCTTGCCACAGCATATCTGCATGATGTGCAGGGTGTTTCCGAAGAGGATGCTGTGGTAGTCTGCCCGGTGGATCCTTATGTGGAAAGGGAATATTTTGAAACGCTAGCGGAGCTTGGAAAATTGGCTCAGGAGGGAGAAGCCAAACTTCTGTTGATGGGCATTGAGCCTACCTATCCAAGTGAAAAATATGGTTATATTATTCCGGAGAGCAAAGATTCTTTAAGCAAAGTAAACACCTTTAAAGAAAAACCGGACGCGGAGACCGCCAGAGAATATATCAAAAGGGGCGCCCTTTGGAATGGCGGTGTTTTTGCTTATAAGCTGAAATATGTTTTGGAAAAAGCCCACGAACTAATTGACTTCGTGGATTATTATGACTTATATGAAAAGTATGATACTTTAACCAAGATAAGTTTTGATTATGCCGTGGTGGAAAAGGAGAAGGATATTAAAGTTCTCCGGTTTGCGGGACAGTGGAAAGATTTAGGAACATGGAACACTCTCACGGAAGCCATGGAGGAGGCTGGCATCGGCAATGTGACATTGAATGACACCTGCCGGAATGTCCATGTGATTAATGAATTGGATGTGCCGGTGCTTTGCATGGGATTGAAGGATATGGTGGTTTCCGCCAGCCCGGAAGGCATCCTGGTGTCTGACAAGGAGCAATCCAGCTATATCAAGCCTTTTGTAGATGAAATGGAAGGGCAGATTATGTTTGCCGAGAAATCCTGGGGGAGTTTCCGGGTTTTGGATATTGAAGAGGAAAGCATGACCATTAAAGTGACTCTGCATCCCGGACATGGTATGAATTATCACAGCCATGAAAGACGAAATGAAGTGTGGACCATTCTCTCGGGAGAGGGCAGAACCATTGTGGATGGCATGGAACAGCCGGTAAGGGCTGGTGATGTGATTACCATGCAGGCAGGCTGCCGTCATACCATTTTGGCGGATACGGAACTGACGGTAATGGAAGTGCAGTTGGGCAAGGAGATTAGCGTGCATGACAAACAGAAATTCGAGCTGCCGGAATAAGCCTTTCTTGTTACAGCCGGCAGGCAAGGATTATCTGTGGGGAGGCAGAAGGCTGAAAGAGGACTTTGGCAAGGAGTTGCCCTTGGAGCCTCTGGCTGAAACATGGGAGTGCTCCGCCCATCCTGACGGAACCAGCATAGTGGCAAGCGGCGAACAGAAGGGAAAGAGTTTAAGAGTGCTTTTGAGAGAACATCCCGAATATCTGGGAACACATCCTCGGGTGGGACAAGGGGTGTTGGGAGAGCTTCCCATTCTGATTAAGCTGATTGATGCCAAGGAAGATTTATCGGTACAGGTACATCCCGATGACGATTATGCAAGAGAGTATGAAAATGGTTCCCTGGGCAAGACGGAGATGTGGTATGTGCTGGATGCTTCGGAGGGTACTACCTTGGTTTATGGCTTTCTGCACGACATGAGCAGGGAGATATTGCAGGAAAGTTTAAAGCAGGGCACAATAGAGAAATATCTGCAAAAAGTTAAAATCAAAAAAGGTGATGTATTTTATATTGAGGCAGGGACGGTGCATGCAATTGGGGCAGGAGCGCTGATTGCAGAGATTCAGGAGAATTCCAATCTGACATACCGGATGTATGATTATAACCGTTTGGATAAAGACGGCAATCCCAGAGCGCTCCATATGGAGAAGGCTTTGCAGGTCATAAATATGAAGGGAAGTGCAGAGCCCAGACAGCCCATGCGAATGTTGAAATACCAGCCGGGATGTGCAATGGAATTTTTGTGCAGATGTAAATATTTTCAGATAGAGAGACTGTTAGTCAACACAAAGGAAGGTCAGAAGATTCCTTTCCAAACAGGAGAAAATTCCTTTCAGGTGCTTCTGTGTATTGAGGGAAGCGGAAAGCTGGAGGAAACGGAAGAATCCATTCATTTTGGCAGAGGAGACTGTATTTTTATTCCCGCAGATTCTGTACCCTTGACGTTGACAGGGCAGGCACAGCTGTTGAAAGTCAGTGCCTAAAAATTTTAAAGTAAAAAGGAGATTGGCATGAAAAAGGCATTGATTACAGGAATCACAGGGCAGGATGGTTCTTATTTGGCGGAATTTCTTTTGGAAAAGGGCTATGAGGTGCATGGCATTATCCGAAGGGCATCCATCTCCAATACTGCCCGCATTGATCATCTAATCGCGGCAAATGCCGTGACACTGCATGACGGGGATTTGACGGATTCGTCTTCTCTTATGAACATTATTGCTAAAGTGCAGCCGGATGAAATCTATAATTTGGCGGCGCAGTCCCATGTGCAGGTATCCTTTGATGTGCCGGAATATTCCGGAGATGTGGATGCCATCGGTGTCCTCCGGATATTGGAGGCAGTGAGGATTCTGGGGCTGGGTCAAAAGACCAAAATCTATCAGGCATCTACTTCGGAACTGTATGGCAAAGTAGAGGAAATTCCTCAGAGGGAGACCACGCCCTTTCATCCATACAGCCCTTATGCAGTGGCGAAGCAATACGGATTTTGGATTATAAAAGAGTATCGGGAAGCCTATGGCATGTTTGCCGTCAACGGCATTTTGTTTAATCATGAATCGGAGCGCAGGGGAGAGAATTTTGTCACCAGAAAGATTACGCTGGCGGCAGGACGCATTGCGGAAGGACTTCAAGAACATCTGGAATTAGGGAATCTGGATTCCCTGCGGGATTGGGGTTATGCCAAGGATTATGTGGAATGTATGTGGATGATATTACAGCATGATGTGCCGGAGGACTTTGTTATTGCCACTGGAGAGCAGCATACCGTGAGAGATTTTACGGAGAGAGCATTCAAGGAAAATGGCATAGAAATCAGGTGGGAAGGCACAGGAGCCGATGAAAAGGGATATGACAAGGCTACGGGAAAAATGTTAGTATGTGTCAATGCCGCATGGCTGCGCCCCACAGATGTGGATAATCTTTTGGGAGACCCTGCCAAGGCAAAGAGCGTCTTGGGCTGGAATCCAAGAAAGACAAGTTATGAGGAATTGGTGCGCATTATGGCAGTGCATGACAGGGAGCTTGCTAAGAAAGAGGCTCGGATGTGCGGCTCTAATTAGCAACTTAAAAGTTGTTGATAGGCACTTGATTGCGGTATATCAGCACGGAGGCAATATCATGGAACGAACTAAAAAGAATCAATGGATAGATAGAATTTTCTTTGTGGGGTTACTGCTTGCGGCATCGGCAGTAACTCTGCTTTTGTTTCACAGGCAGACATTGGGAAGCCCAGAGCGCTATCATTCGGATATGAAAGCGTATATTGAGGAGATTCAGGGATTAAATGAGAAATACAGTTATCCCTATCCTGTTTTCTTTAAAATCGCTGCCTTTATTCATCTTTTTGCAGCGCCTGAAATTTCCGTTGCATTGGCAACCATGCTTTTAAATAGCCTGGCAATAGTGGGTATTAAATATTTTTTTAATGAGATAGCATTAAAGAACTTGCAGGATGCTTTGCCTAAATGTAAGTGGCTGGCAGGAATAATCATTAGTATTGTCAGTGTATCCCTCTTTTTTATTTCCATGCTGTTTCCGCCAAAAGGTATTTATCTGCCGGGAATTAAGTATAACTATCTTGGGGTTTTCAGTGCCAATCCTTTTCACAATGCAACTTATATGGCGGCAAGGCCCTTTGCTGTCTTGGCATTTTTCTGGTTTGCGAAACTGCTGGACTGTTATGAGCAGGGTTATGGCGGAAAGTGGAGCAAACCGCAGACCGGTGTGGCAATGAAGGATTATGTATTGTTTTCCCTGTTTTTGCTGCTTGCCACCATGACGAAGCCAAGCTTTACCCTTGTGATGGTGGGGACGGCAGGACTCATTATGTTATATCGGCTTTTCAAATCGAAGTTTCGTAACTTTGTTCCTGCCCTCCAATTAGGAGTTTGTTTTTTGCCCACTTTTATTGATTTATTATATCAATATAGGGGGGTTTTTGTCCCCAAGGAAGGTGAAGAAGGGGGTATCGGTTTTTGTTTTGGAGAGGTATGGGGACTTTACTGCAATAACATTCCTCTGGCAATCGGCGTGGCAATCGGATTTCCCATTTTGGTGTTCCTCTGCCATGTTCATCAGATGAAGGCTATATGGAAAACAAATTCGCTTTATCGGTTGTCCTGGCAGATTTATTGGATGAGCTTTGTCATGACATTTTTCTTGTATGAGAAAGGATTCCGCAAGCCGGACTTTAATTTTTCATGGGGATATATGTATGGCATCTTTTTCTGCTTTGTGGGAGCCCTTCTGCTTTTGTTAAAGGATACGGCAGATGTCGTAAAAGCGTCAAAAAACAAGGTGCTTTTGGGAGCGCAGTGGGCGGCCTATTTGTGGCATTTGGCTTGCGGGTTGTATTATTTTTGGGGCTTTATGCAGGGCAAAATGTATTACTGATTTTGTATCGCCTGCAGAATATGCTGTCCAATCAGATAGCGCCCTTTTTCGTTAGGGTGGCAGCCATCAGCCAGATACTCCCCATGATTTGTGGCATTTATGCCCAGATTATGATAATTGTCCAGACAACACACTCCAAGTTCTTCGGACAGCTCCAATACAGCGTCTACATAATCGGTTAATTGCCCGCCGACATTGCTTTGCAGTTCCGTTCCATTCTTAAAGTAAGTGCAGAAGTTTGGAGTGGCCAATAGAATAATACTGTCGGGATAAGCCTTTTGCAGTTTTGTTACAGCACTGCGGAGGCTTCCTTTGTAGGTATAAATATCAAAAGGATTTTCTGAGGCAATTCTTTCACCCCAAAAATAATCATTTAATCCATAGTTGATGATAAAGCAGGTTCGTATATTTTCCTTCGTACTTTCGGATACCATATATTCTAAATAGGTTTGCAGTCCCATGTAAGGCTGTTCATCAGGGTCAAGAGAGTCTTTATCCTTTGCAAGAAAAGCATCTACGATAGTGTTCAGGCTTGCCTGAGAGGGATCTTGGTCCATGGTGGCAGCGCTGCCGCCAAGCCCTATGTTAAAAGTATGGGCGCCGCTAAGTGCTTGTACCACGTCGGGAATGGACAGAGTGTTAGTATAGTTGCCGATAACGCTGTCGCCAAAAAAGACAATATTATAGTTTGAAAGGTCCAGGGAAGGCGACGGATTTGCTATCACAGATTCAAGAGCCGAAAAACGCTGTTCCATGTTATCGGTGGTCAACTGATAGTGGTTATCCCGAAAAGTAAGTGCCAGCAGAAAAGAGGTAATGTCAGAGTTGCAGGAATCAGGTGCATCATAATTTCCGGGATTGCAGATCAGCCACTCTTCAAAACCTAAAAAATAAATAGTTACATTGGAGTATTCGGAAAAAATATTGACAAAGTTTCGGTAGGAATTGATCCATTCCGCCTGTCGGCTGTCTGACAGAGTATTCCAATAATCACAAGAATAGTAAGGCAGCAGGATTTCAAAGGAAATCTGTGGATTAGCAGATATGATGGGCAGCAGCTTTTTTTGATATTCTTTATGATATAAAGAAGCATGAAAATAATATTGGGCGCTGATGGCGGATGCATCCAAGCCAATATAGATATTGGTAAGCTGTTGATTGGTGTCCAAGGCAGTGTTCAGATAATTGCTGATATCACTAATCGTTTCAAAACGGTGCTCTGCCTTTATAGTAGATATGCCCCGGTAATAAGAAAAAGTTTCTGAAGCAAAGGGGGCGGTAGGATACATGGAAAGAAGCAGGCATTCATAATCTCCCGAAGCTAAAGCAGCAATATCATTTTTTCTGGTTTGATCCGAGTGATAGTAAACTGTGCGGAAATATCCAAATAAACATAAACCGCAGAACAGAAGGATTGGCAATAGTAAAATGATACCTACGAAAAAGGGACGGGACAGTTTTTTCATGATAATCTCCATTTCTTTGTGGTGACAAAATAGTGCAGGTTTTTATGTCAGCTGTGATACCATTTGGAAAAGCGGATTTGGAAGGCAGTCAGTCCCTGTGCGGCATAGGGTATCAGCAACAGACTGTATGGAAAAATATAACGTGAATTGGCTTCCCAGATCATGTGGAAGAGAAAGCCTCCAAAGACGGCAATGAGCCCAAGATACAGGGGCAGTCCGCCTGACATGTCCGCGGTCGGTGCAGTGGGAACTTTTGCAGACATGGCAGTTTTGCGCCTGAATCTGCGGGAGATTCCAAGCTTTCTCAGGCAGAATAAGAAGGCACCAAAATAGACCAAATTTTGGTAATGATTGCCATATTCAATAAAGTATTTGCTGTATTCCCCTTCGTACAGTTTGTTGAAGAAATCCCGTCGACCTCCAAAAGTGGCAAGGGTGGCCTGCCTGCAGGCATAAGTGCCGTCCGCCCATTGGCTCAGGTATTTTTTCAGATAGAAATCTGTGGTATAACCGGGATGTGCTTTAAAATACATTAATCTTTCTTCTATGGCAGTGCGGCTGATGGAGGAGGCCGCCTGAGCATCCAGACCTGCCTCTTGATAAGTATTAAAATTAAACCCATTGTACCAGCCGTTTCCGCGGGAGGATTCCTGCATCCCCATGGCGAAATAGGACATGGGAGGCACACCGGAACTTAAGGTATTGCCGGCGCGGTATTCATATATTTTTTGGACAAAGGGCAGAATGGATAAGCTGCAAATGGCGCACAGTATTGCAAACAGTAAAAGAATCGGTCTATTCTGTCTGAAGAATTGGAATAATACTACAATACAGACAGCAATCATGAAAATCAGAGAGTTCTTGCGCAAAAGGACGCTCAGAGTAAAAAACAACAGGCTTGGCAGGAAATATCGCATGACTGTAGAATGTTGTCTGGAGCTGTCGGAATCGGAAGCTGTGGCGCGCAACAGACAAAACAGATAATAAATGCCTATGCTCATTGCCGCAAAAGAGGGAATTTCCCCATAAACAAAAGAAGTATACATGAGAAAAGGCAGATTTAAGCCCATAAGTAAAAGGTAAAAGCAGTTTGTTCTGGGGTCGTTCCACAATAGCTGTACCGTACGATATTGAAACAGAACAATCACAACAGCCAGCAGCACATAAATGCATTTGATGGCATGATAGGCGGGTAGCCCTGTGGGAAGCAGTTTCCAAACACGGATAATCAGTTCAAAAAAGGCAAGCAGCCCCATCTGTTGGGGATAATAAGACAGATAAGAATCTGTAGGATGTATGACAGAGGTATCGCCGTAAGCCAGACTTTCTGCAGCACCATATACGGACATGGCGTCGGCGGCAGGAACGGTCTTGCTAAACAGTATCAAAAGAGAGCCTGTCAAAACGCACCATGCACAGACTGATCCAAACAGCAGAGGAAGTCTCTTTTTGACGTTTTTACCTGTAATATGCTGCAGCACGGACAGAAGAAGCACAAAGACAGCCAGCCCTGCCAGATTCCACAGGATATGATCCCGCCTTGTGAGAACCTGCTGGGAAGTCATATCCCATGCATAACAGGTGGCAAAAAAGGCGCTGACAAACAGCCATCCGGTGAATATCAAGGAAAGAATCTGAACAAACCATAGAGAAAAAGAAGATATCTTTTGAAGCACTAATTTCATATTTTCCTCACATTCTGCCGCATAAGCAATACTTAAATTAAGAATATAATAATTTGTGGTATTGTGAATAAAGTCATTATAACATAAAATCTTTCATAAAAACAGTGGATGATAAAGTATAATCGTGTTAAAATGTAAAAAGTGGTAAAAAGAAGAGAAGGTTGGGAGAAAAGATGGATAAAATAGCAGTACTGATTCCCTGTTATAATGAGGCACAGACGATTTCCAAGGTAGTTAAGGACGTGAAAAAGGCCTTGCCGGAGGCGGCAGTCTATGTTTATGACAATAACTCCACGGATGACACAGCAAAGCTGGCGGAGGCAGAAGGCGCCATTATCCGCCATGAATATAAACAGGGCAAAGGAAATGTGATTCGCAGAATGTTTCGAGAAATAGATGCAGAATGTTATCTGATGCTGGATGGGGATGATACCTATCCCCTTGAATGTGCAAGGGAAATGGTGGACAAGGTGCTTGAGAGAAATGCAGATATGGTAGTGGGGGACAGGCTTTCGTCTACTTATTTTATGGAAAATAAGCGTCCCTTTCATAATTTTGGAAACAGTCTTATGAGGATGGGAATTAATAGCCTGTTCCATTCCCATATCAAGGATATTATGACAGGGTATCGGGCTTTCAGCTATGAATTTGTAAAGACTTTCCCTATTTTTTCCCAAGGGTTTGAAATCGAGACAGAGATGACCATTCATGCGGTAAATTATAATATGCAGGTGGAAAATGTGGTGGTGGAATATCGTGACCGCCCGGAGGGAAGTAAGTCCAAGTTAAATACTTACAGCGATGGACTGCGTGTTATCTGTAAGATGCTGCAATTATACAAAAATTATAAGCCTTTGCGTTTCTTTGGGGCATTGTGCGTTCTGCTTATGGTGACAGCATTTATTTTCCTGATTCCGATTATCAGTGTGTATTTGCAGACCGGATTAGTTCCCCGGTTTCCGACGCTGATTGTCTGCGGATTTATGATGCTGGCAGGAATTCAGTCCTTTTTTGCAGGAATGATTTTGGAGGTTATGGCGGCGAAGGACAGAAGGGATTTTGAATATCGTTTGAACCGGGTACATGGAGAGTACGAGGAAAAGAAAGACCCACAAGTATGATTGCAAGGGAGTAAATGGATGAAGAAAAGCGGACCTTTTATCATAGTAGGGATTTTGTTTGTGTTTTTTCAGAAAGCCGGAAGGGATTTGGCCCGGAATGGGAATATTGTGTGGGACACGGCATATTGGATTCAGATTTTGCTGATTAGTCTGGCGGCAGGGGCACTTTTGGGTTGTGCCATTGGTTTTGGAATCCGGCGTCTGTGTCAATGGCTGGATGCAGTAGAACGGAAAGGGAACATGCTCCCGCCCTTTTTGGCGAAAAGACCGATTCTGCCTAAGAGGGCTTTTGCCATTGTTTTTCTGCTGATTGTGCTCTGTTGGATTCCCTGTTACCTTGCCTATTATCCGGCTATCTGTTCTTATGATATATTTATACAGACAGGACAAATTGAGAGTCATGCTTATAATGACCATCATCCCATAATTCATACTCTGTTGCTGGAAACCGCTATGAAAGTGGGAAAAGCGGTCTTTGGAAATATTAATACCGGAATAGGCCTCTATGGATTGTTACAGCTTTTATTTCTGGCGGGAGCTTTTACTTATGGAAACTTTCTGTTGAATCGGATGAGGGTGTCCCCCATCCTGCAGTTTTTGGTTTTGTTGTATGAGATGTTTTATCCTTTTCATTGGTATATGAGCATTAGCACGACCAAGGACATCATATTTAGCGGTTTTTTTCTGCTGCAAATATTGTCGCTGTATGCTATGCTGCGGGCAAAAAGAGATTCCCTGCGGCCGGGCGGGCAGGATGCGCTCTTTTTTATCAGTACTCTGGGAATGATTCTTTTTCGCAATAATGGCAAATATGCCCTGCTGGTGTTTTTGTGCATTGGCATTTTGGGACTTTGGTGTGATAAGGCACATCGAAAATTGCAGGGAAGGGTTCTTGCAAATGCAATTCTGGCATTTGTTGTGGGAAATATCTGCCTCAGCCTGTTGTTTAATGTAACAGACGCCAAACAGGGGGACAGAAGAGAGATGCTTTGTATGCCTATTCAGCAATTTGCACGCTGTATGATATATCACGGCGGTGTGGGTATGCTTTCAGAGGATGATAATACGATGTCGGAGGAAGATAAGGCGCTGATTCGGGATTTTCTGTTAGATGAGGGTTATCTGGATTATCGCCCGGATATTGCAGATCCGGTGAAGAGTCATACAAATACTTATGTAGCCAGATTCCGGACGGGGGATTTTATCAGAACATATCTGCATTTGTTTACACAGTACCCGGGAGAATATATCAATGCCACGCTGGCGGTGAATGCAGGATATTTGTACCTTGAGGATGTGAGCCATGCATATATCAATGTGAATGGTATAGAGAGAGGACTTGGATATGTGCAGACCAGATGGGTGGACGAACCTATGAGAGCCAGAGGTATCTATAAAGATTCTAAGTGGGAGAGTCTTCGTGAAGTGCTGGAATCCTGGGCAGACAGAAACGCATATCTGGAACTGCCTGTTTTAAAATATTTATTTGTGCCGGGTACCTATCTGTGGCTGTATCTGTTGCTGACAGCGGTGATTCTGACACAAAAAAAGTATCGGATGCTGCTTCCCCTGTCCTTAGTACTAGGATATTATATTACACTCTTTTTGGGGCCCACCGTTCAGCTTAGGTATCTCTATCCGGTGATGATTATACTGCCCTTTGTGGCAGCGCTTGCCTTGAAGTCGCAAAAGGAGTAAACATGGAGGTTAGTGTGAAAGTACAAAAAAAGAAACAGGAGATTCCTGCTTGGCCGGGAAGATGGATAAAAGAATGGAAGGAAGACAGCGCGGCGGATAAAGTCGTATTTATTCTTTTGCTGTTTCTTTATACAGGGATAATGCTGTATCTTTTTGTGATGCAGTGCTATGAGGTGCCGGATTTTGTATCGGATATGCCGGATTATGTGAACAAAGTGAGAGGAATGAAAGGCAATTATGAGTTCCCCTATCCTCTGTTTTTTACCACGGCAAAGCTGCTTGCCCTGTTGTGGGATGCGCCCATGGCAGTGGCAATTACCACGGCAGTCCTCAATTCTCTGGGTTTGTGGATTGCCAGAGTATACATGGGACATGGCATAAAAAATCTGCTGCCGGAAACAGAAAGCTGGGGAGAGAGAGGAAAGGGCAGGCGCCTGGTTTTGGATTTGTCGGTGACATTCCTGACCTTTACCTTATTTTTGCTGGGAAATTTGTATTCTCCTAAAAACACTGCGTTCTTTGGATTTGATTATGCATATCGCTGCATGGGTATCTATACTCCTAATCCTATTTGGAACGCCACCTATCTGGCTACCAGAGCCTTTGCCATTGTCTGCTTTTTCGAGGGCTGCAGGACGCTTAAAATAGTAGAAAAGCTGTGGAAAGAGAGTACATCCCTTGCTGATCAAAAGAATACCTTATGGAAGGAATTTATGCCCTTTGCGGTAAGTCTTTTTCTGACCACCATTACCAAACCCAGCTTTACCATGGTAATCCTTCCCACCATGGGAGTGCTGCTTTTCCTACAGCTTATTCGCAGCAGAGGAAAGAGTTTTCCTTATGCCTTTTTCCTGTGTGTATTTATGATTCCCACGGGGGTTGATTTGCTTTATCAGTTTTTTGGCGTATTTACCGGGACCAATGTTATGGGGGAGGAGACCGGAATCGGCTTTGCCTTTGCAAAGGTCTGGGGTAATTACTCTAAAAATATCTGGTTGAGCATCCTTATGGGAATGGCACTGCCCATAGGAGTGCTGATACTCAATGCGAAAGAATTACTGAAAAATTCCTATTATCGTTTTGCATGGGCGATTTATCTGGTGTCAACAATTATGTTTTTGTGTTTGTATGAAAAGGGATTCCGCATGCTTCATGCCAACTTTTCATGGGGCTATATGCATGGCATGTTTTTTGTCTATTTGATTACATTACTTTTCATGTTGAAAAATACCATACAGTGGCGGAGAAGCTATAAGGTAGTATTTGTGCTGGCAGAGTGGTCAGTGTTTTTGTATCATCTGGTCTGCGGCAGTTACTTTTTAATCTATGCGCTGCAGGGACAGGAATTGGCCGGGTTTTGAGAAAACAGGAAAAGATAAATAGAAGAAATTGTATAACAGGCAAAAAGAGGAGGTCGTTTATGGATGTAGAACGGAAATATCAGGATGAAAAGGCGGGAATTTACCTGCGGCGCATGACATATGAGGATACCGATTTGATCTTGAAGTGGCGCAATCAGGATGCGGTGCGCAAAAATTTTGTGTATCAGGCGACTTTTACAAAAGAGAGCCACGAGAATTGGATAAGAACCAAGGTGGAAACCGGAGAGGCAATTCAGATGATGATTTGCCTGTCCGAGGAAGACGTGCCGGTAGGGGCTGTGAATATCCAGCATATTGATCGAGATCAAAGTAATGCGGAATACGGCATTTTTATCGGGGAGGATTCGGCAAGAGGAAGGGGAGTCGGAACTGCGGCGGCAAAGCTGATGCTTCGGTACTGCTTTGAGGAGGAAAAGTTGCATCGCATTTATCTGAGGGCGCTTGCAAGAAATATTGCAGCAATCCGCAGTTATGAAAAGGCGGGTTTCCAACATGAGGGATATTTGAAAGATGCTGCCCGTATAGGTGATGAATATATTGACCTTGTGTGGATGGCGGTATTAAATCCGGCAGGATAAAGTGGAACAATACCAGGGAGATATCAAACAAATGGAGAAGTTTTTATGCTGGTGGAAAAAAGATAATAGAAATTTGACATTTGGAAAGGCTGTTTTGATGGCGCTTTTACCTGTGTGCTGTTGTCTGGTACATTGCGCCATGCAGGGCCGGAGTATTGGGGAGGTCTATCTGCCTGCTTCTGAATGGAACGATGAATTATTTTATTTTAAACAGACAGAAGCTATTGTAAATTTCGGCTATCCCCAAGGATATTTTGGATTTAATGAAAGTCATGCCCTGAAGCTTTCCTTTGCGGCATGGAGCCCTGTGCTTTTGCTGCCATGGATTTTATGGGGGCTTCTCTTTGGATGGAATTTAATGTCGCCCATTATCTGTAATATTTTACTGCTGACGGTGGCGATGTTTTGTTTTGTGTGGCTGGTGCGTCCTACATGGAAGCAGGTGGGGGTGCTGACCCTGCTATTTTGCCTATACACTCCCTTTGTGCGCTATATGCTTTCGGGAATGCCGGAGGTAACCTGTTTTTCCCTATTGATTGTCTTTTATGGTCTGGCAGTCAGATATCTGGAGAAGGAGCAAACGGTTTATCTGATTCTATTATTTGCCGTTTCGGGAGTTCTTGTGCTGATGCGCCCTTATATGCTGCTGTTTTTGATGCTTCCGGCATTTTTGTGGGTCAGAAAGGACAAAAGACGAGGTGTTTTGGGTGCTGTTGCCGTGCTTTTGGCGGTGCTTGGATGCTATGCTCTGATAAAGCATTACCTTGGTGCAGAGTATTTTGCCCCTCTGTTTTTTACGGATTGGATTACAGCTTTTTTTGAAAAAGGGTTTTTGGGGGGAATTCACAATTTTTTCGGCACTTTGTATTGGATGGGAAAAGGATTCTTAAGTATGACAGTGGAAGGTTTTCGCAGCGGACTGGCAGCAGGCGCATTCTTTGGCGGATATCTTGTGGTGATGTCCGTGCTTCTCTGGCAGAGCATAGCGGATTTCAGAAAACTGCGCCGAATCTCCGGACAGGAGAAAGAGCAGCCTGCAAGCATACAGCCGAAAGCCCTAGGAAACAAAGTACTGATAGAGGGGCATCTGGCATTTTGTTATGTGGGAATGCTCTTTGCCCTGCTTCTCATGTATAAGCTTACGGAGGGCAGCAAGCATCTGCTGACCTTTATTGCGGCGGGAGTTTTTGTAGTCAGCCTGATGGAGACTAAGACTTATAAAAAGGCGGTGCTTGTGGGGGCTGTGTTCGCTTATCTGTATTCCTATAAGGCGGTGGAGCCCTATGATTATCAGATCCCTTTTGCCACACAGGAGAAAGTGGCAAAGCAGGAGGAATGGACGGCGATTTTTGACAGAGAGATTGCCTTTGAGGAAGAGGGGATTCCCAATTATGATAATGTGATGATCTGGATGTTCAATGATACCATTGCAGAAGTGAACAGTGATGAGAAAAACACTGTAAATACCAAGTGGCAGCTTTTGTATGCCCTGCCGGAAGGTATGGGAATCAGCTGCTGTGAAAAAGCTTATGTGACAGACCATATGAAAGAGCTAAAGAGCCGCTATATAGCCCTGCCTGCAGGCGGAGAGACAGATGCCACATGCAGAGATGCCGGTTATCGGGAATTGGCACGGGATGAAGATATTGCAGTGTATGTGCTGCGGGAGTGAAAATAAATAATCATAAATATTTTGAAATGGGGCTTGAAATAAGGCACGGAATATCGTATATTATTCATATACACTAACTAGCTAGATGATGGAGGACAAAAGTATGAGAAAAGCAGAAGTCTTAAAAAAGGAAATTTTAAAGCAGTACCGTAGTGTGCGCCAATTTGCAATAGAGATGAATATCCCTTACAGTACGCTGGTAACTGCATTGGAGCGTGGAATTGAAGGCATGGCATATGGCACTGTAATTAGAATGTGTGATAAGTTAAGCCTGAACCCTGTAGATTTCTCTTCTCTGGAAAGGAATACTTCTCTGAGTGAGCAGCTGCTGGAGAACCGCGTAATGCAGTATTATGTAAAGCTGAACCAGACCGGAAGAGATAAAATCCTGGAATTGATGGATGATTTTGTTCAGATTGACAAGTACAAGGCAAAAGGTAAAAAGGGCAAATAAGCCTGAATGGTGCAGAGAACATAAAAAGGCTGTCTCGTTATGAATTCATAACAAGACAGCCTCTTTTTATTGTGATTAACAATATCCGTTAAACATCATACCGCTGTAAGCGCTGGTGGTATAAGGACTCGCAAAATTGTGGTGGGGATTCTTGTAGGCAACCATAATGCGGTCTACATAATCCATGGGATTTATAGATACCTGATTGCTCTTGTTCATAAGAGCGCTGGAGAAATCTGTCAAATATCCGAAATCCTTTGAAATATCTTCTGATTGGGAAGCAGTCTCCATAAACTGACTTTCATTAACCTGCAAAGTACCGTCCTCCTGCAGAGTAAACCCGGTGGACTCCAAAGAATTGTTGTACAAATTGGCAATGCCGCTCAATTCTTTGACTAACTGCTTGCTTCTGGTCTGGGAGTCCAAATAAGAAGCCGCAGCTCTGAGAAAATCATTGTAACCACCAATCAGGTGGGATACATTATCTGCAAGAGACTCCACATCTGTCTTTAAACCGATTTCAACGGATTCGCCCTCTGCCGTAATGCCGTGGAGCTGAATCTCAAACAATTTTCCTATGGTAAACTGATTGGAAGAAGAGGAATGCACCTCTCCGTTTACTGTGAATACAGCATTGGAGGCTGCTCTGCTGGTATAATCCAATCCCAAGTAATCCACTGTCCCAGAAGTTTTGCTGGTTCGGTCGTCGCTGATATTAAACTGGAAGGGCTTTCCGGAGGGAAGTCCCGTGGATTCAGAAACCAAACGCAGAGAAGTCTGGCCTTCTGATTCTGCGATGGATGCCTTCAGTCCAATGTCAGAATTGTTGATCAGGCGCATAAGCCGTTCTTGCATTTGCTGATTCGTCTCATCTCCGTTAATGGCAAATTGAAACTCATAATTCATGTCGTTGATGAGGACATCAAAAGAATAAAGATCCGCCGGCAAATCAACCTTGGAATTAGGAAGAAAACGCCCCAGATTTTCCTGCGAGGAAGCCATGGATTTCACTTCCACCAAAAAAGAGGGGGAAACTCCGTCATTTGTCTGTTTGCCGATATAAGTAGCAGAGACAAGGTCATCATTGCTGGAAAAAGCGCTCTTTTTGTCCAAAAGCCCATTTTCTTCTAGACCGTCCAACTGTGCAATCGTATTGCGCAACGCTCTCGCCCGCTCCTTCAAGGTAATCGCATATTGTTGAGTATCCTTGCTGGTAGTGGGAAGATACCATGGAGATTCTTTATTAATTTTTACAATGGAATTGTAAACATCACGAAGTTCGCTCTTTTTGTGAGTGTCATAACGGGACATGCTCATCGGAGCGTATGTTGTAAGATAATTATTATAAACGGCATTTAAAGCTGCACCCATTGCCACGCCCCCCTTTCTTCCGTGAAATATGTGACACTGTGCAAAATATACTCAAAAGCAGGATTGGAAATCCGTTTCCAATTAAAGATAAAAACCCACTTTTATAAAATAACAATAGCATAAAAATAGAAAGAATGCAAGAAGAAATTTGAAAGATATTGAAGAAAACGGTAGAAAAAACAGACCGTTTCCATTCCTCTGTCCTACAATGTATACTATTTTTCTTCTAATATATCGGTTTGTTATGCCAATTATATTAGGGTCAATTTTGGATATTTATAGTTTTGGCAACACGAAAAGCAAAGTGAGGAGAAGAAAAGGCTTTGACTTAATCAAATATCTATCTTATAATCATAGGTAGAATAGTGAAAGAAATGAAGTTTTTCTAAGCAGTCCAAGTACGAAAACGGGCATTCTTGGCACTTTGATACGAGTGGATACAGGAGGAAGGCATACACTATGGAGAAAGAGTTGGTAATTGTGATTGACTTTGGCGGTCAATACAATCAATTGGTGGCAAGACGCATCAGAGAGTGCAATGTATATTGTGAGATTTATTCTTATAAGACGGATTTGTCCAAAATAAAAGAAATGAACCCCAAGGGAATCATTTTAACCGGAGGACCTAACAGCTGCTATGAAGAAGGGGCGGCAACCTGTTCCAAGGAACTGTTTGAACTTGGCATTCCGGTGCTGGGACTGTGCTATGGCGCACAGCTGATGATGCATTTGCTGGGCGGGCGAGTAGAACATGCATCCGTCAGGGAATATGGCAAGATAGAGGTTCATGTGGACAATGCATCTCCCCTGTTTGACGGAGTATCAAAGGATACCATCTGCTGGATGAGCCATAATGATTATATTTCACAATTGGCGCCGAATTTTAAGACGATTGCAGTCACTGCAGACTGCCCCGTGGCAGCCGCAGAGTACCCGGAACAAAAGCTCTATGCCATTCAGTTCCATCCGGAAGTGCTGCATACCGTGGAAGGTTCCAAAATGCTGGCCAATTATGTAAAAAATATCTGCGGATGTAAAGGCGATTGGCGAATGGACTCCTTTGTGGAAGAATCCATTCAGGAGATTCGCAATAAAGTAGGAGATGGCAAGGTGCTGCTGGCGTTGTCCGGCGGAGTGGACTCTTCCGTTGCGGCAGGACTGTTGTCCAGAGCTATCGGCAAGCAGCTGACCTGTGTATTTGTGGACCATGGGTTGTTGAGGAAGGATGAAGGCGATGAGGTAGAGGCTGTCTTTGGCGAGGGCGGTCAATTTGATGTGAATTTTATCCGCGTCAATGCCCAGGAGCGTTATTATAGCAAGCTGGCAGGAGTGACAGAGCCGGAGCAGAAACGAAAGATCATCGGCGAAGAATTCATCCGCGTATTTGAAGAAGAGGCAAAGAAGATAGGTGCAGTGGACTTTCTGGCACAGGGAACCATTTATCCCGATGTGGTGGAGAGCGGTCTGGGAGGCGAAAGCGCAGTCATCAAGTCCCACCACAATGTGGGCGGTCTGCCTGATTATGTAGACTTTAAGGAAATCATCGAGCCCCTCAGAAATCTATTTAAGGACGAAGTCCGCAAGGCAGGGCTGGAGTTGGGCATTCCGGAGAAATTGGTATTCCGCCAGCCCTTCCCGGGACCGGGACTTGGCATCCGCATCATCGGTGAAGTCACCGCGGAAAAGGTGAAAATTGTACAGGAGGCAGATGCCATTTATCGTGAGGAGATTGCCAATGCCGGGCTGGACAGAAGCATAGGTCAGTATTTCGCAGCCCTGACCAATATGCGTTCCGTAGGCGTCATGGGGGATGAGAGAACTTATGATTATGCCATTGCATTGCGGGCAGTGAACACCGTTGATTTTATGACGGCGGAGAGCGCGCAGATTCCTTGGGAAGTCTTGCAGAAGGTGACCAGCAGGATTATTAACGAGGTGGGGCATGTGAACCGGGTGCTTTATGATGTGACTAGTAAGCCGCCGGGGACGATTGAGTTTGAATAACGGACATTTGGACTGAAAAGCCTGTAAAATAAGGGTTTTTCAGTCCTTCTTTTTACTCTGTGAGATTGTTTTGAGATTGATTTTGAAACACTTTCCGCATATTCCATGAAAAGAGAATCTGATTGAAATTCCTGTCGAACTGTGGTAGTATTCCCATATGGAACCCATGACAGGGGTGGTAGCCTCCCGAGCCAATGACCGGCTTGCCGGAATACATAGGAAGGGAGGTGGCGCCAATGACTGCTGCGGATATCATTTTGATATTTATAGGGATAATCGGCTTGCTGATTGCCTTTGGTAGCTTTGTTATAGCGTTGCTTGCCTTTCTCGACAGAGACAAGGATCACAAGCGAAAAAAATAATGCCCACCCTGTTGCGACCAGGATGGGCGCCTCTCACTGAGAGGTAACTGCCTTTGCTTGGGATACTCCACCTTTGGAGTGGGGCTCCTATGGGGCACCTGTTAGTAGCAGGTGTCCTTCTTTATGTTCAATATACCACAATCTGTGTGGAGTTTCAAGTGCTTTCTTCTGTCGGCGGCATCCGGCGGAACTGGTTCAGCCTGTCGGCCAGCTTCTGGTCCTTATCTGGGTACAGATGGGAATAAGTGTCAAGGGTTGTCTTTACTGATTCGTGTCCCAGGCGGTCAGCTATCTCCAATGGGGTAAAACCGAGTTCTATAAGCATACTTGCGTGGCTGTGTCGTAGGTCATGTACCCGGATTGGCTGCAGTCCTGCTTTCTCGGATGCCCTCTTTATCTCTTTTTCCAGAGCAGATTTTGTGAAATAGAAAATCCGGTCTCCCTTTCCAATCCCGTAGAGCTTTGCTATATACTCATGGATATCATCATATAGAAAGTCGGGAATAGAGATACACCGTTTTGCTTTGGGTGTCTTTGGTTCCAGAAACAATTCCTCACCTTTTACTTTTGCAAAATTCTTATTGATATCTATCCGCTTTGTAGGAAGAATGTCTGCAGGAGTGAGTGCCAGCAGTTCCCCGGATCGCATTCCAGTATAAAACAGCATATCAAAAGCCAGCTTTACAGATGATTTTTGGATGGCACCGGAAAATTGCTCATACTGCTCCTGTGTCCAGATATTCATTTCCTCCGCTTTGCTTTTCCCCATGCTGCCTGCGGCTTTACATGGATTGAAAGCAAGACGGTAATGGGCCACAGCATAATTCATCAGTGCCGACAGCTGATTATTGACTGTTTTTAGGTAGGTCTGGGAGAATGGTTTTCCGTCTTCATCACGATATGAAATCAATTCATTCTGCCATTTTCGGATTTTTATGGTGTCAATATCGCATACTTTCAGCCTGCCGAAGTATGGGAGCAGCTTGCCTTCAATGATAAAGCGCTTATTTTCCATAGTGGTAGGCTTCAGACGGTGCTCCACATCTTCTAAATAATTATTAACAAGGGAAGAAAAGAGTATGTCGCTGGTGTTACTCTGCTGATCCAGGAACGACCTTTCATACTCTTTTGCCTCTCGCTGCGTTTTGAATCCTCTTTTACAGGTATGTTTGTTCTGCCCGGTCCAGTCCGTATAATTAAAGGCAGCATACCACATTGTTTTGCCATTTTTGAGAGTATATTTGTATGCCGGCATTAGATATCCTCTGAGGAATTCACAATGCGGGCCAGTATTTCATATACATATTCCGGCTCGCTTGTTTCCAAAGGATACTGTTGGTCGCCGAACTGGAAAGCAATACCGTTCTGATAAGGAGTGACAGCTGACAAAGCAGTTATCTTCTTATCAAAAGCACCTTTGTTTCCGGAGAACACAACCCTCTTATTCGTAATAGAAAGAACTCCGGGTGTGCGTTCCTGCACATCACCTCTGATCGGAGCCGCTTTTTGAGCTCCCACTCTTACAGACATTCCTTTTGCTATCCTAATGCTGGTACCACGACTACCACCAGAATATCCCACAACAACATTTTTCGTCTTTACATGGGTGGCAGCTCCACAGTAATGGCAGACCTCACCATTGGAAAGCATGACATTTGATGAAACAATCGGCAGAGCATCATCTGCAGAAAGGTGCTTAGGTCTGTTCCCTTGGATTCGCTCCCCTTTAAGTGCGGCCATAAGATAACGGATAATATCAACAAACCAACCTATGCAAAACAAACCAAATGTGCATAGGTAAAGAATTCCCATACCAACTTTCTTCTCTCTGAACTTATGTACTCCGAGCCATCCAAGCAGGAGGCAGATTACAAAATCGGTCCAAGCTGCTGTCCATACCATATAACATTCCTCCAATCATTATGCTATTTTTTTTAAGCCCTTTTTCCTTCGGTACCACTCGAAGGAAATGATTTTTTTTCTTCATCAACGTATTTTCCGTACTCGCCAGCTGCAACTGCCGAGATACCCTCTACGCACAAAACACCCGCCTTTGCCATAAGATATTTTTTGCATTCATCATCGCAGCGGTTGAATGTTTGAAGGAGCATTTCTTCCTCTGCTGTGATTCGCTTTCTCTTAGAAATATCCAAGAGATAATCCGTTGATACGTTTAATGCCCCGGCAATCTTTATTAGGTCTTCGATTGAAGGCATTCTGTTACCATATAAGTAAGCGTCTTTTTCTTCGGAATGAAATCCGGTTCGTTTTGCAAATTCATCCTCGGACATTTTTTGTTCTGCCATCAGATCACGTATTCGCATTTTGAAGTCGAGGACAAACTCTGGTGTATCCATCTGATAATTTGCATAGTCGATAGAGCTGTGGTGGTTACCAATTAAGTAATCTACGGTAACATTGAAGAAAGAGGCGATTTTTCTTATGGTATCTAGGTCCGGCTGTCGTTTTCCGGTTTCCCACATGCCAATAGCACCGTTGCTCACGCCTAAAAGTTTTGCAAAATCACGTTGGTTTAATCCTTTCTCATTTCGAAGTCTTGAAATCATTTTACCAATTTCCATTAAAAAACCTCCATTCTTATATATTCTATCACATTTTGTGAGCAAAGAAAGCATAAAATGCTAACGCTCACAAAATGTTAAAAAAGTGCTTGACAATTCAACAGAATGTGAGTAATATAAAAGCAAGCTAACAAAACGTGAGCAGAAAGGAGGATACACCATGAATGGAAACAAATCGTTAGCAGAACTTAGAGCTGAAAAAAATATGTCTCAGCGAGATTTGGCTAAAGAATTAGGAGTAAGTTCAGCAACAATCGGGATGTATGAATCTGGAAAAAGAACCCCGCCGCTCAAAAAGGCGATTTTGATAGCAAAATTATTTGATATTCAGGTAGAGAATATCTCATTCTCTAAATCTAATTGTACAACGGAAGGAGGTATATAGAAAATGTCAAATGTAACAGCGAAGACTAGCGCTAACGTTTTTTATAAAGCACGCTGCGAGGCGGCAACACACAATGAACAGCTGAGTAGCCGAGAAGGAGCTGCAGACATAATGTCTATTGATCGAGGTCGGCTTTATAGAATTGAGAGCGGAATAGCCAATCCATATCCAGAAGAAATTCGTTTGATGGCAGATTTTCTTGGAATAAGCCAATCAGCAGTTGGAAACTGGGAACAAAATCACAGAAAACCAGATATAGAAATGATTATTCGGTTGGCAGAGTATTTCGGTGTAACTCTTGATGATTTGGTATTGAGGGATTTGAGACCTCCTATCCCCCGATATTCGGGCAATATACGTTATCTTCGTTTAAGTCATGGAATAACACAGGAGCAAATGGGAGAATTGCTAGGGCTAAAGAACAAAAGCAGTCAATCTCTTATTGAGGCGGGAAAAAGTGGAATATCTGTTGAGAATTTGGAGAAATTGGCTGATTTCTTCGGCGTGACACTGGATCAGCTGGTAAAACAAGATTTATCAAAGGAGCAGTGATGTATATGAGTAGTAAAAGAATTACACCCGAGCGAGGAAAGGTTTATAAGAACAAAGGCGGTGGAGAGTTCCTTTGTATTCGAGGTTTTGATGGAAATGCAATAATGCAGAACATTGCCAGCGGATGGACCTTTAAGGCAAATGGAGTAATCCAATATGAGGATGATTCAGTTGAATGGGATTATTCCACCGGAGGGCATTTTGAACGCTTATTGAAACGGTGCCGTTTATGTGAGGCGAAATTTGATTTTAGAAAACTGATTATCAATCAGTGCGTAGGAGAATGGACCCTTGGTCTTAGAGGCGGAACGATAAGTGATTTCAGTGATGAAGATAGAGTTTATTTCTGTCCGGAATGTGGCAGAGAGTTAACGGATGAAGATTTTGGAAAAAAGGAGTGATTACATGAGTGCATTGGCGGCGGCACCGGGAGTTGTGCGGAAAAGCACACGAATATTTGTCACTCAGGAAGATGTGGCAGTGCTCTTGGGATGCGGAAAAAGTAAAGCATACGACATTGTTCGTGAAGTGAACGAATTGGCTAAGAAGAAAGGCAACCATCCGTTCCCGGCAGGAAAAGCGAATAAGTATCTATTTTCAGATACATTTGATATCCCAATTGAGGAAGTGGATAAGGTTATTAACGAAAAATAGGAGGTGCGACATGGCGTATTATAACACTTGCCCGAACTGCGGTTCTAATCTGGATCCGGGCGAGAAGTGTGATTGTGAAAATGAAAAGGCAAAGGAACAGGAGAAGAAACGGGAATTTTTCAACAGACATCTGAAAATGGAATCAAGAGCCGGACAGCTTGCGTTCGTGTTCGACAGCAGGGAGGGCGGCTATGAAAAGAAAATGTGTATTTAGCGTTGTTGCTGTGATAACGCTTGCTGCTTTATCAGCTGTGGCATTTGCAAGCAGCTTGGCCGGAACGTCGGCAGATGAAATATCAGAGCAAAGAACGGTGTCCGAAACTGCAGCTGCCATTGATCCGGAAACAACGACCGAGCCGAGGCAGACTGTAGCAGAGATTGCCCCTACGGAGAAAACTACAGAGGTACCTTACCAGTCACTTGTTGCCAGTATGGATTGGGATGCAGAGGAATCATATCTGCTTGCCAAAATAGCCATGGCAGAGGCAGAGAGTGAAGACACAGAAGGGAAAGCCCTTGTGATGCTGGTGGTACTTAATCGGGTTTGGGATGATGAAGAATTTCCGGACACCATCGAAGAAGTGATATATCAGCCAGGACAATTCAGCCCTATATCCAATGGGAGGTTTGACGAAGTGGAGCCTGATGAAGATTGCTGGGCAGCATTAGATTTGATAATGGTGGGTAAATGGGATGAAAGCTATGGCGCCACTTACTTTGAGAGTAAGAGTGATTCAACATGGCATAGTGAAAATCTTGTTTTTCTTTTTCAGCATGGCAAGCACTACTTCTATACAGGCAGGGAGGGAGAAGGTGATTAAAGAAAAGACTACAAGAAATCTGGTGGCGATTGCATATACCCTGGCAGTAACATTCGCTGTCGGGAAATGGGCCATCTACGCTGCGTATCTCGAAAGGGGATACGAAGCAGTCGGCGGTGAATATTGTTTGATGCTTATGGTCTGTTGGATGGCATGGAAAGCAATCAATTATTTATTTGACACACTGGAGGATTTGGAATATGAGTGAAATTGTAAAAAGAAAAGAAGTGGAGGAGCTTCTTGGATGCGTGATAACAGATGAACAATTCAATGAGGCATTAGAGTATGCCAGAAGAAAGCAGGAGTATATATACGAGCGGGAGCACAAGGCGGTGGTATTGCATCACTGGTATCTCGTAAAGCTGACAGAGGAATATGTCAGAAGCCTAGCTTTCTCAAAATTCACTATGGATTTGTGCAGCGCACTGCGTGATATGGAAAAAGAGCACTCGGCAATTTGCCAGAGCGCCCCTACGGATAACCATATTGTAGCAGTTACTGCTTTATAAATCAAGCAAAAAATACAATATGGAGGTAATTTTTATGGAAAATTCTAATGCGTTGGCTGAAATTCAGTCAAAGTATCAAAACTGCAACCTGCTGATACCAGCAGCTACATCGGTGCAGATCAATCCCTTTTATAAGTGTACTGTTATGGAGGTCGTGCCGGATACCTCGGATAATTCCGGTGATATTTTCAAGGTTGGAAACACGAAAGTGGGAGAAGATGGAAACGGAAAGGCTATCTATGCAGATGTTTTCTCTCTCGCTAAGCCTCTTTTGATGAAATTGGCAACTGCCGCAGGCATTCAGTTCCATCCGGAATACACAACAGTAGTCAGAGAAAATGCAAATACCTATGTCGGTAAGGCATACGGAGCGGTAAGGCTGCCTGATGGCACCTTTAAGACACACGCAGAAACAAAGCGTATCTGCTTGGATGATGAAGAGGCAAAGTACCGCCTTGAATTTATGGATAAGTCCATTATGGGAATAACAGACTGGAAAGCAGCAAAAGCGGCAGAGGAAATGTTCAAAGGACATTGGGAAAATACCAATGAGACAAGGACATACAACGGCAGGGAATATCCCGTCAAAAAGTTTGTAATTGATGATTGCGACAGGGAGAAATATATTGAACGCTCCATGTTAGTAAACATGACGCTTCTCCGAAAAACAGCATCCGAAAAGGCTCAGACAGGTGCAATTCTCCGAGTTATCAGAGCTCTTTTGGGAATAAAAGGAACATACCAGTTGCAGGAATTGGAAAAACCTTTTGCGGTTCCTACTGTAACATTTTCTCCGGATTATTCGGATGCCAATGTAAGGCAGGCCATGTTACAGCAGGGAATGAGCTCTATGGGAAATATGTTTGGAGCCACATCCGCACCGCCAGCAGCTCTTCCGTTTGTGACAGAGGCGTTTGCAGATACCTTTGATCCAGAAGAAAATCTGAATAACCCTGCTTTCGCCTCTGATACTCCTGCGGATGAAGTGGACTATAGAGAGGATTTCCAACAGGTACCACCAGAGCAGGAAGTACAACAGCAGACACCGCCGGCACAACAAGCGCCACCGACACAGGAGGAATCTACAGGATATCACTGTGATGAATGCAGAGCAGAAGTCAACGCAAGGGTGTATGAGTATTCTCTGAATAAGTTTGGTAGACCTCTCTGCATGAAGTGCCAGAAAGGAGCAGGGAAATGAAACTGATTAAAATATCGACAGACCTTGAAATGACGGTGCATGAGTTTCCTGCCGGCCCATATGAACAGCAGAATAAGTTTCTGCGAGAGCTGATTGGAAATAACTGTGATATTTACGAGCATGTAATGCCGAGGCGTTTATATACTGACTTGCACATGAAGGATCACCCGACAAAGATCCCTGGGCAGTGTGTGAGTATGCTGATTGATGAAGAAAGCAGATTGAAAGAAAATGCGCCTAATCTGATTGGCAGCTACCTCTATGAAACTGATAAGCACGGATGCCCGATTTTGGGAAATGTCCTTTTTGTTGGAGAAGAATGGGGCGGTGATGGGATAGATTTTTGTGGCATTGAAGATTCGGTATTCAAAATATTGGAGTTGCAGCTGAACAATATGATTTTCACAATGAAAGCGACAAAGGAGGCGTTGGGTAAATGAAGATATTACATACAGCGGACTGGCACCTCGGCACATTCCGAAGTCCAGTGAAAGACGGAGTAAATCTCCGGACAGAAGACACAAAGAGCTGCCTTGATGAATTGGTAAGGGTGGCAAAGGAGGAACAGCCGGACTACTCGCTTATTTCCGGTGATGTGTTCCATGTTGGCCGTCTGTGGTCCGACAGATGCTGTGAGGAAATTATCACAGCTATTCATTATATCAGAGAGCTGGCGGCAGTATCAAAGCAGGTAGTTGTCATGCGTGGCACTCCAAACCATGACGGAGCAGGACAATTTAATGTTCTCTCTGAAATGTTTGCAGACTGCCAGAATGTGCATATTGTGATTACTCCACAGGTAATTTCCTTTGATGATGTTGATATTGCGGTACTGCCGGGATTTGACAGGGGAACATACAGAGCGAAGTTTCCGGGGCTCTCTAGTGATGAAGAAAATGTGGTATTTACACAGGAGCTTGCAAACATTGTTACCGGATTAAAGGCTCAGTGTAGGCCGGATAAGAAGAGCGTGCTCATGGCACATTATACTGTACCCGGTTGCAATACGGAGAGTGGGCAGACAATGATGCTGACACAGTTTGAGCCGATTATTCCGCAAGAGGCATTGATGGCGGCAGGGTATGACCTGGTAGCTTTAGGGCATATTCACAGACCGCAGAAGATATTGTCGCACGACTGGTATTATTCCGGGGCGATAAATGCCATGAACTTCAATGATGAAGGTCAGGAGAGAGGATTCTGGATACATAAAACAGATCCTGGCACAGGAGTTTGGGCGAGTGAGTTTCACAATACCCCGATCAGAGAGTTTGCAACCATTGAACTTGTGGATGATGATGTGACACAGCTAAATATGCAGGCGATTGACCTTGTTGCAACAATGAAATGGAGGGGCAGGATTGATGAAAAAATAGTCCGGGTACATTATAGCTGTTCTGCGGAAAACAGCAAGGCTTTGAATAAAGCGGTACTGGAAAGGGAGCTCCTTGATGACGGTGCCTTTATGGTGTGGGAAATCCTGCCGGATAAGATAGACGAATTCGCAAATAGGACAGAACTCGCCAACGCAACAGATCCGGAAGTGAATCTCATTAAATATCTGGAAGAAAAACAGGTGGAGCCGGAAAAGGTACAGGAGTTGGTGCTGAAGGCAAGACCGATTATCGCAGAGGCAGAGGCAAGCATGACTGCAGCTGCCAATACCGGCACATTTGAACCTGTGGAAATTGCAGTTAAGAATTACCGCAATTATGAGGAAGAAACCTTTAATTTTGAGGATATCACTTTCTGCACTATCAACGGTCAGAATGGTGCAGGAAAAAGTAGCTTGTTTATGGATGCTATTATTGATTGTCTTTTCGAGGAACCGAGAGAGGGGGTTATCAAAGATGATACCGGAAAATCTCCTTGGCTTAGAAATGATGAAAAGGCACGTTCCGGCTCAATCATGTTCACATTCCGTATCGGGGAAAAGAAATACCGGGTAACAAGGACAAGGGCACGTTCCGGGAAAGGTACTCTGAATATTGCTGAGTTTGTGGATGGGGAATGGAAAGACTGCTCCAAGGAACGCTATAACGATACACAGCAGGAGATTTTGAATATTCTCGGCATGGATAGTTTCACATTCAAATCATGCGCCCTTATCATGCAGGATCAGTATGGCTTATTCTTGCAGGCAAAGCCGGAAGAACGTGTGGAAGTGCTTGGCACACTTCTTGGATTAGGGGTGTACCAAATCATGGAGAAAATTGCTTTTGATAAAGCAAAGGTAAATGGTGCGAAGGGCAGGGAGTTAAAACAGGAGGTTGAAGTTCACAACAGAACAATTGCTGAGTTTGGAAAGCCTGATGAAGAGCTGGAAGTGTGCAGGACGGAACTGGAAGGGTACGAGAGCAGCTTGCAGGCCAAGATTGCAGAAAGGGATCAGCAGAAACTTATCCTTGCAAACCAGCAGGCGGCCGCTGAAAGGCGGACAAAGCTGTTGGCATCTATTACTACTCTGCAGAGCAAAAAGGCGGCGACAGAGCAAAACAGAGCCACTCAGCAAGCAATCATTGAGAGTAGTGAGGTTATCCTGAGCAGTAGAGTGGAGATTGAGGCAAAAGTTGCAGAGTACAATTCTCAAACTGAAAGAGAAAAGCAACTGGCCGGCGAATCCGCGCTGTACTCCTCTAAAAAAACGGAGGCGGAGAGCCTTAGACAGCAGGCAGATGCAGAACAGAGATCCATTGACAGCGTGAAGATCAAGGTATCGCAGAAAAAAATGGAACTGGCGGCACTGCAACCGACAGAGCAGGATGCGGTTATACGCTCGAATGCTGCAGAGTACGAACAATCCAAGAAACAGCTGGATGAAGCGTATGAGTGCGAACGGTCCTACAGAGAACTGGAACAGCAGCTTTCTGACGCTCGCATTGAGCGTTCCGGGGTTTGCTCGAAGTATGAGTACAAATTAAAGGGAATGGATCAAAAGCTGGCTGAATACCAAAAGCAGGCCGAACTTCTCGAAAATGTGGAGTGTGTGGATATCGACAATGCAAAATGCGGATTCCTTGCAACCGCCATTTCAGCTAAGAATGCTCTTGGCGAATATCCGGAACAGATAGAGGCAGTGAAAGCAGAGTACAAAGAGGTTCTGGTTCCACATGACGAGAAAATATCTTCCCTGCGAGCTCAGCTTGAAGGTATGGAAAATCCGAATGCCAGAGTAGCGGAACTTCGTCAGAAATGCGCCGAGCTGAAACCGTATGTGGATAAGCTGGCAGAACTGAACCAGAGGGAAAGCAAGATTGCCCTAATTAAAGCCGATTTGGATAATTTGCAGTCAAATATACTCGAAGCAGAAAAAAGGCTTGCTACGGTCAAAATAAAAGGCACTGAGACAGAACAGGAGCGTGATAAGTATGAAAAATCCTTTGAGGAACACGCACTTGTGAAGAATTCCATCATTACGCTGAAACCTTGGCTCGATAAGGAAAAGCAGCTGGCAGTGGCAGAGGAAAGAAAGACCACAGCTGCGGGCCGGTTATTAGAGCTGGTTGGCGAACTGGAGAATATCGATGCGGAGATCGTCGAGAAGCAGGCAGAGGCAGATAAGGAAATCCTTGCCATGAGCGGGATGGAAGAGCTGACCGGAATTGTCGCCAAGATGAATGCGGATGTGGATGCCTTTAATTCACTGGTAAAAGAAAAGCAGATGAAAATTGGCGCTTTACAACAGAAGTCGGAGCAGATTGCCAAGCTGAAACAGGAGATTGCGGTATTGCAGGAGCGACAGACGGAGTATGCAAAGGAAACAGCGGATTATGATGCACTAAAGGTAGCATTCAGTCAAAGCGGTGTGCCTCATCAGATTATCCGGTCCATTATTCCGCAGCTGACAGCAACCTCCAATACAATCCTCGGACAAATGACTGGTGGCAAAATGGGTGTTGAGTTCCGCTTAGAGAGATTGCAGAAGAATGGAAAAGAAAAGGTGTCGCTGGATATTTTCATAGAGGAATACGGGAAGTCGGTGCTACCGTACCTGTCAAAGTCTGGCGGGGAAAAGGTGAAATCTTCCTTGTCAGTTATCCTTGCATTGGCTGAAATCAAATCATCATCTGCTGGTATCCAGCTGGGAATGCTTTTCATCGACGAGCCTCCGTTCTTGGATGGGGATGGAATACAGGCATACTGTGACGCATTGGAGACCATACAGAGCAGGTATAGCAACATTAAAATTATGGCTATTACCCATGATCCTACCATGAAAGCCAGATTCCCTCAAAATCTGGATGTTGTAAAGACAGAGCATGGGAGCAAAGTGATTTATTAAACTGAATAGCCGGAGGGCAGAAAAGCTCTCCGGCAATCGAAAGGAGTGATGGGATGCCAAACCGGATTTTAAAGGAAAGTATCTGCAGAAGTGAAGAGATCGATTCCCTGTCCTGGTTTGAAGAGGTTCTGTTCTATAGGCTGATTGTAATTTGTGACGATTTTGGAAGGTATGACGGAAGAGCGAAGATTATTAAGGGTTCGTGTTTTCCTCTGAAAGATGTTACGGAAAAGGATATTGATAAGGCGCTTGGGAAGTTGTCGGCGGTAGGCTTGGTTCGAGTGTATGAGGCACAGGGAAGACCGTACCTGCAATTGGTGACTTGGGCGGACCATCAGAGAATCCGTAACCAGAAAAGCAAGTATCCAGAGTTTACACGGGATTGTAAACTTTTGCTGTCAAATGACAGCAACGGACAGCATGTGGAAACATCAGACAACAAATGTGTCCGTAATCCAATCCAATCCGAATCCAATGCGGAATCCAATGCGGATATATGCTCCGAGCTGCAAGCAGCTGCAGAGCCGTCAGTAATCACACTGCAACTAAACACAGGCGAGGAATATCCCGTTTTGCAGAGCGATGTTGATAAATGGGCAGAGCTTTATCCGGCTGTTGATGTAATGCAATGCCTACGCAACATGAAAGGTTGGTGTGAATCCAATCCAAATAAACGCAAGACAGCCAGGGGTATCAAAAAATTTATTACTACATGGCTTCAAAAAGAGCAGGATAGAGGCGGAACAGCTGGCTATATGGGTTACAACAGACAGGTTTCAAACGGATATGGGAATATCACAGAACGCTTGCTTAATGAGAACAGGAGTGATTTACCATGAACAAAGAGTTAGAAGATTTTATAGACAGCATCAAACAGAGAATTTCTGAAAATCCTAATCCTGCGCCAGAAGAAATTTATGAGTGCCCTAAATGCAAGGACAGCGGATGGATTGAATGCAAGGATGGGGCAGGATATACCTACATGAAGCATTGCAGTTGTTGGGGCATGAGAGAGGCAAGGAGATTGATGGAATTAAGTGGAATATCAGCTGAGTTCCAGAGGAAAGGATTTGAGAATTATGAAACCAGGAACATTCCTCAGCTGATAAACGCAAAAAATAAGGCCATGAAGTATCTGCAGGACTTTGAACAATGCGAAGGAACAAGATACAACTCCATTATGTTTTGCGGACAGGTAGGAGCGGGAAAAACACATCTTGGAATTGCTATTTGTAGCAACCTTATGAGTATGAATGTGGCTGTTTCTTACATGGCATATCGGAATACAGTAACAAAGATTAAGCAGAAGCTCACGAATGAGGCGGAGTATGAGAAAGAACTGGTTAAATATATGCAGGCGAGAGTTCTGTATATTGATGATTTACTCAAAGGCAGGATAACAGAATCTGATGTGAATATCCTCTATGAGGTTGTGAATTATCGCTATATGAATAATCTGCCGCTGATAATTTCCACAGAAAAATCTATTGATGGTTTGTTGGAATTTGATGAGGCAATTGGTTCACGAATAATTGAAATGTGCAGAGGGAATATCGTGCAGCTTCAAGGAAAAGAACTGAATTATCGCCTGAGTTGAGAAAGGAGGCAAAGGGTAGGTGGCTAAAGTAAAGCATATCGGTCATTTGCAGGACAGCGAAAAAGAATTCTTAAAATTGTTTGATAAGCTCACTTATTCGCGGAGTGCTTGGCAAGTGTGGGAAGATCTTATGACCGTTATGGCATGCAGTATCAGCAATGCAGTTGACAGGACACCGGATAAATTCAAAAGGCGAGAAGAACAGTACGAACGGGCAATCAAAAGACTTGGGGGTGTTGAGATTCCTGCACAGATGCTTGGGATAATCACAATGGCATTAGAACAGAATCCGGACCAAGACTTTTTGGGGAAGTTGTATATGAACTTAAACCTGGGAAATCATTGGAAAGGTCAATTTTTCACACCATACCATGTATGCCAGATGATGGCTGAGATAAATTTTGGAGATGGGACACAGGCCGAGGTTGAAAGAAAAGGTTATATATCTGTTTGTGATCCATGTGTTGGCGCCGGAGCGATGCTTATAGCAGCTGCTAATGCAATGAGAAGGGCAAAGGTCAATTATCAGACGAATGCGGTATTTGTAGGACAGGACATTGATCAGATAGTGGCAATGATGGCATATATACAGATTTCTCTTATTGGATGTCCGGGATACATCATTATTGGGAACAGCCTAACGAATCCGCCCACAGGGCATGTGTTATTCCCCAAGGATACAGAGGGGCAGGAAGTATGGATTACACCACTCTTTATGCATGATATTTGGGAAATGCGCCGGACAAAGGAATTGCTGTTGGGATTATTTGGTGGAACCGTAACCACAGAAAAAACAGTGGAAAAAGAGCACTTTTTTATGTTTTTCGATTTTGATAAGAAGGAGGTCAACTATGGAGACTAGCGGATTTAATGATAATAATATTTCTGAACAAAGCAAAGAAGCTCTGCAGTCAAAAACATGGCAGGAGGTGAGGAAAGCAATGAAAACAGAAATAAGACATTTTGCGGATGAGTTGTTGAAGGACGATCCCTATGGTTATCCGTGGGAACAGGTGGTGGATGCATATTTAAAGAGTGGCTACAAGGAAGAGGATGCTCAGTATGGGTTTACAGTGCTTGGTTCGACATATAAGGTTTTAAAGCGTGAAGAGGTAACCGCTTTTTATGATGCGGATGGAAATACGCTTTTTGATGTGGCAAATGAGCGACTTGAAAAGGAATATGAATGGCTGATGAATGACAAGGCAAAAGCAGATACAGAGATTACAAATATGGAGGAGGACGAAAAGGATGTGGCTGAGAAAGAAAATCCAGATACGGTCAAAGAAGAAACAGATTCGGAAATTGGAGAGGCTCAGGAAGAGAAGCAGTCAGAGGATGAAAAAGAGGCAGCTCCGGATGACGGGGCAGATAATGATGTGATTTCTTCGGATGAAGATAAAGAGTTGTTGGCGCCTACAACTGCGGAAGTTGTGGATTCTCAAAAAGAAAATGGACGGCCGACAAAATTGGTGGCGAAGGAAAAACTGGAAAAAGAACTTAAAGGTGCAAAAGACAAAAATTTTGCTGAACCAATTATAGGATATCTTCTTAAACGTTGCGAGGAAGATGAAGGAGTGGCGGAGGACGTAGCGCAGGAGCATAAGACATGGGATAAATGCCTTGACTACATTTATGAACAGGCAAGAAAACAGGCGACAGGGAATCGTGCAGCTGTTCGCGATGATGTGGTATATGAATGGGCCGAGGACTATTACCACAAAGACGACAAAGCGGAAGAGGCTGAAAAAGCCAAGAAAGAAGCGGAGGCAAAGGCTAAGCGCGAGAAAGCTGCAGCTAAAAGTAAACCTGCTAAAACAGCTACAAAACCTTCTACTGATAGGAACAAGGCAAAGGTTCCCGCAAAAGAGGAAAAGCTTAAAGAACAGCCAAAGCCGAAGAAAAGCGCCAAGGATATGGAAGGCCAACTTGATATGTTTTCCATGATGGGAATGTAGGGGGGTGATCGAATGAATAAAAGAGCACTTTCAAAGTTAGAGAGGCCGGCGGCTACGGAAGAAATGCTTCGTTTGGCTGAGAGAACGGATGGCGATAAATACATTGTGACAGCTAAGATTGTTGATATAGATGGAGAAAAAATACTACTTCTGAATTTCTTTTTGAGGTCACAACTCGCAAAAAAGAAAACAGAAGCAGCATTTAGGACATTTATATCCAGAAGTGATTATATCACGCAGGATTTGACCAGCGCAAGTGTGAAATGGAAAACAGGCAGTTTTAAATCAATGCTGAGGTGGTATTGGTGGGATACCAATGAAAGAGGCCATGATGTTACATTCGCTTCGGATTCAGATTTCATTAGTGCACGGTATTATATGAAGTCCTATTTGGAAGGTGAAAAACAAAATGTATGGGATGCAATCTGGAGGTTCCAGGACAAGGTTCTTGATGACCGCCTAAAAGCCAGGCACAAAAAAGAAACAGATAAAATTGACAAAAAAATGGAAATGGTACCAGAAAAACCGGAAGGGTTTGAAAAATGGGCTCATGAGGTCGCTATGGGAGATAAGCGATATCTGGTGTACAAGGCTGCAAGCAAAAAGAAATCAACAGTCGGATACTGCACTTACTGCAAAAAAAATGTTGAAATAGATATCAAGACTATGCGCCCCAAGAATAAAAAGAGAGGAAACTGCCCTAATTGTGGAAGTCCAGTGACATTCATCCCTAAAGGGTACTTTCCGGCCTATCAGAGAGATAGCAAGTGGGTGTGTCTGATACAGAAGGTAGCCACTGGAATTGTGGCAAGATATTTTCATGTCCATCAGGAAATCAAGAGGGATGAAAAATATAAAGAGGATTTTAGTATTGGAGAACTCTGCAGAGCGTTTCTTGAAGAGACGGACCAAGGGAAAGTGAAGCTGGATTCGTATGAATGGGGAGTGTATAAGCAGCATGGACTTCCGAGATGGTGCCCTGATCAGGATCACAAAAATTGCGCCTGCGCTGTTGTTTACACAGAGAATCTACCAGAAGTTTTTGAAGATACCGTTTATCGGTATTGCGCCCTAGATTTATATCAAAAGAAGCTCGATTGTAATCCGATACCGGTATGGCGCTTTATGAACAGATATCCAACAGCAACATATTTGGAAATGTTTTTAAAGACTGGGCTCGTGAACTTGGCAGGCGCAATTGTGGAAGGGCATGCTTACGAACTTAATACTGATGGAAAGACACCAGTAGAGATACTCGGAATCCCTAAAAACTATATTTCGATACTAAGAGAGATTGACGGAACCACCAGCGAGCTGCGGCTTTTAAAGCAATGCAAATCAGATAAAATTCTCCCGTATGCAAAGGATATTCATGAATTCTATCAGAAATTCGGCGGAAACGATGAATTGCTTGGCGTTATCAACAGCCATATGAGCATACGGAAGTTTATCAAGTACATGGATAAACAGAGAAAAAGTTTGCCAAAACACAAGGAAACCCCTTGCCACGCTGCTTGGGGGTATTCGCGGAATTATAGTAGGGAGGAAAGAATACAGGAGGGATACAAAAACCTTTCCAAAGACTGGCTGGACTATATAAGCTGGTGCGCAACATTAAAATACAACTTGAAGGATATGTATGTTCTTCTTCCACCGGATTTTGGTAAGGCGCATGATAGGGTGATGAAAGAATACCAAGCATTCAAGGATGAACAGGAGCGAAAGCGTCAAGCAGAGATGGAAAAATTGATTCAAGAAGCTTTAGCAATTGCTGGGAATCTTCCTGCGATGATGATGAAAGCCAAGGGTCTGATGATTATTCTCCCCAAAAGTGGTGATGAAATCAAGGAAGAGGGAAGGGTTTTACATCATTGTGTGGGAACTTATGTGGAGCGAGTTGCTAAAGGCGAAACGATGATTTTATTTGTCAGAAAGGAATCCGAACCGAGTGTTCCATATTTTACGTTGGAATACAGAGATGGAAAAGTTATCCAGTGCAGAGGGAAGAATAACTGTTCCATGACAAAGGATGTGAAAGCATTTGTGAAAGCATTTGAGAGGAAAATGCAGCCAGAAGACGAAGCGAAGGAAACTGGAAAAGCGAGAAAGGTGGGATGAAATGGCAGATAAGACAAAACATAAAATCAGGAATTTGCTCCAGAAACTTAATGATGAAGATAGGAATACTCTCTGTTGCCTGCTGATTAAAGCGGGATATGCGGCCAGGATTGGAAAGGAGCGACCTGGGGGCAGGGGGCAAACAATGTATTTCGTGGAATATTGGGAGGAAGATGCAGATGTTTAAAAACATAGCGAGAAAACCTATACCCAGAACAGAAACTTATTTGAAGTATGGGTTTGTCATAACAGAGCATGAATATCAGCACTGTCCAAGGTGTAATCACATATTAAATGCTGGCCCTAATTATCAACCTAAATACTGCGACCAGTGCGGACAGAAGCTCAATTTCTCCGGAATTAAATGGAAAGAGGATAAGGAATTAGGATTTGCGAAAAGAGGTGAAGCTTATGAACCGGTCTAAAATCGAATGGTGCGACCATACATGGAATCCCATCACCGGATGTCGGCATGAATGTCCGTATTGCTATGCAAGAACCATGACTGCCAGATTTGCAGGAGATGTGAGACTGAATAAAATGGCTAAGGCAGATTATCAGCTGGTAAATGCAGAGGACGGATCAGAGGCGGTCTATTATCTGGAAAAGCCTATGCTGAATGAAACAGGGAAAGCGTTGGTATATCCGTTTGGATTTGAGCCTACATATCACAGATACCGTATGAATACACTCGACAAGCTGAAAATGGGAAATAACATTTTCGTAGGAGCTATGGCTGATGTTTTTGGAGCATGGGTGCCGGAAAAATGGATTATAGATATTTTCAACGTATGTACGAAGCGACCGCAGCACAATTATCTGTTCCTCACAAAGAATCCAGAAAGATATCAGGAATTGTATGCAACAGGGAAACTTCCAGAAGCAGATAATCTGTTTTATGGGGCAACCGTGACACGAGGTGAACAGTTGGAAAGAGCTACCAAAGTATTTACAGATTTACCAGATGGATTTCGTACATTTTTCAGCATAGAGCCTATCCTTGAGGACATAGCTGCAAAAGAGATTTGGCAGGAAGCAGTCCTTCAAACGGATTGGATAATCATAGGAGCACAGACAGGTCGGAGTAAAGATAAAGTGGTACCGGAGATGGATTGGATAAGGAAAATTGTTGTAAGTGCGGACACAGCATATGGCGTGCCGGTGTTTATGAAAGACAGCCTTATTCCAATCGCAGGAGAGCCGAATATGCGGAGGGATTTCCCGAAGCAGCTCCAGCATTCGGAGATAAGCCCCAAAATGAAAAAGAAGTTATTTGATGTGTGTGCTGATTGCAAGAACCATCTGAAAAAGAGCGACATGATTACTCTGTTGGCGAGGTCCAAGCGCGGAGAGCAGCCTAAGCAGTTCGGATTTATGTGCAAAGAATGTTTCAAGAAATTCTGCGAGGGATTAGGGTTGGATATTCCGGAGTTGGCGGAGCTGGCAGAGAGCATCACGATTGGTCCGGGGGATAGCGAAGATGGATAGATGGAACAGGAATAAAGAAGGCTATGCAGACAGTACCGCAGGCATAGCCATACAGAGAGTATCGAAGGAAGAGAGGAAGATTGCTATGGGAAAGAAAAGGAACTGCAGACGTACAACGGATGAAAATATTATCCATGAAAAAGCTGTGAAAATGCGGAAAATGACAGATGAACAACTGGTGCATTATGTAGAGGACAGGGTGGAAAAGGCAAGGAGTGAGGGCTTTAATCGGGGTAAGGAGCAAAAGAAAGAGGGTCCACAGTTTAGTGCAGTGGAATTTGTCGAGGAAATCGGGCGGATAAAAGGCATCGGAACAGCAACAATGTCCAAGATAAGAGAATTGCTTGACAAGAGATTGGAGGGGGATGCGGATGCCTGATCCAAGGCGGCAGATTATCGGGAGACGAAATAAGGCCTCCGGGGATGCCTTTGAACGTTGGCTGACAAATGCCTGCGAATTCTATTTGAAAGAGGGATGGGCCCACATAGAGAAGACACCGGAACCATTCCATGTCATAGGCAAAGACACAGATGGAATGTTCCGGGGATATTACGAGAAAAAAGGACAGCCGGATTACAAAGGGATCCTCTGTGACGGAACTGGGATTATGTTTGAGGCAAAACATACTGATTCCGACAGGATAAACCAGAGCGTAGTCACAGATAAGCAATGGGAGAGCCTTGATATTTATGAGCGGTTTGGGGCGCACTGCTATGTGATGGTGTCCATGGGGCTGATGAAATTTTATAGAGTTCCCTGGGATGTCTGGAAAAAAATGAAAGAACTGTTCGGTCATAAGTTTATGACAGAGTATGAACTGGAGCCTTATAAATTGCAGGAAAAACAATGCACAATACTCATTTTGGAAGGAGTGGAATTGAAAGATGAAAATACAGAAAACAGAGCTTGCAACAAAGCTGAACAAAATTAAGGGAGTGGTTCCCAAGAAAACCACAATGCCAGTCTTACAGGGTGTTTTAGTTAAGGAAGGGTATTTAATCGCTAACAATATGGAAATGACCGTTAAGGCGAAGTTAGAGGGCATAGAGGACGAATGTTTTATCATTCCAGAGAGAGCCTTTGACCTTATCAGTAATCTTCCGGATGGGGAAGTGGATATTTCTGTTACAGCAAAAAATACTATCACTATTAAGGCAGACAAAATCAAGAATAAGTATCAGACAATGGATCCAGAACAGTTCCCGGCTACAGCTACACAGAAAGCGGAAAATCAGTTGACAATAAAAGCTAATCTCCTTTTGGAATCCATGAAGCGTGTGTCCTATGCGGTACCAGCTCAGGGAAATAATGCGATAATGTCTTCTATGTGTCTGCAGGCGGCAGACGGTCAGCTGAATTTTGTAGGGTTGGATGGGCATGTTTTGGCATGGGATAGAGTGGACTATGATGGAGATTTTGAACTGCTGATACCAAAGAATACAGTAGATAAGCTGAAATCGCTTGGATTGACCGGGGATGTTCAGATAACGCATAACAAGACAGGCGCAGTGTTTATCACAGAAGATTTTGAGGTTTATACCAGATTGATTGAAGGAGAGTATTTCAAGTACCAGACTATGTTCAAGGAACTTCCACTACATACTGTTGTATCGAGAGCGGAGCTGCTGGATGCCATGACAAGGGCAAAGATGTGTACCGAGGAAAGATGCCCGGTTAGATTCGAACTGCAGGAGAATCAGCTGAATTTGAGTATCAAAGATAAAATAACCGATTACCATGAAACGGTAGATTTGCAGGAAAAGATTGCAGATCCCCTCACAATTGGATTTGATGCGAGATTGGTACTGGAAACATTAAAGGCTTTTGACTGTGACAATGTCGGTATCTCTCTTGAAGGCCCCAAAATGCCCATGATTGTTGAAGCTGAGGATAGCGATTTTAAGACAATCGTTCTTCCTGTAGCAATAAATTAAGCACCATGTAACAGTACCGAATTTTGGTCTCATAGGGAAAATATATCACGAAATAAAGCAGGGCGGTGGGTGCTGCCGCCCGGAAAGGAGCAGCTATGGTAACTATAATTTTTATGGTTATTGCGGTGATTCTGTTTATAGCGATGGTTGGAGATAAAGAAAAGTTCAATAAGAGAACTTATTGCTATGGTTTTGTTGCCTGCGTTGTGGCAGTTATTATTTTAGAAGGGATTAAGATGGTCGTATGAATAAGAGGCAGTGGAAAAAGAAATATAAGAAGGAACATGGTTGTAATCCACCAAGCAAAAGACAAGTACAGACTTGGGGAGAAGCGATTGGAGATGTTGTAAGTGCCGTAATTGATTTGGTTAACCATATGTTCAAATCTATTAAGGAATTTACAAAAGAATTGCAAGTTATGCCCGAGGCTGAGTTTGAAGAAAAAATTTCGTATCTTACACCAGAACAGCAGGAATTGGCAAGAAAAATCAGAAACGGCAGAAAGGAGCAGGAAAATGGTAGATCAGGAAAAGATGAAAGAGTTGGATAGCCACTGGAAAGATGTTATGGACCTGGCAGAGCGGTATGGCTTTATTGGGCAAGCTGCTGGAGGAACCGCCATTCTATTGACACATAAAAATCAATTGGAAGCTGATGGGGAAGAAAAATACATACACAGACAACATTCTCTGTTTGGAATAGAAGTGGGAGGTATGGTATGAAAACGTGTCCGAAATGCGGTAGGAATTTTAAAAGACTTCTGGCAGTATCAAGAACTGATAACAAAACCATGATTTGTGATGAGTGCGGAACCATAGAGGCTTTGGACAGTCTGCCACATGGAATCCTAACACCCCAGGAGCGTACAAAGATTACAGTAGCGGCTACAGGGAATAAGTGGGCAATGGAAAATTTTAATGCCACACATAACTAGGAGGTTTGTATGGATGCTGTGAAATATAAGAAAGGAGAATGAGGATATGCCAACAGCGGGAGAATTATTATCAAAAATGCTTACGAAGGAAAAGAACGGAGAGGACACTACGGAAATTAGAAAAGAATTTGAATATCAATCTAAAAGGCAGCTTGGAGGATATTGCAGCGATTTTTCGACAGGAATAGAAATGAAAGAAGGCGAAGAAATGCCAGAATGAAAGGACAATTGAAATTTGATGAATTTATGAATATATCGGAGGAAAGACCACATCAAGAAACTAGTGAGAGTGTTGAGTGGAGAACTCCGATGGTGGATCCATGCTACTACTGCTTATGTAATTCCTGTATAAACAACGCAGAAAGCACAACGGTTAATCTGGGAAATGATAAATTCCCGGATAATTGGGAGGCATGTTTCTTTTGCGATGATTGTCGAAAATTTGATGGTAATACTGCAAAAGGGAATATGGAAAGGGAGCAATGTGCCAGATATGAAATTGATGATTATCACGCAAAACAAAAACAGAAAAAAATCAAGATGATTAGAGGTGGAAAAGATGGGTACTAGGACAACATTAAATGATTTGAATGAATATCTGTTCCAAGAGATGGATCGGCTCACGAACGAGGATTTATCTGCAGAGGAATTGGATAAGGAGATTAAGCGCAGCGATGCATTGCAAAAAGTAGCCAAAACAATAATTGATAATGGCTCTCTTGCATTGCAGGCAAAGAAATACCTTGATGAATATGGGCAAGGTGATAAGGTGGAACTTCCTTTGATCGGCGTCACAGATAAATGACTGATGGAGGAAAATGAGACACTTCGTGAAACTGTTCGGAATTTGCAGGAAAGAATTAAGAAATTGGAGGATTGGGATTGATGTATGGACACCAATATACAACGGAAGAACAGCAATTTATGACAGAATATGTTCCGGGGCATAGTTACAGAGAAATCCAAAAAGCATTTACAGAGAAGTTTGGCTGGGAGATTTCTCTTAGTCAGGTTAATTCTTATATCGGCAATCACCATTTAAGCACTGGAAGGACGGGGCGGTTTCAGAAAGGGCAGGAACCACCTAATAAGGGAAAGAAAGGTGTCTGTGCTGCCGGATGTGAAAAAACTTGGTTCAAAAAAGGGCATATTCCGGCGAATTACAGACCGGTAGGCAGTGAGCGTGTAAATGCGGATGGATACATTGAAGTCAAGATTGCAGATCCAAACAAATGGAAATTGAAACATAGGGTTGTGTGGGAATCTGTTAATGGTAAGATACCAAAAGGCTACATAATTATCTTCCGGGATAATGATAAAACCAATACCGATATAGATAATCTGTTACTGATCAAGCGGGGAACTCATGCAGTATTAAATCACACCGGACTTTGCGAGTATAGCGGAGAGTTTAAGGAAACAGCCATTTGTATAGCGGAACTGAAAGCGGCCACTTCCAAGGCGAAAAATAGAAAAAACTAGGAGGCAACTATGGCTCATAAAGAAAGGTATTGCATGTACTGGCATTGCAAAAGGAACGGAGGAACTACTTGCTGGGACTGGGGAAATGAATGGGCAGGAAAGCCCTGCCCCAATGATGAACGCTGCGAGAAGTATCGAATCTGTAAAAACTGCAATGGTGTTATGGGAGAGTGTCGGACATACCAGAAAGTGAAACGGGGTGAATTGTGATGGATAAACAAAATCAATTATGGTTTTTCTTTCAATTTATCCAGGAGGTAGAAAAGGAATTATCCAAAGAAGAGAAAAAGCAGGTAATGATTGAAAAAGCTATCAATTTGAAGTTGATGTGTGATTACGTTGTCAGCTGTTCCTATGGCGATATTGTTCTGATTATCTGTATGCTGCATGATTATGTGAAAATGCTGGATGAGGTAAGAAGTGATATTCAATGGGAGGTTTATTATCGAGAAAAATTTATGAAAATGGCAGATAGGCTGTCAGAACAAATTGAATACGATTATGATGCGGCATTGGAAAAATGCAGAAAGAAATTAGAACAAAAAGAGAATTCAAGTGATGTTGGCGAGGAGGCACTGGCTCTGGCGGCAAAATATACCAAAGGCAAGAAAACAAGTAATAAAAAGGAGGATTTGGATGGAAAGAATTGATTGTGAAAAGTGTAGAAATGGACACTTTCATGAAGGCGATAAGTTGCGTTGCAGGCTAAAGAAATGCCAGCCGGATTATGAGGATATGCAGGAGGCAAGACAGGCATTATGCGAAGCTTTCCCAAAGAGTTTTATAAACGAGAAAGGTGAATTTATTGCTGAGGAAAGAAGTAATCAATATTTTATGCTTAGCGACTGTGAATATCCCGAAGATATAGATTGCAAAGTATTGGAATGGTTATCGAGGGCTGCGTGCAAAGGAGCTCCATTTAATCAGGAGTGGAGAAATCGTAAATTCAGAAAATTTATGTTGGATGGAATAAATAGTTTTCTTGATACAAGTTTTTCTGAGGAAGAGATGGCAGAAATATATACATATTTAGGAAACGCATGCAACCATAAGAAAACTAAGCAATTTGTAGAAAGTGGTTTTGATATAAAAGTTTTGAAGGAGGCGGTAACTTAATGAACATTGATGATATGATTTGCGAGCTTTTAGAGGAACCTGTGGCGCAGGAGGATAACAACATTGTATTCACAAGTAGAAGCGTGGAGTTGATACATGAGATTGCAGAAATGTGTAATGATATTCCTATTGTGCAGAGGACGAAGGAGCAGGCCGAGGATTACGCAAAGGAGTTATCTGCAGAACAGGTATATTTGGATATGCTGGTTAAGATTGTGGATGCTCCAACAGCAATCCATATGAAATTGTCGGCAAAAATGCTGATACCAATTATCAGCCGGAAGTTGAAAGAAAGGGGATTGTGATGGACAGGAAAAAGACAACGGAGTTTCTGGGAAACCTGCTCGTTTCAGACAGGTTTGTGGGAGCGGGGAAATATTGGGCAAAAGAAGTCAGCATAGACCCATTTTCAGCCAAAGGAAAACCTAAGAGGGTTGATTATATGCAATTTGTTCCGCCAGGACAGTGTTCTGTGTCGGACATAGAAAAGGGCATATTTGTCTGCTATGAGATCAAGAGCTGCAAGCAGGATGTCTACAGCGGAAATGGATTAAATTTTCTCGGAGAGAAGAACTACATAGTAACGACAATGCAATGTTATAAAGATTTGATACCAGATTTTAATGACGGAACATTTGCGAAACATTTACATGAAGTAGCACCAGATTCATCATCACATTTTGGAATAATGGTTGCAATACCTTTTATGTCGAAAATAACGGATGAATTTGAAAATCCAACGGAAGTTGATTACGAGAGCGGGCGGTGGAAGTTGGCTATCATACAGAACTGTATACCGGGGCTCAGAAAAAGACCAATGACAGAGCTATTGTTTTGCATGCTGAGAAGCGGGCATTAAAGAATGGGAGGAATGTAGAGTGATAAGACCTATTTTGTTTAATACAGAAATGGTAGAAGGTATTTTGGAATACAGAAAGCTCAACACAAGGCGAATAGTAAAGCCACAGCCTAAAAAAGATATGAAATACAAGTTGGGTTATTGCGTGGATGGCGATAAAAGGGATATTGGAAAATTTGGATTTGGTAGCCATGAGTGTGGCGGTCATGTACTTTATGCGAAACCGCCAGCATTGGTTGGGGATATTCTGTGGGTAAGAGAAACATGGAGTGAATGGACAGACGGATATGTATATAAAGCATGGACATCACCATTTCCGCAGCCGGGAAGGTATCCGGATAAAATGATGAAATGGCATCCATCGATACATATGCCAAAAGAAGCTGCCAGAATCTTTCTGAGGGTGACGGATGTCCGAGTGGAACGTCTGAAAGATATGACATTGGATGATTTCTTAGCGGAAGGAGTGGTGCTCAGACCAGAAGCATTTAATGATCCGGAGAATGCCTATATGCAGGGTAAAGAGTTATTTATTCGCATATGGGATTCTACAATAAAAAAAGAGCAATGCGATTTATGCGGATGGGACGCCAACCCTTGGGTGTGGGTGATTGAGTTTGAAAGATGTGAAAAACCAGAGGGGTGGTGCGTATGATTTGTTTGAATTGCGGGAGAAAGCTGAAAAGTGTAGCAAGCAGAGAGGCGGGGTATGGACCTGTCTGTTACAGAAAGATGTTCGGTACCAGCCTGCGAAGCAGTCGCAAAGACAGTGTTTCAGAGACAGCTGATACCCCCTACTACAATATCCCTGGTCAAATGACAATGGAAGAATATCTGCAGACGGTTTCAGAATGAAAGGAAAAAGGAGAGTGCTTTCGCAACCCTCCCAACAGACAGTTACATTATATCATAATTCGATATGAATTAGAAATAAATTTCAAGGAGGTGCGAAAGCATGGATAGTCAGAAAACAGACAAAGGCGCCCTGGTAGTTCTGACACATGAGCAGCTGAAGGATATTTATGAGAAAGCAGCCGCTATTGGGGCAAAAGAGGCTCTGAAAATATTCGAGCAGGAACGGAAAAAGGAGCAGGGGAAGAGAGCGGATCGGCGATTGAGGAATACCAAGCTGCTGCTTCGCAACTACCATATGCTGAAAGAACACGCAGAAAATTCAGTATTTGGAAGAACTCAGATGGAGGAATCTGCAATAGATATTCTGGAATCAATGATGTCGGTTTATGACAATGAGGTTATCATTGAGAGCATCAAACGGAGTGCCACCAGAACCGCAATTATTGTATCTCATATTGAGGTTATGTTTGGATTGTACCACAGCTACTGTGAGCATACATCCAGCCGAGAGATTGATCTTCGCAGATATGAAGTGGCGTGGGATATGTATATGGCGGATAAGACACTGTCGGCAAAGGAGATTGCAGAAAAGCAGAACATATCTACCAGAAATGTATATGAGGATATCAAGGTGGCAACAGAAAGATTATCAGCTCTTATTTTTGGGGTAGATGGATTGAAAGTTCATTAAATCCACCGTCTGCAAAAATTCTTCCTTGATTTTTCACTATGAAAGTGAGAAAATTGTACTCGTAAAATTCTGAATCGAACATCGGAGGAAGTCTGAGGCTATTGGACTTCCTTTTTTCGTGCAGTTTTTCCGGGAAAGGAGAGAATCAGACACAGGAAAGCATGAAGCTCCTCCAAATAAAAAAATGGAGGAAAAGCATGGATTATACTTTGATTGTACTGTTGACCTATGCAGTGGTAATGTTTGGGGTGACAGTATTTATGACGAAAAAAGAGAACAATATCGAGAAATTCTGTGTTGGAAACAGGAATACCGGCTGGATGGTGTCAGCATTGAGCATAGCTGCCACATGGATATGGGCACCAGCTCTGTTCACATCAACCGAGAATGCCTACACGAAGGGCTTTGCAGGGCTCTTTTGGTTTCTGGTTCCGAACGTACTGTGTCTGATACTGTTCATTCCCTTTGCAAAGAAGATAAGGGAAGAAATGCCGGAGGGAATTACACTATCCGGCTATATGTATGGGAAATATCATTCCAAAGCTGTGAAAAACATATATCTGTTCCAGCTCAGCGCATTGTCGGCATTATCAACGGGAGTGCAGCTGTTGGCCGGCAGCAAGATATTAAGTATGCTTACCGGGATACCGTTTGCAGTCATGACAATTATTATGGCTGCGATTGCATTTTCATACTCGCAGTTCTCCGGAATAAAAGCATCAATACTGACGGATGCGCTCCAGATGGTCTTTATGTTGGCCGCCAGCATCGGTTTTGTTGCTTTTGGTGTAAAGAATAGTGGAGGGCTGGAAACGCTGGTTACGGGTTTAGGAGGAGCCGCAGGGGATGCCGGATCACTATTCTCAAAGAGAGGCTGGGAAATCTTTTTAGGATTCGGACTTCCAACAACGATAGGACTTATCTCAGGACCGTTTGGAGACCAGTGCTTTTGGCAGAGGGCATTCTGTGTTAGAAAAGACAGAATAGGCAGGGCTTTCTTTGTGGGAGCGCTGCTGTTTGGGATTGTGCCTTTGTCAATGGGTGTGCTTGGCTTTATCGGTTCTGGCATGGGATATGTCGCAGCGGATACCGGTATAATCAATTTTGAACTGATAAGCACACTATTCCCGGCATGGGCGGTTATTCCATTCCTGTTTATGATTGTATCGGGGCTGCTGTCCACGATAGATAGCAACCTGTGTGCAATATCATCCCTCACAACAGACATTTTCAAGGAAAAGACACTCGGAAAAACAAAGTTCGCTATGATTTTACTGTTGGCTGTTGGAATTGCCGTAGCCAACATACCAGGATTGACAGTAACGCACCTGTTTCTGATGTACGGAACACTAAGAGCTGCTACCCTGCTACCAACGATATTTACCCTTAAAGGAATAGAATTGAAACCGCAGGGAACTGTTGCAGGAATTATATTTGCTCTGATTATCGGTTTGCCGATATTTGGATATGGGAATATGCAGGGAATTGCGATTTATAAAACCGCAGGAAGTCTTTTGACAGTTATTCTTTCTGGAGCGGTGGCTCTGGCAGTAAGTAGAAGGAGAGGTGTACGGAATGGGTGATGTACTTGGCAGAAAGCAGAGGATAAAAAACTCTGATTGGATAGATACATTTGGGAAAATAGAGCAGCTGGTGTCGAAGAAGGAACTGGATCAGCTGGTCGAAAAGACAGTAAAAGAGATTAAGAAGAAAACCAAAGGGAAGAAAGCTGCCTACGCATGGAGCGGAGGAAAGGATTCCTTGGTACTTGGTGAAATCTGTCAGCGGGCAGGGATAACCCCTTGCGTCCTCGTAATCAGTAATTTGGAGTATAAAGCATTTACAGAATGGGTAGAGGGGCATAAGCCTCCAGAATTGTCCATAATCAACACAGGGCAGGATATAAAATGGTTGGCCGCCCATCTGCAGATGCTTTTCCCGCAGGACAGCAAATATGCGGCGAGATGGTTTCAGATTGTTCAGCATAGAGGGCAGACAAAATATTACAAGGAGCAGGAGCTGGATATGCTGTTGCTTGGAAGACGGAGAGCCGATGGGAATTATGTCGGCAAGGGAGATAACATTTACACCAACGGACAGGGAGTAACAAGATACAGTCCTTTGTCCGATTGGACACATGAGCAGATATTGGCGTATATCCACTATTACAATCTGGAAATGCCGCCGATTTATGAATGGAAAAACGGTTATCTCTGTGGCACGCATCCATGGCCGGCAAGGCAGTGGACCGGGAGCGTGGAAAATGCATGGGCAGAAATCTATGAGATTGACAGCTCCATTGTAACCGAGGCTGCAAAACATATCCAGAGCGCAAAAGATTTTCTGGAAAACCTTGAATAAATACGCTGACATTTGACAGCACTTGCAAGCGGTTGTTTGCAGGCTGTCTTTTTGCTATTTGCAGATAGCACATATATATCGTACATCAATCGTTCCTCCAATAAATCACAGGAGGACACGAACATGGAAATAACCACAATGAAACTGGCTGACCTTGTCAAGCCGGAGAAGAATGTCAGAATTCATACCGAACAGCAGCTGAAGGAGTTCCAACGCAGCGTGAAGATGTTCGGACAGATCCGTCCCATTGTTATTGACGAGAACAACATCATTCTGGCGGGAAATGGTTTGTACGACACACTCATAGCTATGGGGAAGGAAACAGCAGATGTATATCGGTATGACAATCTCACTGAAAATCAGAAAAAGAAGCTGATGATAGCAGACAATAAGATTTTCAGCTTGGGTATTGAGAACCTGGAAACACTGAACAGCTTTTTGGAGGACCTGCAGGGAGATTTGGATATCCCTGGCTTTGATGAAGAAATCTTAAAGCAGATGGTCTCCGAGGCTGAGGATATTACAGATAAGCTCTGCGAATATGGAACGCTTGATGATGAAGAGATTCAAAGTATCAAGGAAAATGCTGAAAGAAAAGAGCAGCAGATACAGAAGATTGAATCAGGACAGGAGCTGGCGCCGCAATCGGCAGTTCCGTCACAGCAGGATCCAGAGGAAGGTAATGAGGAAACCACCGAAGTAAGAAAATTCGTTACCTGTCCTAATTGCGGAGAAAAGATATGGCTATAAAGAGATGTCTGGCCAGCATTGATGTTGTAGAGGCAGCAAAAATCAGAATCCGGAACGTATTTCGGAATGGTCTGCCGGTATATATGTCCTTTAGCGGTGGAAAAGACAGTTTGTGCCTGTCACAGCTCGTAATGAATCTGATACAGGCAGGAGAAATCAACCCGGCACAGCTGACTGTGCAATTTATTGATGAAGAAGCCATATTCCCATGCATGGATGAAAAGGTGAGGGAATGGCGAAAGAAATTTATGCTTGTTGGAGCAAAGTTTGAGTGGTTCTGCCTAGAGGTGAAACACTACAACTGCTTTAATGAACTGTCTAACGATGAAACCTTTATCTGTTGGGACAGATATAAAAAAGATGTTTGGGTAAGACAGCCGCCATCATTCGCAATCCGAAATCACCCGCTGTTAAAACCCCGGACAGATGCGTATCAGGATTTTCTTCCAAGGGTATGTTCTGATGGGGTAACGATAACCGGGATAAGGACAGCGGAATCGGTTCAGAGATTACAGAATGTGGCAACCATGCTGAAAGCAGGGAAGACTGCAACGAATAAGCACCAAGTATTTCCCCTGTATGATTGGACCAATAATGATGTGTGGCTTTACCTCCTTCGAGAAAAGGTAGACATACCAGAAATTTATTTATTCCTATGGCAGTCCGGCACACGAAAGGGGCAGCTTAGGGTATCACAGTTCTTTTCGATTGATACTGCCAAAAGCCTTGTGAAAATGAATGAGTATTATCCTGATCTTATGGAGAAGATAGTCCGCCGGGAGCCTAACGCATATCTCGCCGCTTTATATTGGGATAGCGAAATGTTTGGGAGGAGCACAACAGCCAGAAAGCAGAACGAGAAAGGAAAAGCGGAGAAAGATTATAAGGCTGCTCTTCTGGAATTGTTTTCTGATATGGATGGCAATTTTCAAACAAAACACAAGAGATATGTGGCGGAAAGGTATAGGAATTTCTTTATGAGCGTTTCTGCCATTGCAGACAATAAAGACTGCAAAGCGATTTATGAAGGGCTCATTTCCGGAGATCCAAAGCTACGGTCGTTCCGGGCATTATACCAGCGAATATATGGTAAATACATCACAGAAGCCAAGAAGAAGGAGGGAATGCGAAATGGATAGTAAGATGATAAGCCCTCTTGATACTCTCCAATGGGTAGACAGAGGCGTGGTAAAGCCAAATGATTATAACCCGAACAAAGTATCGAAACAAAATCTGGAGCTGCTGAAGCAGTCCATATTAACTAACGGATGGACGTTGCCGATTGTGGTAAGACCAGATTTTACGATTATTGATGGATTCCACCGTTGGACCGTTGCAGGAGAAGAGCCTCTGGTGTCCATGTTGGAAGGAAAAGTGCCGGTTGTTATTGTAGAGCATAAAGACAAAGCCGGAAATATTTACGGTACCGTAACCCATAACAGGGCAAGAGGTACACATCTGCTGGAGCCTATGAAAGCAATCGTTAAGGAGCTGATGGGCGAAGGTAAGACGGTAGAAGAAATCGGAAAGCAGCTCGGCATGAGGCCGGAAGAAATCTTCCGTCTTTCGGAGTTTTCAAAAGAAGACTTTTTAAGAATGATGATTAAGCCTAATCAGGAGTTTTCAAAAGCGGAGTTTATAACGAAGATTTAATGTTTAATCAAATAATATTCGTGAGCGACACACACGAGGGAGCATACGCTCCCTCTCTTGCGTTTCCACGAAACACAAAACGAATAGGAGAGAGGTGGTGATATGCCGAGGGCACCGAGCGAAAAAGTTATCGAAGCTGAAAAGCTGTTCAATGATGGAATGGCTATGGTAGAAATCGCAAAAAAGCTGGGAGTTTCTGATGGAACCGTGCGTAGTTGGAAGAACAGGTACGGATGGGGAGACAAGTCAAAAAAAAACAAACGCAACGTTGCGAAAAAAGACGGTAAAAAAAGTGCAACGTTGCAAAAGAAAAAGCGTGGCGGTCAGCCTAAGAACCAGAACGCTAAAGGGGGCTCCGGCAATCCAAATCCCAAGCAGAGGATATCTCCCGATGCAGCGGTTAAGCATGGAGGTTATGTGCCGGTATTCATGGATGCTCTGGATGAAGATGAACAAGAACTCGTTGCAACGATTCCGGAAGATACAGAGCTGCAGCTCATGGAGCAGATACAGCTTTTTTCCATCCGGGAGCGAAGGATACTCAAAGCAATTAATAAATACAGAGAACAAAACGGGGATGTTTCGGTTGCTGATGTTACAAGATTTGAGGATAAGAGAGCTTTCAAGGATAAGGAGGAAGAGGCTGAATATGATAGGCGCCAGAGGAAAAAGGTTGAAAATGAAGAGATTCTTCCGGGTAAGTCTTACAGCATACAAACGCATACCACCAATAAGGATATGATTATAGCGAGGTTGGAGCAGGAACTCTCCACTGTTCAAAGCAAAAAGACAAAGGCTATCGAAGCATTGTCAAAATACAGAATGGAAAAAGCGAAGATAGATAGCGAGAGCGCCGGCAATGATGCTGTTGATGATTGGATTGCTGCTGTTCTGGGGGAAGAGGTGGAGAGCTATGAATAAGAATTCACGGGCTTTACGCAGGCGATTCTTCCAAAAGAAGATTCCAGAGTACCGCAAGGATCCCGTTCTGTTTGCTCAGGAGGTATTGAAGTTCGAGCCGGATGAATGGCAGAAAGATGCTCTGATGGATTTAGCAGCAAATCCAAAGGTTGCAATAAAGTCCGGGCAAGGTGTTGGAAAAACAGGTCTGGAGGCTGTTGCGTTGCTGTGGTTCCTGTGCTGTTATCCATATCCGAGAATTGTTGCCACCGCTCCTACGAAACAGCAGCTGCATGATGTGTTGTGGTCCGAAGTCAGTAAATGGATGAGCAAGTCTCCTTTGCTCTCAGAAATCCTCAAATGGACTAAGACATATATTTACATGGTCGGCAATGAAAAGCGTTGGTTTGCGGTAGCCAGGACTGCTACGAAGGCAGAGAATATGCAGGGATTTCACGAAGATAATACATAATGATTTACAAGCATTTTTATTTGTTTGGAGAGTGCTATAAAATAGGCATTTGCATTTATTGGTGTTTGGTTAGATTTGCGGATATATAGAAAAAGTGGTGTCAATTTTGGTGTTTTTGGTGTCAGAAAATAATCTAAATAATTGAAAAAAGTGCTTGACAAGGATTTTGATGAAATTTGTTACTCTGTACTTTTCTTTCCATGTATTTTGAAAAATGAGGTGCTTTATTTATCGTCTGCTATTTTGTGTTCTCCAAGAAGTAGAAAAAGGGGATTTGCTATAATGTTTATACAAGTACATAGTCAGTTATTTAGTAAATGACAAACAATCATAAGCAAGTAGAAAGGTAGGTAATTATGGAAAGAGATGGAAAATCGAGGGTGCTGGTTACGCTGTCAGATAAAAGGCTTCTTGATGTCAATGAGTTTTGCATATATGCAAGCGTCGGCAGAAATACAGCCCTAGAACTGATGAAGACAACAGGAGCAATATTTAGAGTTGGGCGAAGAACATTGGTTGATCGGGTAAAGTTTGACCGCTGGTGTGACGAACACAGCGAAGCATGAGAAGGAGGAAAAAGAGCACTATGGAAAGAGAAAATGTTTTTATGTTACCAGAGGATTTCTTTGAGAGGGATGAAGTGATTCAGATTGAGAGCCTACAAGGGGGAACTATTTTTCTGAATATCCTGTTGAAACTTCATGTGAAGTTTTCGGGGAATGGTGGAAGAATTGCGGTAGATGATGCGGAGGTATCTGCAGAGCAGACACTTTCCCTGATTGCCAGTGTGACGAGGATCCGCCTAGTTGATGCCCGGAGAGCTGTAGAGGTGTTTCTTGAAAAGGGATTCATGGAAGAAAGAGACGGATTTTTGTATCTGACGGAAATACCACTTTGTGCCGAGGGGGAGAAAGGCGGTGTAGGAGGTGGCGAATAGGAGAATGTTCAGCCTTGATGTTGTGGATACGGATGATTTTGTGGAATTACCAGTAGCAGCTCAGGCATTATATTTTCATCTTGGAATGAGAGCGGATGATGATGGTTTTGTATCAAGTCCAAAGAAAATCACAAAAATGGTAAATTGTACGCTGAATAACTTGAATACGCTGATTGAAGCAGGCTACTTAATTCCGTTTGAAAGTGGTGTAGTGGTTATCAGAGATTGGAAAGTTAACAATTATATCCAGAAGGATCGGTATACACCTACAAGAAATCAGGATGAAAGGCGGAAAATTACCGAGCGGAATAGGGTGTATATAGTGATTGAAAGTGAAATAGAAGAATAGGCGGAAGGCCTTGACTGCTGCAACAGTATCCTTCCGATAAGGAGGCGGCAGCAGTGTCAAACGAGGAGATTGTTGAACAGATACAGAAGGGTATAGAGGTGACAGCCAATCAGGAAAGACTCTGGAAGAATAACAAGGGCTTTGTGGTGCTGTGCATTAAAAAGTATGTGGGCAGTTGTAGTGACCAGGATTTCAATGATTTTCTGCAAGAAGGGTTTATCGGTTTGGTGGAGGCTGCCCATTCGTTCGATATTGGGAAAGAGGCGAAATTCCTGACCTATGCGGCTTACCATATCCGAAAATCTGTTTATCGTTACAATGGATTGAATACCTATATGGTGCGAGTGCCGGAATACCTCAAAACAAGAATGAGAAAGTTGGCGGCATTTAAGCAGGAATACAGAGAGGAATTCCACAGAGAACCAGATCCAGAGGAAATACTGAATGCTCTCCACATTTCCCATCGTTCCCTGTGCCACTTGGAGAAAACCATGCTGAATATGAGCACCAAAAGCCTTGATGAATACATATCGGATGATGGAGGTACCAGTCTCCTTGATCTGCTCTCATCGGATGAAAAGGTGGATGCTCTGGCCGGAGGCAGTGAATACCAAAGGGAGCTGCATGAAGAACTGGAGGCGGCCCTTTCTATTTTGGATGATAAAACGGCTCTAATGATAAGGTGTGCATATTACCAGCGGAACAATTACAACAAGACCGCTGAAATATTTGGGTGCAGCAGGCAGGCGGTTGATGAACGCATAAAGAAAGGCTTTTACAAGATACTCCATTCAAAGCACAGGAAAAAGCTGGAAAGTTTCATGTGGGAGGGGTACCGTGTGGATCCGCAGCGTCTGAGTGATTATGTGGACATGGAGGAAATTGACAATATGGGCAGTGAGTTTCTACTCTAAGGCAGGTGAGAGGAATGAAATACTTTTATGAATATTTTGCAAGGCAATACCGCGAGGAAAACAGTAGTAATTTGCTACCTGCTCCCGCTGCCATGTTCCAGGGCATTAAGCCGGAAGATGTGAAGAGTTGCCGAAGAGCGCTGAAAAATTCCTTTGCCGGCTACCGTGAGGGCAGAAATATAGAGGCATTAAAAAGGCTTCTTGGAGAGTACCGGGAATATGTTTCCGGCTGTCATGATGAACATGCGAAGGATAGATATAACGCTTTTGTTTATCGGTATATGGTGGAGGTTCATGTCGGCAGCAGGGCGATAGCTACAAAACTGGGAGTGGTAAAGGAAACAGTTTTGAACTATATCGACAGGTGCATTGATGAAATGCTGATGCTCTGCATGGGGATACCGGCAGCAGTGGATCCGCCAGAGGATAAAGAGGCGGCTGTCTGTATGCTGGTACAGTGCAGCAGGCTTTTTTATGGCATGACAGGAGATTATGTTCTTCGTCTGTTTTCCAGAAAAAGGGAGATGGCAGCAGTTGAACAGGGAAGACAGCTCACAAAGGATATTATGGGACAGCTTGCAGATGCGGTAAGGGCATATTCCGAATACTGCAATGATGAACATACCCGTATCGATACCGACATCAGAAAAGCAGAGGTATTGGAGAAATGCCTTGCTGGGGTCCCGCCTGCTGCCATTGCTGAAGAATACGGTTGCTGTGAAAGTACGGTTTATGCAGATATCCGGGAGAATGAGAGAAGGTTGGTGGCTATGCTGTTTGATGTGGAAGGAGGCGCTGCAGATGGCGGCAAAGGTAAAAGATAACCTGACACCAGAGGGAAAAAGGTTTCTTGAAACGATAAAACAGATTGCAAATTTGGAGGTCCGTATCGGTTTCCAGGCGGGAGAGGCGGAACATGAGGGAGTTGACCTTTGCGAGATAGCGGCTTTCAATGAATTGGGTACGGCGCATATACCATCGAGACCGTTTCTTCGTAACAGCGTGGATGGCCACATGGATGAAATTAGTTCTTATATAGGGGAGTGGTGCAAGAAGATAGCATGCGGGGAAATGGAGGCTCATGAGTTAATGACGAATATAGGAATGCTGCAGAAAGGGTTGATTCAGGAAGAAATTGTGAAAGGGAGTTTTGAGCCGAATAAACCGGTCACCATCCAGAAGAAAGGCTCTGATACTCCGCTGATCGACACCGGCACCATGAGGGAATCCGTCAATTATCAGATAGTGCAGAGGGGCAGTTACAACGATTAAGCAGGAGGTGGTGGTATGCCAGAACCATACAATAGTAAAAAGACGTACACAGCGAGCGAATGTGCTTTCTGTGCAAATTATCTTGGGTTGGCGAACTGCTGCATATATCCGGAGAGGATACCGCAGACTATTCTCTCCAAGTCATTCCCTGGATACCCGGGGTACAATGAGGATTATTGTGATAAGCGGTCGGCAGTCAAAGCAAAGCACACTCAGGACAGTAAAAGGAAGTAGGCAGCAGGGGCGCGTCTTCGGACATGCCCTATTTTGACGTTTAGGGAGCATAGGCATATAAAACTACTCCCAAACATGGAAAGGCTGCCAGAGGGCAAAAGAGAGGGCGCAGGGCAAGGTTCTGAAAGCCTGCTGCCACATGGAAGAAAGGAGCGGATTTGGAGAATGGAGCATTTGAGCATGATTGAAAATGAGCTGGTGCCGGTATATACCACCAGCACAGGGGAAAAGGTTGTCTATGGCACTGATCTCCACAGGGTTTTGGAAGTCAATACCCCTTATAGGATATGGGCGGAAAGGCGTATTAGTGAAAGTGAGGCGGTAGAGGGCGAGGACTTTGAAGCCGTACAGATTTGTACACCTTCCGGGCAGAATATGAAAGAGCATGTCATTCAGTTGGATGCTGCCAAGGAAATGGCTATGCTGGAAAGAAACGAGAAGGGAAAGCAGGTCAGGAGATACTTTATCCAGGTGGAAAAGAGATACAAGGGCAGGATTCCAGCGGGAGTGCCGACAGGAAAACAGCTGATGGCTCTGGCAGTTCTGGAGGCGCAAAAGACTATTGAGGAGCAGAACAGGACAATAGCACGCATGGCGCCGAAAGAGGTCTTTGCGGATGCAGTGGCAGCCTCCAGAAGTTCCATCTTGATCGGGGAATTGGCGAAGCTCCTCCGGCAGAATGGAATTGACACTGGGGAGAAGCGCCTCTTTGCGTGGATGAGGCAGCAGGGATATCTGATCAGCAGGAGAGGGACAGATTACAATATGCCGACGCAGCGGAGCATGGAGATGAAGCTGTTCGAAGTGAAGGAGCGTACCATCAACAACCCGGACGGAAGCGTTAGGATAACCAAAACAACAGTTGTGACAGGCAAGGGGCAGCAGTATTTCATAAACAAATTCTTGCAGGAGCAGGGTGGAGAGTAGTTTCCTCCTGCTTTTTGTTGCTTTTGAAAACAACCGCTGACACTTGCTGTCAATTGACAGCGGATTGTGGACAAGTGGCAGCAAATGTCAACGGATTGCAGGGATAAAGCTGAAAATGGGACATTTGTCCTCAGAGCGTGGGACATTTGTCCGGACATTTTGAGAACATTTGTCGTACGTATGTACATCATTTGTTGTAACATTTGTCACAGCCTGTTAAATGGCAACGGAGATAATTAAGTGTTTAGTATCAGCAGAGAACTATATTGGGATGTGTAAAACCGCATAAATAAAGGCTTTTGGGTATCTGTATCCATTTTGTATACAGACCTGTATACACTTTGTATCCACAGTATAGTATAGATTAGATTAGAGTAGTATAGATAAGTGAAGTATATATTATTTTTGCTCGGAGCTATAATCTGCTACGCAGTTTATCCTCCAAGCCGGAGATAGAAAACACCATGATTGATGATTATCTGATTATGGTGTTCAGAGTGTCAGGAAAGGCCTTCTGCCATTAGGTGAATATTGAGAGTCTTATCAGCTGATCCGCCGGCGATGTGGTCCGGTGTCTTCCTGATGGGGATATGGGAGAACTGATAGAGGGGATGAATACCAGATACATGTTCAGTACATTCGCAAAGAGGATATGGAGCATTTATCGGAACATTCTGCTTTTTGGGAAAACAAAAAACGAATAGGGAACGTTCGCTTTTTGGAAAAACAAAAACAAAACAAATGCAACGTTGCATTTGCTCCACGAAACAAAACAAATAAGCGAGCGGAGGGATGAAAAGCCTTGAAAATACGCTGCTTGGCGAAATTATATGACTGCTGCCATGTGGTGGAAATAACCGAGCGTTCGCTTTCCCACGAAACACAAAACAAAAAATGATTATTTGCAACGTTGCAGTTTCCACGATTGGAAAAACGAATAGGGGACAGGTCTTGTGAGTTCTCTGTTTTCGGGACATTGCCCCTGCTGTGATGTACTGAAAATAACCGAGCGTTCGCTTTCCCGCGACTGCAAGATGAATGATTGCAACGTTGCAAAAGTCTGGGGGTAGTCTATGGCACACGCAGGGGATTCATTTTGACGGTTTAGGAGCAAAGGCGATTTATTTTATTGTTCAGCACCATAAAGAGGCTGTATGGGCAAAATAGGAGAATTGTAGAAAGCTACTGTCGGAAAAAGGTATTGTTTGGCATTGGCTCAGGCTGTATAATTGAGAAACAGAGAGCAAAGGGGGAATGTGCCATGAAGAGAGAAACAACTCCGGTTAGAGTGACGGATAAGATTATGGAATTGTGCAGCGGGATTGTGCCGGATGCGAAGCCGGAATATGTTCCTGTCGCAGTACAGGAATGGAGCAGGCCCAGGGAATGCTTTCCTAATGTGGAGCGTATGGTCCAGGAGCAGGGCGGGCAGCAGATTAATGGTTGGGCGATCTGGCAATGGGCGAATATCCTTGTAGAGGCCGAGGCTCATTCTGTGTGGCGAAGTCCCGAAGGGGAGCTGATGGATATCACACCTCATGACAATGGGGAAAGGGAAATCCTATTCGTGCATGATGTCGGCATGTTATATTCCGGGCAGAGTATAGGGAATGTAAGGCTTGCCATCACCGGATCACCGCTGGCTGCTGAATTGGTCAATCTCGGCGATAAGATAGATGCGGTCATGTGCAGTTACAAGCCAGGAACGGAAATTCCGCTTTCGGAGCTACGGCGCCGGCTGCTGCCCCTAAAGGAGCGGAGAGAGGCAATCGTGGGGATGCTGAACCAGAAAGCCGGCAGGAATGATCCTTGCCCATGCCAGTCTGGATTAAAGTACAAGAAATGCTGTGGCAGGGAATGACGGACACGCAGCGTGAGGATTTTGCTCCCTCTGGTTTGCAGAGTGCTCCAAATCCGTCCGAAAAAGGCTTTAGGCGATTATTTAACTGCTGAGAAGGGAAAAGAGGAATCTGGGGCAAATTAGAGGGTAGGGATGGGGAAGAAATCCTGCTGCCTGATCTGATGGTGTGGCAGCAGACATAATTTCATAGGTAACGCAAAAGGCATATGCAGGGGAGCACATGCCTTTTATTTTTGGAATTATATAGTTACGCGATTTGGAATGGTGTCTTCACATCCCAAACAGATCCGCATGGGTACCGGTACGGTCAAGGAGCAGTTCTGTATCAGATTGCTTATATGTGAGCAACCAATCCGGTGCTATGTGGCATTCCTTGTATCCGGAGAAATTGCCGCTCAGATTGTGTTCCCGGTTCTTTGCCGGCAGCGGAGCCGGAATGCGGAGGGTATCAATAACCTGCTGCAATAGTGCCATTTTATAGCCACGCTTTATACAGGTCTTGAAATCCTTTTTGAATCTGGTGGAGTATCGTACATCGAGCATGGCTATCCCTCCATCAGTTCAGCAAACAGATCCTCTGTACTGCCATTGAATAAAGTACCGCCGCCGCTTTCCAGTTCCTCTATTGAGGCTATGGTCTCAGCGTTGGGTACTTCTTCCGGTACTGCTGCACCCTGCAGATAGGCAACGATATAGTACATTTTGCTGTCGGGTATCTGGTCTATGAGGTTTTTTGCAAGCTCCTTATAACTCATGGTGAACACTTCCTTTCTTGATTATTGTATGCAGCTGCATGTGTTGTATTCACTTGTGAGCAACTGCTGACATTTGCTGTCAATTGACAGCGGATTGCGGACAAGTGGCAGCAGGGTTATATTTTCTCGGATGCCTCTGCCACTTTCTCAGCTACACCCGGCTTGTCATTCTGGATTAGATCAAGCAGAACGGCAATGTCCTCTTTCAGATGCTGAGCCAGGGTAGCACAGGAGGGAGTTCCGGGAGTTTTGGTAAGCTCGTAGATATGTCCCCTCTCCAGATCTGCCAAGTGGTTGTTGATTTTATTCAGTTCAATACTATAACGCTTGGATATGTCCATAGGCACCTCCTTATTGCTCGGCATTGGCAGCAGGAACATACTCTATGATATCTCCCGGTTGACAATTAAGAGCACAGCATATTTTATCAATGACATCCAATGATACTGCCTTATGTGCTGATATTTTAGACATGGTTGCTGATGATATACCAATTTGCTGGCGTAAATCCTCTTTTGTCATAGAGCGACGGTTGAGAGTATCTAACAATTTATAGTATTTAATCATTCCATGACACCTCGCTTTCTGATTTGATATTTCTATTATAGCACATTCTGAAAAAAAGTAAATAAAATCTTTAAAAAATTAAAGAAAAAGCATTGACAACTAAAGAAAAAGGTGTTAATATGTATTTAGAAAGTTAAAGAAAACAACAATAAAACAAAAGAATTTCTTTAACAAATAAAAACAAAACAGGTCAAGCGAAGGTAGACGGGAGTACCGAAAGGGAAAGCAAGAATACCACATAACACCGGGAAACAGGATAAGGGAGATTGAGAGGTCCAGAGAGTGACTAGATGCTTAAAGCCTGCCGGGGCATGACCGAATGAAAGGAGATAATCACATGGGCGAAAGAGCGATTGAGAACAGGATTAAGAAGTTGAAGGCACTGGAAGAACAGAAAAAGGAGCTGGAGGCACAGATCAGCGATTTACAGGAGGAAATCAAGAAGGATATGGAGACCAAGGGCATTGAGGAAATGCAGGCCGGTATCTTCATCATTCGGTTTACGAGCGTTCTTTCCAGACGCTTTGATACCAAGAGATTCAAAGAGCAGTACGGCGATCTGTATGACCAGTATGTTAAGCAGGTGGCAAGCCGGAGATTTACAATCTCATAAAAATAAAAGCCCTTGCCAGAGCAGCCACTCCGGCAGGGGCAGTAACCGAGAACACACCATATGAACCGGTCACCGCTGATTATAGCACATCAGCAGGGCGGACCGCAAGCGAAAGGAGCAGATGGAGCATGGAACCTATTGAAATCATCTACAACGGATATATCGAGGAGAGGGAGAACATTGACACAGAGGAAACGAATGAGGCAGCTGACAATCTTATGGGAATGATAGAAAGCCTGCTGCCGAACAGTGACAGGATGCAGGACGTCCTTTTCATGGAATGCCTGCACCTTGCGGAGCTCTCCCAGAAGCAGGGATTCATGGCAGGGTTCACATTTGCCCTGGAAGTCATGCGGACAGGCAAGACCGGCAGGCAGTAACAGAGTAACCGCCGGAGTTGTTGCGGGAAAGGAAAAAGAGCACTCGGCTGTTGCCAGAGCGCCCCTACGGATGAACCCATTGTAACAGCTCCGGCATAAAATAGCAAGAACAAATGAGGGAAACAGCTACTTTTTAAATTCATTCCACTTGGAGTAATGGAACAGCTGCTTTGTCAGATCACATAATTCTGCCTGCTTTGCAAGGAAAGCCTGATACTTGCTATCGGTTTCCTCGGCAGTAGGCTCAATGATGAAGTTATTCGATCCGGCTTGATGGATTTTCATAAGGCAGTCGAATATTCGCTCTATCAGCTTGATATATTCTATGTCGCTCCCATCCTTCAGGCTGTGGAAGGTAAGCAGGAATACAGAATCAATAATGTTGGTAAAGTGGCTTTTTACCAGAGCAGGAGCATCATTGAAAACCTGTTTCAGATGTTCCATATCGGTATCGAAGACCAAATTATCATATGTTCTGTTATCAGAGCGCCCAAGCAGATAATCCACTGATACATGAAAGTAATCAGCAATTTTTTCCAAGGTTTCAAAACTGGGTTGTTGTTCGTTGCGTTCATATTTCCCAAGTGAAGTGTAGGCAATGCCTAATTGAGAAGCCAGTTCCCGAAGTGACAGATTTTGCTCTGTGCGTAGTTCCTTAATCCTTGACAACATAAGTTTCACCTCCATATGGTACAGTATATCATTTTGTGCCCTAAAAAGAAACAAAAATACATAAAAAGTATTGACAGTACACTAATAAGGCACTATAATTGAAAATGTGTACAGATAGTACACAGAAAGGAGTGAATATGATTGGTTTGAGGCTTAGGCAGCTAAGGCAGGAATATAAAATTTCCTGCAGACAGCTTGGCAAAGATATAGGCCTTTCTGCTTCAGCTCTTTCACATTACGAAACGGGAATCAGTGTTCCAAGTATTGAGAGCGCATTGAGGATCGCAGAATATTTTCATGTTTCCATAGATTATTTGCTTGGAAGGTCTGAATTCCGGAATCAGGAAGAGGCGGGGGAAAGGGTGAAGAAGAAGGCAGTAAAGCAGTATATAAACGCTCTGATTGACAGAGATATGATGGCAAAAACGAAAAAATAAGATTGCAGGAGGTATTGCAGAAATGCAGAATACAGAAACAGTTTCAAATACAGGATGCTGCCAGATTGTCAGTATTGCGGAGTTTGGCAGCAGGAGGACAGATAAAGCAGACCGGATGGAGAAATGGCTTGAAGAGAAAATAATTGAGGAATATGGAGATGAGGATGCGGTACATAACCCGCTTATCAGGATAATCACAAAGTTCCGGGCACTGACAGAGGACGGCCAGCGCCAGCTGTTCAGATACGCAGAGAACAGGTTCGGGAGTGATACACTTGACCGTCAGCTCTGGAACATGTTGGAGAGACAGCCGGAAACGATGGATATAAGAACCGGATGGGGAATGGTGGAGAATCGTGCTGATACGCTCCTCCAGAAGCAGTTTGATAAAGTCAGGAAAGCGGGAGGTATGGCATGATGAAGAAAGTTGCAGGAATGGGAAGACAGGACCACAGAGCCGAAAAGGAGGCTCTGCTGGTGGCTGAATATTATGAATCACGAAGACAGATGAATGAGGGGCAGGACAGGCTCAATGAAAAGCAGAACCCAACGGATCAGGAAGTGCTTTGTCTGCTTGCCGGGGCGGTCAGACGGTATGAGAGAGCTATCGGCGCCATCAATGCAGCAGGAATTGGAGAAAAGGTGTTTGGCGCCAGAAGAATGGAAGGAGGTATCTGCTGATGAATAAATACAGTGTAGATAATCCGGTGCATGATATGGGAAATGCTGTGACGGAGCTTTATAAGGTGGCAGACATGGCGGAAATCATCATTGAGGCGATATTTAACGGTGATGATGTAACTCTGCAGACCGTAGGGAACAGCATGGATGTGTTCCTCTCACAGCTGAGGGAGCGTATTGTAAGGGTTGAAATGCTGAATGAGGCAATAAGCAGCCGTTTCTCATGGGTGTATGATGCCAGGGGCGGTGATACAGATAGATATTGCAGGCAGGAGTTTGAGGAATATCTCTCCGGAAGAAAGGAGGCGGGGCAGGAGCCGGAAGATTTTGAACCATATAGTAACGCATTGGCATTTGTGAAACTGCTGCCGGCAGAACAGAAAGAAAAGCTCTGCAAGCTGCTGAAAGATGCAAGCGCAGCATCACGAAAGCAGGGATTTATTGAAGGCTACAAGGCAGCAGTCGGCAGATGTGCAGGAAATGGAGGTGCAGACAATGGAGGAACATAAGATATTTTACACAGCTGCAGACATAGCCTCTGACCTCTCCATCAGCGAGAGGGAGGCTGTGGAGCTGGTGAAGAAACTGCATAAGGAGTTAAAGGCATCCGGCAAGCTGGTCGTTTCCGGCAAGGTTCCAGCTGCATGGTATGAATTGCGGAAAGCGGAAGGGTTCATGAGCATAGGGCAGCAGGAAGAACATATACCGCTAACGGAGAGGAGGCTGTTAAGTATTAAAGACTTCCGGGAATATGCAGGGGGTATTGGTGATGGGATGGCGAGAAAACTGGCAAAGGAAATATGTGCAGTGGTCCATATCGGGGACAGGCTTCTTGTCGACCGTCTTCGGTTTGATGAATGGTGCACGAAACAGAACCAGCAGGGGCAGCAGTAGGAAAGGAGGCGGTGCAGCAGCTTTCAGAACGGCTCATTTTGGAGCGGAAAGCAAAAAGACAGGTTATTGACTATTGAGAGCGATTAACAGTCCTGTGGGGCAAATTAGAGGGCACAGAGAGGAAAGGAGAACGATTACAGAGCGAACAAAAAGCGGAGGCTCCCGCCATGCTGCAACATGGGAGAGCCGTTAGGAGCTAAGGCGCATGATAAGGTACACCAAAGCATTTGTATTATAACCGAATTTAGACACATTCACAATAAAAACTGAATATGGAATGAGGCGGTTCTGCTGCCTCTTTGCGTATTGGAAAGGAGCTGGAGGTTATGGCAGCTGATAAGAAGCAGTTACCGCCTGGGATTTCTCTGCGTAAGGATGGCAGGTACCAGGCAAGATATACATTCAACGGAAAGCGTCACACGATTTACGGAAAGGATTTGAAGGAGGTGCAGAAGAAACTCCGGGATGCCAAATATGAAATGGATCATGGCATATATGCCAGACCTGACAGGATAACGGTTGATTCATGGTATAAAACATGGCTGAAGGAGTACAGAGAGAATATTGTCCGAGAAACAACAATCATCGGGAATGAGAAATGCTATAAACATATCAAACCGGAAATCGGACACATGAAGCTGCAGGCAGTCAGGCCAGAACATATTCAGAGAATCCTAAACAAGATGAAGCGTGAAGGGTATTCCGGTGGGTATATTGAGAATACGAGGCAGACCATGAACATGATTTTCCATCAGGCGCATATGAATGGCATTATCATCACGAACCCGGTTGAGAGATCCATCCTCCCCAAAGTAGAGGATAAAGGGGAAAATCCACACCGCAGGGCACTCACAGAGCAGGAACAAAAAGCATTTCTGGAATGCGCTGCAAAGAGAAAGCCGTTCTATGCGGATATCTTCTATGTGGGATTCTCTACCGGCATGAGAGTGGGGGAAATCAATGGGCTAGAGTGGACAGATATTGATTTTGAGAGGATGGAGATCCATGTCAATGGAACCATGATAAAAGTGGCAGGAAAGGACTATTACAAAGGGCCAGTCAAGACCGGGGAGAGTAAGAGGACTATTCCCATGCTCCCTGAGATTGCTAAAAGGTTGAGAAAGCATAAGATTGAGCAGGCAAAGCTCAGGATGATGTTGGGGGATAAATGGGAGCCGGTCAAAGGTTTGGAACATCTGGTATTCACCACTATGTTTGGAAAGCCACTCATGACCTTATCCGTGAGCAGATATATAGATTCCACTGTAAATGCTGTCAACCGGGCAGAGGAAAAGAAAGCGGCAGCAGAACACAGAAAGCCGGAACTGATGGAAACATTCTGTCCGCATTCCATGCGGCACACATTTGCCACCAGAGCATTGGAGAGAGGAATACCGCCTAAAGTGGTGCAGAGTTATCTCGGTCATTCCACCATTGATGTAACCATGAACATTTACACCCATGTGACAGCCGAATTGGAAAGGGAGGAGATTAAGAAGATTGCAAACCAGTTTTGACAGAGAGGTATCAACGAACCAGCAGAGGGCAGCAGGTGAAGTGGAAAGCCTGCTGCCTGATTTATGCAAATTGGTGTCAAGCGTGGTGTAAAATGCAAGAACCGAACAGCTGAAAGTCTTGAAAATACTGCAAATACTGGCTTTTGGAAAAGAGAGCATATTATTTCACGAAGATAATACATAATGATTTACAAGCATTTTTATTTGTTTGGAGAGTGCTATAAAATAGGCATTTGCATTTATTGGTGTTTGGTTAGATTTGCGGATATATAGAAAAAGTGGTGTCAATTTTGGTGTTTTTGGTGTCAGAAAATAATCTAAATAATTGAAAAAAGTGCTTGACAAGGATTTTGATGAAATTTGTTACTCTGTACTTTTCTTTCCATGTATTTTGAAAAATGAGGTGCTTTATTTATCGTCTGCTATTTTGTGTTCTCCAAGAAGTAGAAAAAGGGGATTTGCTATAATGTTTATACAAGTACATAGTCAGTTATTTAGTAAATGACAAACAATCATAAGCAAGTAGAAAGGTAGGTAATTATGGAAAGAGATGGAAAATCGAGGGTGCTGGTTACGCTGTCAGATAAAAGGCTTCTTGATGTCAATGAGTTTTGCATATATGCAAGCGTCGGCAGAAATACAGCCCTAGAACTGATGAAGACAACAGGAGCAATATTTAGAGTTGGGCGAAGAACATTGGTTGATCGGGTAAAGTTTGACCGCTGGTGTGACGAACACAGCGAAGCATGAGAAGGAGGAAAAAGAGCACTATGGAAAGAGAAAATGTTTTTATGTTACCAGAGGATTTCTTTGAGAGGGATGAAGTGATTCAGATTGAGAGCCTACAAGGGGGAACTATTTTTCTGAATATCCTGTTGAAACTTCATGTGAAGTTTTCGGGGAATGGTGGAAGAATTGCGGTAGATGATGCGGAGGTATCTGCAGAGCAGACACTTTCCCTGATTGCCAGTGTGACGAGGATCCGCCTAGTTGATGCCCGGAGAGCTGTAGAGGTGTTTCTTGAAAAGGGATTCATGGAAGAAAGAGACGGATTTTTGTATCTGACGGAAATACCACTTTGTGCCGAGGGGGAGAAAGGCGGTGTAGGAGGTGGCGAATAGGAGAATGTTCAGCCTTGATGTTGTGGATACGGATGATTTTGTGGAATTACCAGTAGCAGCTCAGGCATTATATTTTCATCTTGGAATGAGAGCGGATGATGATGGTTTTGTATCAAGTCCAAAGAAAATCACAAAAATGGTAAATTGTACGCTGAATAACTTGAATACGCTGATTGAAGCAGGCTACTTAATTCCGTTTGAAAGTGGTGTAGTGGTTATCAGAGATTGGAAAGTTAACAATTATATCCAGAAGGATCGGTATACACCTACAAGAAATCAGGATGAAAGGCGGAAAATTACCGAGCGGAATAGGGTGTATATAGTGATTGAAAGTGAAATAGAAGAATAGGCGGAAGGCCTTGACTGCTGCAACAGTATCCTTCCGATAAGGAGGCGGCAGCAGTGTCAAACGAGGAGATTGTTGAACAGATACAGAAGGGTATAGAGGTGACAGCCAATCAGGAAAGACTCTGGAAGAATAACAAGGGCTTTGTGGTGCTGTGCATTAAAAAGTATGTGGGCAGTTGTAGTGACCAGGATTTCAATGATTTTCTGCAAGAAGGGTTTATCGGTTTGGTGGAGGCTGCCCATTCGTTCGATATTGGGAAAGAGGCGAAATTCCTGACCTATGCGGCTTACCATATCCGAAAATCTGTTTATCGTTACAATGGATTGAATACCTATATGGTGCGAGTGCCGGAATACCTCAAAACAAGAATGAGAAAGTTGGCGGCATTTAAGCAGGAATACAGAGAGGAATTCCACAGAGAACCAGATCCAGAGGAAATACTGAATGCTCTCCACATTTCCCATCGTTCCCTGTGCCACTTGGAGAAAACCATGCTGAATATGAGCACCAAAAGCCTTGATGAATACATATCGGATGATGGAGGTACCAGTCTCCTTGATCTGCTCTCATCGGATGAAAAGGTGGATGCTCTGGCCGGAGGCAGTGAATACCAAAGGGAGCTGCATGAAGAACTGGAGGCGGCCCTTTCTATTTTGGATGATAAAACGGCTCTAATGATAAGGTGTGCATATTACCAGCGGAACAATTACAACAAGACCGCTGAAATATTTGGGTGCAGCAGGCAGGCGGTTGATGAACGCATAAAGAAAGGCTTTTACAAGATACTCCATTCAAAGCACAGGAAAAAGCTGGAAAGTTTCATGTGGGAGGGGTACCGTGTGGATCCGCAGCGTCTGAGTGATTATGTGGACATGGAGGAAATTGACAATATGGGCAGTGAGTTTCTACTCTAAGGCAGGTGAGAGGAATGAAATACTTTTATGAATATTTTGCAAGGCAATACCGCGAGGAAAACAGTAGTAATTTGCTACCTGCTCCCGCTGCCATGTTCCAGGGCATTAAGCCGGAAGATGTGAAGAGTTGCCGAAGAGCGCTGAAAAATTCCTTTGCCGGCTACCGTGAGGGCAGAAATATAGAGGCATTAAAAAGGCTTCTTGGAGAGTACCGGGAATATGTTTCCGGCTGTCATGATGAACATGCGAAGGATAGATATAACGCTTTTGTTTATCGGTATATGGTGGAGGTTCATGTCGGCAGCAGGGCGATAGCTACAAAACTGGGAGTGGTAAAGGAAACAGTTTTGAACTATATCGACAGGTGCATTGATGAAATGCTGATGCTCTGCATGGGGATACCGGCAGCAGTGGATCCGCCAGAGGATAAAGAGGCGGCTGTCTGTATGCTGGTACAGTGCAGCAGGCTTTTTTATGGCATGACAGGAGATTATGTTCTTCGTCTGTTTTCCAGAAAAAGGGAGATGGCAGCAGTTGAACAGGGAAGACAGCTCACAAAGGATATTATGGGACAGCTTGCAGATGCGGTAAGGGCATATTCCGAATACTGCAATGATGAACATACCCGTATCGATACCGACATCAGAAAAGCAGAGGTATTGGAGAAATGCCTTGCTGGGGTCCCGCCTGCTGCCATTGCTGAAGAATACGGTTGCTGTGAAAGTACGGTTTATGCAGATATCCGGGAGAATGAGAGAAGGTTGGTGGCTATGCTGTTTGATGTGGAAGGAGGCGCTGCAGATGGCGGCAAAGGTAAAAGATAACCTGACACCAGAGGGAAAAAGGTTTCTTGAAACGATAAAACAGATTGCAAATTTGGAGGTCCGTATCGGTTTCCAGGCGGGAGAGGCGGAACATGAGGGAGTTGACCTTTGCGAGATAGCGGCTTTCAATGAATTGGGTACGGCGCATATACCATCGAGACCGTTTCTTCGTAACAGCGTGGATGGCCACATGGATGAAATTAGTTCTTATATAGGGGAGTGGTGCAAGAAGATAGCATGCGGGGAAATGGAGGCTCATGAGTTAATGACGAATATAGGAATGCTGCAGAAAGGGTTGATTCAGGAAGAAATTGTGAAAGGGAGTTTTGAGCCGAATAAACCGGTCACCATCCAGAAGAAAGGCTCTGATACTCCGCTGATCGACACCGGCACCATGAGGGAATCCGTCAATTATCAGATAGTGCAGAGGGGCAGTTACAACGATTAAGCAGGAGGTGGTGGTATGCCAGAACCATACAATAGTAAAAAGACGTACACAGCGAGCGAATGTGCTTTCTGTGCAAATTATCTTGGGTTGGCGAACTGCTGCATATATCCGGAGAGGATACCGCAGACTATTCTCTCCAAGTCATTCCCTGGATACCCGGGGTACAATGAGGATTATTGTGATAAGCGGTCGGCAGTCAAAGCAAAGCACACTCAGGACAGTAAAAGGAAGTAGGCAGCAGGGGCGCGTCTTCGGACATGCCCTATTTTGACGTTTAGGGAGCATAGGCATATAAAACTACTCCCAAACATGGAAAGGCTGCCAGAGGGCAAAAGAGAGGGCGCAGGGCAAGGTTCTGAAAGCCTGCTGCCACATGGAAGAAAGGAGCGGATTTGGAGAATGGAGCATTTGAGCATGATTGAAAATGAGCTGGTGCCGGTATATACCACCAGCACAGGGGAAAAGGTTGTCTATGGCACTGATCTCCACAGGGTTTTGGAAGTCAATACCCCTTATAGGATATGGGCGGAAAGGCGTATTAGTGAAAGTGAGGCGGTAGAGGGCGAGGACTTTGAAGCCGTACAGATTTGTACACCTTCCGGGCAGAATATGAAAGAGCATGTCATTCAGTTGGATGCTGCCAAGGAAATGGCTATGCTGGAAAGAAACGAGAAGGGAAAGCAGGTCAGGAGATACTTTATCCAGGTGGAAAAGAGATACAAGGGCAGGATTCCAGCGGGAGTGCCGACAGGAAAACAGCTGATGGCTCTGGCAGTTCTGGAGGCGCAAAAGACTATTGAGGAGCAGAACAGGACAATAGCACGCATGGCGCCGAAAGAGGTCTTTGCGGATGCAGTGGCAGCCTCCAGAAGTTCCATCTTGATCGGGGAATTGGCGAAGCTCCTCCGGCAGAATGGAATTGACACTGGGGAGAAGCGCCTCTTTGCGTGGATGAGGCAGCAGGGATATCTGATCAGCAGGAGAGGGACAGATTACAATATGCCGACGCAGCGGAGCATGGAGATGAAGCTGTTCGAAGTGAAGGAGCGTACCATCAACAACCCGGACGGAAGCGTTAGGATAACCAAAACAACAGTTGTGACAGGCAAGGGGCAGCAGTATTTCATAAACAAATTCTTGCAGGAGCAGGGTGGAGAGTAGTTTCCTCCTGCTTTTTGTTGCTTTTGAAAACAACCGCTGACACTTGCTGTCAATTGACAGCGGATTGTGGACAAGTGGCAGCAAATGTCAACGGATTGCAGGGATAAAGCTGAAAATGGGACATTTGTCCTCAGAGCGTGGGACATTTGTCCGGACATTTTGAGAACATTTGTCGTACGTATGTACATCATTTGTTGTAACATTTGTCACAGCCTGTTAAATGGCAACGGAGATAATTAAGTGTTTAGTATCAGCAGAGAACTATATTGGGATGTGTAAAACCGCATAAATAAAGGCTTTTGGGTATCTGTATCCATTTTGTATACAGACCTGTATACACTTTGTATCCACAGTATAGTATAGATTAGATTAGAGTAGTATAGATAAGTGAAGTATATATTATTTTTGCTCGGAGCTATAATCTGCTACGCAGTTTATCCTCCAAGCCGGAGATAGAAAACACCATGATTGATGATTATCTGATTATGGTGTTCAGAGTGTCAGGAAAGGCCTTCTGCCATTAGGTGAATATTGAGAGTCTTATCAGCTGATCCGCCGGCGATGTGGTCCGGTGTCTTCCTGATGGGGATATGGGAGAACTGATAGAGGGGATGAATACCAGATACATGTTCAGTACATTCGCAAAGAGGATATGGAGCATTTATCGGAACATTCTGCTTTTTGGGAAAACAAAAAACGAATAGGGAACGTTCGCTTTTTGGAAAAACAAAAACAAAACAAATGCAACGTTGCATTTGCTCCACGAAACAAAACAAATAAGCGAGCGGAGGGATGAAAAGCCTTGAAAATACGCTGCTTGGCGAAATTATATGACTGCTGCCATGTGGTGGAAATAACCGAGCGTTCGCTTTCCCACGAAACACAAAACAAAAAATGATTATTTGCAACGTTGCAGTTTCCACGATTGGAAAAACGAATAGGGGACAGGTCTTGTGAGTTCTCTGTTTTCGGGACATTGCCCCTGCTGTGATGTACTGAAAATAACCGAGCGTTCGCTTTCCCGCGACTGCAAGATGAATGATTGCAACGTTGCAAAAGTCTGGGGGTAGTCTATGGCACACGCAGGGGATTCATTTTGACGGTTTAGGAGCAAAGGCGATTTATTTTATTGTTCAGCACCATAAAGAGGCTGTATGGGCAAAATAGGAGAATTGTAGAAAGCTACTGTCGGAAAAAGGTATTGTTTGGCATTGGCTCAGGCTGTATAATTGAGAAACAGAGAGCAAAGGGGGAATGTGCCATGAAGAGAGAAACAACTCCGGTTAGAGTGACGGATAAGATTATGGAATTGTGCAGCGGGATTGTGCCGGATGCGAAGCCGGAATATGTTCCTGTCGCAGTACAGGAATGGAGCAGGCCCAGGGAATGCTTTCCTAATGTGGAGCGTATGGTCCAGGAGCAGGGCGGGCAGCAGATTAATGGTTGGGCGATCTGGCAATGGGCGAATATCCTTGTAGAGGCCGAGGCTCATTCTGTGTGGCGAAGTCCCGAAGGGGAGCTGATGGATATCACACCTCATGACAATGGGGAAAGGGAAATCCTATTCGTGCATGATGTCGGCATGTTATATTCCGGGCAGAGTATAGGGAATGTAAGGCTTGCCATCACCGGATCACCGCTGGCTGCTGAATTGGTCAATCTCGGCGATAAGATAGATGCGGTCATGTGCAGTTACAAGCCAGGAACGGAAATTCCGCTTTCGGAGCTACGGCGCCGGCTGCTGCCCCTAAAGGAGCGGAGAGAGGCAATCGTGGGGATGCTGAACCAGAAAGCCGGCAGGAATGATCCTTGCCCATGCCAGTCTGGATTAAAGTACAAGAAATGCTGTGGCAGGGAATGACGGACACGCAGCGTGAGGATTTTGCTCCCTCTGGTTTGCAGAGTGCTCCAAATCCGTCCGAAAAAGGCTTTAGGCGATTATTTAACTGCTGAGAAGGGAAAAGAGGAATCTGGGGCAAATTAGAGGGTAGGGATGGGGAAGAAATCCTGCTGCCTGATCTGATGGTGTGGCAGCAGACATAATTTCATAGGTAACGCAAAAGGCATATGCAGGGGAGCACATGCCTTTTATTTTTGGAATTATATAGTTACGCGATTTGGAATGGTGTCTTCACATCCCAAACAGATCCGCATGGGTACCGGTACGGTCAAGGAGCAGTTCTGTATCAGATTGCTTATATGTGAGCAACCAATCCGGTGCTATGTGGCATTCCTTGTATCCGGAGAAATTGCCGCTCAGATTGTGTTCCCGGTTCTTTGCCGGCAGCGGAGCCGGAATGCGGAGGGTATCAATAACCTGCTGCAATAGTGCCATTTTATAGCCACGCTTTATACAGGTCTTGAAATCCTTTTTGAATCTGGTGGAGTATCGTACATCGAGCATGGCTATCCCTCCATCAGTTCAGCAAACAGATCCTCTGTACTGCCATTGAATAAAGTACCGCCGCCGCTTTCCAGTTCCTCTATTGAGGCTATGGTCTCAGCGTTGGGTACTTCTTCCGGTACTGCTGCACCCTGCAGATAGGCAACGATATAGTACATTTTGCTGTCGGGTATCTGGTCTATGAGGTTTTTTGCAAGCTCCTTATAACTCATGGTGAACACTTCCTTTCTTGATTATTGTATGCAGCTGCATGTGTTGTATTCACTTGTGAGCAACTGCTGACATTTGCTGTCAATTGACAGCGGATTGCGGACAAGTGGCAGCAGGGTTATATTTTCTCGGATGCCTCTGCCACTTTCTCAGCTACACCCGGCTTGTCATTCTGGATTAGATCAAGCAGAACGGCAATGTCCTCTTTCAGATGCTGAGCCAGGGTAGCACAGGAGGGAGTTCCGGGAGTTTTGGTAAGCTCGTAGATATGTCCCCTCTCCAGATCTGCCAAGTGGTTGTTGATTTTATTCAGTTCAATACTATAACGCTTGGATATGTCCATAGGCACCTCCTTATTGCTCGGCATTGGCAGCAGGAACATACTCTATGATATCTCCCGGTTGACAATTAAGAGCACAGCATATTTTATCAATGACATCCAATGATACTGCCTTATGTGCTGATATTTTAGACATGGTTGCTGATGATATACCAATTTGCTGGCGTAAATCCTCTTTTGTCATAGAGCGACGGTTGAGAGTATCTAACAATTTATAGTATTTAATCATTCCATGACACCTCGCTTTCTGATTTGATATTTCTATTATAGCACATTCTGAAAAAAAGTAAATAAAATCTTTAAAAAATTAAAGAAAAAGCATTGACAACTAAAGAAAAAGGTGTTAATATGTATTTAGAAAGTTAAAGAAAACAACAATAAAACAAAAGAATTTCTTTAACAAATAAAAACAAAACAGGTCAAGCGAAGGTAGACGGGAGTACCGAAAGGGAAAGCAAGAATACCACATAACACCGGGAAACAGGATAAGGGAGATTGAGAGGTCCAGAGAGTGACTAGATGCTTAAAGCCTGCCGGGGCATGACCGAATGAAAGGAGATAATCACATGGGCGAAAGAGCGATTGAGAACAGGATTAAGAAGTTGAAGGCACTGGAAGAACAGAAAAAGGAGCTGGAGGCACAGATCAGCGATTTACAGGAGGAAATCAAGAAGGATATGGAGACCAAGGGCATTGAGGAAATGCAGGCCGGTATCTTCATCATTCGGTTTACGAGCGTTCTTTCCAGACGCTTTGATACCAAGAGATTCAAAGAGCAGTACGGCGATCTGTATGACCAGTATGTTAAGCAGGTGGCAAGCCGGAGATTTACAATCTCATAAAAATAAAAGCCCTTGCCAGAGCAGCCACTCCGGCAGGGGCAGTAACCGAGAACACACCATATGAACCGGTCACCGCTGATTATAGCACATCAGCAGGGCGGACCGCAAGCGAAAGGAGCAGATGGAGCATGGAACCTATTGAAATCATCTACAACGGATATATCGAGGAGAGGGAGAACATTGACACAGAGGAAACGAATGAGGCAGCTGACAATCTTATGGGAATGATAGAAAGCCTGCTGCCGAACAGTGACAGGATGCAGGACGTCCTTTTCATGGAATGCCTGCACCTTGCGGAGCTCTCCCAGAAGCAGGGATTCATGGCAGGGTTCACATTTGCCCTGGAAGTCATGCGGACAGGCAAGACCGGCAGGCAGTAACAGAGTAACCGCCGGAGTTGTTGCGGGAAAGGAAAAAGAGCACTCGGCTGTTGCCAGAGCGCCCCTACGGATGAACCCATTGTAACAGCTCCGGCATAAAATAGCAAGAACAAATGAGGGAAACAGCTACTTTTTAAATTCATTCCACTTGGAGTAATGGAACAGCTGCTTTGTCAGATCACATAATTCTGCCTGCTTTGCAAGGAAAGCCTGATACTTGCTATCGGTTTCCTCGGCAGTAGGCTCAATGATGAAGTTATTCGATCCGGCTTGATGGATTTTCATAAGGCAGTCGAATATTCGCTCTATCAGCTTGATATATTCTATGTCGCTCCCATCCTTCAGGCTGTGGAAGGTAAGCAGGAATACAGAATCAATAATGTTGGTAAAGTGGCTTTTTACCAGAGCAGGAGCATCATTGAAAACCTGTTTCAGATGTTCCATATCGGTATCGAAGACCAAATTATCATATGTTCTGTTATCAGAGCGCCCAAGCAGATAATCCACTGATACATGAAAGTAATCAGCAATTTTTTCCAAGGTTTCAAAACTGGGTTGTTGTTCGTTGCGTTCATATTTCCCAAGTGAAGTGTAGGCAATGCCTAATTGAGAAGCCAGTTCCCGAAGTGACAGATTTTGCTCTGTGCGTAGTTCCTTAATCCTTGACAACATAAGTTTCACCTCCATATGGTACAGTATATCATTTTGTGCCCTAAAAAGAAACAAAAATACATAAAAAGTATTGACAGTACACTAATAAGGCACTATAATTGAAAATGTGTACAGATAGTACACAGAAAGGAGTGAATATGATTGGTTTGAGGCTTAGGCAGCTAAGGCAGGAATATAAAATTTCCTGCAGACAGCTTGGCAAAGATATAGGCCTTTCTGCTTCAGCTCTTTCACATTACGAAACGGGAATCAGTGTTCCAAGTATTGAGAGCGCATTGAGGATCGCAGAATATTTTCATGTTTCCATAGATTATTTGCTTGGAAGGTCTGAATTCCGGAATCAGGAAGAGGCGGGGGAAAGGGTGAAGAAGAAGGCAGTAAAGCAGTATATAAACGCTCTGATTGACAGAGATATGATGGCAAAAACGAAAAAATAAGATTGCAGGAGGTATTGCAGAAATGCAGAATACAGAAACAGTTTCAAATACAGGATGCTGCCAGATTGTCAGTATTGCGGAGTTTGGCAGCAGGAGGACAGATAAAGCAGACCGGATGGAGAAATGGCTTGAAGAGAAAATAATTGAGGAATATGGAGATGAGGATGCGGTACATAACCCGCTTATCAGGATAATCACAAAGTTCCGGGCACTGACAGAGGACGGCCAGCGCCAGCTGTTCAGATACGCAGAGAACAGGTTCGGGAGTGATACACTTGACCGTCAGCTCTGGAACATGTTGGAGAGACAGCCGGAAACGATGGATATAAGAACCGGATGGGGAATGGTGGAGAATCGTGCTGATACGCTCCTCCAGAAGCAGTTTGATAAAGTCAGGAAAGCGGGAGGTATGGCATGATGAAGAAAGTTGCAGGAATGGGAAGACAGGACCACAGAGCCGAAAAGGAGGCTCTGCTGGTGGCTGAATATTATGAATCACGAAGACAGATGAATGAGGGGCAGGACAGGCTCAATGAAAAGCAGAACCCAACGGATCAGGAAGTGCTTTGTCTGCTTGCCGGGGCGGTCAGACGGTATGAGAGAGCTATCGGCGCCATCAATGCAGCAGGAATTGGAGAAAAGGTGTTTGGCGCCAGAAGAATGGAAGGAGGTATCTGCTGATGAATAAATACAGTGTAGATAATCCGGTGCATGATATGGGAAATGCTGTGACGGAGCTTTATAAGGTGGCAGACATGGCGGAAATCATCATTGAGGCGATATTTAACGGTGATGATGTAACTCTGCAGACCGTAGGGAACAGCATGGATGTGTTCCTCTCACAGCTGAGGGAGCGTATTGTAAGGGTTGAAATGCTGAATGAGGCAATAAGCAGCCGTTTCTCATGGGTGTATGATGCCAGGGGCGGTGATACAGATAGATATTGCAGGCAGGAGTTTGAGGAATATCTCTCCGGAAGAAAGGAGGCGGGGCAGGAGCCGGAAGATTTTGAACCATATAGTAACGCATTGGCATTTGTGAAACTGCTGCCGGCAGAACAGAAAGAAAAGCTCTGCAAGCTGCTGAAAGATGCAAGCGCAGCATCACGAAAGCAGGGATTTATTGAAGGCTACAAGGCAGCAGTCGGCAGATGTGCAGGAAATGGAGGTGCAGACAATGGAGGAACATAAGATATTTTACACAGCTGCAGACATAGCCTCTGACCTCTCCATCAGCGAGAGGGAGGCTGTGGAGCTGGTGAAGAAACTGCATAAGGAGTTAAAGGCATCCGGCAAGCTGGTCGTTTCCGGCAAGGTTCCAGCTGCATGGTATGAATTGCGGAAAGCGGAAGGGTTCATGAGCATAGGGCAGCAGGAAGAACATATACCGCTAACGGAGAGGAGGCTGTTAAGTATTAAAGACTTCCGGGAATATGCAGGGGGTATTGGTGATGGGATGGCGAGAAAACTGGCAAAGGAAATATGTGCAGTGGTCCATATCGGGGACAGGCTTCTTGTCGACCGTCTTCGGTTTGATGAATGGTGCACGAAACAGAACCAGCAGGGGCAGCAGTAGGAAAGGAGGCGGTGCAGCAGCTTTCAGAACGGCTCATTTTGGAGCGGAAAGCAAAAAGACAGGTTATTGACTATTGAGAGCGATTAACAGTCCTGTGGGGCAAATTAGAGGGCACAGAGAGGAAAGGAGAACGATTACAGAGCGAACAAAAAGCGGAGGCTCCCGCCATGCTGCAACATGGGAGAGCCGTTAGGAGCTAAGGCGCATGATAAGGTACACCAAAGCATTTGTATTATAACCGAATTTAGACACATTCACAATAAAAACTGAATATGGAATGAGGCGGTTCTGCTGCCTCTTTGCGTATTGGAAAGGAGCTGGAGGTTATGGCAGCTGATAAGAAGCAGTTACCGCCTGGGATTTCTCTGCGTAAGGATGGCAGGTACCAGGCAAGATATACATTCAACGGAAAGCGTCACACGATTTACGGAAAGGATTTGAAGGAGGTGCAGAAGAAACTCCGGGATGCCAAATATGAAATGGATCATGGCATATATGCCAGACCTGACAGGATAACGGTTGATTCATGGTATAAAACATGGCTGAAGGAGTACAGAGAGAATATTGTCCGAGAAACAACAATCATCGGGAATGAGAAATGCTATAAACATATCAAACCGGAAATCGGACACATGAAGCTGCAGGCAGTCAGGCCAGAACATATTCAGAGAATCCTAAACAAGATGAAGCGTGAAGGGTATTCCGGTGGGTATATTGAGAATACGAGGCAGACCATGAACATGATTTTCCATCAGGCGCATATGAATGGCATTATCATCACGAACCCGGTTGAGAGATCCATCCTCCCCAAAGTAGAGGATAAAGGGGAAAATCCACACCGCAGGGCACTCACAGAGCAGGAACAAAAAGCATTTCTGGAATGCGCTGCAAAGAGAAAGCCGTTCTATGCGGATATCTTCTATGTGGGATTCTCTACCGGCATGAGAGTGGGGGAAATCAATGGGCTAGAGTGGACAGATATTGATTTTGAGAGGATGGAGATCCATGTCAATGGAACCATGATAAAAGTGGCAGGAAAGGACTATTACAAAGGGCCAGTCAAGACCGGGGAGAGTAAGAGGACTATTCCCATGCTCCCTGAGATTGCTAAAAGGTTGAGAAAGCATAAGATTGAGCAGGCAAAGCTCAGGATGATGTTGGGGGATAAATGGGAGCCGGTCAAAGGTTTGGAACATCTGGTATTCACCACTATGTTTGGAAAGCCACTCATGACCTTATCCGTGAGCAGATATATAGATTCCACTGTAAATGCTGTCAACCGGGCAGAGGAAAAGAAAGCGGCAGCAGAACACAGAAAGCCGGAACTGATGGAAACATTCTGTCCGCATTCCATGCGGCACACATTTGCCACCAGAGCATTGGAGAGAGGAATACCGCCTAAAGTGGTGCAGAGTTATCTCGGTCATTCCACCATTGATGTAACCATGAACATTTACACCCATGTGACAGCCGAATTGGAAAGGGAGGAGATTAAGAAGATTGCAAACCAGTTTTGACAGAGAGGTATCAACGAACCAGCAGAGGGCAGCAGGTGAAGTGGAAAGCCTGCTGCCTGATTTATGCAAATTGGTGTCAAGCGTGGTGTAAAATGCAAGAACCGAACAGCTGAAAGTCTTGAAAATACTGCAAATACTGGCTTTTGGAAAAGAGAGCATATTATTTCACGAAGATAACATGCTATTCATTGTTGATGAGGCTTCTGGTGTCGCAGATCCTATAATGGAGGCGGTACTTGGTACGCTATCTGGTGAAAATAACAAATTGCTGATGTGTGGGAACCCGACAAGGACATCCGGCACATTTTATGAAGCATTTCATAAAGATAGGGGACAGTACAAGCAACATACAGTATCTTCTAGAAACAGTCAGAGGACGAATAAAGACAATATTGCATCTTTGGACAGAAAATATGGAAAAGATAGCAATGTTGTGCGTGTCCGTGTTGATGGAGAATTTCCAAAGCAAGAGGATGATGTATTTATCATGCTTTCACTAATCGAGCATTGTTGCATGCTAGATCTTCCGGAAGATGTTCCAATCAAGCGAATATCTCTTGGGGTGGATGTGGCTCGATATGGCGATGATGAAACGGTTATTGCTCTGAATGCCGGTGGAAATATTACGATGCCTGTTATGTTCAGAGGTCAAAGTCTCATGACAACGGTTGGAAAAGTGGTTCAACAGTATAGGCACATTATTGCAGCATACCCAGCATATCGAGGAAAGATATATGTAAATATTGATGATTGCGGTCTCGGCGGTGGAGTGACGGATCGTCTGGAAGAGGTAAAGCGGGAAGAAAAATTGAATCGAATGGTAATCGTTCCTGTGAATGCTGCGGCCAGAGTGCCGGATGATGTTGTTGTGGATGGAGGAAAAGTCAAAGCCTCCGACATTTATGACAATATGACAACCTATCTATGGGGAACCGTAAAAGAGCTGCTAATCGCAGAGGGAATCAGCTTACAGAATGATAATGAGCTGGTTGCACAGCTATCGTGCAGGAAATACAGGCTGACGAGCAGAGGTAAGATGCTGCTGGAAAGCAAAGAGGAAATGAAGAAAAGGGGAATCAGCTCCCCGGACAGAGCGGATGCTGTTGCGCTGTCATGCTATGAAAGAAAGACATTCAATATCGGAAGTCTGGTAGATTAAGGAGGTGATAGGATGCAGGACAAAGAGAAAGACCAGAACAAAGAAAAACGGGCCGATGGATATAAAAATCTTTTGAATAAGTACGGTACCCAAGAGGATGTGTCGGAGCATTACCGATTTGAGAGTGGCGCTCCAGTAACAGACATAGAGCTTTCCTTGAACTATGAGGAAAATGGTCTGTTCTCAAAAATCATTGACATACCGGCAGATGATGCTGTCAGCAGCGGATTTGATTACGGTGTCAATGATGTGGATCTGGAAACATTCATCAATGATTCCTTGGATGAACTGGATTTTGAAGAAAAAGCCTCCGAAGCTATCAGATGGTCCAGACTTTATGGCGGCGCATTGATGGTTATGATTATCGATGATGGCGGCGAGTTAACCGATCCTGTTAATTGGGATGGCATACAAGGCATTGACGAACTTCTGGTATTTGAAAGGCCGCTGGTTACGCCGGACTATAACAGCATATACGATACCAAGCCAGATGATAGAAAGTGGTCTAAATTCGGGATGCCTGAGTTTTACGACATTTCTCCAGCATACGGCAAGGCTTTTCGTGTTCATGAGAGCCGGTGCCTACTTTTCAAAAATGGGAAGTTGCCACAATCCAGCACCAAGACAGAATACAGATTCTTCGGCATACCGGAGTATATCAGAATACATAAAGCTGTCCAGGAAACAGTTACATCACATGGAAATGGCGTGAAACTGCTCGACAGGGCGGTGCAGGCTATCTACAAAATGAATAACCTTGCTACTTTGTTGGAAACAGATGAAGGAGAGGATACTGTCCTGAGAAGGCTGCGTATTATTGATATGGCAAAAGGCATTATCAACAGCATTGCTATTGACGCAGAAGGAGAGGATTATGATTACAAAACCGTAACATTCTCCGGCGTAAAGGATATTGTCGATTCTGCCTGCAATATGCTGTCAGCTGTATCGAATATTCCACAGACAAAGCTCTTCGGGCGCTCCCCAGCGGGAGAAAACTCCACGGGAGAAAGCGACATGGAGAACTATTACAGCTTTGTTGGTCAAATTCAAAAGCTGAATTTAAAGAAAAACATGGGCATATTGCTTGATGTCATATTGGCCGCAGGGAAGTATAAAGGGGAGTTTGAGGAAATTCCAGATTATTCCCTTGGCTTTAAGCCATTGTGGAGCCTTAGCGAAGCCGAGCAGGCGAATGTAAATCAGACAAAAGCACAGACGGAGCTTACAAAAGCGCAGACTGCACAGGCATATGTTGATATGCAGGCTCTTGATGCCTCAGAGGTCAGAAAGCGGCTGGCAGAAAGCGGAGAGTTTACAGTCAATGACATTCTGGATGAAGAGGATGATTGGAGCGCAATGGAAGAGGCAACTCCTGCAAATGAAAACGAATCGGTTGAAACGGCCAACACTGCCTTATCTGCAGAGATGGCAAAAGGGGATATGGAGATGGATGCTGTCACGCCTACCGGATGCGGAGTTATAGTAATCAAGGACGGGAAAATCCTTATCGGAGAACGAAAGGATAACGGCCTCGTGTGTGGTCCGGGAGGTCATATCGAGATGGGAGAAACACCGGAAGAGGCGGCGATCAGAGAAACCAGGGAGGAATTTGGAATCAATATTGCTGAAACCATTCCGCTGACGATTATTTCTGGAATGCCTGCGGAATATTGTCCGTCGCAAGTATTTCTGTGCACAGAGTTTTACGGAACACCGATATCGTTCAATACCGAGATGGAAAACGCACGGTTCGAGACTTTATCCAATGTTCTTAAAAAGAAAATGTTTCTCCCATTTGAATTGTCGATTAGGGAGCTGCTGAATCAGTTACACAACTTGGAGCATGAATCCGAGGAAGATGATTAAGAAAGGGAGCCTTGCAGGTCATGAGGCTCTTTTCTTTTACCTTGTAGTGCCTCTAATCGTGGCACTGTTGGGCTTTTTTGTGTTCAACAGTCAAATAGACGAAAGCAAACTGAAACGCAAAATAAGAGGCAATGAGAGAAGGTGAGGATTTGGATGAAACGCTGAGGAAAGAGATTGTCCGGGAGGAATTGAAGCGCAAGCACAGGGGCAAGAAGATTGTTCCATCAAAGTACAGAATGAAGTACCCGGACAGTGCGGAACGGGAGTATATAAGATTGACAAATGAATACATGGCAATTGAGCGGGAAGTTTTGATGAAATATATTCCTGAGTTGAAGCAGATTTTGAATGAGGGTACGAAGTACAACACCGATTCTCGCAAGGACAATGAAAAGAAAAGGAGGGTGGCAAGGTTCTCTGCTATTGATAACACCATTGTCCGGCTCGGCATTCTTTTTGAGAGCATTCAGAAAGAAATGGATTCCACTTTTGGTCTTTACAACTTAAAGCGTGAGCTGAATAAAATCGCAGGCCTGGATCACAAGCTGACAATTGCCGAATGGAAAAAGGCTGTCAGCAAAACTTTGGGCATCAACATTCTGGATGATTATTATTCTGGGGAGTATTACCAGAAGATGTTGGAAAAGTGGATATCTGACAATGTTGATTTGATTAAGACCATTCCAAGGGATTCCCTGGGGAGAATGAAAGAAATGGTTTATTCGGATTACATGAATGGCCGCACCACTACCAACATTGTCAAAGGTCTTCAGCAGCAATATGGAATAGATAAACGCCATGCCCGACTGATAGCCAGAGACCAGACTGCAAAGCTCAATGCGGAGATTACGCAAAGCCAGCAGAGAGATGCCGGTGTGGACAAATACAAATGGTCCACCGTTGGGGATGGCAGGGTAAGGGATAGCCATGATGCGTTAGATGGAGAGATATTCAGCTGGGACGATCCGCCAGAAACGGATGATGGAAGGCGGTGCCATCCCGGGGAAGATTATCAGTGCCGGTGCTGTGCAATTCCGGTATTTGATATAGACACATTGGATTTGCCGGTATGAAAGGAAGTGGTTACTTTGAAAAAGTGAGTATAAACAGGAGGTGCGAGAAGTGAAACACAAGAGGATTGACAGTATTTCCGTTGATCAGACTTATTACACCGATGAAGGCTATTTGGTAGATCATCCGATTGTGACTACCTGCGGCATATTCGAGTATAAGAACGATGATGGAAGTACCAGGAGGGAACTCCGATTGCCGGAGGACGTCTTTGATGAAAAGTCGTTGGAGAGTTACAAAGGCAAGCCAATTATCATCACCCACGACGCTGGAGAGGTTGACAAGGAAAATGTCCACAGGGAGCAGATTGGAACAATCATGAGTAAGGGATATCGCGATGGAGACAATGTCCGCTGCGAGATAATTATCCATGATACCAACGCTTTGGAAAGGTGTGGTCTAAAGGAATTGTCGCTTGGCTACAGTTTGGATACTGATGATACTCCCGGAGTATACAGGGGAGAGAAATATGACTGTGTACAGAAAAATATCGAAATCAATCATCTTGCCTTGGTTGGAGAGGCAAGGGCCGGAGAAGCTGCCCGTCTCAATATCGATAGCAAAGATGATGATGTACAAATTCTTAAAGGAGGTAAAGCAATCATGTACAAACTTGATTCAAAAGGTCGCAGAGCTGACGAGGGCGAGGAGCTCACTCCGGAAGAGATGGAGGCAGCTATTGCATTGTTCAAAGCTCAGAAAGCGGCAAGCCAGGCAACTGGCGAAGGAACAGATGGAGAGGGAGAGGAAACTCCCGCAGAAGAGCCGGCAGAGGAAAAGAGCCCTGTGGAGCAGGTCAGGGAGAATATTGACCGCAGAGATTCAGACGGAGAGGGCATGGCGCCGGAGGACATTATCGCAGAGCAGAAAGCAGACCTCGATACTCTCCTTGCAGAGATTGATAAGCTGCAGGCTACCAGCGATATGAACGGAGACGAGGACCCCGCTGCAGAGGAAGAACCTGCTTCTGCCGAGGAAGAGAATACCGATTCCGATGAAGGGGGCAGCGAGGAAGAGCAGAAAGAGAAGGGAGTAAACATGGATTCTGTAGACAGAATTATCCAGGATCGCTTGGATGTATGCCGTATGGCCGATAAGCTGCATCTGGACGGCGTCGAAAAGCTCTCTGTCCGGGAAGGCAGAAAGCGTATCATCAAGGCTGTTAATCCGAAGATCAACCTGGATGGAAAGAGCGACAGCTACATCAATGCGGCTTATGATATCGCGAAGCAGTCCTTCCATGAGAGAAAGAGCACTGATGAACAGCGCCAGAAGATGGTAACTGACAAGGTTCGCAGGGATGCCAGAGAGGAAAGCAATTCCAACTCTGCCCGCAAGAACATGATTTCAAGAATGACAGGAGGTAGAAAGTAATGAGTATGGCTGCACAAACGAGTTATGGCTTTGGCTTTCCTAAAGGAGTAGCCGGTGGGCTGTTTGATTTATCGGCCCATGAAGTATCTACAAGACAGGCAGAGGGGGAAGGGATTTCCTTTGGTATCGGCGTAGTCGTTGGCACGAATAAAGGTACCGATGTTATCATTCCTACTTCCGATGCAACCGCAGAAGATTTTGAAGGAGTTGTTGTTCATAATTCCGTCATGGTTGAGATGGATATGAATAACAAGGTGCGTGTTGGCGATAAGAGAACCGTTGGATGCCTGCACCATGGTAAGATCTGGGTAAAGACAGGAAAGAACGCTACACCGAAGTATAAGGAGAGAGTTTACCTGATTACAGACGGAGAAGAAGTTGGCCTGTTTACTACATCTGCAGATACTGCAACCAAGGTAGAAGTCAACGCTATTTTTCTTGGTGAAACAGACAATGGCATTGCAAATGCAGAATTCCTTCCCGGAACTGTGCCTGCCGCAGAAAAACCTGCCACAGGAAAAAATGAATAAGGAGGTATTTATCGATGAAAGATTTTAATATGGACGATTACAGCGCATTGAAGGGCTCTACCCTTATCAAGGGACTGGCAGGAAGTGAACAGCTCCGCTTTGATAGCGTTGAATCAGCGACAGTTTTCTTTGCCCGTGAGTTAGATCAGGTCAAGGCAAAGACTTATGACAAACAGTATCCGGAGCTGTCTGCCCTGGCATATTTCCCTATTACCTCTGAGGTAAACGAGGGAGCGGAAACTACTACCTACTACAGCTATGACATTACCGGTATGGCTGCGATTATCAATAACTACGCTACCGACCTTCCGAGAGTTGATGTACAGGGAGAATCCCATACTGCATCCATTAAATCCATTGGCGACAGCTATGGTTACAATGTGCAGGAAATGAGAGCATCACGCATGGCCGGCAAGTCTCTGGATGCAAGAAAGGGAGCAGCTGCCAGGAGAGCATCTGATTACATGGTAAACAAGATTGCTTTCGCCGGCGATAAGAAGCACAACCTTATCGGCATTTTCTCCGAGGAGAATGATATCCCTCTCTACACTCTTTCTGAGGTAGAAGTCGGAGGAAAGAAATACACCGATTGGGAGCACAAGACAGCCGATCAGATTCTGGAGGATATCAACGGTATGCAGAAGTTCATTGATAAGATTACAATGTCTATCGAGAAGCCGGACACTCTGGCCCTTCCTGCATACATCTACATGGATCTGGCGACCAGAAGAATTCCGGATACGGAAACTACGGTTCTGAGTTTCATCAAGGAGCACGCTCCTTATTTGAAGAATTTCGAGAGCATGGCAGAGTTGCAGGACACCGCGACCGATATCAACACAAGTGGTAAGAATGTTGCCTTTATGTACACGAAGGATGCGGAGAAGTTCAGCCTGGAGATTCCACTCCCGTTCTATCAGTATCCTTTGCAGGTGCAGAAACTGGAAACAGAGGTTCCTTGCGAGACCAGAACAGCAGGCCTTATCATCTACTATCCGTTGTCTATGTTGCTGGCATACGGAATCTAAGGAGGAAAAAGCATGGAGATTATCAACAAGTCAAGAAAGATTATTGGAATCAACGGAGAACCCCTTCTCCCTGGCGCAACCGTAAAGCTACCGGATGGTGCTGAAAGCCATCCGGTTATTGCCGATTATCTGACTAAAGGCATTGTTGCCGATGTGAAGAATGATATTCCTGCGGCGGCAGGCGCTGGTATCAGCGATTTCGAGAGGGCTAAGATTGCGGAAGAGGCGATTGCCCAGTATAAGAAACAGCAGGAAGAGGCTGCGGCGGCAGCGGCAAAAGCTGCGCAGGAGGCAAAAGAAGCCGAGATCAAAGCAGTTCAGGCCATGAAAAAGCCCGAACTTTTGACGAAAGCCGCCGGCATGGGCCTGGATGTAAAAGATGATGATAAAGTGGAAGATCTGAAGGAGAAAATCATAGCTGCAATCAATCAGTAGGAGGTGGCTGCTATGGATGCTTTTGAAATTATCAGAAAGACAATGTCGGAGTTCAAGGAAGTTGACGACGACACAGTAAGGGTATTCATATCCCTTGCAGAGCCGCTTATCAGTAAAAAGAGATTCGGGAAACTGTATCAGCAAGCACTCGCGTATATGACGGCGCACAAAATGAAAATGTCTGGTCTTGGAAAGAATATCGGTATAGGAACAATAGGGGACACCATTGGATTATCTTCCGTTTCGGAGGGTGAAACATCGGTGTCCTTTTCTAATAACCAGGCAGGAAACACAGTTACAGATGCGGAGTTTGGTCTGACGGTGTATGGCATGCAGTATATCCAGCTCAGAAAGCGCTGCATTGTTCCTATTGTGTCAGCGGGAGTGAATCATGGCGGTTAATGTCCGGGATACAATCACTGCAGAGGGTAAAAAGTTTGAAAAGCTGTTGAAAGAGCTGGGGCAGCTGGAAGTCAGAATTGGCATACAGCAAGGGGAGACGAGCGAAGATGGAGTTGATTTAGTGGACATTGCCATGTTCAATGAGCTGGGTACTGTTCATATTCCTTCGAGGCCGTTCCTCCGGGATAGCGTGGATGCCAATGCAGATCAGATAAATTCCTTTTTGCAGTCCATGAAAAAGGAGCTCCTGCGTGGTGGCTCTGCAGAAGATGTACTGAAAAAGATTGGAGTATTTCAGAAAGGCTTAATCCAGGAGCAGATAGTCAAAGGCGATTTTGCCCCAAACTCAGAAGCGACAATACGGAGAAAAGGCTCTGACACTCCGCTGGTAGATACTGGCCGTATGAGGCAATCTATCAATTATGTAATACAACAGAAAGGAGGTTCTGACTAATGCCATTCTTTGGAGAGGATTACACATTGAGAAGATATGGAGAAGATAAGATTGTAAATGGCTATCCAACAGCTGGATATGAAGATATCACAGTGTCTCTTGATGTGCAGACTATGTCCGATGATGAAGTAGTCGAGGCGGGCGGTAGCAGGGATAAGATGATGTTGAAAACCTTTGGCGATTTCCCTATTCGCTGCTCAAAGCAGGAGGAAGGTGTTCGGTCGGACCAACTTTTGTATGAGGGAAGATGGTTTGAATGTATCTCTTCCAGACTTAGCAAGAATACGATTGTTCGGCATTGGACCTCTACTTTCGAGCTGGTACCGGCCAGCACAAATTCCAAGCCAGCTGAATCAGAAACGGAGGGAACAGGATGAATTTAGGGGAAGTGAAGCAGCTGTTGTATGAAACGGTTGTTAAATATCATCCGGGAGCAATGGTGGTATGGGAGAAGACCAAAGGTGTAACACCAAAGCCGCCATACATTACCCTTGGATATAGCAATCTGGATCGTTCATTGTTTCCTCTGTCTGATGATGAAGGAACGCACAAGTATTATAATTACTCTTTCACATTTGAAATCAATCTCTATACCGTTGGAAAGCCTGTTAAGGATGATTCTGAAAAGGTGCTCTATTATGAGAATACTGCGGTGGAGGACTTGGAAGAATTTGTGCGCTTTTTGGATTCCGAGGAAATGACGGATGAACTAGCAGAAAAAAATGTAACTATTGTTATCAATCCACCTGTGCGGGATTTATCGGAGATAATCGGAGACACGAAGTTTAATTACCGATCTATGGCAGAATTCACAGTGACATTTGTTGGATTAGCTGATGGAAGGTATGGAGTATCTGTCAATAAGATGGTTCCAAATCCAAGCGGCGGTGGCTTGAAAGAGTTCACGGAGGCGGAAGACTCTGTGATTGAAGAAGTAATTATAGAGGAGGAAATAGACGATGGCAATTAAAAATAATCTTGATGAAATTGTCAATGTCGATATCGAGATTGCTACTCCTGGCTCCAGCGACGAGAGCTTTAGCAACATACTTATGGTTGTGGAGGCTCCTGATAAAGCTGCAGATATTGAGGGAGGCATCGGAACAAAAGTTATTGGCATTTCACAGGCGGCAGAATTGACAGATTATGGATTTTCTACTGAACACCAAGCCTACATCATGGCAACAGTGGCATATTCGCAGTCTCCGGAACCGGGCACAATCTATGTGATTGTAAGACAGACCGCAAATGACGATGATGATGAAAATGTTATCTACGAAAAGATGAATGAGGTACTTGACCGAGCGAAAGAAGCCGGAGGCTGGTACGGTATCGCACTCTCCAAGACTTTCCTCAATGCAACGGATATTGAGGAAACAATAAAGTGGACAGAGAGCAACAAAAAGTTATTCGGTTTCACTTTTACGGAACGGCAGTTGCCGGTATCTACAACCAATTATTTCCGTAGCTTTGCTGCGTATGGCGGCGGGGTTCCTGATGTAGAAAAGCAGCCGGTAGAGAATTATTACATTACCCTTGCCATGATGGCAAAATGTTTTGGTTATGATCCCGGCAGTGAGACTTGGGCATTAAAGACATTGTCCGCTGTATATCCTTGCAAACTATCTACTGATATGAAGAAGTATTGTGATGATAATAACGTTACTTATTTTACAACTTATGCTAAAAAGAATATCACAAGTTCTATGGGTGGTAAGGTGCTTGGAAATGAATGGATCGACACAATTCGATTTAGAGACTGGTTGAAGAATGATATGCAGGAGCGTGTGTTCAATCTGTTGGTGTTGAATCAGAAAGTACCTTTTACGGACGATGGAATCACAGGTGTAGAAGGCAAGATGGAGGAATCTTTAAAGGAAGGTCAGAAAGTTGGTGGAATTGCTCCAACAGAGTATGACGAAGATGATAATGAGATTCCGGGTTATACCATTACGGTACCGAAGTCGGCAAATTTATCAGACAGTCAAAAGGCATCGAGACAGTTAACTGGTTGCAAATTTACCGCAAAGCTGGCCGGAGCAATCCAGGCAGTAGATATCAGCGGTAATCTTGTTTACGCATAATGGGAGGTGAACATAAATGCCAAGAGTAACAACTTATAATCCTAAAAAGGTTTCGCTTGCATTGGGAAACCATATTGCAAGCGGTTTTGCAGACGATAGTTTTATCACGATTGAACCTGCCGGTGATGGCAATACTTATGTGGCCGGTGCGGATGGCGAAGTATGTGTCAGCGTGGATCCATCCTCCCTTTACACTGTCAAGGTATCCCTTCTCCAGAACTCTAGGACTAATTCATATCTGAAAAAGATGTATGAAAAGATGAAGAGCTCTGGCAACGGTTTTTTTGCAGTGACAGTCAAGGATTTGGTTGGTAATGAAAAATTCAGCGCCTCTACGGGTTGGGTTACCAAGCCGGCAGGCAAAACCTATGGAAAGGCGCAGAATAATCGTGAATGGGAAATCGTCGTTGCAGACGGCGTAGAGAGTTAGGAGGTAGTATATGGCGAGATTAAGACAGACAGAACCGAAAAAAGAAACTATCGGTGATTACAATTTTTATATCAGACCCTTTCCTGCTATGGTAGCCGCAAATTTGACTGGAGATTTAGCATCCCTGCTTACTCCTGTTCTTGCGGCTCTTTTGCCGCTTGTGGGTAGCGACAATGAGGATAATGACAGTGAGAGTGCAGATGGTGGACTGATGGATATTGATGTAGATCAGGCAGCTGCGTCTATGGCGAAGAGCATGGATGGATTCTCAGGGAAGAAAGTAGAATCCATGATGAAAAAATTGCTTGTAACACACAAGAATGTGGTGGTGGAGCTGCCGGAACTGGATGAAGACGATACAGAAACGGGCGAGTATGAGCAGGAAGTCCTTGATATGGATTTAGTAAATGAACTTTTCTGCGGAGAGGTGCAGGATATGTTTGTTCTTGCCTTTTATGTAATTCGGTTGAATTTCAATGGTTTTTTCAAGAAACTCGCCGGCCGATTTGGAAAGGCAGGCGAGGCATTAGCGAAGAAGACGAGGCAGATATTGTAAAGTACGGTACTCTGGATACGTCTCAATTTTCGGAGCTGGAGCTCCGGATGTATATATTGATTAAAGCAAAAATAGCTTCAAAGTTCGAGTTGGAGGAGTATTACACCTTAGACGAGGCTTTGAAGCTATATGCGTTATATCAGATGGATTTAGATATCCAGCGTGGTAAGGATGAAGAATTAAGAGAGAGGAGGAAAGACAATTGACCATACGGGATATTGCAGTAGCTTTTGGTTTTGATGTGGACCAGAAAAGTGTGAATACTGCCGAAAACACCATCAAGAACATAAAGAGCTTTGCTACGAAGGCTCTGGGAGCCATTGCGATAGGTTTTTCCTTCTCTGCCTTAAATTCTATTGCAGAAGAATTTAATGGTATAAATGACGAAATTAAAGCTGCTACAAAGGAAATGGGAGACCAAGAGGATATCCAGCAGAAAATTCTCAAAGCGGCCAACGATACAAAGTCTTCATATTCAGATATGGCAGGGTTTGTTACTCAGCTTGTAAAGCAGGATGAAAGCGTATTTGGAGATTTGGAAACAGCTACCCAGTTTGCAAGTCTCACAACAAAGGTATTGAAAACTGCTGGGCGGGCAGATGCAGAAGTCAGTTCGGCCCAGACAATGCTTAATAAGGCTTTTGCTGAAGGATCAATGTCTGGTGCCACATTTACAAAAATGCTGAAAAGCTATCCAGAAATGATTAACACAATGGCTGATGGTCTAGGAGTGACGAAAGATCAGCTCTCGGCCATGGCAGATGCCGGAAAACTTACATCAGAAACCCTTGTAAATGCTTTTTCGGGTGCGGCGGACACAATAAATTCTGATTTTGATGAACTGGATTACAGTATTTCCGATGCAATGACGAACATTAGGAATTCATGGGGATTATTTGTAAATGATTTGTGGGTAGGTTCTGGCATCACGAATGGTGTCGGGAAAATGATGGTTCGAGCTTTTAATGGTTTCCTTGATGTTCTAAAGAAGTTGCAGCCTTACATAGAAAGAGTAATACGTTTCTTACTTAGTGGAGTTCAGAAAGCAATGGATTTAATTTCCAGAGTGGGAACGTTTATAGGCAGGCTGGTAAATAAAATCGGAGGTATAGAGAATGCCCTAAAACTGATTGCCATAGTGGCGGGGGCTATCTGGCTTGCTTTGAATGCTGGAAAGATACTAAGTTTTCTTAAAACTGCTAAAACTTTGCTGTCTGCAGTCAATCTGAAAGTGCTTGCAATTATAGCAATTATCGTTATACTCGCCCTTATAATAGAGGATTTTATTAACTTTATGCAGGGAAACGACAGTGTAATAGGTACATTGTTTGATAAGGCTGGAATAGGTGCGGATAACGCAAGGGCGGCTATTCTGAAAGCATGGAATGCAGTTAAGAATTTCCTGCTGAATGTTTGGGATTTTATCAAACAGGCAGCCGGGATGTTTGTGGATACTGTAAAAGGATTTTTTGAAAGGCATGGAGAATCCATTAAAGCTAATTTTCAAAGAGCCTGGGGGATTATAAAGACATTTCTAAATGGTGTCTGGACCTTTATTTCACAGCTGGCAGCTACATTGTTTGGCGAAACAGAGGATAGTATAGACGGATCCACGACAAGTACAAAAGATAAGTTGCTGGCAGTATGGCAGGCTATATTGGATGCACTTTCTGCGGTATGGGATGCCCTATACGAAGTAGGAAGTGCTATTTTTAATGCTATCGCTACCGTAATCGAAACGGTATTTGGCTGGATACAGACCTTTTGGAACGCATGGGGCTCACGAATCCTAAGCTGGTTCAAAACTTTATGGAATAGCTTGGGCGGTATTTTGAATGGGTTCCTTGACATTATCAAAGGAGTTGCGAATTTTATATCGTCTGTATTCACGGGCGATTGGCAGGGGGCCTGGGAGGCAATCAAGCAAATATTCACAGGAATATGGAACGTAATAAAGAATTTTATTGCCGCCATATGGGACACCATAAAAATGCTGTTTGAAATGGCATTAGCAGCTATCAAAGCCATATGGGAATCTGTGTGGGGAGCGGTAAGCAATTTCTTTTCCGGGATTTGGAATGGGATTGTTTCTTTTATCAGCGGTATATGGGATGCCATTACAAGCACGATTTCCAATGCTATAAATTCTGCTTACAATACCATAGTATCAGTGTTGCAGGCGATATACAATTTTTTCAGCAGCATTTTTTCCAGTATTGCTTCATTTGTGAGTTCTATTTTTTCCAATATTTTAAGTGGAATCACAGGAACGATTGGCAATATTAAAGACACTATTGTAAATGGCATCAATTCAGCTGTAGATTTCATCAAAGGACTTCCATCGCAGGCCATACAGTGGGGCAAAGACTTCATTGGCGGGTTGAAGGATGGCATTATGTCTGGGGTACAAGGAATTGTGGATGCAGTCAAGGGAATTGGAGATAAGATTAAATCATTTTTACATTTCTCTGTGCCGGATGAAGGACCTCTGACTGATTATGAAAGCTGGATGCCTGATTTTATGAGTGGATTGGCAGAAGGTATTGGCTCGAATGAGGATACGGTTCTTGATAAAGTCAGAAGCCTTGCGGGTGGAATCTCCACTCTTATGAAAGGTGCAACTGCTTCTGTTGCTACAGCAACAGGGGGAGCGGTAAGCAATACAAGTAATACCACAAATGTTACACAGAATAACACCTTCAATAACTCTTATTCTGGTAGCGATACGCAGGCGCAGCAGAATGTATCAAAGGGAATGAACAAATCGGCCCAGGATGCTACTTCTTATATGGCAAAAGGGCTAGCATATGCAAGGTAGGTGAAAAGGAATGGCGAGAAAACTAAAGCCGGTAAGCATTGCCGGCATTGAAGGGGATGCTCTTATCAGCGAGGATATCAATTATTCCGCTGACATTCCTGAGTATCCTGTCGAAAAAGGCTACAATGTTTCAGATACAATCATACTGAAACCTTTGCAACTCAGCATTACTCTCTATATCAGTGACAGTCCGGCAACATGGCGAAGCCGGAAAGGGCATAAGCCATCTGCAAATCGGACAAAGAAAATTTGTAACAAGCTGGAAAAATTGTATTTCAAAAGAAAGCTTGTTAAGGTAGTTACAACGGATAAAATCTATACCAGCATGGGTATTACATCTATGACAATTTCGCATAGTTCGGAAATCGGCTATGCAAGACAGGTACAGATGTCTTTGAAAAAGGTGTATGTAACAAAAAGGAAGACGGTATATATTCCAAGCTATATCTTGCAGAGTGGCGAAACAAAGTCCAACGCAGGAACCGCAACAACTTCATCCAGTAGTGCTGGTTCTACCAGTTCATCCGGGAGCAGTTCTGGAGGTTCTGGAAGTTCCGGCGGATCATCTTCTTCTGGTTCAGGGAAAAAAGGCTCTATTTTATATGGAGTAGCAAGCAGCATGGGATTTTTGTAGGAGGTGGATGGATGATATATATAACAGTTCCAGATATGAATGATAGTGTATCGTCTATTACTATTGCAGAAAAGCAGTATTTAATCCGCTTTACTTACAATGGAATAGGTGATTTTTGGAGCTTTGGAGTTTCTGATAATGATGATCAGCCGATTGTAGCGGCAACTAAGATAGTGCCTTGTTTTCCATTGACACATTTCTATAACTTTACCGATTTGCCGGATGGTATTTTTGGGGTGCTGACAGAGGAAAAAAGGCTCACGCGAGAATCATTTAATGAGGGAAGGGCAGAATTTGTTTTTATTCCATGGGATGAAGCAAAGGAGGAATGACATGGCGCAAAAAAATTTTATTAGACGGTATCTTTTGAAAGCGGGTGTTATGGGGCGAAAAGGATTTCGGTTGGGAGAAACGACTGAATCTAATCCCCATGCCCTGCACATTAGTTTCAGCATAGAAAAATCCACATCAGAAACGGCCAACACTGCAAAGGTACAGTTATGGAATCTCTCTCCTGCCAGCCTGAAAGTGCTTGATACAAAAGATTGTGTCATAGAGCTGCAGGCTGGATACACGGAACATATTGCTTTGGTGCTTGCCGGGAATGTTGTCACTGTAACTACGCAGATGGATGGAGCAGACCGGCTTACAGAATTGGAGGTTGTGGATGGTAGAGTAGCTCTTCGAGATACTTACATTTCAGTATCATTTTCCGGAAAAGTCAACAGCAAGGATGTATTTGATTACATTGCCGGAGCTATGGGAGTATCCGTGATTTACTCAAAAGGATGTAAATTCAAGACATTACCGAATGGATTCAGTTTTGTTGGCGCCGCTAAGAATGCCTTGAAAAAACTGTGTAAGACTTGCGGGCTTGCGTGGTCTATTCAGAATTCCGTCTTACAGGTCAGAAAACCCAATGAGCCTATTACAACTAGGGCATATCTTTTAAGTGCCGATACGGGACTGTTAGACGTTCCTAAGAGGATAACAATATCGGCTGAGAGTGATGATTCTAGTGGAGGAGGTAGCAGTACGACTTCGCAGATCGGTTATGAAGTCAGATATTTTCTGAATGGTGCAATTGGTGTAAATGATTATGTTAGATTGGAGAGTAATTCTGTCAGAGGTTATTTCAGAGTATATAAATTGAATATTGATGGAGATAATCTTGAGGGTGAGTGGACCTGCACCGCCCAGTTGTTGGAGGTGAAGTGATGTTACAAGAGTTTGTAGAACAAGTGGAGAAAGCGGCACGTTCGGTTATGGAAGAAATGCATACTGCTATTCCGGGAAAGATAACAGCATTTAGTCCGGGAACAGGGCAGGCAACTGTAAAACCATATGGAACATTTACAACAGGAGCCGGAAAGAAGATGTCATATCCGACAATTACGGGGGTACCGGTTGTTATTCCCCAGTGTCCGTCAGCAAATGTGCAAATAGCCTTTCCGATAATGACTGGTATGGATTGCCTTGTTATTGTGTCGGAGCAGGAGCTGGATGCATGGCTTGGCGGTGGAGAATCGGAAAATGATATGCGGTTTGATTTGACAAATGCTATTGCGATCCCTGGACTTTCAAATAAAGGCAGTGCCGCATTACAAGAGGCTTGTAGTAGCGGAAACGTGATAGTAAGTAATGGCAGCACAAAACTTTCTGTGTCAAAAAGCGGTGTGGAGATAACAGGAAATCTTGATGTTAAAGGAAATATTTCATGCACAGGCAGCTATCCGGGATAAGAGAGGAGGCGAGGATGTGGATATATTGCTTGATAAAAGTGGTGATTTATATTTTGAGGGAGCAGACATTGTCCTTGCCAATTCTGTCCGTCAGAAAATAAATATCAGATTGCGGTGGTTTTTCCAGGAATGGAGATGGGATGATGAAGCAGGTATTCCATATTTTGAATATCTATTCATCAAAAATCCAGACTTGGATCAGGTGAAGGAAATTATAGAAGAACAGATCTTTAATGTCGACGAGGTAACAGAGGTTAATGATGTGTCCATAGAAATCGACAGTAAGACCAGAAGAGCGACCATTACATACGAGGTCGCAACTGATGAAGAAACATTTAGGGAAGAGGTGGTTATCTATGGCTGATTACGGTGTTACTGAAAAAGGATTTGTTATTAAAAGATTAGATGAAATTTTGGAAGAATTGCATTCCGAGCTTTCGGAAAAATTTGGATTCAACACAAGGCTGAATTCCCAGTCTTTTTTAAATGTGCTTATTACAACATACGGAGGAAAACTGGCAGAGTTGTGGGAAGTGGCACAGGGCAGTTATTATGCAAAGTACCCGTCTACTGCGGAGGGAGTAAGCCTTGATAATGCGGTTCAATACGGTGGCATTCGGAGAAGTCCAAATAAATACAGCTATTATACTTTGCATTGCACAGGGGATGATGGGACGATTGTAAGGCAGGGGGCGACTGTGGCGACAAATACAGCTCCGCAGCGAAAACTTGCAGCGGTAGCAGAGTTTGAAATTACCAGAGATAGATTCAATCGTGTTTCTGTAAGGGTGGCGGCACCGGCAAAAGGAGAAATCTACTCAATATCCATAAACGGTGTGCAGTTTAGCTATACAAGCACATCTGATGATGAATTGAATATCATCAAAGGCCTATGTTCCACTATGAATCCAGATGGATATGCGGTATCAGTAAATGAAAGCGATATCACATTGGATATTGCCGATGAGGTTGTATCAAGAAACGGCGTCATAGTGCTGTCCGATAATCTAACCACATCAAGCGTGACAGTGCTTGCTGATTTTGCTACTGTGGATTATGGGAAACTGATATTTCCGAATGGAACCGTTACAGTAATGATAACAAATATTAGTGGATTTAATGAGGTGGAAAACCTTATTATTCCAACTTATGGAAGAATGCAGGAAACTGACATAGAGCTTCGGCATTCATATCTTGCAAAGTCAGCTATCCGTTCTACGAGAATGATTGACAGTATATGCTCTCAGCTGATAAATAATGTACCTAATGTGGAGAGTGCCACAGGATATGAAAATAATACAGATGATACAGACGAAGAGGGAAGACCGCCTCACAGCGTGGAAATCATTGTGGATGGAGGAGATGAAACTGCAATCGCCGGCATTATCCTCGACAAAAAAGCTGCCGGTATCCAGACGTTTGGAAAGATTACTGTTAATGTGGCTACAGAGTATGGGGATTCCGTACCTGTAAGCTTTAATAGACCAGAGTATGTTTATGTGTGGATGAAAGTGACACTAGATGCAGAACAGTCATATCTTCCTACCAATTTTGCAAATCTGGCAGTGGATTCCATTGTTGGGGATGCCTCTAAATTACAGGCCGGAGATAATATGCTGTCACAGACATTTAATGATGGTATATATGCAACTGTTGGCGGTGTAACCTATATAGATATCAAATGTGCTGCTACTACAAACAAGGACTATATTCCTGCAGACAGCGAATATACCAAGGTCAATGTTCCGATTACGAGCAGGCAAAAAGCAGTAATCAGTGATACAAGAATCGAGGTGGTATATAGTGGGCATTCTTGATGATTGGATTGAGGATATGCCACAGCAGTTTCAAGGAAAGAAACGTATTGAAATCCTTATTTCAGCTTTTTCAAAGCAGTTGGAGGAATTGCATAAGGTATTCAGACAACTGGACTTAGAAACAGATTTAGAGAGTGCTGTGGGCATGAATTTGGATATGGTGGGAGACATCATAACGCTTACCAGAAAGGAGGCCGGCATACTTGCAGGCATTGATGTTGAAGATCCTGTAATCAGCGATGAAAGGTATAGACAGTTCCTAAAATATCAAATGCTGGTAAATACGAATGAGTGTACATATTATGATTTAATGGATGGTCTGGCTCTGCTTTGGGATGTTTCCCCAATATATTACAGAGAGGATCCTGCATTGCCAGCGGTAATCATTCTGACAATGCCGTTCCTTACTCCAGGAGGAAAAGTGGTAACATTAGGTGAGGTTCCAATGGTAAAGGCTGATGGAGTAAGAATTGAATTTGAGTACTATATCAAGGCTATCGTAGAGGTAGCCTTTAATTTTTGGATTTCAGAGTATGATGTGCCGAGGTGTAACACGCTTGTATGTGGCACATATCCTCGGAGGTCTACTCTTGGAACAATAATTGAAATCCGCTGTGAGCAGGATGTAAATACCTTGATTGCAGCATTTGAGGCAAATCCGACGGGAACTATCCGCATTGGCGGAAGAGCGTATGATGCCACTCTCGGAGAGATATTCGGAGAGGATGTTGAAATAGAGATTGACAGCAATCTGCATATTGTAGATTTTCTGCAGTCCGGTCAGAGCGTTTCGGGGTTGAAACCATCTGTTTCCACTCAAGGGGTAGTTATTCCGAAGGATATCCTTGTTGATGGGAACACATATACATCAAAGGTTACCATGCCAGTAGCTGGCCTCCGAGCTTTAGGAGGCAGTGCGCTGGCTGAATCATTGTCGGTAGAGATTGAAGGTGGCATTGAAACATCTGATAAAGCCCTTCTTGGAACACCGACAGAAAGAGCAGCCTCACCAGAGCGAAAAGCTGGAGGGGAATATAAAACGATTTCTGTATCAGCTGATGGTATGGAATCCGAAGCAAAGGTCTACATTGCTGCTGCAACCGTCAGAAGATGCGGAACGGGCAGCTGTGGAAATAAAGAATAGGAGGTATCAGGATGGCTTTCTGGAAAAAAGATTTTCTTGATAAAAGACGCCGCCAGTGGATGGAGGCTATTCACAAGTTCCAGTATCAGGTAAATGATACATGGTACGATGCGAAAGTCAATAGCAAGAAAATCACAGGCAACACAATTGTTTTTATCGTGAGCTTGCCAACTATTCCCAAAACAGCCCACACAATTACTGGAATTCGTCTCTATGATGTTACCGGTGTTATTTGTGCGGAGCAGGCAGTTACCGTAAAAAGGACTGCGAGCCAGGGAGTTTTGGCAAAGTTTGAATTCCCAATTTACGAGAAAGGAGATGAATAGGGATGAATGTATTACCAAGTTACCTTGAAGGGAACGGAACTGGTGCATACACACCGCAGGAGTGGCTCGATGAGGTAAAGGATAAGGATACCGGAGAAATCATACAAAAAGGTACAGAGATGGATGCTGCACATTTCAGTTATATGGAGCAGGGCATTCATAATAACTCGTTAATGCTGGCGGTTATGTTGGAGCACTTGAAACATACCCAAGAGAGCCTCAAATCTGTTGATGGAGAGGAAATAGAAGTAACGCTGACAAATACCAAGGATTTTTATTTCAATAACTCTGTGAAGACGGTTGCACTTGCAAATATGAGAAGCACCACCGATTACAGGGTAATGACAGAAATCCAGGGGAATCCGGTAAATGCGGGGGATATTCTTGTGTACGATAAGCAGGTCAACGGTTTCAAAATTGCCTTTACTGGAAGTGCTAAGAGCGTGACCGTCCGCTGTTTCGTACAGGGTGGAGGTGCTGCATAATGGCGAATATTATTATCCATAGTGACGAAAGAAAAGCCGAGGCTAATCGCACACTTAGAGATTATGGTATCAATCCAGAAAGAGCTACGAAGGAGCAGCGTGATATGGCTGATTGTGTGGCTCAAAAGACAAGCGAAGCATACAAAGAATTAAGGAGGTAGGACAGATGAAAGTCGAAGAGGTAAATGTTGGAAAGAAAATTGAGTACAGCGTATCCAAAAATAAGATTACTTTTGCGGATGAACTGATGCTTAATTGCGAAAAGTTGGTGAGGGATTATGATGTGTGTGTGGATATCTGCATTGATAGAAACGGCATGATTACTGCCGGGCAGCTTGGCGAAAAGTATGCAGCACAGATTGAGATTCCGGCCAGACAGTATACAGAGAAAGAAGTTCCGAATCCTGATTATGATCCGGATGCCGAGACAGATAACACTGTTGTGCAGGAATACATTACTGAGAAAAAACCAGTAGCTTTCAGCATGGCAAATGTAACACTCAAATTATATGCAATCGAATAAGGAGGATATACGAATATGGGAAATTATGATCAGATGGCAGCCGCAGTAAGCGAACTGTCCGGCGGCAAAAATGTTGTGTTACTTGATGATATCGGGTTACCGTCTATTTATGTGAGGATTCCAAAGGGAAAGAATTCTGATTTGGTGAGCGGCCTTAGCCAGAACATTCATCCGGCTTTCAATGTAGAGAGTAATGGGGCATTAGTGGAAAAAACTGCTTTCTATTATTCCAAGTATCAGAATATAATCGAAAATGGAAGGGCATATTCGCTGGCACACAGAGATCCGGCAACTTCGCTGAATTTTGATGCTGCGAGACAGGCATGCGAGGCAAAGGGACCTGGGTTTCATCTTGCAACACTGTCTGAATGGGCTTATCTTGCTTTATGGTGCCGCAAAAACGAAACTATGCCACATGGCAATAATAATTACGGTTGTGATTCTTCGTACCCTTATGAAAAAGGTGAGGAATCCGCAAAGGACAGTGGCCGCACCGGAAGATGTTTCACTGGCTCTGGTCCTAATACATGGAACCATAACTGGCAGAGTGACGGTATCTGCGATTTAAACGGTAATGTGTGGGAATGGAATGCGGGAATGAGGCTGGTAGATGGAGAAATCCAGATTATCCCGTACAATAATGCGGCCATGGGCAGTGAATGTGACATGTCTCCTACGTCTACCCTTTGGAAAGCAATCAAAGCAGATGGTTCCCTGGTTGCTCCTGGTACAGCCGGAACCTTAAAGTGGGACTGGGTTTCGGGGAAAATTCAGCTCACGAGCGGCGCTGTTACATATAAGACGGATGCCGGACAGGGTATGCAGTACAAAGATATGACATTGGCAAGCGGATTGACCGCGCCGGAACTGGCAAAGATTTTACTGCTTTATCCGGATGAACCGGGTGGTGATTATGGCGGTGATTATCATTGGTTCAATGCTGTCGGAGAGCGGTTGCCGTTTTGCGGCGGCAGGTGGAACGGCACTTCGGGCGCGGGCGTCTTCTACGTCAGTCTGGGCGATCCCCGCTCGTACGTGAGCTGGTACATCGGTTTCCGCTCCGCTTTTGTTGATCTGTAATCTGTTGCACTGTGTTCTGAAAGAGGCTGCGATAGCAGCCTCTATATTTTTATAGGCACAGAATAACGGAAAACGATATTTTATAACAAAGAAATCTGAGATGACACGAAATGTGGTAGAATGAAACAAAATGCGATACAGAGGGAGCAGATGGAAGAATTAAAGATATTACAGAAGACTTTTGATATGATGAACTATGCATATAAAGCACTGGCCCAGTATCCCAAAGGAGAAAAATTCGCATTGGTTGTAGATATCAAGCGGTGCATGGATTTGATTCTGGAAAGAATTATTGAAGCCAATAAGAAATATTATAAAAAAACTACTCTGCAGGAATTGGATGTAGAAGTGGAAAAGCTGAAAGCATATGTCCGTCTGTCATATAATCTCGGTTTTCTTCCGCCAAAAAAATATGAAATCTGGTCCGGTCTGGTAGTGGAAATCGGGAGGATGGTTGGAGGCTGGATTAAAAGCACAGCCAAGTAGGGAATAGGATATTGCGGTTGCCGATTTGCGGCGGCAGGTGGAACAACACTTCGAACGCGGGCGTCTTCAACGTCAATCTGAACAATCCCCGCTCGAACGTGAACTGGAACATCGGTTTCCGCTCCGCTCTACCTTCCAAGTCAGATACTGCACACCTACAGGGTATGCAGTCAGTACCGAGGTGTAAAGGATCCTATTTCCTTTGCGTAAGCAAAAAAATGTTGTGGGCATGAATGCCGGCAGTAGGGCATATTTTGCACGAACCCCGCAATGCTCTGAAAGGAGATAATATGTCCATTAAAAATCTGTTTGAGGAAATATCTTCATTTGAGAATATCCTGACCGCTGAAAAGGATGTTCGAGCTGGCGGCCGTTATGACAGTGAGGAGCTTACTTTTTGGGGCATGTATGAGGATAATCTTCATGCGATAACTGAGGCAGTACAAACTCTTAATTTTCCGCCAGACCTGTATCGTTCATTTTATGTATATGAGCCTAAATTGAGGAAAATTGTGTGTGCTGATTACATAACCAAAGTGATACAGAGGTCGGTTTACAATGTTCTCAATCCCAAGGTGTGCCAGGGATTTATAACAGATACTTATTCCTGCGTAAAGGAAAGAGGACAGCTTAATGCTATGCTCCGTTTGTCGGAATGGGTAAACTATGTTACAAATTCGGGAAAAACCTGGTACTATCTGAAAGCAGATGTGGAAAAATTCTTTTATAGAATAGACCATGAAATCTTGATGAAAATAATCAGGAAGAAAGTGGGAGACAGAAAAGCAGTAAGAATCATGGAGCATTATATCTGTGAAGCCTCCAAGCCTTTCGGGTTGCCTCTTGGAGTTAAAAATCCCATGGATATTCCAGATGATGAAATGCTTTGGGATGTTGGAATCACAATAGGCGGTGGGTTATCGCATATGCATGGGAATATGTACTTGGATCCGTTGGATCAATTGGCAAAAAGAACCTACGGTATAAGATATTACATCCGGTATATGGATGATGTGATAATCCTTTCCGATAACAAGGAGGATTTGAACAGATACAAAAAGGAATTTTCTGATTTCTTGGGAGATGAACTGCGGCTTAGGTTGAATAACAAAACAGCAATCAGACCTGTTTCGCAGGGAATTGAATTTGTTGGTTTCCGAATATGGCCGGGATATGTCCGGTTGCGGAAAAGTACCAGCCTGCATATGAAACGTCACTTGAAAGAAATGCAGGAAAAATACCGACGATATGAAATATCATTCAGTAAAGTAAATGAAACGGTTATGAGTTATAAGGCATTGATGAAACATTGTGATTGCCGGGCACTAGAGAGGAAAATCTTTTCTGAATTCGTGCTTACACATAACCCAAAGGAGGTGATATAGAAAAATGGATGAAGATAATTGGATGGAACTGCTTGAACTCTATATGGATATGGTGGAAAAGCAGGATGAAATCATATACAGATTAGGAAAAATTGTCGCAAGGCAGGCTACAGACCTGCAGCTCCTTAAAAATGATAAGGAGTTTTCTGATCCGAAACTGGATGAAGATATGGCGATTGCAAATGAGGTCATAGGACAGTATAAGGATATAAAAAGCGAATTAGAGCCGTAAGGCTCTTTTTTTATGCCATTTGGAAGGAGGTGATATAGGTATGGATATGGTAACGACACTTGTGATTGCAATGAGCATTCCTTCGGCCATTACGGGATTTGCTTTTTGGGCTATCGAAAGGAGGATAGAACGCAGAGAGAAAATCCAGGACAAAAAGGATGAGGCAAGGAAACAGAATGAGATTATTGTAATCAGAGGAGTAAATGCAGCTATTGCATTGGGAGAGGCTACCGCCAGAGCGGTTCAGAGGATTCCCGATGCACACTGCAATGGCGACATGCATTCAGCATTGGAATATGCTGAAAAAATCAAGCATGAGCAAAAGGATTTTCTCACAGAGCAGGGAGTTGACGCAATTTATTAAAAACAATCACATTACTAGGAGGTTTTATTATGAACATGGAATTTATCATCACTCACGCATCACAGCTGCTTGTTATCGTGGCAGTTATCTGCACGCTCATTTCTGTAATTACAGAATTTACGAAAGAAATCGGATTTCTTAACAAAATTCCCACAGCTCTCCAGGTTCTCGTACTGTCCATCACAATCTGTGTAATCGCATTTTTTGCATATATCTCATATGCCGGCATTGCATTTGTGTGGTACTACCTTGTGGCGGTTATTTTTGCGGCTTTTATTGTGGCTATTGTGTGCTGCAAAGGATGGGATTATCTCATTGAAATCTGGAAACGGTTTTACAGAACAAAGGAATAGGTGATTACATGACACAGCAGGAATTCATCCGGAAAGTTGGAGAATGTGCGGTCAAGGATATGGAGGCGAGCGGAATACTCGCCTCCGTTTCTATTGCACAGGCAATATTAGAATCGGGTTATGGATCTACGGAGCTGGCTATGAAAGCCAATAATTATTTTGGTATGAAGTGCTCTCTCAGTGGAAACACATGGGATTCTGTGTGGGATGGTGTTTCAAAATACACTAAACAAACGAAAGAGCAGAAATCAGGCGGAACGGAATATACGGTTACAGCTGATTTTAGAAAGTATCCCGATATGGAAACGAGCGTACGAGACCATTCTTGTTATCTCAATGGTGCGATGAATGGCTCGAAGTTGAGATATGCCGGACTAATTGGAGAAACAGATTATAGGAAGGCAATCCAAATTATCAAAGACGGTGGATATGCGACAGACACGCAGTATGTTTCAAAAGTGTGCAGCATCATTGAAAAGTACAATTTGACACAATACGATGTTCGCATCACCGAGAAGGAGGAATCTATGAGTAATATTAAAATTGTGGAGAAATTTGCAACACAAAATCCCTGTTATAAATCGGGGACAAAGATCACACCGAAAGGCGGTATGCTCCATAGCGTAGGATGCCCACAACCGGATCCGTTGGTGTTCGTAAAAAACTGGCAGAATAGTGGCGCCTCAGTATGTGTTCATGCTGTTGTCGGAAAAGAAGCAGTCTATTATCAGCTGCTCCCTTGGAACATGAAGGGCTGGCATTGCGGAAGTGGTCCGAAAGGGAGTGGAAACAATTCTCTTATTAGCATTGAAATGACAGAACCTGCATCCATCAAATATACTGGCGGCGCCAGCTGGATTGAAACTGGTAATGGCTCAAATACCAAGGCCCATGTGCTTGCTACTTATGCAAATGCAGTACAGTTCTTTGCGTATATCTGCAGTAAGTACGGGTTTAATCCGGAAGACAGCAATGTGCTTATGAGCCACCATGAAGGAAATTCTAAAGGAATCGCTTCTAATCACGGCGATGTGGAACATATTTGGAATAAGTTCGGTCTTACTATGAATCAGTTCCGAAAGGACGTTAAAAAGGCAATGAGCGGTGCTGTGGTATCAACTGTGCCTATTGTTCCGGTGGATAATAGCAGCGATGATACAAGTAAACAGGAAATCAAAGCTCTTAGCGGTACAGTCACAGTTGTTTATAAGGGTGATGATGGCTTGAATATCAGAAAAGCTCCGAGCATTACCGCAGCTGTTGATCAGATTGTCCATAATGGCACATTTACTGTTGTAGGTATTTCGGCAGACGAGAAGTGGTACAAACTTAAAAGTAGATTGTTCATCACCACTATACCGGATTATGTTTCTTTCAAAGCGACTGCAGAGCAGAAAGCCAGCACCTCTGGAACTGGATATTATCGTGTCCGGAAGAGCTGGTCTGATGCTGGAAGTCAGATTGGAGCATTCAAGGATAAGAATAATGCCATTGATCTTTGTAAACAGAACAGTGGATACAAGGTATTTGATGATTCCGGGAAGGAGATATATCCGCTCACTTCCTCCGCTGCGACTGATAAGGAGTTTATGTTCCGGGTAACCATTCCTGATTTGCGTATCAGAAAAGGACCAGGAACTACCTATGATTATCACAAGAAGAATGGTCAGGCCGTATATACCGGAAAAGGCACATTCACCATTGTAAAGACTAAAGACGGTCCTGGAGCAAAACTTTGGGGATTGCTGAAATCTTACAGTGACAAAAAAGATGGATGGATTGCCCTTGATGATAATTATGGCGAGAAATTGAGCTGAGCATGATGTCGCTCCTACTATCACAATCTGATAGGATATATCCAAAACCGCTATAAAATAACAAATGACACACAAGCGTGTCGAAAAATGATATTTTATAGCGGAAGGAGCGACGATGTATGATAAGAATTTTACTATCAACAAAGCTCGGCGAACTCAAATGGAGCCAGGCTGATCTGGCTAGGGCAACCGGTATCAGACCGAACACTATCAGCGAATTGTACCACGAGTACACAGACAGGATAAACCTGGAGCATCTGGATCTTATATGTGAAGCTCTGCACTGTGAACTCGATGAACTGATTGTGCGGGTACCGAATGAATATGCCAAGGTTACCCACACCAGAACAGGCTCCTTGGTTTCGTCAGACAGATAGTGCTGCAACACTGACTGTCATAGAAAAAGACGTTCAAGGACCGAACGTCTTTTTTTATACCACAAATCTTATGCACATTCAATGGAATTTACTACCAATGATTTCTCAAAAATTGATATATCCATATCGTTATCGACATATCCTTGTCGAATTGTTTCTATATAGCTGACAGATGGTCTTCCGGGGAGCTGCCGCTCATCCATTATATATACCATTGCTTTCTTTTTTCTTCCTCCAATATCTACCATGATATTCTTCTTGAAATAGTAGCGCGGATACCCCTCGTATATGTCAAGCCGATATTCATCTTTTGGCTGAATTTCCCACACTAGAACAGGAACGGTCGAGCCTGTTTTTCTTTCGATTGTTGCGTGTGAGTTGGTCTTGGTGCCTCTGTAAACCAACTCCCAGTTATTTAATACTCCTTTTGCATAAACGCTGGCAGAGGGACATCTAGCGGCCATCTGTGCCAAGTTAAGGTTACTTCCATAAGCGATATATAGTTTTCCCATGATATTTTCCTCCTTATAACCATTTATCAACTACCGTTGAAGTGTCTTTGTCTACTTCTCCGGCGCATTTCCAATCATATCTAACCATTGTCCATAACGAACCATTTGCTCCAATACAATACTGATATTTCGGCGTATCAATGAACATTAGCTGGAGTATCATACTCCTGCGAGTATCTGTGTCAAGTGTTTCGAACTGGCTATCCGTTAATTTAAGTCTTGTTTTCATATTGCCTTCTTTCTCCCCGTTATGCCGATAGGTCAGCATAAGTTCATTAAGCAGCTCGGCAGGTCATTCCTGCGGCTTTCTTTAATGGTGTCATAAGATGCAAGCGACAAGTTTTGAATTCGTCTCCATAAAGCCCCAAGCGGTGTGTGAGGATGTTCCTCATTATCGTGACTTTCTGCTCTGCGGTATAGCCAGACATGGAGCGGAATACGATTTTATCCTGTGAAGAGATGGCCCATGCAGATACTGCTAAGCAAAACTGAATGTATGCTTTGATTTTGCCAGCGTGCAGAGTGCTGTTAAAAAGTCTGAATTCTACGGTACCTTTGGAGAAATAGCTATGAAGATTTACTCCATGATAGCGAGTAGTATTATAATGATCGTGGCTGACACCACCTGAGTATCCGTCATTTGCACTGCTATACCAAATCTGTTCCGCCTTTTCTTTTGAAAGGTTTCTGTTCTTTTTCATTTCAGCGAGGAGAGCGGAATTTAACTTGTGGCACCAGCGGTCAGCACGATTTCCAATTTCGAGTGCTTCATAAATCAAATCCTGCCGGGAAGTCATAAAGTTTACCAGTCTCCGGAGAGATTGAGGATTGTGATTTGCTCCGTCAACATGAATATGGATACCGCAGCTGCTATGAGATTTTGCACCATTCTCACGGAGCTTTCTTATAATGTTCTGTAACAGCTCAATGTCTATGTAGTTAAGAGGCGGTGTAACCAACTCTACTTTGTATTCATCCATTGGAGCATTACTGCCATCATTCCGAATGGAACAGATGGAACTATCTCTCATGACTTTCCATTTACGAGTTGCTTGGTCTGCAATAGTACGAGTTTCGTAGCAAGTGCTATCTGGTCTGGATGCTGTGGTGCCGAGAACTTCTGCAACAATGGCAGCTGCTTTTTCTCTTGTGATTCCTGTCATTTCTACTTCTACTCCGAATAACTGATTTTTTAACATATGTTTGTCCTCCTAAAATTTATTTCTGTTATTTTGAACTTTTATTCTGTTTCTATGAATATATTACCATATGCACAGCGAGTGTCAACACTTTTTTCTAAAAAAATGAAAATATTTTCTGAAAAAGCAGAACAAAAAGTTGACAAAACAGAAATTCAACTATATAATAGGAGAAAAGGAGGTAGACAGAATATGATTTGTTATGATAGACTATGGAAAACGCTTATTGACAATCACATGAATAAAACAGAACTTCGTGACAGGATCGGAATCAGCAACGCTACCTTGGCGAAACTGGGAAAAAATGAGCCGGTCAATCTAAAAATAATAGAAAGCATATGTCAAGAGCTACAGTGCGACATTGAGGATGTGGTAGAGATTAAGAGGGGGGCTGGACATGGAGAATAGCGTGGAATCATGGTCCTGGAATACTGCGGAATCATCCTCTGTATCATTGCACGATTCAAATGATAATCAACCTTTTGTGATTGGTGGTCAAGCTACACGACCAGCATTGTGTATGTGTCAAGGATGCTCACATTACGGAGATAGGTGTTATTGTATGGTAAATTGTGCAGAATATCAGAATATGATTGGCAAAGCATATCAAAAGCTGTGAGATTGTTTTGAGATTTATAACTATGTGGAATGTATGGAAAGTGTGGACATATTCAGAAAGGATGCAATTTTCAAAGATTTTTTAGCATTGAACGTACATTAAAATGCTAATAGGAAATCGAGTTTGAGTGATGAAATATGATTTAAGAACCTAGTATTTATGCTAGTTTCAAACAAATTGGTTTAAGCGCTGGCAACGCTTTGGCAACATTTATAACATCACGCACTAAATAATTACATCAATGGCATAAAGAAAACCTTGCTGATTTTCAGTATGGAAACTGAATATCGGCAAGGGCTTTTTATGCTTATTTCTGTTTTTTCTTAATTAGATGCTTTCTTTTCTTTTTTCTTGATTTTCTGAAATTCCGCTGTGAGTATATCATTGACCGCCTGTGAGGGGACTTTCTCCCAATGCTTTGAGGTGTTCAGTTCCGAGTACTTGTACCGCCGCTGGTCGTATTCCTCTTTGGTATCTCGCCCCGTTCTAACTTGGCGGCTTGCTCCTGCCATGTGTGGAACATATTGAACATGGACGTATAAGTAGAATAGGCTGATTTATCCAAACGCAGGAAGAGTTCCCCGTTAATTTAAAACCGTTATGCGCGGTGTGGTTAAAAAGCTTGGAGCGAGCCTGACATTTCGTACAATATTTTTCCACCATGAATCATCAATGGAGAGATTGAACGTGGAGTTCTTCAAGGGAAGCGGCACACAGCCTAATGCGAGTCTGGTGGTCACGGCTATTCACCGAAGTGGTCAAAAGCGGCATAGCCCAGCGTATAGTAAAAGGAATTCAGCGACTTATCGGTAAGCCTTGAAATAATGTGTAGTCATGCAAAGCAAATGGAACGGAAGAAATCCAGAGCCAGCATCGAAATGGTCAACAAGAACAGATTTTCTGCGGTTGGTAATGAGGAATTTTGGAAATAATTATAAAGACTGCTCCATATTTTTGTGGTAAATAGAGAATGGAAATGGTATAATCAAACGTGAAAGTTTTGCTTGTGAGGAAATCAGAAGAATATTTTCTTAGTAATAATTTGAACATGGTGCTAGCACCATGTAAGTTGATGTTGATAAGGGAAACGTAGTTATGTAACAGTTCATAGCAACAAGCGGATTATTATATTTTATGGAAAAACAAGTGGTTGCGTGGTAATATATAGAAGCAAAGATGGAAACACAACATAAGGCAATTTTGTAGAATTGGTAGGTAGTTTAGTTGCAATATTTAACTGTGCAAAGGCAAATTACATATGTAAGTTGAATATTTAGGAGAGATGATGGATTATTTTGAACAGCAACAGCAGTTATGCTTATCGCCTATAATGTTTAGAGAAAAAGATACTGTTTATATATTTTCCCATAATAACAGTAAAAAGTACACGTTGAATAAAGCTGGTATATATGAGCAGTGGGAAAATGATTTTAAAATTCTTGTTGAACTTTTACAAAAAATAGGTGTGGATACATATTCTATAAATAAAGATGATTTTTTTTCAGAGGAAACAGTGACACTTATTAGTGAGATTAACAATTGGATAGAATGGTTGCTGAAAGCAGATTATATTATTCCGGACGATGAAAAATCGAGAATATATACTTTTAATGTAAAAGCAAGTATGGATAAAACATTTTATACAATAGCTAAACTATGTGACAATGCTAACAGCATTAATAAAATAGAAGATGGTTATTGTGTAACTTTTAAAGGAGAAAATCTGCAAGAAATAGAATTGATGTATTTTTTGCGAGAGGGATGGGATTGGAATATCTTCAAAAAAAATGAGGGTGTAATTGCGTCATATCTGGTAAAATATAGCAAATTATATAGGATGATAATTTCATCGCGAGATATGCTGAATCAGGTAGAAGCAAATTATGGATATTATGTGGTCCCTAAACCAATAAAAGAAAAAATTTTTTATGAAATTCAAAAAAAGACAAAAGAGTTTCAAAAAAGAGCAGATGAATTGTATACCAATATGCTGCTTTCAAAAAGAGTAAAATCGAAATGGTCTAACGAATACCGATTATTTGAACTCATAAAAAGTTATAATTCTAATACTCGGTATCAATATCATTGTGATTGGTTGGGACAGCAAAGTTTGGATATATATATTGAAACAGAAAGAATAGGTATAGAGTATCAAGGAGAGCAACATTATAAACCTATAGATATTTGGGGAGGAGAGGAAGCACTTAGGGAAAATCAAAAAAGAGATTTGAGAAAGAAAAAGTTATGTGCAGAAAATAATGTATGTTTATTAGAGTGGTCATATCAAGTTCCTGTAAATGATGAAAATGTAGTACGATTTATGAAAGAAAATAAAATTCCATTTGATGAAAAAGAAATAGAGGTTGGAACGTATAATGAAATGGCACCTATAATAAAAGAAAAGAAAACAACAAGTAAGATAGCAAAGGAAAAGGTTATAAAAAAATATATAGTTCAATATGATTTAAATGGAAATTATGTAGAAAAGTATTCAGATATAGGCAGTGCTGCAAAAAAAGTAGGAGTAAGCGTAGCAAGTATATCGAAAGTATTAAGAGGACTGCGAAATTCTTCAGCTGGATATATATGGAGAAAGATAGATGCAGAAGAAATAATTCCACAAATTATTAGTGTGGAATTTGATATAAGAAAGACCAATTCAGGACAAGCTAAAAGAATTTTCTTGTTAGACCCCCTAGGAATTGTTCAACAAGAGTTTGCATCTATTTCAGAGGCGGCAAGAGAAACCGGCATCTCATCTCATCACATTCAAGATGAATTAGCAAAAGAAAATTCTAAGGAATGGAAGTATTTAGAGTAGGTGAATACTTGATAAAGAAATAGATGATATCAAACAGAATAGAGAGTTGATGTGGTGTGTGAACTTATATAGAATTATTAGTCTGGAAATGTTTTTGGATTTAGTTTGTAATAAAGAAAACTATGAGATCAAAGGGAAAAAATTACATATCTGTAAGATGACATTTTAGAAATTATATAATTTTGGAGGATAAAAATGTTAGTTAGATTATTAAATTCAGATGAAGAAAAGATTTTGAGTATTAAATTGAAATCAGTTGAAGTGAGGAGAGACTATTCGTTAAATAACGTATTAAAGATTAGCTTTTCAGATTATAATATATCTGTTATTTATGGAGAAAACGGATGCGGAAAAACAACAATTTTGAGGCTTATTAATGCCTTTTTGTCTCAAAATGATAGTGTTTTTAGTCAAGAAAAAGTGTTGTGGATGTCAATGACATACTTAATTGACGGTATAGAGCAGAGGAAGGTTCTTGTCGAGAAAAAGGAGCGAATAGAAAAAATAAAGGATGAGGATGGTGATATAATAGGACAGAGTACAATGTATTATGATTGGAATGATTATCGAAAATCAGAATTGGCTGGAATGTCAAGTATTTTGTTTGGGGTTAATAGAGGGATTACAAATAATTCACATATATCAGAAGAAGAGATTTATAATAGTATAATGCGGACAAGATATAGGGATAAATTTGACGAGAGTAGCGATTTAGTAATGTTTTGTCATATTTTAAGTCGTAATTTAGATATGAATCAAAGGAGAAGAAGAGGAAGCAAAATAAGAAGTAGCTTAGATTTGTCATCGCCAATTTTGAATATAGATTCTGTTTCTATGGATGTTATAGAAGAGTTATTAGTTGAAAGATATCGAAGAGCGAAAATGATTTCTAACGATAAAGTGCAAAAAGCATTATTTGACACTTTGGCAGCTGCATGTGATTCGCTAGATGATATAGACATTACAGAGGAAGATTATCATAAATTATTATTTGAAAACAAAGACAGATTGATTTTAGCACTAATGTCTGGTTCAACCAATACTCTTAGTGAACGAATAGTGGAAATACTAAAGGCTGTTGATGAACAAGGTTCTGTTTCTGAGAATGGTGAAAATCCACTATTAAAAAAACTTATTGTCAATATGTCAAATGAATTAAATAAGGAATCGGAATATATACAAGCCGTAAACAGATTAGAGGAGATTTTTAACGAATATATAGGTCCGGAAAAATATTTGCAAATTACAGAAGAAAGAGCAATTGTAAGATTTCATTCTTCTAGTGAGGTTCATAAAATTGATGCTTTATCAAGTGGTGAAAGGCATTTATTGGTTTTACTAACGATTTTTGTAATTGAAGGTAATACAAGAAATCTGTTTATGGTTGACGAACCCGAAATTTCACTTAATATGCTTTGGCAACGTAAATTGTTGCCTTTATTAAGTGAATTGGCTCCTAATGCGGAAATTATAGTGGCATCACATAGTCCATCGATTGCAAAGGATAATTCTAATTACTTGGTTGAATTGAGGTAAGGATATGAAAAACGATTTAGAGGAAACTGTAATTGCTGCATTTATGTGTAATCAGCCTGTTATTTTAGTAGAAGGACGAGATGATATAAAATTTTATGATAATATTGCAACATTAAAAGGATTATCGGTTGGAGTGCAAGCTATCGAAACAATAGAAGGTTATTCGGAGGGGTGTGAGCAAGTATGTAATGCAATGGATGAAGTTACCCGTTTGATCCAAAATGACAGTAGACTAAAGAAATATGTTATGGGAATAATAGATAGGGATGTAAGACAATATTTAAATAATCTTCCAGTGAAAGATAATTTATTAGTGCTTAAATATTATTCCTATGAAACACATTTAATTACGGACATAACAATTAAAAGACTGTTAGAACAATTAACAAAAATTCCGGGATCATTAATAACTCAGGATGTGGTAGATTGGCTTAAGCAAGATTTTGAAATTCAATCAAGTGAATTATATTATTTTTCTCTTGAAGCGTTAAAGAAAATGTGTGACGATACTTATCAAGCTGATATAACCTATGGTTTAGATGGGGGTGCGGTAATAAGAGATGCAAAACAGTATAGATGGAGTTTAATTGAACCAAAAATAAATGATTTGGATCAGTTTGCGACAGTACATAGTATTTCAAAAAATGATTTAAAATATGTTGCAAAAGGTAAATGGTTTCTTTCCACTTGGTGTGATTATTTGATAAGAAAAGCAAAAATACTACATTCTGTTTGTGGAATACAAATACCTCAATGTGAATATTGTAGAGTGGGACAACCTAATAAATGTTTATGGAAATCAAGTAGTAGTTTTCAGGTTGTTGAAATCGAGAGTTTACTTTACACACAACAATTCATTGATTTAAACGAAGTAAAATATATTTTTGAATATATGAAACAAAATTTAGCTTGTTAATTTATAGATTTGTCGCTGGAATGATGATATATGAAAACTATAGTAGAAAAATTATTTTTATAAAGTTATAATGAGATGGCAACATTTTGGCAACAGAAAATCAGCAAGCCATAATAAATGATGTAATTGAAGTAAAAGCGGGCGTGTATTTGCATAAAACTTAAACAAATATATTTAAGAATAGTAAGGAACACGCCGATGGTTATATTATCAATATATTTGAATAATTAGATAACTTCAAGTTTATAGGAGAGTATAGAGAATTTGTCAGAGTTCTATTTAGCGATATAAAAGTGATTAAGGAGATAAGAGGTATTCGTCTGATGAGGTGTCACGTTTTAGCACATTTGGAAGCTTTGGATTGCAAGGGGATTTAAAAACAGGCGCGTATTTACACAAAACTTAAACAAATACAGTTAAGAACAACAAAGAACATGCCGAGTTCGAATAGTTGTAGCTAAGCCGCAAAGCCCGTAAACACTAGGGCTTGGCGGCTTTTTCTTTTTATCATTGCATTACAATTGTATTTTCTATTCAACTTCTCTGTGATAGATTGCGGTTGATTTACAATGAATAAAAATACTAATACCTATCATGACAATAAACATTAATATTGCTATGATAAACGATGTTTCATTTTTTATCTGATTGCCCGCTTCTGAATTGACTAAAACGTCCCAAATAGCACCAACACCCCAAAAAAACGGAAATATTGAGAATATATTGTGTGTAAAATAGAATACTGTAACATACATAATTCCGACAAAAAATAATTTTGTAAATTCCGGTTGAAAACCTGCATGATGTAAACTGTAAAAAATGGCAGTAATAAGAATAGCAGGCAGTATTCCTAGGGCCCGCTCAAATTCATAACGTAAGAATCCATATATAAAAATCATTTCAAATATTCCAGCAACTAAAATATATGAAATTGCATAAAATGAATTTATATCAAAAACTATATCTTCCGTACTTTTGCTGATAAACATAACTAACAGAGAAATACCTGCAATCACATTAATTGCCAAGCTGGCACTCAACTTATTTTTATGTACCCCCAAGACCGACAGGTTTTTCTTTTTTATGATTAAGATATAATAGATGGGCGTAAAAAATCCTAAAAATAATATCATGAGTATATCTCTCAATATAATACTGCTAATTTCGTTATCAAACAATGTCATAGCTATGCTTAACAAAACCATAATTATACCGCAAATCAGCCCAAATATATTTTCTTTGTCAATGTCAAAATGTAACCATTTATTCTTCATTACTTTTTTCCTCCTCGAAAACTGACAATAACCTTTTTGTTCCGGATATTTCAGCGTTAACTATATCAATCATTCGCTCTAAATTCGCCACATGAAAAGCAGGCACTTCCTGTTTCCATGTTTTATTGTCCTGTTTACTGATTCCTGTGAGATAAGATTGTAAAATGTTCAATCTTTTTTCCAACAATTCTTTCTTTTCTTCTGTTTCCAAAATGTCCATAATAAAAGAAGCTATTGTAAAAATATTCGTATCATAGCTAAATTGAAGAATAGATTTTTTAATGGTTTCTTTTAATTCATCTTCCCCCTTTCTGGTTAAAGAATATATTGTTCTATCGGGCATATTACCAGCTCTTTCTATTGTTCCTTCAATTAATCCTCTTTTTTCTAAATTTTTCAATGTTGTATAAACCGTTGAATCTGCAACATTGAACCACCACTTAATATTCATATAATCTAACAATTTTGTTATCTCATATGCATTAAGTGGTTTTTCATAAATAATCCCCAAAAGCAAAGTAGCTGGCTTTGATAGCATTTCTTTATCCTCCTTGTTTTGCATGAAGTACTACATATATGTAGTACTATATAATAATAGCATACTTATAAGAAAAAAGAAAGATTTATTTGCAAAAATTGCATAGTAGTAATTGGAGAATAGAAGTGATATAATAATAAATCCATAAAACAATATTTGAGAGGATAAAAGATAATGTATGAATTAATGTTAATTAGACCGTCTAAGGTATATGCAGAACAGGTTATGTCATATGGAGAAGAGATGTTGAAAAATGGAGACAGCTTTGATGGTTGCGCAGGACTTGAAGATGTTAGTTCCTTTGATGAATGGATTGATTTTGAAGGAAGATTAAGAAAACGGTATGGGTCGGGATATGTCCCATCAGAAGTGTTTTTAGCAGTACGGAAAAGTGATGATTTTGTTGTCGGGATAATTGATTTTCGGCATCCTCTATCTGATTTTCTCAAAAGTTTTGGGGGCAATGTCGGGTATAGTATTCGTCCATCGGAAAGACGAAAAGGTTATGCGGCTGAAATGCTCAAATTAATGTTACCTATTTGCCATGAATTTGGAGAAAATAAGATTTTACTAACCTGCGATAAAGAGAATATAGCTTCGAAAAGAACAATTATTAAAAATGGCGGAGTGTTGGAGAATGAAGTTGTAGATACAGTAGGGCTAAGTCAAGGTGGTATCATACAAAGGTATTGGATTTCAATATAGTATGTTTCAAAATTCAGTTTGTGCGGGAAGGTATTATTTGAATTCATAACAGATAAGAGAAATAGTTATATGGCAATTTGCAGTAATAAGTAGATTGCGTTAGTCTTTATTTTTGTGTTTTTGTGTCGTATAATGATAATGAAAGGGGGAATGTACATGGAAAATTCAACAAAAGATTTGGAAAAAATGTCAGAGGAGGAACGCCAACACGAATATCGGAAAATAAAACTACATTTAGAAGAGTTGCAAAAGAGGAAAAAGAAAAGCTCTATACTTTATGGAGTATTTTCAGGAGTGTTTGCAGGAGCATTTTGTTCGATATTCATTTATGTGCTCGATATAAGATTTTATGATTTTTCTGTTTTTAAAATGGCTTGCATGATCTTTTTTGCAATTTTATTCGGAATACTTGTGGCTCTTTATATGTATATGATCGCGGATGGGAGGGAGAGTATACTTCGTAGAAAGATGTTGGAGTATGAAGTGGCGGATATACAAGAAGAAGTGCAGGATGATGTATTTGAAAATTCCATAAAAATGAGCTATAAATATTTGGATCAATATTATTTACAGACTAGAGAGCAGGCACAAAAGGGATTCTTTGTAACAGTATGTGTTTCTGTTTTTGGAGCAATACTACTTGGGATAGGAATTATTGCAATGTTCTTAGAAAAGGCAGAACCCTCTTATGTTACCTGCGCATCAGGAGTTATTACTGAATTTATAGCAGCAATATTTTTTTATTTGTATAATAAGACTGTTACCAGCATGAGCAAATACCATAACAAATTAGTGTTATCGCAAAACATTTCAATTGCCTTAAAAGTAGCTGATACGCTTCCTTCTGAAGATAAGACAAAAAGTAAAAATATAATAATATCAGAATTATTAAAAGATATTAATACATATCTAATAAAAAGTGACTCAGAGAAGAATAAGAATGATAAAGAATGAAATCAAAAAGGGAGGTTAATCCATTTCTTTTTGTTTTGGAAATCCATAAAAAACACCTAGAGCATGTAGAAAAGGTAGCACTAGGAAGTTTACGGTCAGGGAAAGCGCATATGAGATAGAGTTTGCGTGAGTGAAATATCTCGAGGCACACCCGATTATCCTCTAAGGGCAATCTGGGGTAGACCAGAAATGGAATATGAAGTAAATGAACGACCTTGTAGAGAGGAAGTAGTATAATCAAATCTGTAAATTAAGGTTGATGGAGGTAAAAAAGTGAAACGCTGCATTGTAGTAACCGATATAGTCGCATAATAACTATCAAAACATGGAGGATATTAAAAATGACTATATCGGAGAACAAAATTTATCCCCGGACAGGTGATACCCAAACAGTTTATTTAAAAAATGTGATTACCAATGACAGAATTAAAATTGGCGATTATACAATGTACAACGATTTTGTGCATGACCCACGAGAATTTGAAAAGAATAATGTATTGTATCATTACCCGGTTAATGGAGATCAGTTAAAAATCGGCAAGTTCTGTTCTATCGCTTGTGGAGCAAAGTTTCTATTTACTAGTGCAAATCATGCGATGTGTTCACTTTCAACATATCCATTCCCAATATTTTTTGAGGAATGGGGATTGGATGTAAAAGAGATTACAACTGCATGGGATAACAAAGGCGACATTATAATCGGCAATGATGTTTGGATTGGCTTTGAAGCTGTTATTCTGTCTG
>CAZGGA010000004.1:0-169455 GCA_964524555.1 uncultured Acetatifactor sp.
TGCGGACAAACGGTTTTCAAGACCGCCTCGTTATGACCACTTCGATATCTCTCCAGATGCTTTTCATCTGCTTTCAAAAAGCATTTCTGCCATTAATATCAACGGCAAGAACCATTTTAGCAAAAAGCAGAATGACTGTCAATAACTTTTTCGGGAAATTTAGAGGAATTCGAAGGAATAACACATGTTATTCCTCTATCTCCTCCCCCAAAAGCATTTCCGCATAAATTCCGCCCAATTCTTTTAATCCTTTGGCAATCATTCCTGCATAATTCACGGCCCCGTCATAGCGCAGGTGGGTATTATCCAACGATTCTTCTGGATGGCTGGCATATTCTCCCGCCGGAAAATACATATACCATCTGCGGCTGGACACTTCTCCTGCCTTCTCAAGGGCTGCACGGCTCATGCTGTATAGATCCACCAAAGGGACATTGCAGTTTTCGGCAGTCTGCTTCATGGCAGCCACATAATCCCCATGCTGTCCTGCTCTCAAACGTCCGTCCTCATCAAACCATCTGCGCTCCAAAGGGGTAATCAGCACCGGATGCGCACCGTTTTCTCTTGCAACAGCGATAAAAGTTTCCAAATTCTTCATATAGGACGAAAAAGGCTCCGTATATCTGGCAGGGTCATCTTTCTTTTCATCATTATGTCCAAATTGAATAAAAAGAAAATCCCCCTCTCCGATGCGCTCTTTGATTGCCTCCAAACGACCTTCATCTATAAAACTTTTGGTGCTTCTTCCGTTTTTGGCATGATTCTCCACACGGTATTCGTCCTTGATAAATAAGGGGAAAACCTGTCCGATTCCTGTCTGGGGGTAAGTGCTAAAGTGGTTGGTCTGCACGGTTGAATCCGCTGCCCAAAATATGGTATTCATTCTGTTTCCTCCATTAAATAGCGTACGTTATTATATGCACTCCATCCGGCCGTTTCCTGCCTCGAACATATTTATGATTGCCGCAATTTACGGGCAGAGACCCTCAAAATCAAGCGGCTGCGAAGCAGACATTTGATTTTCAAGCCATGGATAAAGCTTGGTATAATGCCCCACAAAGCGCTCTTTGCTTTGTGGGAACAAGACAGCATATGCTGTCTTGGATTTTACGAAGTAAAATCATTATACCATAAAAAAGGCTTTCCGGTCAATGATGACTAGAAAGCCTTTAAAATTACTCTTTTACGGCACCGATGTTCACACCTGTTACGAAGTATTTCTGCAGGAAAGGATACAGCAACATGAAAGGAAGAATTGCTATAATAATCGCCGCATTAAACAGGGTCGTCTGAGACACCTGATATTCCGCACTAGGCGTTGGCGTATCACCATCCATAACCATATTTCTCAGCTTATACTGGAAGTTGGTCTCCTTGTTTGAAGAAATATAAATCTTGGGTGTGGTATAATCGTTCCAAATGGTCACGGCAAACATCAAACCGATGGAAGCCAATGCCGCTTTTGACAGCGGAAGCACTACTTTGAAGAAGATGCCCATGGGAGTACATCCGTCAATCTTTGCAGCTTCAAACAAGCTGGCAGGAATACCCTCAAAGAAGTTACGCATCAGAACTAAGTTATACACATTCATACCATGTTTTACTACCAAAATCCACTTGGTATTTACCAGATGCAGTTTATCCATAACCAAGTACTCCGGAATCATACCGCCTGAGAAAATCATGGTAAAGAGCAACATAAATGCCAAAATGCTACGTCCGGGCATATCAAACTGAATCATAACATAACCGCCCAATGTGGAGAGCAACAGACCAAGCAAAGTACCCAGAATTGTCGTAATGACAGAGTTGATAAACGGAGTGTACAATGCGCTGGTTGTCACAATGGTTCTGTAAGCATTAAGCGTGAAATCTTCCGGCCACAGTCTGAACTGATATACGCCTACAGCATTCAGAGAGTCAACCAGCACCTTCCACATGGGAAAGATAATCATGATAGCCACGAGGACAAACACAAAATAATTTATAACAGCAAAAAGTGAAAATTTTTTCTTTTTTTTGTAAACTGCTTTTGCTTCTGCCATGTTCTACCTCCTCTATACGATACCGCGTCCGCGAATCTTCTTGCTTATTGCATTACATATCAATACCAATGCACAGCCAACCAAGGATTTGAACAGACCGACCGCAGTAGAATAACCATAGTTAGATACTGCCTGACCAAAGGACTGACGGTAGATATATGTAGAAATAACATCTGCCACGTCATATACGGATACATTGTACAGCACGAATACTGACTCAAACATATTCATAACTTTTGCCAGATTCAAAATCAACACAGTGATAATGGTATTGCTCAATGCAGGAAGTGTCACATAACGAATCTTCTGCATACGGGTCGCACCGTCAATGTCGGCTGCCTCATATAATTCCGGATTGATACCAGACAAAGTCGCTAAGAAAATAATAGTACCCCAACCGGTCTCTTTCCATATATTAATTATGTAGAAGATAGGCCGCCACAGAGTTTTCTCTTCCAAAAAGCTGATATTTCTCATGCCTTCCTTCAGAAAACCCCAATCCCTCAAAAGACCGTTTAGCAAACCGGTATGGGAAGCGGATAAGAACAAAGTAAAAATAGATGCAACCACTGCCCATGACATAAAGTGGGGCAGATAGATAATTGTCTGCAGGGATTTCTTTACAAAAAGATTTCCCATCTCATTTAAGAAGACTGAAACCACCACAGCACTGATGTTGGTAATAATCAGCTTCATAATACTCAACACTAAGGTATTTTTAAATGCCGTCCAGAACTGCGGAGCCTTAAACATCGCATTAAAATGCTTCAGGCCTACCCAGCTCGGATCTCGTACAACATAATAATCGTAGAAAGAATACCGAATACCTAACAGAGGCCAATAATGCATAATAATCAGGAAAACCAATACGGGCAGGAACATCAAATAGTATCCGCGATTATTCCAGATACGAAGCCCCAAGGGTTTTTGGCGTACGGTTGCTCCGGTAGATGATATGACAGTCTTATTTTTCTTACTCATACCGCCCTTTTCCTTTCATTTTCTAATGTTGGTGAAACAACTGTCCTGCTCAAAAGAGCAGGACAGCCTCCCTAAGGGGATATCACCACTTTATTACTTCTTTAATTACTGTGCATTCAGCTCAGCCAGAACTGCATCAACTGCGCTCTTGCATTCTGCATCATAAGTCTTCATCATATCTTCGTAAGAAACTCCATCCTTTACGAAGCTGTCAACAGCCTTATGCACTGCGTCAGTAATGGTTGTTGCATTGTTGCTGTAAGACTCGGAAGAAGGAACTGCAGGAGCTGCTACAGAATCCTTATTGAAGTGCATATTAGCCTCGTCTACCATAGGTGTAAGAGTAGCATAACCATTGGTCAGAGGTGCAACTACCAGCAAGTTATCAATGTGGTTCTTGGAATACAGTTTTGTAGGATCCTTAACCTGAGGAAGCATATGGAACTCACCTGCATTGTAATGAGTAACCTTATCAGGCTGCTCTACGCCATCCTTCGGAGCTACTTTCAAAGCAACATCCTCTTCAGCAACGGACCACTGCAAACCTTCTACACCATACTCCCACATTGTCTGTACATAGTCACCGTCCATCATGGACTCGAAGAATGCATCAAAAATCTTCTGCTCACGATTGTTGCTGTCATCACCGTCGTTCAGGATTACCCAAACAGGTGCGTTTCTGTCAATGAAACCAGGAAGCTCTGCAATCTTAGGAAGCATAGCTACTTCTGTGGTATTTCCATCTTTGCCAAGCACTTTGTTCTTGTCAAGGTTGTTGTACAGAGTCTCTCTCCAGGTACCTGCCCAATAGGTGAAGCAGCCTTCGGAACCAGACTGAGTAGCACTGAACCATTTCTCACGGGTATCCTTGGTCTTGCCGTAGAATGCAGAGGTATCAGGGTCGATAACGCCATCGTCCCAGCCCTTCTTCAATCTCTCCAAAGCTGCCTTGGTTGCATCGGACTTGAAGCCGTCAACCCATGTGCCGCTTGCATCCTGCATCAAAGCGGGATAACCATCCTGCCAGAACTCAGGCATATAGTTGGTCCAAGGAGCCTCGTTGGAAACCAGACCTGCTGCGATAACGCCATAGGTGTTACCATTCTTTCCATCGCCATCGGGATCTTCCTTTGTGAATTTCAGAAGCAGATTGTAATAATCATCAAAAGTCTTGATATCTTCAGCCTTTACGCCTACATTGTCAAGCCAGAACTGCTTCACATAAGTAATACATCCGTTACCGATTGCAGGAGAGAAGCCAAGCATCTTTCCGTTAACCTTGTTGTTCTCATTTACGCCTTCTCTGGTTACTCTGGAACGGAACTTAGCATTGTTATATGCATCGGTCATATCCCAAAGGAATCCGTCGTATGCAGCATACTGTGCATAGTACTGTGCGCTCATCAGAACTACGTCAGGTCTGTTATCCTTGGTTGTAAGTGCACGTGCAAGAGCATCTGCATAACCAGAATGGTCAACCTTGTTGATGGTTACCTTAACACCGATCTTCTCGCTGAGAACTGTCTGGAACTCGTTCAAACCGTTCTCCTCGTCCAGATTCAGGGTTCCGTCTACCATAACCTTGATCTCTTTCAAGTCATAGTCGGTAACCTGAGGAGCTGCACTGCCGCTGCCGTCAGTAGCAGGAGTGGTGGCACCTGAATTTGAAGGTGTTGTTGATCCTGTATCCTTGTTACAAGCAACAAGAGAAAAGACCATTGCAGATGCCAAAAGTAAAGACAATACTTTTTTCTTCATTTTTCTTTTTTCCTCCCATTTAGAATATTGTAAAAAGTATCTAGACCGCGGTTTTACCTTAGTCTACATTTAATTTAACACATATTTGTGCAAAAGGCAAGGGGCAATTTAGTCAACAATCATAAAATTTGGTGAATTTTTATAAATTTTTGTGTTTTAAGTGTGCTTCTGCGGATATAATGTCCTCCGGAGTGGTGATTTTTATATTTTGATAAGACGCCTCCACCAATTTCACTTTTCTGTCCGTCAACAGTTCCACAACACCCGCATCATCTGTAACGGTAATCCCCTGCTCTCTTAATTTCTCATACTGCTCCAAAAGTTTTTGATAAGCTTCTGTAATTAAAGACACTTCAAATACCTGCGGGGTCTGAATGTTCCACAGATATCTTCTGTCTGGGGTGGATATTGCAAATCCTTCCTCGTCCGCAATCTTAATGGTATCCTTGGAGGGTACTGCCGCCGCGCAGGCGTGGAATTTCTGCGCTGCCTCATAAGTGTCCTGTAAAATTTTTTCCGTAAGAAAAGGACGGGCTCCGTCATGGATAAAGACATAACCGTCCCTATTGGGCACTCTTATATCGCCATTCTGAATGACCCGCAGGGCGTTTGCCACGGAAAAACATCGTTCTTTTCCGCCCGCCGTTATGGTATCTACTTTGCGGAAATGATATTTTTCCACAATCTCCTGCCGGACATAGAATACATCCTTTTCTCCCGTCACCAGAATGCAGTCGTCAATAATTTCAGACTGCTCCACAGCCTGAAGAGCATACCAGATTAAAGGCTTTCCGTCGAGCAGCATAAACTGTTTTGCCACTTTGCTTTTCATGCGGCTGCCGCTTCCTGCTGCCAGAAGAATGGCTGTACAGCGGGGCTTATTTTTGCTTCTTTCCATATTTAAATCTTTTGAACCTCCGTTTTGCCGTTTTCGTATCGGCTGCGCTTTCGTTTGATTACCTCTCTCCGAGTTTTAAATTCGGCACGGCATTTAAGTCATAGCCGCTTCTTACGCCTTTTTCATATTCGTAATAGCCCGCCACGGCAATCATGGCGCCATTGTCCGTACAAAAAACCGGCGAGGGACGATAAAAGGAAATTCCTCTTTTAGCACATTCCTTTTCAAATGCCTCCCGCAAAAAAGAGTTGGCGGCCACACCGCCTGCAATGGCAAATTTATCATAGCCATAGGCTTCCACTGCCTTCAGGGAATGTTCTGTGAGCACATCCACCACAGCTTTCTGGAAAGACGCCGCTACATCCGCCGCATTCACAGTCTCCTCCCTCATCCGGCAGGCGTTTAAATAGTTTAAAACGGCGGATTTTAACCCGCTGAAACTAAAGTCGTATTCGCTTCCCTCCACCTTTGCTCTGGGAAAGGAGATGGCATCGGGATTCCCTTCCTTGGAAAGCCTGTCTATTTTAGGACCACCGGGATATCCCAGACCTATGGCTCTCGCCACCTTGTCAAAAGCTTCCCCCGCCGCATCGTCCCTTGTCTGCCCTATCAGGTCATAGACACCGTAATCCTTCACCACCACCAGATGGGAATGCCCGCCGCTTGCCACCAGACAGACAAAGGGGGGCTCAAGCCCCTTATTTTCAATAAAATTGGCACTGATATGCCCTTCTATATGATGTACCCCTATAAGAGGAATTCCCGTGGCAAAGCTGACAGCCTTTGCCGCAGATACTCCTACTAACAGCGGTCCTACTAATCCCGGTCCGTAAGTGACAGCAATGGCATTAAGCTCTTTTAAATCCGTTTTCGCCTCAACAAGCGCCGCCTCTATCACCTGAATAATCTGTTCAATATGTTTTCTGGATGCAATCTCCGGCACCACGCCGCCATACTCCGCATGAAGCTCAATCTGAGAGGAGATTACGTTGGACAATACTTCCCTGCCGTTTTTTACCACAGCAGCCGCCGTCTCGTCACAGGAGCTTTCGATTCCCAATATCAATGTATCCTTCAAATCATTTCTCTCCCATCTGATTGATCTGTAAATTTTCCGCCGCATCCCAGCCGTAAATCTTCCACTTGCGGTTTTTGTCACGGCGCAGCAGATACATGGTGTTCAGGGGCTGGCGCTTTCCATCCGTAACCAGAGTATAACTGCATTGAATTCGTGCAAATTCATAGCCGTCTTTCTTAAAGGTGTCCACATTGCTGGCAGAAGGAACGGAAGAACTAGTAATGCTCCGCTTTTTGTTCCTATAATCCTTAACCTCCGCCAAAAGTCTGATTTGATAGTCCTCCTCAGGATTTGCCTCCAGAAATTCTTCATCATAAAGTTCCCTTGCCTTGCTGCCCAGAGCTATGATTTCCTCATCGGTGCATTCCCCGCGGTACAGGCATAGCATAATCTGGTTGTAAAATTTCATAACCTCCCTGACCGTTCCAGGGTATCTCTTTGTCAAATCCGTAGCGAGCACTTCCTGCACCATATTCTTGGTATTGGAAGCCTTTTGCGCATTGGAACGATTGGTCAGATAGGCATAATAGGCCAGCATGCCCAATGCCAAACATATAATAACAATTGTTATTCTTGTTGTTTTATTTTTCATGCTAACCCTCCATATCTGTGCTACTTCACATTTTCGTTATCATAATGCGCCTGTGGGGACTTTGAACAAGTTCAGTCCTCAAAATTTAACTCTATAGTTCTGCCGTCTTTTGCGGCCACGGCTGCCGGAAAAATCTTTTTTACCCCTCCCATATACTCCTCCGGATAGTTCAGTGAAGGACTGTAATGGGTCAGCCACAGATTGGGTGCGTTTACCTGCTTTGCAATCTGCGCCGCTTCGTACATGGTCATGTGTTTGCGCTCTTTCGCCTTATCCAATTTGTCCGGCTCCCCATACATTCCCTCCAATATCAGAAGGTCAGCTCCCTCCGCATTGGCGCGGATGCTGTCCGTGGGTCTTGAGTCGGTGCAGTAGGTCACTTTCAGGCCTTTGCGCGCCTCCCCCAAAACCATATCGGGGGTAAACACTCTTCCGTCCTGAGAGACAGTCTCCCCCTTTTGGAGCCTGTTCCAGAGCTTTAATGGGATTTCCTGTGCCAATGCTCTGTCTTTGTCAAACTTTCCGCCTCTCTCCACCACAAGGCTATATCCATAGCATAGCACATTATGATTCACTTTGAAAGCCTTGATAAAAAAACCTTCAAAAGAAAAAATCTCTTCTGCCCCGTCAATCTCCCTGCACTGAATGGAAAAAGGCAGCTCCGGTGCAATGATTCTCAAGGAATTTACCACTTTCGTAAGTCCCTTGGGACCAATGAGCAGCAAGGGCTCTTTGCGTTCCGCATTGCCCATGGTCAAAAGCATCCCCGGCAGTCCGCTGATATGGTCGGCGTGAAAATGGGTAAAGCAGATAATATCGATAGGATTGGGACTCCAGCCTTTTTCCTTCATTGCTATCTGAGTCCCCTCACCGCAGTCAATCAAAATGCTTTTTCCGTTATAGCGCATCATCAGGGATGTGAGCCATCTGTAGGGCAGCGGCATCATTCCCCCCGTTCCGAGCAAACAAACATCTAACATAAAATCCTCACTTCTGCTACAAAAGCTCGTTTTCCGCCTCCTCTTCAACAGGGATGCCAAAGCCTGCAGCCATCTTGTCATAGCAGTCTTCACAAAGATCAAATCTGTGTCTTGTGCCGTCCTTTAAGCTGAAATATCCGAAAAGATAATCCGCAGTGAAGCATCCTTCTTTCAGATATCCATTTTCTAATTTTAATTCTTTTTTACAACAATTGCAAATAACCTGAAGTAATCTGCCATCTTTTCCGTTTTCGTATTTACGCATTTTATCCTCGCCTTTCCAACATACATTATAATAGGTAATTGCGAAACTACTGCAATCATCCCATTCAAGTATAATGGATAGAAGGTCAAATGTGTGTGGTAATTGTTGGGGCATGGATTATTACATCATTTTCCAGAAATTACCATTTAAAAAGGCTGTCGTCAGAGTTTGCGGACACTCTCACCGCTTCCACATAATAAGAGCATCCTCCGTGGGTTTTTCATAAAACCGGGGGCGTATGCCCTCGGACACAAAGCCAGCTTTTTCATAAATATGGATAGCAATCTGGTTGCTGACCCGCACCTCCAGCGTATATGCCTGAATACCGCGTCCCGTTCCTATTTTAAAGAGTTCCTCCAGAAGCTTCTGTGCAATTCCCTGTCCTCTGTATTCCTCCGCCACCACTACATTATCAATGCTGCCCTCATGGCAGATATCCGTCATTCCGGCGCTGCCTGCCACCCTGCCGTCCACTTCCGCCACCAGATACAGGCAATAATCCCGCTTAAGCAAATCCGCAAAATCCCGGGGCGACCATGGCATACTGAAAGCTGCCTCCTCTATTTTGCTTAAGGGTTCAATATCGGATTGCTCCAGCCGACGTATAATAAGATTGTTAAGCATTTTCCTTCTCTCTTTCCGCCTGGCTTTTGCGCAGATACTCCGGCTTATGTTCCGCCGCCGTCACCGTTTTTCCTTCCTTATAATATGTGGCCCCCAATGATGCAATGGCGGCCGCCCTCTGGCGGTTATGGCTGGCGGGAGCAAAGGCGAAAGATACCTTTGTGTGGGTTTCTATCACTTCCCGATACACAGGCACGCCATCCCCCAAAAAAATCACTTCCTGATTTTGTTCGTTTATCCGGTTCAGAATGTCATGAATGTCCACAACACATTGTTCTTTCAGGATTTGCAGCCTGAAATCCTGTCCTTCCCTTACGAATTCATAGAGTCCGGTGTAAACCTGATTTCTTCGCGCATCCATCAGGGGACATATTATGCGCTGTGTCCCCCAGAGATTGTAGGCAAGCCCCTCCAAGGTAGGCACCTCCACCAAAGGCTTGTTCAACGCAAGCCCCAAACCCTTGGCAGTAGCAGCTCCGATACGCAGTCCTGTAAAAGAGCCCGGCCCCGCCGCTATGGCTATGGCGTCCACACTGTCCAAATCCAGCTCTATCATATCCTTAAGCTCTGCCAGCATGGGCAGAAGGGTCTGGGAATGGGTCTTTTTATAATTGGTAGTATACTCTGCAAGCAGCACGCCGTCTTCCACAATGGCTGCGCTAGCCACAAGTCCCGAACTGTCTAAGCCAATGATTTTCATAATTTACTCCATTTCTGCCTGTCAAATATGCCGGATGGTAATGCGGCGGTAGTCAAAGCCTTTTGACAGCTCCTTTTCAATCATAATATGATGATAATGCTCCGGCAGAAGCTCCCTGATCAAATCTCCCCATTCAATCAGGCACAACCCTTCTCCATAAAAGCAATCTTCATAGCCGATTTCCTCCATCTCCTCTATATCACCGATGCGGTACACATCGAAGTGGTAAAAGGGCATACGCCCCTCATCATATGTCTGCAAAATGGTAAAGGTGGGGCTGGTCACGGGTTCCGTGATGCCAAGTCCCTTTGCCACGCCTTGAGTAAATACGGTTTTGCCCACACCCAAATCACCTTCAAGAAGATAAATATCGCCCGGTTGACACTCCCGTCCAATCCGCTCTCCCAGCGCAAAGGTCTCACAGGGGTTTTCTGTTTCTATAATTGTTTGATTTTTAATTTCATCTGTTATTTTATTATCTTTTATTTCCATCCCTGAGTTTCCCTGATTTGATTACTTGGCTTTCTTTCATTTCTGCCATCATAATCACGATTGTTCGATTTTTATTGTTTATCTAATCATGATTTGATTTTTATCTGTTTACCAGCGAATTTTCACCTTTGAGGGGGGCATATGAGTGGAGATACACTCTATAACAGCGGCGGTTTTATCTCCCATCTGCTTTCTCGGAAATATGGTAGCATTTGCTTTAGAGGTATATACAATGATGCTGCGCCCTGTGGAAACAGCCTTCACCATATCCTCCCATTTTTGAGTATCACTTGCCTCGCCCTGAGAAACAGAAATCCCCTCATTGTCCAGCACATAGTGCAGGGTTTCTTGAAAAGCAGGATTGGTAAGAGCCTGCTGTTTGCATTTGATAAAGAGAGTCCAGGGCAGATACAAAAGCAGTGCAGCACCTCCAATCAGGTAAATCCACTGCCTGCTGTTAACTCCCACCACTACCATCAGCGCTCCCAGAATGCTTCCCATCAGCCCTGCCGCACTGTGATAGGCATGCCGCAGATTGTAATCATATAAATCTCCCGCCCCAATCTTGACATCCAATTCCACCATAAGCCCACTTCCCTTGCTTGATTCTGTTTATTCCATCCGTTTGTCAAATCATGATTTATTTTAAAAGCACCCACAAGCGTAGGTGCTTTTCTACTGTTACTTATTTTAATATACTTTGCCCTAAATTGCAAGCTTAAACTGCCAAGCCTGAGAATCAGGCTATTAGCAGTTAGAAGTACTTTTCACCCTACTCATGGCGGAGCGCCTCAATAGGACTCAGTTTTGCTGCCTTCCTTGCCGGATAGATACCAAAGAAAATACCCACCGCCGAGGAGAAAAGGCTTGCTCCCAGCACCGTTCCCACGCTGACTCTGGCCGTGAACCCAATCAGACTGCAGACGCCGTATGCCCCTGCCCAGCCAAGGAGAATCCCTATGATGCCCCCCAGCAGGGTGATAATGGCGGACTCCGCCAAAAATTGCAGCAATATGGAGCCCGTGCGCGCCCCCAGAGATTTGCGGATACCGATTTCTCTGGTTCTCTCCGTCACGGATACCAACATGATATTCATAACGCCGATACCGCCCACCAAAAGGGAAATGGCCGCCACAAACACTACAAAAATCGTGATATAACTTAAAATTTCATTCATCTCGCTCAGAATATCATTAAAATTTTGAATCCCTATGGCATTTTTACCCCTCACATTATGCCTGTTTTCCATAAGCCGCACCACATCCGCCGCCACCTGAGTTGCATACTCTGCGCCGTCGCTGACAATCAAAAGGTCTGTCATGCTCACATAAAAGCCATAAGCGGAGGATACCACGGACAGCGGCGCCTCTATGCTTACATTATCACCATACATCATGCCAGAAAGCATGGAGGCATTATCCCTCCTGATGCCCACAATGGTAAATTCCTGAGTCATGCCGTACAAATCGAAATCAAAGGTCATTCCCAGCACATTTGTGTTACCAAAGAGGGTTCTGGCACTGCTCTCGGTAATAACGCACACTTTATTGGCGGAATAATAATCATTTTCGTTAAAATACCTGCCCTTCACCAATGGATCGTTGCTGGTATATTCAAGCCCCGGCATACCAAAGGTAACGGTTGCATAGAAAACGCCCTTTTTGCCTATTGCATTTCCATAGAACCCCCATTGGGGCGTTACCGCTTTCACATGGGGCACTTTCTCCATAATTGCATCAATATCCTCATCCGTAAATTCAATGTCAATGCCGTCATCGTTGCTTCCATTGGCATAAATATAAATCTGCCCTCCCGCCATACTGTTTAACTCGCTGTTAATGCCAGACTTTACTCCGTTTCCGATGGATATAATCATAATCACGGAGGAAATACCGATAATAATGCCCAGCATGGTGAGAAAAGAACGCCCTTTATTGCTCTTAATATTCATGAGAGCTATTTTTATATATTCCCATATCTGTGTCATAGTGATACCCCCGGTCGCTTTTTCTTCACGCTTTATTGCGGCATAACCGTCACCGTCATTCCTTCCTCCAATGTGGTAAAGGAGGTAAGGATAATCTCATCTGTTTCCGTGATTCCTTCCAGCACTTCTGTATAGGTATCCGTGGAAATGCCGCAGACAATATCCCGCTTCACAACCTTGCCGTTTTCCACTATGTACAGGAAATCGCCGTTTTTGTCGGCATTGACAGCCTCAACGGGAATTAACAGCGCATTTTCCGCCTTATTAGTGTAAATTGTCAGCTTTGCATCCAATCCCAATATAATGGCGTCATCAGGATTCAGCAAATGAACCTCCACGCCTACCATGGGAGTGGTGGAATTGCCCGCAACGGATGCCATGCGGTTAATTTTTCTGATTTCGCCTTCATATACCTTTCCTGAAATGGTCACATCCGCCTTCTGTCCCGTTTTCAACTTTTCTATATCGTATTTGGAAGCATTAAAGGACACTTTCACATCTTTGCTGCTCTCCAGCCTGATAAGCTGCATTCCGTCAGTAACGGCGCCGCCGGCAACTGCAGTGCACTCCGTAACAATTCCGTCAAAATCTGCGCGGATGCCGATTTTTGCCGCCTCATATTCTGCTTTGGCATCCTCGTAGCTGATTTCCGCCAACTCCTTGTCTGCGGCAGACTGCTTTTTGTCATAGGCATCCATGGTCTTAGCCTCGCCTGTTGCCTTCTGGCTCTCCATTTTTGCCTTTTCTTCCTCACACCTCGCAAGATTTTCCTGTTCATCCTCTATTGCCTGTTTCATCTCCGCCACATACTCTGAGGATGAGTATACACTCTGCAAATATGTATTATTGGAAATCTTACTGTTAAGCTCCTCTATCTTTTTATCCAACTCCGCCAATTCCTGTTGCTGTGCGGGAGTTAATGAGCTATTTGAGGAGCCGCTATCTCCGGTGCTTACGCTTCTGTCATCAGGAAGGAGTTGTGTCCGTTTCTCCTGCAGTTTGGACAATTCCTCCCTCCAATCATATGCCTGCTCCGCCAGAGCATTTCCAGTACCACGAAGACTGTCATCCAATTCTCTCTGCATTTCCTTTATATGTGCCTTATACCCCACAATCTGGCTTTCCAGCACCTGAAGTTTTGCATTTGCCTCGGCATACTTTCCTGCACCGTCGGCGCTGTCCGCCGCCGCCCCCTGGAAAGCCGCGCTACTCTTGTCATATTGAAGCGCCGCCTGATGCATGGTTTTCTCCATTTCATTCACATCAAAACTGATCAACAAATCCCCTTTTAAAACCGCATCTCCGGCAGCCACCGCCACCTCATCCACTCTGCCGTTTATTGGTGAAAAGATAACCTTGACCTCTTCTCCCTCCACGGTACCGCTGGTGGAAATGCTTTCCTGCAAATCCCCGCGCTCTGCCTTGGCAGTGGTAACAATTGCCCCCCCACCTTTGGAAAACGCACAGCTCACTGCCCGTATGATAATCAATAGCACAATCACAACAGCAATAATAACGCGCGTTTTTTTCTTTTTCTTTGGTCTTCCTTCCGCCGGATACTCTGATGAAACATTCTGTCCTGCCGGAACTTTTTTCTTCCATATTGCCATGATACTATACCTCCTGCCCATATTCATTCAAAGAAGCTGTTTCCCTGAAATCAGCCTCTGCAAAATCCATTTTTGCGGAATCTGACTCCACATGACCGTCTTTTATCTTGATCACCCGTTTTGCCTGTGCCGCAATATCATTGTCATGGGTAATCAGAATCACAGTTCTGCCCTCACTATGTAATTCCTTCAAGATGCCCATAATCTCCTTACTAGAATTGGAATCCAAATTACCCGTGGGTTCGTCCGCCAAAATCACAGGAGGCGCCTGGGCTATGGCCCTGGCAATCGCCACTCTCTGCTGCTGTCCGCCGGACATTTCCGCCGGTTTATGCTCCATGCGGTGTCCCAGCCCCACTTTTTCAAGGGCTCTGCAGGACAGTTCCTGCCGTTCTCTCCTGCCCACCTTCCTGTATATCAGGGGAAGTTCCACGTTTTCTAGTGCCGTCAGGCTGGGAATCAAGTTAAAACCCTGAAAAATAAAGCCTATCTCACGATTGCGGATATCCGAAAGTTCATCATCACTTAAATGGGACACATCCTGTCCGTGCAGTCGATAGGAACCGCTAGTGGGCACATCCAGACAGCCCAGCATATTCATCAGGGTGGATTTGCCGCTGCCCGACTGCCCTATGATAGCCACAAACTCTCCTTCTTCAATATCCACACTCACATGATCCAGCGCCCGTACTTCATTTTCACCGGGATTGTAAATCTTGCACATATCCCTTATTTCCACTAATGCATTCATAACAACAATTCTGCTCCTTACTCTCTGCTTTTCATTGTTCTGTTTGCATAATACAATAGACGTGGGTGTGCTGTCAACTACCTTTTGAAAATCTTAATATATTAATTTTACAAAAACAGGGCGGTGCATGAACTCAGCTTGCACCACCCCATTAGAGAATGTAAATCAAATATGCCGTTTTACTGCTTTCCTCCCATTTTGATAATAGGACTTAAGGGTTTATAAATAAACATAGTAACAATGGAAGCAAATGTCCCTTTTATGAAATTCAAAGGCGCTACGCATGCCGCCACAAAGCTCCATACACTATTTTCATCAACCAGAGGATTGACCGCTGCCCCCGCCAACAGAGCCTTCTCCACGGGCATCATACCCATTTTGTCATAGGCAGGCAGAAGATAAATGGCATTGAATGCCGTCCCAAATATGGTAATCACCAAAGTTCCCACCACACACGCCGCTATGGCGCTCTTTTTGTTTTTGCCAAAGGCATAGACCGTAGATGCCGGCAGGATAAAGCTGCATCCGATGGCAAAATTAGCCAAATCCCCCACAAATGCCGTGGAAGTGCCTTTAATGCACAGTTTCAGGAGAATTTTGATAAACTCCATCATCACCCCCGCCACGGGACCAAAGGCAAAGGTTCCCACCAAAATCGGAAGCTCGCTGAAATCCAGCTTATAAAAACCGGGCGCAAAGAACAAGGGAAAATCAAAGAGATGAAGAATCACGGCTATGGCGGAAAACATGCCTATCATTGCCATTTTCCTTGTGGTGAATATGGGCTCCTTCACTCCCCTCTTTTTCATTGCCACTTTCTCCAACAGCAGCGCTATCACAAACAGCGCTAGTATCACTGCCAGAAAGCCCAATACAAAAACCAGATTTTTTGCTACATCATTCATTAGTTTTGTCATTTTTGTTGTCTCCTTTTCTTTCTCTAGTTTAGTTGATTGCTGCGAACATAAAAGATTCCTCTCAGGATACAACAGAAAACGCCCCGGCTTTAGGAGCTGTCATAGAATAGCAAGTACAGACATACCAGCGTTCACCATCCTATCACAGTCCATTACATCGGGGCGTAGCACCCTTGAAATCAGGGGCGTAAAATATCATCTGTTATTCTTCTCTCATCCAGACTTTACTGTTGGTCTCGGACTTGCACCGAATCAGCCGCAGAACTGTCTCCGCCGCTTGCAAAGCTGTCACGGAAAGATGTCCCACGGGTCGCGGACTTCACAAGATTCGCAAAACGCATAGCGCACATCCTATGTTACCGCCAGTAGGGAATTGCACCCAACCCCGAAGAATTCTTATGTTTGATTTATTGTAATACTATTTTGTTTAAAAAACAAGCTCTTTATTTAACTCATAACTATGAGTTCTGAGGTTTTATTTTCATGGTCAGTGCAATCCGCTTCTTGGGCGCATCCACACTGATAACCTGCACATCCACAATATCCCCTACTCTGACTGCCTCTAAGGGATGCTTGATATAGCGGTCCGTAATCTGGGAGATATGTACCAGACCATCCTGATGAACGCCGATATCCACAAACACGCCAAAATCAATGACATTTCTCACGGTTCCCTTTAATATCATGCCCGGCTGCAAATCCTTCATATCAAGCACATCGCTGCGCAGAATGGGCTTGGGCATGTCATCTCTGGGGTCTCTGGCAGGTTTTTCCAGCTCCATCAGAATATCGGACAGGGTAATCTCTCCGATACCAAGTTCTTCTGCAAGCTGCTTTTTATTGGAAATTCGCTTCTCCAAGCCGGATATCGTATGTGCACCGGCATTTATCTGTTCCTTCGCATTTGCGTCAGCCTGCGCTCCAGCTTGCTGTTTTCCGCTTGTCTTAGCGGTCTTTTCGCTCTCTCCATTCAAAACCACGCCTCCCATAGCCGCCGCAAGGGCCTTTCCCATGGCGGTATTGGTGTTGCGTACTTGGATTTCCTGCTTTCTCCTCAGGGGTCTTGTCTGACCTTTGCTTCCGTCTGCTGTACCGGTTTTCACCGTTTTGTTTTGTTTGCCCAAAGCTTTTTGTTCTGCAGCCTTTTTCTGGACCTCTTTCACATCCTCCATGGTGAGTCCCAGCTTTTCCAATAGCTTCTCTGCCGCTTCATAAGATTCCGGGTGCACGCTGGTGGCATCCAAAGGATTCTCTCCATCCAAAATACGCATAAAACCTGCACACTGCTCATACGCCTTGGGTCCTAACTTTGCCACCTTTAAAAGCTGTTTTCTGTTGGTGAACCTGCCATTGGCCTCACGATACTCCACAATATTTTTAGCAATGGTCTTGTTGATACCGGAAATATACTCAAGTAAAGATGCAGATGCCGTATTCAAATCCACTCCCACTTTATTTACGCTGTCTTCCACCACACCTGTCAAAGCATCACTTAATTTTTTCTGGTTCATATCATGCTGGTACTGTCCCACTCCAATGGATTTTGGGTCAATTTTCACCAGCTCCGCCAAGGGATCCTGCAATCTGCGGGCAATAGATGCAGCGCTTCTCTGCCCCACATCAAAATTCGGAAATTCTTCCGTGGCAAGTTTGCTTGCAGAATAAACCGAAGCTCCTGCCTCATTCACAATCACATACTGCACCGGCTTGTCCAATTCCTTCAGTAAATCCACTATCACCTGCTCCGATTCTCTGGAAGCCGTGCCATTTCCCACAGAAATTAAATCTACATTATACTTTTTAATGATTTTCTTTAATTCTGTCTTGGATTCTTCTACCTTGTTCTGCGGCGCCGTGGGGTAAATTACCTTGGTGTCCAATACCTTTCCCGTGGCGTCTACCACTGCCAGCTTACAGCCTGTGCGGAACGCAGGATCCCAGCCCAGCACCACCTTACCTGCAATAGGGGGCTGCAGTAAAAGCTGCTCCAGATTCTTTCCAAACACCGCAATAGCGCCGTCTTCCGCCTTTTCCGTCAAATCATTTCGGATTTCTCTTTCGATAGCAGGTGCTATTAAACGTTCATAGCTATCTGCAATGGCTTCTTGCATCAGAGCTGTGGTATAGGGATTGTCCGAAGTCAAATTCTGTTTTTCCAGATATCTGATGATGCGTTCCACCGGAGCGTTCACCTTTACAGTCAGCATCTTTTCCGCCTCGCCCCGGTTCAAAGCCAGCACACGATGTCCTGCAATCTTTTTTACCGGCTCCTCAAACTGATAATACATCTCATATACGCTCTGAGCCTTCTCATCCTTGGCAGCACTTGTGATGATTCCTTCCTCCATAGTGGCATTTCTGATGTAAAGCCTGTAGTCTGCATTGTCGGAAATGCTCTCTGCAATAATATCCTTTGCTCCCTGAATGGCTTCCTGTACCGTGGCAACTCCCTTTTCCTCGGAGATGTAAGCCACTGCTTCCTCCTCCACAGAGTGCTCTGCCGTCTGGGCACGGATAAAATCAGCCAATCCTTCCAAGCCTTTTTCCTTTGCCACACTTGCCCTGGTCTTTCTCTTGGGACGATAAGGGCGGTAAATATCCTCCACCACCACCATGGTCTCGGCCGCAAGAATCTTTTCCTTCAGTTCCTCGGTAAGCTGTCCCTGTTCCTCGATGCTCTTTAACACCTGTTCCTTCTTTTCCTCAAGATTCCGCAGATAGGTAAGCCTCTCGTCCAGATTACGCAGCTGCTCATCATTTAAGGAACCCGTGACCTCCTTGCGGTATCGGGAAATAAAAGGGATGGTGTTGCCCTCGTCAATCAGCTTCACCGCTGCCTCCACCTGCCATTTTTCTACTTTTAACTCTTCCTTGATAACTTGTATGATATCCATAATTTCCTCGCATTCCGCACAATCGCAGGCCTGCCTGCAATACTGTGCCAATAAATATTTTCTTAAAATCTCTTCGGATAGATTTGCCAAATTTATCAAGAAGTGATAAAATGGAAATATACAGAACCAATATCCGAGAGGAGCGTGATTTTATGTCAGCACTAGCCCCTATTAGTATAAATCTGCCCAGAGCCGCAATGACCCCTCAGCAAAAGAAAGAAGAGGTGGAAACCAAAAAGCGCATGGGCATTGAAGATGCTTCCACAGAATGCCAGACCTGCAAGAATCGCAAATATAAAGACGGCTCAGACGAGATGGTGTCTTTTAAAAGTCCCACTCATCTCTCTCCGGAAAGTGCAGGAGCTGCTGTCCGTGCCCATGAGCAGGAGCATGTGAGCAACGCCTATTCCAAGGAGGCTACCGGCAACGCCAAAGTAGTTTCTGCCACCGTGTCCATTCATATGGCGATCTGCCCCGAATGTGGGCGCTCCTATGTATCCGGCGGCACTACCAGCACACAAATCAAATACTACAATGAAGAAAACCCTTACCAGCAGGATTTAAAAGCTGCGGATTATACCAAATACGCCGGCATGAACGCAAATTATTCAGTATGAATAATTTATTATGTTGAAATTTGCTATCTAACCTACTGTATATATGGGCTGCCGCAAGATACGGCAGCCTATTTTGATGTGCTGATCCACTTCAGATATCCGTTAATAAACACATCCAAGCTTCCGTCCAGCACTGCATCCACATTGCCGGACTCTACCTCTGTCCTGTGATCCTTCACCATGGTATAAGGCTGAAGCACATAGGAACGTATCTGGTTTCCCCAGCCGATTTCCTTAACCTCTCCTCTGATGTCAGAAAGTTTCTCCACATTGGCTTCTTTCTTCAAAAGATACAGCTTTGCCCTTAACATCTGCATGGCCTTATCCTTATTCTGGAACTGGCTTCTCTCGTTCTGGCACTGAACTACTGTTCCCGTGGGAATATGGGTAATTCTCACCGCAGAGGAGGTTTTGTTAATATGCTGACCGCCGGCGCCGCTGCTCCTATAAGTGTCAATGCGCAAATCCTTCTCGTCAATTTCCACATCCACATCTTCCTCGATATCCGGCATCACATCCAAGGACACAAAGGAAGTCTGGCGTTTGCCCTGTGCATTAAAAGGAGAAATGCGCACCAGACGATGCACACCCTTCTCGGACTTTAAATAACCGTAGGCATTCATTCCGTTAATCTGAAAAGTCACGGATTTGATGCCCGCTTCATCGCCGTCCAGATAATCCAGCACCTCCACGGCAAATCCCTTTTGCTCCGCCCATCTGGTATACATACGATATAACATACCGCACCAATCACAGCTCTCCGTACCGCCGGCTCCGGCATTCAGCCGCAGAATGGCATTGTTCTTGTCATATTCCTCGGAGAGCAGCGTACCAATCCGAAGCTCTTCAAATACACGCAAAAATTCGTCCAACTCTTCCCGGATTTCCGGTATCATGGACTCGTCATTCTCCTCATATCCCATCTCGATGAGCGTGAGGATATCCTCATACTGCGTGGAAAGCTTATCACACTCTCCCACCGTGTCCTTTAAATTTTTCAGTTCCTTCATCTTCTGGTTGGAACTGTCAGGATTGTCCCAGAAGCCGGGAGCCTCCATCTCCATTTCCAACTCTTCAATCCGCTTTACCTTGCCAGCAAGGTCAAAGTGAATCCCTCACTTCCGCTAATGGGGTTTCATAAGACAGAATTTCCGTCTTCATCTGATCTAATTCTACCAATAACGTCACCCTCTTTCTGATATTTGATATTTTCTTTACGCTTTACGCCCGCAGCACTGCTTATACTTCTTGCCGCTTCCGCAGGGACAGGGAGAATTGGGGTAAATCTTTGCATTTGCCCGCTTTACCGGTGCCTTTGCCACCGTATCATCCTTGTTGGTGCCTGTTACTTGAGCCACCTGCTCACGCTCCACTTTCTGCTCCACCTTGATATGGAACAAAACTCTTACGGTTTCTTCCTTGATATTTTGCGACATCTCGTCAAACATCTCATAACCGTTCATCTTATATTCAACCAGCGGGTCTCTCTGACCATAAGCCTGCAAACCGATACCCTGACGAAGCTGCTCCATGTCGTCAATATGATCCATCCACTTGCGGTCAATCACCTTTAAAAGTACCACCCGCTCTAACTCGCGAATCTGCTCCGGATTGGGGAATTCCGCTTCCTTGCTCTCATAGAGTTTTACCGCCTCTTCCTTGAGCTGCTGTTTTAAGCTGTTTTTCTTAGGCTTCTGCACTCTTTCCGCACTTAAGGGCTGTATGGGAACCGTGGGAATCAGCAGCGTATTCAATTCATTGAAATCCCATTCTTCCGCCGGGGCATCATCATTGATGCTGATATCTACACAATTTTCCGTAATATCGGTAATCATCTTATAGATATAATCCCGCATACTTTCGCCGTTTAATACCTTACGGCGCTCCTCATAGATGATTTCCCTCTGCTCGCTCATGACACGGTCATACTCCAACAGATTCTTACGGATACCAAAGTTATTGTTCTCTATCTTTTTCTGTGCCGATTCAATGGCGTTAGTCAGCGCCTTATGCTCAATTTCCTGTCCTTCCGGGATTCCCAGCGTATTAAACATACTGATCAACCGCTCGGAGCCAAACAGCCTCATCAAATCATCCTGCAGCGAAATATAAAACTTGGATTCGCCGGGGTCTCCCTGACGCCCGGAACGACCTCTGAGCTGATTGTCTATACGCCTTGATTCATGACGCTCCGTTCCTATGATCTTAAGCCCTCCGGCAGCCCTTGCCGCCTCATCCAGCTTAATATCCGTACCACGGCCCGCCATATTGGTGGCAATGGTCACAGCGCCATGGATGCCGGCATCCGCTACAATCTCCGCCTCCATCTCATGGAATTTTGCATTCAATACCTTGTGCTGAATGCCACGCTTTTGCAAAAGACGGCTGATTTCCTCACTAGCTTCAATGGTAATGGTACCCACTAACACCGGCTGTCCCTTCGCATGCGCTTCCTCCACGGCCTCCACAATGGCTTTCAGCTTTTCTGCCTTTGTCTTGTATACTGCATCCTGCAAATCCTGACGAATCACTGGCATATTGGTGGGAATCTCCACCACATCCATGCCGTAAATCTCACGAAACTCCGACTCCTCCGTGAGAGCCGTACCCGTCATACCGCATTTTTTCTCAAATAAGTTAAAAAAGTTCTGGAAAGTAATGGTAGCCAGAGTTTTGCTCTCTCTTTTTACCTTTACATGCTCCTTTGCCTCGATTGCCTGATGCAGACCGTCCGAATAACGGCGCCCCGGCATAATACGCCCGGTAAATTCGTCCACAATCAGCACCTGGTCATCCTTCACCACATAATCCTGATCCCGGAACATCAAGTTGTGAGCTCTCAGCGCCAGAATGATATTATGTTGGATTTCCAGATTTTCCGGATCCGCATAGTTTTCAATATGGAAAAACCTCTCCACCTTTTCCACGCCGGCTGCCGTCAGATTGATGACCTTGTCCTTTTCATTAACAATAAAGTCGCCGCTTTCCTCCTGCACCACGCCCATAATGGCATCCATCTTGGTCAGTTCCTGCATATCTTCCCCACGGTGCATCTGGCGTGCCAGCAAATCACACATTTCATAAAGGGCAGTGGATTTTCCGCTCTGTCCCGAAATAATCAGTGGGGTTCTGGCTTCGTCAATCAAAACAGAGTCCACCTCGTCAATAACGCAATAATGCAGGGAACGCAAAACCAGCTGTTCCTTGTAAATCACCATATTATCCCTCAGATAATCAAAACCCAGCTCATTGTTGGTCACATAGGTGATATCACAGCGGTACGCCTCCTGCCTCTCTTCGGAAGTCATGCTGTTTAACACCACTCCCACCTTAAGTCCCAAAAATTCGTGAATCTGTCCCATCCATTCTGCGTCACGCTTTGCCAGGTAGTCGTTCACCGTGACAATATGCACGCCCTTGCCCTCCAGCGCATTCAGATAGGCCGGCAGGGTGGACACCAGCGTTTTTCCTTCACCTGTACGCATCTCCGCAATGCGCCCCTGATGCAGGATAATGCCGCCGATAAGCTGTACCCTGTAATGTTCCATGTCAAGCACACGCTTTGCCGCTTCCCTCACCGTGGCAAATGCCTCCGGCAGCAAATCATCCAGAGTCTCGCCCTCAGCCAGACGATTCTTGTACTCCTGCGTCTTACCCCGAAGCTCCTCATCGGAAAGCTCCTGCATGGAAGACCTTAATGATTCTATCTTGTCCACTAACGGCATAATGCGCTTCAGCTCTCTTGCGCTGTGAGTGCCAAATATTTTATCAACTAATTTCATGATTAAAATAATACCTTTCTTTGGGCTGTAAACTAAAGACCGCAAAACCCTTACAGATTATTGTAACAGATTTGCACCATGACTACAAGCTTTTCTTTATGAGCCGCCTTACAGACTCTTTATTCTCTCCACGGCCTCCACGGTATTTTCATAACTGCCAAATGCCGTTAGTCTGAAATAGGTCTCGCCGCTGGGTCCAAAGCCGGAGCCCGGTGTTCCCACCACATTCACTTTTTCCAAGAGATAATCAAAAAACTCCCAGCTTGTCATGCCGTTTGGCGCCTTCAGCCAGATATAGGGCGCATTCACGCCTCCGGACACAGTATAGCCTGCCTCCTTCAGTCCGTTATAAATATAACGGGCGTTATTCATATAATAATCCACCTGTTTCTTTAGCTGCGCCTTGCCTTCCTCTGTATAAACGGCAGCTCCTGCCTTCTGCACAATATAGGGAGCTCCGTTATACTTGGTTCCGTGCCGCCTTGCCCACAGGGCATGAAGGCTTACATCCCCAGCTTTCAGCTCCTTAGGAATCACTGTATACCCCAATCTGACCCCGGTAAATCCGGCGTTTTTGGAGAAAGAATGAAATTCAATGGCACAAGTTCTCGCCCCTTCACACTCATAAATGCTGTGAGGAATGTCCGGCTCGGAAATATAAGCCTCATAAGCCGCGTCATAGAGAATGACGGAGCCGTTTTTGTTGGCATAATCCACGAAATCCTGCAGCTGCGCCTTGCTAACAACCGCACCTGTGGGATTGTTGGGGAAACACAGATAAATCAAATCCGGCACCTCTTTGGGAAGCTCCGGGGCAAAGCCATTATCTGCAGTACAAGGCATATAAATCACATTGCTCCATGTCTCTTTCTCACTGTCATAGCTGCCCGTCCTGCCCGCCATCACATTGGAGTCCACATAGACCGGATATACCGGATCACAGACGGCAATCTTATTGTCCAGACTAAATATCTCCTGAATATTGCCACAATCGCATTTTGCACCGTCAGAAACAAAGATTTCATCTGGAGCGATATCGCATCCCCTTGCCTTATAATCATTGTCGGCAATGGCATTCCGCAGAAACTCATATCCCAAGTCCGGCGCATAGCCATGGAAAGTCGCAGCATCCCCCATCTCATTCACAGCATCGTGCAAAGCCTCAATAATGACCGGCGCAAGGGGCTGTGTCACATCCCCGATTCCCAATCGTATAATCTTGGCCTCCGGATGTGCCGCACTATAGGCGTTCACCTTTTTTCCGATTGTAGAAAATAAATAACTTCCCGGCAATTTTAAATAATTTTCATTTACCTTAAACATGGTATACTCCTCTCCTTTTTCCTGATTTATAGGCGTTTGCAAAACTCAGATTTCCACATCGCCTTCAAACACAGTAACTGCAGGTCCTGTCATAAACACCAGATTTTTTTCTCTGTCCCATTCTATCTGCAGTTCGCCACCTAAAAGTTTAACTGTAATTTTCTCATCTGTCAAACCGTTTAACACGCCGGCAACGGCTACCGCACAGGTGCCGGTTCCGCAAGCCAGAGTTTCTCCTGTCCCCCTCTCCCAGACCCGCATAAACACCGTTTTTCTGTCTAAAATCTCCACAAATTCCGTGTTGGTCCGTTTCGGAAAGCACTCATGATTTTCAAACTTTGGACCTATCTGCTCCAGCGGAAGTTCTGCCACATTCTCAGTAAAAATCACCGCATGGGGATTGCCCATGGAAACACAGGTCATCCGATATTCCCTGCCGTCCACCACAATAGGAACATTCACAGCCATAGAATCTGCATCCTCCATGGTTCCTCCGGTTCTCCCCACTTCCACCGGAATCTGCTCCGGTTCCAAAATCGGACTTCCCATGTTCACCCGCACCTTGGTCACTGTTCCTCTTTCATTTTTATTCTGCTCCTTGCAGGGCTCCACCATAAGTTCCAGATACTTGACCTGCCCTGCGCTGACCACCGTGATATTGGTTTTATCCGTCAGCCCCTTATCATACACATATTTTGCCACACAGCGGATTCCATTGCCGCACATCTCCGCCCTGCTTCCGTCTGCATTATACATCTCCATCTCGAAATCAGCTTCTTTGGCAGGATTAATAAAGATAACCCCGTCCCCTCCGATTCCGAAATGCCTGTCGCTTAATTTTCTCACAATGTCCGGCTTATCCTGCAGCGGAATCTGCTCTGCAGCGCCATTCACATACACATAATCATTGCCGCATCCCTGCATCTTGGTAAATTTCATTTCTATACCTCCCTGCCTGCTTTAGCAGGCATTATAACGAACTAAAATCAACATAGGGATAATCCTCAAAGGATTCTTCCAAAATTCTTTTATTTAAGTTGATCCAGCTTACACATTTGTCCAAAATAATAGCATCTGCCGTTATCACATTATCCATGGTTTCCAAGACAGAATCCACATTATGGATAACCTCCACCTGTACCTCAAAAGAAAACTGATCCAGCAGTTCTATGATGCGCTGTTTCAGCCTTCCTGAATTAGATACCGGAGCGTCCAGATAAAATACTGCTTTTGCAGCCTGATTCTTTTCAAGCATCTGCCCAATCAGTATAATGGCCGTATCCGTCTTATCTATCAAGCGATAAGTTCCCCGAAGCGCCGCCATATCCCTGATGGTCCCATCCATGCATTTGAGCAGCAAAGAACCTGATAAAGCAACTTCCAGCGTAATAATCGTGTTGAACCCGTCAATATTTACTATACATCCCTCCGGAATTTTTTCAACCTCTTTCTCTTTTCTTCTATGTATATTTTCCTCAGAAGATACTGCACGGACTATAGCTAGTCTCTGCCGCTCAGACAATAAATAATGATTACCCACAAAAGTGGATGCCCCCTTGATATAATAGCCTTGGTTCAGTAAATACCGCAGATCCTCCCCCGCCTTTTTTAATTTGCAGACGGCACTGCTGCCAAATTCTTTTTCATCACCTAGGGAATATCCCCTTTTTACTATTTTGCTCAATGATACACACCTCTTCTCCATCCAAATGCATCATATATTTCATCTTTGCTATTGCATATTCCCCCAATCCCTCGCATATCTTTAAAATAAGAAAATCGGATGAAAGGCGCGCTGCTTGCCAAAATTCGCTTATGCACAAACGAATTTATTTGCCAAGCGAACTTGTTCGCTTTAGGCAGCGCAGAAATGGAGAGTATTATGAGTGCCAAAACCAGAATTGTAGTACTTCACAGGAAGGAATTAATTTATACAGGCATCTTTGCCGCATTAGGCATATTACTCATTATACTGTTAGTTGCAATCTTTTTACCTGGCAAGAAAAAATCCGGTCAAAGCAACACTCCCCTGGAAGGAGCTTCCAATGATACCACAGTTTCCACTGCAGCAGTCTACATACCCGGCATTTATACTACGGAATTGGTTCTTGGCGGAGAATCAGTTAATGTGGAGGTCATTGTTGACCAAAACCACATTTCCTCCATCCAACTGCTGAACCTGAATGAATCCGTTACCACCATGTATCCTCTTTTACAGCCTACTTTCGATTCCATCTGTGAACAGGTTTTACAGAGTCAGTCCCTTGACCCTGTCACCTATTCTACAGAAAATAAGTATACTTCTCTGGTACTCTTAGAGGCAATTAACCGTTCTCTGGAAAAAGCTGCCATTGAAACTGCACAAAACAGTGCTGCTGGCAATTAATCCATCTGCTCAAGCTGCTTTAACCAGATATGAGCACAAGCATCGGAAGGCATGCGCAGGTCCCCTCTGGGGGACACTGCCACGCTTCCCACCTTGGGTCCATCCGGCAGACAGGAACGCTTAAACTGCTGTGCAAAAAATCTCTTGTAAAAAGTCTTAAGCCATTTCAATATGGTTTCCTCGTCATAAAGCCCGCCAAACGCCTGCAATGCCAGACGATACACCTTATCCGGGGCAAAGCTCATACGAAGCATATAATAAAGGAAAAAGTCATGGAGTTCATAAGGTCCTACCAATTCCTCCGTTCTCTGGGAAATGACGCCCTCCTTGGGCGGTAACAGTTCAGGACTTACTGGCGTATCAAGCACATCCTCCAAAACTGTCTTGAGCTCTGCATTTCCGCAGTTATCCGCATAATATTTCACCAAATGTCGTACCAGAGTCTTGGGCACTCCGGCATTTACGCCGTACATGGACATATGATCCCCATTATAGGTTGCCCAGCCAAGAGCAAGTTCCGACATATCTCCTGTACCGATAACCAGAGCATTTGCCTGATTTGCCATGTCCATAAGCACCTGAGTTCTCTCCCTTGCCTGTCCATTCTCATAAGTCACATCATGCTTATCCATATCCTGCCCAATATCCTTAAAATGCAGGGTTACGGATTCTTTAATATCCACTTCCTTTAAGGTCACTCCCAGCGTATTTGCAAGCTTGCAGGCATTGTCATAGGTTCTGTCCGTGGTACCGAAACAGGGCATGGTCACTGCCAGAATCCCTTTTCTGTCCAACTTCAGCATATCAAAAGTTTTCACCGTCACCAAAAGCGCCAGCGTGGAATCCAGCCCGCCGGAAATACCAAGCGCCGCCGCCTTTAAGCCTGTATGTTCATAGCGCTTTTTGAGCCCATAGGACTGTATGGACAAAATCTCCTCGCACCGTCTGGCTTTGGTGGCCTCATCCGAGGGTACAAAGGGATAAGGATTGAAAGTACGGTCAAGCTTTGTCTCTTCCTGCCGTAAAGCAAATTCCACCTCATGATAAGAAAGATCCTCTCTCTCCTGAAAAGTGCTCATTCGCCTTCTCTCGCCGTTCATCCTCTGTACATCCACATCCCCATAGACACACTCTGGGGTAAAATGTTTTGCCTGAGCCAAAATGGTGCCATTTTCCGCAATGAGATTATGTCCGCCAAACACTAAATCCTGCGTGGACTCGCCTTCCCCCGCCGATGCATAGACATAGGCGCACAAAAGCCTTGCGCTGGCTGATTTCACCAAAAGCTCCCTGTACTCGTCCTTCCCCACTACCTCATTGGAGGCTGACAGATTGACTAACACTGTAGCTCCTGCCAGAGCATGACCGGTTCCCGGCGGCTCCGCCACCCACAAGTCTTCACAGATTTCACAGCCCACCACCAAATCCGGCATATTACTGCACCGGAACAGAATCTTGGTCCCAAAGGGAACTGCTTCTCCGTCAAAACACACACATTCTGCCGATTCATTTCCCGGAGTAAAGTGGCGTCCCTCATAAAACTCATTATAGCTTGGAATATTGGCTTTGGGAACGAAGCCTAAAATTGCCCCATTCTGCAATACCGCCGCCACGTTATAAAGCTTTCCTGATTTTTCCAAAGGAAGTCCCACAAAGACTAAGGCGTCCTTTCCCTGAGTTGCTTCTCTCACCTGCAAAAGCGCCTTTTTGGCTTCTGTTAAGAGCACACTCTGCAAAAACAAATCTTCACAAGTATAGCCGGTAAGGCATAATTCCGGAAATACTATGATTTTTGCGCCATGCCCATATGCTTCCTCCAATTTTTCGCACACTGCCCGGGCATTATACTCCGTATCAGCCACCTTGATTTTGGGTGTGACGGCCGCCGCCTTAATAAATCCATGCTTCATACTAATCCTCCATACCGGGCTTCTGCCCCTTTCGGTAAATCTCCAAAAGCTCCTCAACACTAAAACTATAATTGGTATTACAAAAATGACAGTTGACCTCTATGGCTTCTCCGTCATCAATCATTTCCTTTAATTCTTCCCTGCCTATGCTGGTAAGTACCTTCTCAATCCGGCTCTTACTGCAGTTACAGGCAAATGCCACCGGCAGCTTGTCTGTAATTTCAATGTCCATGCCCTCTAATAAAATTTCCAGCAGCTGCTCTGGTGTTTTTCCGTTGTCTAAAATAGAAGTTACTGATTCTATATTCTGTAGATTCTTTTCCAAATGATCAATCACGCTTTCCTCTGCAAAGGGCATAATCTGCACAATGAACCCCCCTGCCTGTTTTACCGTGTAATCCCTGTCCACAAGCACTCCCAAGCCAACGCCGGAAGGCACCTGTTCTGATGCGGCAAAATAATAGGTCAAATCCTCCGCAATCTCTCCGGTCTGTAATTCAGTTTGTCCCACATAGGGTTCCTTTAACCCCATATCCTTAATAACCCGCAAAAAACCGTTTCCTATGGCTCCTGATACATCCAGCTTGCCGTTTGGCTTCGGCGGAAGAAGTACCGCCGGCATATCTGCATATCCCTTCACATTTCCGCTGGAATCCGCTGTCACGGTAAGACCACCCGCCGGGCCGTCCCCCTTAATACGCAAGGTCAATAAATCTTTTTCCCCTTTTAACATACAACCCATCATGGCCCCGGCACTTAACAGTCTGCCCAGCGCCGCCGTCATGACAGGCGTGGTATTATGTGCCTTTCTGGCAGCTTCCGCAACACCTCTTGTGGTACAGGCAAAGGCACGTATCTGTGCATTCGCTGCCGTGGCACGAACCATATAATCCGTCATCTCATATATCCTTTCCGCTTCCTCAATCCGCCTTAAGCACCATAATTATCCTCTCGCTTTCCTCATTCACTTCCTGCCCGGTATCCCCATCCAAAACCTTTACAATGTTCATACCCGCCTGCTCTGCCAGATTCTCCATCTGCTGCAAAGTATAACCCCTCTGCAAATGAGTCTCCGTAAATTTCCGAAAAAGCTCTTCCCGGCCCTCTTCTCTTACAAATATCGTAAGGTCATATTCGTTAATCTGCCCTTCCGAATCATAATAATTTTCCCAGATAAAACTGCATTCCTCTCTATTTTCCGCTATCACAGCATCCCCAATCACTTCGCGATACTTATAATCCGTATTGAAATCAAAGACAAAGATGCCCCCCGGATACAAATAATTCTTTACCAGCCGGAAAATTTGAAGCAGCTCCTCCTCTTCCAGAATATAGTTTAAAGAATCACAAACGCTGATTACCGTACCCACGGTACTGTAAAGGTCCAATTCTCTCATATCCTGCAGCAGATACAAGATTTCCGACCCGCTTTCTTCCTTTTTCTTCATGGCAATGTCCAGCATGGCTTCCGAATTGTCCACGCCGATACAGTCATATCCTTTTTGATATAAAAGCTCCGTCAAGGTGCCCGTGCCGCAGCCTAAATCAAGCACCAGATTCCGCTCGGAATCCAATAAATCTCCGGCATTCCTCTCTGGTTTCGACACCCCGTACTGCTCGATAAATTCTACAATCGTCTCGCACCATTTTTCGTAAGGAGTGTTATCCATCAGCTCATCATACACATATGCAAAATCTTCGTATGCCGCCATACAACTGCCTCCTCATCATTTCAAAACCAATGTTTTCACACCTCTAAGCTCCAAAGAAGAACAGCACCTCGCCATCCTCCTTACAGACTACTTCCGTTTTCTCATCCAAAGGAATTAATGCAGTATTGCGGTAAAGCTGGCGGCCCGTAATCTGTAAACAGGACATAGAGTAAAGAAAGTCCAACAGTTCTCCCGTATTAAATTTCTTGGGATTATAAAAGCCCAACTCCGGGAGTCCGAAATCCTTCAATCCCATAGTCCGTATAACAGGTGTTTTTTCCTGATAGGTCCCATAGACCCACACCCAAAGTGGCACAGGAAAATATCCCTCATCGTTGTCCGGTTGTTTACCCTCCATCATCTCTCTCTGCTGGAGATAATGACGTTTACTGACTAAAATACCACCCCTGCCAACGATATTCATGCCAACCGCACCCTCCTGCTCTAGCAAAGCAGCACAAAGTATGGAAAATATCCAACACGTCCTGCGCTTTGCCTCCAAGGAAGTTCCCCCTCCCTTTTGAGCCAGCATCCAAAAGGATTGATGGCTTATAAAAGCCTGCTTCTCCTCATCGGTAAGAAGAAAACTATGCTGTGTAGCCAAAGGGATATCGGCCGTATCTGCTGGAATCGGCATGGGCAGATAAGAACACCAAAACTCCAACCCCTCAATGGTGATGGTAAATGCCGGAACCCGGGGATGGCTGTAATCTACTTCGCTGACTGCCTGATTGCCGAAGATGGCCTTTAACCCATCAGCTGCTGGGGCTATATCCTCCAGAACCCTATCCATAAGCAACAGACACATCGTATCTGCCTCAGGAGGCTGGGGCCATAGGTCAGCTGTAGACTTTTTCTTAAAACGGTCAAATAATGACATCGTTTTCCCTCCTCTTTCGCTTTACGCTACTCGCCCAGCTTCATGGCAATTACAAATCCCACAACGAGTGCAATAACACCCGTTATTGCACTGACTATAGTGATTGCCGGGAGATTTGCCACGGCAATAATAGCAACCGGAGAAGCCACAATCAGCCCGATAATGGCCCAATAAGCATATAGGGGGAATTTCTCAAAAATAATTTCAATCAGCTTGGCAATAGCAAAGATACCTGCCACCACGCCAAGTCCAAAGGGAATCAATACACCGCAGCCTGCCAAAATACCATTCATATCAAAGGCAGCCAGCGCACGGATAAAGTTGCTGATGGACTCGATAACCGGATTGTAATACCCCATCAACAACAGCACCATAGAACCGCTGACCCCGGGAATCACCATGGTGGCCGATGCAATGACTCCCACTCCAAAAATCTTGAGGACATTTAAAACACTAAAGCTTAAATCCGCAGCGGCTCCTTCTCCCTTCATAAAAGCCATTGCCAATACAAATGCCAAAAAAATCAGAAAAACTGCAATATGTCCGATTTTGATACTGTTGCCCTTGACATTTTTCCAGATAGCGGGAAGTCCTCCCAAAATCAATCCCACAAAAAGAAGATTGGTCTGAATGGGAAAATTACCAAACAGATACTCCAGCCCAAAGGCGCTGGCAACAATGGCAATTCCCATGCCCACAGCAATGGGAAGCAGAAACTGCACACTCTTTTTAAACTCGCTGAACAGATGGGTAATACAGTGAATCAGTTTGTCATAAATGCCCATGGCAACCATCATGGTGCCTCCGCTGACACCGGGTATAATATTTGCAATGCCAATCACCATACCCTTTAAAACACTCTTAATCATAAATTTTTTCTCCGTTTCTTATTCTGTATTATTATATATTTTTCTTTTTCCTTTCATACCACCGGGTTTGACTGCCTGCCCTTAACCTGATTGGTTAGTTTCTTCCCTTTAAATAGACCTTCAAAAAATCAATCAGTGCATCCATCTCCTCATCGGTGCCTATGGTAATGCGCAGGGAATTGTTGATTCTCGGCTTGTCCCAATACCTCACATAGATATCCTCTTCCCTGAGAGCCTGAAAAATCTCCTTTGCCGGCACGCTTTTATGGGATGCAAAAATAAAATTGGCGTCAGACTTTGGAAAGGTAAAGCCCAGATTTAAAAGCTCCTCCTGTACGCGCTCCCTTGTGGCAATAATCTTTCCCACAATCTCCTTAAAATACCCATCGTCCCGCACTGCCTCCACTCCCAATACCTGAGAGGGCATATTCATCGTGTAGGAATTAAATGAAAATTTAACATCATTCAGATAACCAATCAGTTTTTCACTGCCCATGCAGAATCCTATTCTAAGTCCTGCCATGGCACGGGATTTTGAAAAAGTCCGCACCACCAGCAGATTTTCATATTTTTCCAAAAGGGAAAGGGCGCTGACTCCCCCAAAATCAATGTATGCCTCATCCACAATAACCACCACATCCGGATTGGCCGCTATGATATCCTCCACCACGGTAAGGGGCTCCAAAAGTCCCGTGGGCGCATTGGGATTCGGGAAAATAATGCCTCCGTTTGGCTGCTTATAATCCTCGGGGCGCAGATGCCAATTTTCATCCAGCGCACAGGTTTTATAAGGAATACGGTACAACTCCGCCCACACGTCATAAAAGGAATAGGTCACATCCGGAAACAAAATAGGCTTGTCCCCATTAAAGAAGGTCATAAATGCCATGGACAGCACATCATCGGAACCCACGCCCACAAAGACCTGCTCCTTTTTCACCCCATAATATTCCGCCAGAGTCTCCACCAAAGGAGTGACATTAGCATCTGGATAAAGCCTCAGAGCGTCACAATTTAACTGCGCCGCCAGCTTTTCCACACCGGGAGCCGGCGGATAGGGACATTCATTGGTATTTAATTTTATCATCTTCGCTTTGTTGGGCTGCTCCCCTGCCACATAGGGCACCACCCTGCGCACATTCTCTTCCCACTTTGTCATCTGATTTTCAATCCTTTCCGCAAAACATGGTCTTATGCCTTTTCAAGTTCTTCCCGATAAATCTGCGCATTTTCAGGCTGTCCCAGCTTCTCATAGCAGCGAATCAAACCTTCCAGACCTTCCACATCTCCCGCCGCCTTTTTCAACACAGGCGCCGTCTCATATACGGCATTATAATACCAGATAACCGCCTCTGTATAGTCCTGCGCATCTTCATAAAAATGCCCCAATTCACAGCAGATTTCCGAACATCCCTCTCCAGCGATAATCTTGGAGGCATATTTGAAAAATCCTGCCACATCCCCTGAGATTCTGGCAGCTCTTGCTGCCACCAGGCAGGCCTCCACCAATTCCTCCTCATCCCTGCTTTCGTCTATTGCCGATTCCCTGAAAAATGCGGCAGCCCCTGCAAAATCTTCCTCGCTTCCCGCCAGAAAAAGCTCCCTTGCATACATATTGTGGAGGCGTTTGGAAAGCCTCACTCCCTGTCCGGTCTGCTTCCTGAAATTCGCCAAATCCCTGCCTGCATGATTCTGCTCTGGCATATGAGTAATAACCACATCACTGTCATAAATAATGGGGGATAACCGCACCGTCTCGTGAATGGGCTCCTCCCAAATGAAATCCCGCTTCCTCTTAAACAGCTTGGGGCGATATTCCTCATCAAAATTATAAACTGTGCCAAATTGCAGCTGATTGCCATATTTCATCTGAACCAGCTCTATCTCCGGCAGAAGATTGTCCTTCAAAATGCGAAATCTCTCCCTGTTTGGCTCATCCAATACCTCGTCCGCATCCGCAGAGTAAATATACTCCATAGTTGCCTTGGAAAAAGCAAAATTTCTTGCCGCGCTGAAATCGTGGATCCACTCAAAATCATAGATTTTATCAGTGTACTTTGCGGCAATCTCCTTGGTTTTGTCCGTGGAACCCGTGTCCACGATCACAATCTCCTCCACTAAGTCAGCCACACTGTCCAGACATCTTGCAAGCACTCTCTCCTCATTTTTTACGATCATGCACAAAGAAATAGTAACCATAGCTTCCTCACTCTTTGCTTTCCCTTAACTTAATCCTTTACCTCAACTTTATATTTTGTCTTAGCTTTATACTTTATTTTAACCTGATACTTTGTCTTTGCTTTATAATTTACTTTAACTTCACACTAACTACTAACAGTCATTGTAACAAAAAGAAGATAAGGGCACAAGTATCTATTCCACAATATTTTGCAGCCAGATGCCCTTTTTCACCAGAATAAACCCTATCACGCTCTTAATGATATCTCCCATCTGCACCATCACATATACTATTACCACCGGCAGCGCAGTATATCTGGTCAGCACAAATGCAATCACCACACTGACACACCAGATAAACACGCTGTCAAATAAAAATGTGATAATTGTTTTTCCTCCTGAGCGCAAGGTAAAGTAAGTGGCATGCAAAAATGCATGCTGAGGCATAAAAACGGCAGCCGCCATAATGAAATATCTTGCCAGCAGTCTTGCCTCATCATTAATCTTATACATTTTCGGAAACAGCGGCGCCATGAGAAACATTATTATGGCAATACCTGTACAGCACATCACGGAAAACGCAATCATCTTGTTGTCCGTATCCCTTGCCTCTTTCATCTTTCCGGCTCCCAGAAGCTGTCCCACCACAATGGCAACAGAATCCCCCAATGCGATAAACACAATATTAAACACATTATTTATGGTGTTACATACATTTAAGCCCGCTACCACATTCAGTCCCCGCACGGAATAGCACTGTGTCAGCATTGCCATTCCTGCCGCCCACAGCGTTTCATTTAAAAGAAGCGGACTTCCCTTCCGTATAATCTGAAATACCAATTCTTTGGGTACTTTTAAAGTACGGTATAATCCTGTAATAAAGGAATACTCGTTTTTCCTTCGGTGTACCTGAACCACCACAATCATCATTTCCACATAGCGGGAAATCACAGTTGCAATGGCGGCTCCCGACACTCCCAAAGCAGGAGCGCCCATTTTTCCGTAAATAAGAATATAATTCAGCGTCAGATTCACTGCAACCGCCGCAACTCCCGCCTTCATGGGAAGGATGGTCTGTCCGCACTCTCTCAGGGTACTAGAATACGCCTGCACCACCGCAAAGGCAGGCAGCCCTGCCAGCATGATTCTCAGATATTGTTTACCATAAAAAAGCGTGGCAGCAATACTTTCGGCGGAGCCCTCTCCCTTTAAATAAGCCCCAATCAGTGCGGTTCCCCCCGTCCAGAAAAGCAGCGCTGTACAAGCCGTGATAATCGCCACCAGCCAGAATTTAAAGCGCATGGTCTGGCGCACTCCTTTATGGTTTCCCTGTCCGAAATACTGCGCCGTAAAAATTCCGGCTCCGGACACACCGCCAAAAATACCCAGATTATACACAAAAATCAGCTGATTTACAATGGCCACGCCGGACATTTGCTCCGTGCCCACCTGACCAATCATGATATTATCCAAAAGACTCACAAAATTTGTGATTCCGTTCTGTATCATGATGGGAATTGCAATCAGCAATACCATTTTATAAAAGTCCCTGTCTCCGATAAATTTTGAAAGTTTTTTCATAAAATCCTCATTTCCTGCCATGCACCTGCTAGTGCCCTTCTATATTGTCTGCAAAGGGAGCGGATGTATTTAAGTAAAAAACATAACTCCCGTCCCGTTCTTCCACAAAACATCCCCACTCATTCCACTCGTAATACTCACTCATCTTATCTTGGATTTCTTTGATAGACTGTTTTGAGGAAAATGTGATAATGGTCAAACAGTCCACATGATTTCCTGTTCCCGATGTATTCCCTGTTTTTGAATAAATGTCTGTAATTTCCACATCGCTGACTGCTTCTGTCAGATTATGCACCAGCAACTTCGTCTGACGGGATGTGGATATATGATTTGCACACATTCCAAAAATTTCATATAATACATAAAAGGCTATGAGAATAAGCGGCAAGCTTATGATACCAACAACAATCCTCTTGACATATTTCATGATCGCTCCTCTCTGTCCCCATCAGGAAACGTAAATCAAAACCCGCACAACGCCCTCCCCATACGCTCACCTGTACCATAATGCAAAACAGGGATAAAACAATGCCTGTCTTACCCCTGTCAACTCTGCCCTTGACAATCTTTGTTTTGTCACTCCCATACAAATGCTTACTTGCTCTTTGCGGTAAAGTATACAAAGAAGGTATTACCTTCTGTGCCATCATTAAAGTATTCCTTATAGGAAATAGAGAAGTCCTTCTCATCCTTTGGCACTTCATATACCAGCTTGCCGGTGCGGCTCTCATTGATTTCCAACTCATATTCCTTAGGCAGCATATCACCTTTCACATCGGCGTTATCTTCCATATTAAGAGTGACAGGGTAGCCATAAGCATCCTCAGAATCATCGCTCCACTGTACCTGAAAATCTGTTTCATACATCGTCAGACTTTCATGACCCGGATTCTTGATAGTTATATCAGCCACTAACAATTGATAACCATCCTTCGGCTTATAACCTTTATATTCCTTACATACATAAGCGCTGTTTATTATGTATTCAAAGAAATAGGTCATCATGGTATCCCCGCAATACCCTTCCGCAAACCCCTCAGTATCCGGATACCTCACCTGAGGCTCATAGCTTTGGGTATTCGTATCGCTGGTTTTGTTGGATGAAGAACTCTTTTTACCGCAGCCCAAGGATACTGCTGCCATTGTCAGAATTAATAAAAGCGCAATTAATTTTCTTTTCATTTTCAATCTTGCTCCTTATCTGTTTGACACATTGTTCCATACGCCAAAAATTACTTGAAACTTGAAATAATATAACACTTTCTAAGCAAAAATGCAACCGTGATTTTGCTCAATCAGAAAATTTTGCACAAATTTTATCAGTTGTTCAATCGGTAAATGAATTACCTAATCAGCTAAACTGCCAAAGCATTAACAGAAAAGAAGCCGTAATATATGGCAAAAACGGAACCGGTTCTTTTAAACAGCCTGATTTTCCTATATTGCCGCGGATTCCCTGCACAATAATCAATAATCCGAATGCCAGCACCATATGTACCCAAAATGCTGTCATCCCCATTCCGAAACTGCTCTCAGCAAATGCACAGACACAAAAAGCGTGGCAGTCTGCCCGGCCATAGAATCCGGCAAAAAGCACCTGCTGAAGCCCTGCAAATATCAAAAGCGAGATTACTGCTGCGGCCGTATGATAACTGCCTGACTGCCCGATTTTGAGGCAAAAACACAAAAATGCCGCAGCAATCCCAATCCACCATATAAAATGATACGCTTTGCCAATATACCAATCCGTAATGCTGGCAAACAACAGACAGCCCAAAATCATATCCAGAAGCGCTGTTTCTAAATCAGTCTGGGAAAGATGCAGCGCTCTCATAAAGCATCCTGCGGTCAGGCAGAGCACTACAATTCCCAGCCACTGTGTTTTTTCCGGTACAATGGGTTCTTCCTGATCTAGTCTGCCCACCAGCAAAAGACAGCCTACAGGTATCAGCATTGTCCATAACACATACTTCCCTCCTTTAGCGCAGTCTGGTGCGAATGTCATCTAACACCGTTCCCTGCACTCCTATGATACTTACCGCCGGATAGTCCTCCAGCTTTTTGTCCTTCTTATAGGCTCTTACGGTAATGGTAAAACTGTCATTTTCCGGCGCATCAAGAGGAATCATAAACTGCAATTCTTCTTCATGGCAATAGTCGGGCAGACCTTCATAATGGAATACTTGATTTAATTCGGGATTCCCTGCCCGTATTTCTTCAGAAAATTCCACTTCCACATAATCTGCATATCCCCACACAGAAAATTTGAGAATTCCGCTCTCTCCACGGCGGAATACGGGGGCATGCGGGGGCAGTATCCTTATTACCTCCGCCTCCAGCAAAAATTCCGTTGTGTCAACGGAAACGGTTCTTTTATTGCCCACATGATCCACCGCCCATGCCGTTATCGTGAAATCTCCGCTGAAAACCGGTTCATCCACAGTAATATTCACTTGTATATGCCCGTCTTCATCCGGAACATAAGCTTTTTCTATGAAATTATCCTGATTGACAATTTCTACACCAAAATCCGCTACCCCGCTTAAAGCATCTTCCGCCGTCAGCTCCAACACCACGCTTCCCTTACTACGATTCAAAAGCTCCGGCAAATCGATATTTTCGACTCCGTGAATCACCGGAGCCTCTCCATCCGCAATCAATACCAATCCGTTTTTCTTGTCGGCATCATATTCCGAATAAACAATTTTCTGAGAATCTCCCTCGCTTCCCACTCTGGGAAACAAATGAATTGTTCTGCCGCTCACGGACGAATCCAATATAAATTTCTGGCTGACCGCCTTTTTCCGATATGCTTCCTGCCATGTTACTGCCACCGATGGATAAACCGTAAGCAGAGGAAATCCTTCCACGGAATATGCCACCTCATTCTGTGCTCCATTCTCTTTATGTGTGAGAATATTTTTCGCTCTGTTCTCCTGACTGTACTCTTCAAAAACTGCATATTTCAACCAATAGCCCTCTCTTGGCCACCCTTCCATTCCTGCGGCATAATTTAAGGTAAAAGGAGTTTTTCCGTCACTTCGCACATAGTAAGTATTTGGTTCAGCTGCAGGAAAGACATTCTCTCCTTCCTCCAGACACAGCTTTTCGGTATACAGCCTCCACTGAAAGTCATCCTGTAACGGATTCAAAGAAATATGTGTCGTCTTACCCAGATTCCCTGCCCTGTCCACCGGAGCTATGTGAAAAAACCGAGTATCCCTTTCTATCGGAATTTCATGACTACAGCTTTGTGTAAATTCGGCATTTTCAAGAGTTACCTCCGTTGACGCTGTATTGTCAATCAGATAATAGTAACCCAAAACACCCGTGGTCAACACATTATAGGTGATATTGGACCGACATAACTGTGTGGATGTCCCTGCCAGATAAGACTCTGCCTGATGATAATAGCCTGTCCCTTGATCTGCCGGGGCATCCCAGCGCAATCTTATTTCTTTTTCATTTATGACTTCTCTGGAAATTGCTTCAGCTGCCACAGCATCCGGCGCTGCCAAATCCGGCGCCATTACCCCTTTTAATTCCGTTTCGCATACAAACCCAATCTGCTGTGACTCGATTTTCACCCTTCCATTCCCCTCACATACGCCAACACCGGAATAATAACTGCTGCAATCGTTCCTATCAATATAATTGCTGCCCCCATATGCAGGTTTTGATGAAACAATCTGACCTTCTTCATAACCGCATACCAGCCTTTTTCCTCCTAAATATACCTGACAAAATTGGTTTGTAGGATAATGATAATGACTCGCACACAATCCAGATATCATATATATGCCGGTGGTCCCTTCCGGAATCAAAATCTTCTCCTTATATGCCTTTCCTGTTGTACCATACCATACAGAGCCTCTTGAATAAAATGTGGATCCTCCAAACAGCCTTGCATTTTCCATCTCCCTGCCGCCATCGATAGAAGGTATAAAAGGAGGAGGAAAATTGGGACTCTGCTCCACTATCACATTGTTTTCATCTTTGACAATATAGTATCTTTCAGCTGGAGAACCCCATGTAAGGCATGACCCCTTAAAATTAGGATCGTTCGTTGCAGTAAAGCCATAATCATTACCAATTTCCACAAAATAATCATTACCTTTACCCCCATCTTTATAAAACAAGCATTCTCCTGCTTGGTTATAAACAGCCATATAACTTTTGGCAATGTCATTGTGGTCAAAATCACCTCCATATTGCATCCCCTGCAGCAATTCAACATCTAATATCGCCGATCCTTGTACGGGAATCAGTTTCTCAATACTGCCATATTGCAGAATGTTTATTTCATACTCATCATCCTCATACTCCCTACGAGATATCTGATAATCAGCATATTCTGTCAGAATATCTATATTTGTCCCCTGATAACAGTCCTCCGTATGTCGGTGCAATATAAGCTCTCCGGCATTGCCTCCCACTTCTCCGGCGCCGCCGCCTGCCAATCCGTCCTTACCCCGCCATTCCAAATCGTTTCTGAGACTCAAAAGACTGCCGCCGCTTTCTCCGTTTCCTAATGAAGAAGCGCCTCCGCCCCCGCCTGCTATCAGCACAACTCCTTTTTTATCTGTGGATATGACGCTGCGGCCTCCACCGTTTGCGAAATCACTTCCCATGCCACCCCCATTGCCTCCGTCTTTGCCTCCTATGGCATAAGAAATGACTTCTCCTTTGTCAAGCCAGACTTTAGCGGTTACTCTGCCGCCTTTTCCTCCTGAATATTCCCCATAATCGCCGCCGGCTGCCCCTTCTGCCGTAAGCTCATAAAATCCGGTATAGGGCACAGTATAAGTTTCCCCGCTGTGAAGATACTCATAGGTTTCGCTGACCCTACTGTCATTGCTGATATAATCGGCACTGTTGATTCTGGTATAATTCTTACCATCCCTGCTTTGATATATCATATAAGTTTTAGCTTTTGCATCCGGCTGAATCCAGCTTAAATCTACTGCTCCTTTTCCGTCCTCTGTGTTGTAGTTTGTCTGCGCCCATAGCCTTAAATCGACCCACTCAGCATATAAGGTGGTATCCTGATCAAAAATAAGAAAATCCCCTGCTTCGCCTGCAAGATGTTTCAATTCCGGATCGTAATACCATCCGCCAAAGGATTTCCCTGTAAATACCGCTTCCGGCAGCTTTACGGCGTCCGGCTCATAAGAAGCGCTCAGTACATCTTCCGTTCCGTCAGGCGCCAAAAAACGATATACTCCGCTCTGAAACCGTCCTTGAAAGGGCTGTTTCATCTGCCAGGATTTAAAATGCTGCGAAACAGTAACAGGTGCAATCTGTTCTCCACCGTTTGTCTCAAAAGAAATCTTGCAGCCAGAGGGCGCCGTGACCCTGCTGTCGTCCACAGTATAGCTCTCCCCATACTTCCCGGTCACGCTGAGTCCCTCCCTGCCGTCATAGCTTCCCCCATTGAGATGTAACGTCAACATATTGGAAGTGGGTCTCCACATTGCATACAAGGTAACTACCCCTTGGCTTTCCGCACTTCCCATGGTATAATTTTCATCCGTCAGATTATAAATTCTTGCACCGTCTGCATAGGAATCTCCGCTTCCATCGGGCATAGTATTCCATCCGGCAAATTCATATCCTATCCGACTGTATGCATTCAGCGTCAGATACTGCAGCGGCGTCACTTCCTCCCCCTCATATTCCGTTGCATCGTTATACATATGAATGCTGTCCGGCATATATCCTCCATACCGCTCCTGAGTATTCACATCATATCGCACCTTATATCTGTTCCATGAAATGGCACTGCACATATGGGGCGGAGTTCCGCTTCCCATTTCCAGATTGCCGCACCATGGGCAAAGATAATAGTAATCCAGCCCTGTGCCGGCATCCAGATAGCGGATGGTCTCCGCAGCCTCCCGGCTCATATAGTGAAACCTTTTTACTATAAGCTCCCCACAGTCTGCACAATATGCAAACCATCCTGAATAATAATATTTAAAACACTTTTTTCTCCCGAATTGAACACCATGCCATTCCGATGCCTGCCCTGGATAATCATCATGAAGGCATATGCCTGTAGGATATACTACTTTCCATTCCCCTATGGGAATCGTACCACTTCTGGGCGCTTTGTAATAATGTTCCCCCTGCCTTAACGAACGCAGCGAGGATATAATTCCCGTATCTACGGTGGTTCCCTTTTCATACCAGGTATATTTTCTGTCTCCGGCATTGGTGGTCCAAGCCTTTCCATCTGGGCTGAAAGTAACATAAGGACTAGCATCCATATTTCCTGCCTGAACATTTGTCTCCGCCAAAAAAACGGACAACAGCACCATTAATAGCAGCCCTGCTGCTTTGTGCATCAATCGCATACCTTTACCACCCTTAAAGAACCTGATTTCAGTTCACTATAGAATTCCTCCACATCCGGTTTATCAATATAGATATTGACCCTCTGGGCACAAGTATCCTCATCTCCATTTTTGATGCTGCGCCCGGACCCGTCAAACACCTGCTGGACGGTAATATCGCTCCATTTCAGCTTGGCTTTTCCTTCCTCATCTACATGATATATGTGAATACAATCGCCTGCCCGCAGGACGCCTCCTGCCACCTGATAGGCATCCTCCGCCCTAAATCCGGCAATGACAGGTTCTTCCATACCGGCAATAATAGTATTCTGCTCCCGAAACATTCCTGTAGTAAGCAGCACTCCCTTTTCAATATTACAGCCTGCCGCAAGCTTTGTTATCTGGGACGCTTCGCTTAAAGCCGTATCCGGAATACAATTCACATCCAATTCCATCTGCTGCAGATATTCCTTCTCGTTTTTTTCTGTGATGACCTGCCCTTTGGGAATCTCCTTGGATGCTATATAAATCTTCCCCTTTTCATAATTTGTCAGTACTTCTTTTTCCATTTGCAGCATTACTGCGAACACCGCTATGGAAGCAATAAAAGCTGCCGCAATGCATCCCACCCAGAATGCTGCCTTTGTAGTTTTTTTATCTTTTCCCATAATTTTCTCTATTACGCCTCCCAATAGTTTCATATTTTTATTAGTTTTTGAAATTATTCTAATTGGATTAGAAATTTGGGGTACTCTTGATATCCACAAGCTTTCCTTTATGCGCCTGTGCCAATACCCCTAAAAAACCTTCCACAGGAAACGATATCTCGCTATAAATGCCTGTGGATTCAATCAGTACACCGTTAGGCGCTCTCAGCTCCCCCAAAATTCCCGTGCTGTCTTCCATCTCTCCGTCCATTGTCAGAGCATGTACAGACACTTGCTTTCCCCGCACATTATACACGATATACTGCTCCACTTTCACCGAACCGGATATCAGTCCCTTATTTGAAGATTGCCATCCTTCATCCAGCCCCAGATTTTCTTTCAGGGCTTCCTGATACAATTCAAAAGCTTGTGCAGGATCTTTGATTAGCAGCAGACCAGAGATACCATACTCCTCTACATCAATTACCGCCGATGCCAGATTGGATGCCGCAAGAGCATCTTCTAAATACTGCGAAGATGCTCTATAAGCTTCTATCTGTAACTCTCCGCATAACAAAATGGCTAGAAAAAGAATCATAAACAGTCCTGCTGCCCATTCTGCCTGTCCTCTATCATCAATTTTTGGCAGTGGAAACCCTGCTCTCCTCAAATTTATACCCTCCTTTTAACTTTCCCCTGATATTCAAGGAAATCCTTCCGCCATATTCTGTCTCCCCAAAGGTGGTTCCGCTAAGGTCAATGTCCGTTATCCCGATATCATCCAGTTCCTGCATAAGCATGATTCTGTCCTCTGGCATCATGCCTCCCTCTGTCTCCATTTTCAGAATATAATTTCGCGCAAGCTGTCCCACATGACTCTTTTGCTGTATCAGCTCCACATTGTCCAGATAAGCTCCCATGACCGCCGTCATTGCCAATATGCAAAGCCCTGTTCCCATAAGATCTCCTACATTTCCCTTGCTTTTACCCAGAGCGTTCCCTTTTTTCATAATCCTCCCCCTTGTAAAGAATTTCCGCTCAGGATGGTACTTGCCTTGTCCGTCATTTCCTGCACAATGGTTTTAATAAATCCGCTAAGGCTGTCTTTCATAACCACACAGAGCAGAAGCGCAATAATACACAGTCCCACTGTCACCAAAATACCGTCAATTCCCGGTTCCTTACGCATTCCTCTCTTCAAAAACATATCCGTTACAAAATTGATTCTATTCTTCATCTCATTTTCCTCCTGTATCTTTTGTTCTTATGTTGTTTGTTCGACTACAATAGCAACGCCCTGCTCAGCATATGGGACACACAGGCGTACAATGCCACTCCCAGCACCGCCGCAAGAATCCCCAGCTGATAAAATGTAATACTTCTGTCCAAATTTCCTTTCCGTTTTTCTAACATTGCCGTCTCCATATCCTTAAGCTGTTCTCCTATATCATTCAACAACTCCACCGCCTGACCGGATTCTAATGCCTGCAAAATAGTGATGTATAAAGAGTCAATATAGCGATTATCAAATTGCGCCTGAAAGGTTTCCAGCGCCAAGGCGGTATCCCCTTTCATGACAATATCCCCCGCAAGATTCAACAGCGCCTGCCTAAGCCTGCTGTCGCGTACACCGCTATAACACTCAGTAAGCGCATCCGTCACATAAATGCCCGCCTGAATCTGCATACTCATCGCCTGATATACCAGCTTAATCTCCGGAAGCATTTTTTCATTATCTTTCTTGTTGAAATAATGCAGCAATATTCCCGGCATCAGATACAGACACAGCCCTGCGCACACCGAACCAAACAGGGAAATTTTAATGCATATTATAAATCCCAAAGCCGCCGCAACTACTTTTAACACGAGGAATCTTTCAGGATTTATCCATTTTCCATAATGAAAAGCAGCACCGTTTCTTTGCAGCATTTCTCCCGTCTGTCGATACCAGCTGCTTCTTTTGGCCTTTCCCTTAAGCAATCCCGAAAATTCTTCATATTTGTGCAAAATCAACAGTCTGGGATGCTGTCTGCACAAAGCGAGAATCCAAATCATGCACAGAGACATAGTCCCATAAGGCAAAAGCTTCAGACATAACAAAATATTTTTCTCTTCCATTTCCTGCCCCGCTCCTTTCTTTTTATGCCTGTATACGGTACACCTGTCCCAGAAACAAACAGAATATAATGCCTAGCAGCACAAGGGCTGCCTGCCCCGGGAAGGTTCTTATGAGAATCGTCCATATGGATACCTCTATCAGCCTGTCCACAACTAAAAACACAAATGCCGACATTCCCAGAAGCAGCGTCATATTGATTGCAGCCTCCCGAATCATACTCTTTCTCTCTTCCCTCTGCTTCAGATAATCCCTCATACTCCTCCTGCTGTTTCTTACTAATGTGGTAAAATCGGCACAATACCGCAGACTAATCTCCATATTCCGCACAAGCTCCCTGAACTTGGGATGTTCAATCTTTTCCGCCATGGACAGCAAGGCAAGACCGGTATCCCCAGTAGTCTGCGCCTCATAACAGCACTCCTCCAATGCGCTCTTTAGAGGCTCTTCCATATATCTGCTAATCTGATGAAAAATTCCGGTGACCTCGCCGGCAGTGATGCTATAGTTTCCCAGAAAATCAAGAAATTTCAGAAGGTTTTCATTTACTGATTTCATTGCTTGCATTTTGTATGCCTGTATTACCAGAAATTCCCCGCCAAACATTATGGCTGCTCCCAAGAGACCTCCCTTCCAATTCCAAAACGCAGTCAGGAACAGAAAGAGCAAAACCCCTGCCACAAGATTTCCTAAAATCCACCTTTCAGCCGTAAGTGCCGGAAACTTGCGCTTGAATCCGCTATATTTAAGTTCCTGTTCCAATCGGATCCACAGAGAATTTTCCTTCTCTATAGCAAGCAGCCTCTTTCGGTTTTCCAAAAGCCTTAATCTGGCAGCCTCCTCCATATTTTTCCCCGTCTGCCTGAGCAGTCCGGTAATCAGAGTCAGCCACCTGATACGCCAAAACAGCAGGAAAAACCCAAGAAGCAACAAGATAAAAATAATTCCTTCTTTAATAAATACGCTCATAGGCAAGTTCCCTCCTTTTTTCATTCCAGCCCTTGCACTCAAAAATCTCCTTTACCTTGTAATGCTCCATAAACACAAGAGTCTTAAAACAATCCATCATTTTCATCAGCTCATCTCTGGAATATCTGCTTCCATACATGGCATAATCCACCAATTTATCAGGCGCCCTGTCCGCAGAAGGCGCATGAATAGTCGCCGCACATATCTGTCCTGTGTAGGCTGCATTCAAAAGATACAGCGCCTCATCCCCCTTTACTTCACCCACAATGAAAAAGTCCACATCCATAGTCAGTCCCGCAATGCTGATGTGCTTTAAATCGTAATTCACCTGACTCTCCGCCACGCTTGGCAGGGAATGCAAAAACATCATATCCGGATGAAATTTTGTGGTCAGTTCGTCCGCTTGCTGTGCCACAAGAATTGCCATATCATCCGGCAAAGTTTCCTTTAAGGCATTCAAAAGTGTGGTTTTTCCGGAAGAATTGCCGCCGCAGATTAAGGTAGAATTCTGTCTGAATCTTTTGACCAGCAGCTCCGCCGTCTCCTTTTCACACATTCCCCTCTCAACTAATTCCCCAATCTGAGGAAATGCTTTGGGAACTTTTCTAATGCATAAATATGGTTGATTGTAAGTGTTCACAAGGGGCATGGACAGCGTAAAACGCAGAATAAAGTCCGGATGGCTTTCTATGTCCGTAAATCGCTGAATGGCGTTGAGATGAGATGTGTTAACCTGATTTTTGGTCGCAATGTAATCAATAAACTGCCTGTATTCCTTCTCGTCCAAAAAGGCAATCCCCGCATCCATGCGCCTGCCCTTTCTCTTTATGCGGATACAGTCATAACTGATAATGCGTATATCCGATATCTCCGGATCATCAATCAGAGGCGATAATCTGGAATACCCAAAAATATATTGTTCAAAGGCCTTCACAATCTGCTCCTGCTGCTTCCTGTCCACAGAATAATGGAGCTTTATATGTTGTGCCGCCTCCTCTAAAAATTCCTCCTTTCCCAAAATTCCTTTCTTCATCTGTATCAGAGAAGCCTGCTTCTGAGTAATATAATCATTTACCAGACTCTGCAGCCCTTCCTCCACAGAAATTCTCCTCTTGCCTGTCACAATTTCTGTCTTCATCATCCCTCCTGTACATCAGCACTTTTGCCTTAGTCCCTTACTCCTTCCTGAAATGCGCGCAAATTTCCGAAAAATAAGTACAAAAAACAGACTAAAACAAAAATCCTGAAAGTTATTAATTGGTAACTTGACCGAAACGGTCTTGATAAATAGATGCTCAGTAAACACTCCGCTTACTAAGTAATTATCAATTTACACCGTTTTTATCATTCTGTCAAGTCCCAAAAAATAAATTTCAGGATTTTACATTGCTTGTAAAGCCTTCCACCCACAAGGCGCTCTGGTTATGAAATCATGTATTTTCTTCCTGTCTGCGCAGAAGCTCATCAAATTCTTTCACAGGCATGGGCCTGTAAAACAGGTATCCCTGGGCAATGCGACATCCACATTTTAAGAGAAATTCTTTCTGCTCTTCCGTCTCCACTCCCTCTATCACAATCTTGGCATTTAAGGCCAAAAGCATATTGATGGTATATTCCAGAATAATTCTGCTCTTGTCATTTTCCAAATCCAGAATAAACTCTCTATCCATTTTGATTTCATCCATAGGCTGGGTCTTCAGCATATTCATGGTAGAATAGCCTGTTCCAAAATCATCCATGGAAATCTTAAATCCTTGTTCCCGAAGCACACTCATACGCCGGAACATCCTGTCTTCATCTGCCAAAAACGCGCTTTCCGTCAGCTCCAAAATCGTATAATCTTCTGGCACTTCATATTGTTGTCTCAAATTGCGCAGAGTGTCGCACAGGTTTTTGTCATAAGCGTGCACTCTGGATACATTGACGGAAATGGGCACCAGCGTTCTCCCCGCCTTTTTCAATTGTCCCTGATACTCAAAAATCTGCTGCCAGATATACTCATCCACATTGATAATAAAACCATTTTTTTCTAATACCGGGATAAATGCTCCAGGGCTTATCATCCCCTTCTCAGGAGATATCCACCGTACCAGCGCTTCTCCGCCCACTATTCTGCCGGTAGCCATGTCCACTTTGGGTTGTATATAGGGTACAATCTCATTATTTTCCATAGCGGCGACAATGTCATTCTCTACCTGCTTCTCCCAAAACAATTGCTTGCGCATGGCCGCATCAAAAAAGGCATAGGTTGCAAAATATTTCCCCTTGATACTGTTCATTGCCACGGTGGCACAGTCCTTCATATAACTGACAGAGGGTCTGGACTCTGTAGAGGCTGCTATTCCAAAAGAGGGCAGCACCTTATAGGCAAAAGGAAAGGTATCTATTTTTCCCTTGATATCTTTCACAATGTCTGCAAGTTCTTCCTCATTCTCATAAGATGTACACAGCGCATAATTATCCGCCCTCAAATGACAAGCATAGGTCAGCGGACGCTCCTTCTCCCAATCCTTAAAACACATACCAATAAATTTCAGCATACGGTCGCCTTCTTTACGGCCGCAGAATTCATTGACTGCCTTGAATTGAGAAATATCCATGACAATCACACCAAACTTTTTGTCTGGATTCTCTTTGATCATCTCCCCGCACAAATAAAAGAAATATCGGAGATTGGGCAGGCCTGTAAGAGTACTGTTATTGTTCTCATTCTTTACCTCTTCCATTCTCTTCAAGGAATACTGATATAATTCCTCTTTTCCCTCTTCCGTGGTCATGGGAGATTCAGTTATGACATCTTCTCTTGCTTTTTGATAACCCATAGGCTTCCCTCTATCACAAATACCTTTTTCTGTCTTTTGTCATGGTAAAATGTGCTTTTTTTTTATTATACCTTATTCTGTTTATTTTTTCCATTGTTTTATATACAAATCCACTAAAAATTTATAAAAATCTAACTTTGTCATTTATATGTTATACCAAAATTCCATTGTTTTTTCTCAGAATTTCTGCTATAATTTAGCTATCACGCAAGAAAGGGAGTGTTTTCATGATGTTTGTTATATTAGCAGGCGGTATGCTTATTATCATTTTTGCTGTAGTGATTGCAGTGGTTTCTTCCGTTGTATCTGCCGTTGCGGCCGATGTAGACGATACGGAAATATAAATTTTCAGCGTTCTCATTGAAAATCAGATTATCATTACCTGACCAAAAAACTGCCACATTATGATGTTTCAGCCGCTCATACATCCGGCATCCATTCATAATATGACAGTTCTTCGTCTTTTGTATTCTCCGGCAGTCTGCTGACAGCCGGATTTTTTATGCCTTAAAGGGATTCTCCGTCGGGTACATCATTCCCGCAGGCTGGTTAAAATTCAAATCCTCCACGGGCACACCCACATACTTAAATACCTCGTATAATGCCTTTCCATAATGTCCGAAAGCCACTGCGCCATGATGAGGATAATTTTTCTCAATCAGCACATGACGGTAGAAACGCCCCATCTGCGGAATGGCAAACACACCGATGCTTCCAAAGGATTTCGTAGCCACGGGAAGCACTTCTCCCTGTGCGATATAAGCCCGCAGTTTACAGTCAGCAGTGGATTGCAGACGGTAAAAAGTGATGTCCCCGGGAAGGATATCTCCCTCCAAAGTTCCCTGTGTCACCTCTTCCGGCAGATTTCTGGCCATAATCATCTGATATTTCATATTGCAGAAGGAAAGCTTCTTAGAACTAGTATTCCCGCAGTGGAATCCCATAAACACATCATTGTCCTCATAAGGGAATTTATTTTTAATGGATTCTGCATACATATCATCGGGAACCGTATTGTTGATGTCCAACAGAGTTACAGTATCCTGACTGACGCAAAAACCGATAAACTCACTCAGGCAGCCATAAATATCCACCTCGCAGGAAACAGGAATCCCCATACCGGTGAGACGGCTGTTCACATAGCAGGGCACAAAGCCAAACTGTGTCTGAAATGCCGGCCAGCATTTTCCGGCGATTGCCACATACTTGCGATATCCTTTATGTGCCTCCACCCAATCTAAAAGGGTAAGTTCATACTGGGCCAGCTTGGGCAGAATGCCGGGCTTTAAGTTTCCTGCCCCAAGTTCCTCCTCCATCTCCTTTACCTTTTCCGGAATCCGCTGATCCCCCTCATGCTTCTTGAAGGCTTCAAACAAATCCAGCTCAGAATTTTCCTCGATTTCCACTCCCAGATTATAGAGCTGCTTAATGGGTGCATTGCAGGCAAGGAAATTCAGAGGGCGCGGGCCAAAGGAAATAATCTTTAAATCCCGTAATCCTACAACAGCCCTTGCAATGGGCAGAAATTCATGAATCATTTCCGCACACTGCGCAGCAGTTCCCACGGGATTTTCCGGAATATATGCCTTGACATTGCGTAGTTTCAGATTATAGCTTGCATTTAACATTCCGCAGTAAGCGTCTCCTCTTCCGCCCACAAGGTCATTCTGGCTCTCCTCCGCAGCCGCAATAAACATGGCGGGACCATCAAAATGCTTTGCCAGAAGGGTCTCTGAAATCTCCGGTCCAAAATTGCCCAGATAGACACACAGAGCGTTACAGCCTGCATCCTTGATGCTGTCCAGCGCCTGCACCATGTGGATTTCGCTCTCCACAATACACACGGGACATTCATAAATATCCTCTGAAGCATACTTTGCAGTGTATGCTTCCACCAACGCTTTTCTCCTGTTTACGGACAAACTCTCCGGAAAACAGTCGCGGCTTACCGCCACAATTCCCACTTTTACTTTCGGTAAATTGTTCATGACCAAAGACCTCCTATTGATTTAATTTTTTTATTTCTTTTTCCATGGCTCTCTCACTCATTTTACGCTGTCTGATAGCGTGCATCCTGTACTCCGTATAGTCAGTATATTTTAAGCCCGTCTTAGAATCTCCCATCTTATTGGTACGGGCAAGCACATTTGGCACAATCGCATATGCACAAGTAGAACTCACTACCACGCTGAAAATCATTGCAAATATTACGGTACCCGGTTCCATTATACTTCCTGCCTTTCCTCTACAAATTCCTGTGTCCTTTTAGCCTTCGTAAACGCCATTCCCACCTCTAACTGCCATCTTCTGATATTTCCCGCCAAAAGACATGCGGCCAGAAACAGTCCATACGATACTGCTAAACCGCCAATTCCCAGCCACGGGTTGTAAAGGATTGAATAATAAAACATCACGCCTACTACAAAATTTGGCACCGCAAAAAGAAGCGCTACGAAAACAAATAGTAAGACTGCCAAAGACTTTTTCACAGGAAGATTTCCCGCAAATTTTCCGGTTTGCCCATTCACTAATACCGTGAACACTTCCCCCTGATAGCGAAAAGTCAAAAACCAAACCGGCATCAGCGCATAATAGACCCTTTCAACAGTGATATCCGGTGATTTAGGACTGCGCCTGCGGTGTACATCCATCGCAAATGATGTAATTTTGCTCTTATAGACAGCCTTTTCCATCTCCTCATCAAAACGCAACTGCGCCCTGAATTTCGCCTGCTCCAATATCTGATCCTGATTTTCATCATAACAATCCGCATAAAACCCTGACAAATATCCCGCATCAAAGGAAACCATATCTGAAAATTCAAAGGGTTCCAAGGACTCCATCTCACCCATGTTCAATGATGCCGATGCGCAAACTGCCATATTATGAAAGTCAACTTCCGCCTCCTTCACCAGACCATAATAAGACCACCAATGTTGAACATTAAAATACTGCACATCATGGTACTTTAAGTTATACAGCCAAAACGGCACATATATTCCCCGCAAGGTTTCCACTTTAAAGCCTTTCACTTCTTTCGGGACAAATATTTTCTTGCGAAGCGCCCTGCGGATAATAGCCTCTGCTGCCATCTTGTTCACTTGAAACGGAATAACAAAATCCGGCTGCTGCTCCGAGGAAATGCGGTCAAACACCACCGTCGGCTGCCCGCAATAAATACAAAAGGTAGCCGCCTCCACATCATTAACCACCACTTCTGCACCACAAGCGGTACATCTGTGAATATGGCATTCCATCATTTTTGGCATCTGCTCTATATTCAGTTCTTCCGGTCGAAAGGCGCTGTCGCAGCTATGGCATACCATACATCCCTTATCAGGGTCAAAAACCAAAGCTGCAGCACAGTTTGGACATTGGTATATCATAAGAAATTCTCCTTTTGTCTCTTCTACCCGCACTGTGCCTGGTCTATTTTCTTTTATCTCCCAAGAGCTTATACAGTGGCCTACATGCAGGATAAATCTGCCGAAACACTTGGTAGCGTTTCTGATATTTCTCCACCAATTCCGGCTCCGGCTCTATGGTGTCCACCACTTTTACCACCTTGTCCGCAATTTCTTTCACGCTGCCATATTCGCCGCAGGCTACCGCCGCCAGCATGGCGCCTCCAAGAGCAGGACCCTGCTCATTTTCTATCACATCCACTTTCAGGTTTAACACATTGGCAATGATTTTCCGCCAAAGAGGACTCTTTGCCCCGCCTCCGCAGATTTTGGTCCGCTCCGGCATAATCCCCAGAGACTTAGCTACCTCCAGAGAATCCCTCAGGGCAAACGCCACTCCCTCCAACACCGCCTGAGTCATATCCGCTCTGGTAGTATCCATGCTCATGCCTATAAAGGTGCCTCTGGCATCGGGGTCATTGTGAGGGGAACGCTCTCCCATGAGATAGGGCAGAAAATACACATGATTCTCCCCTAGTCTGCCAATTGCCTCCTGCTCCGCTCCAAAATCCGTGGTGCCAAGAATATCCTCCATCCACCATTTATTGCAGGACGCCGCACTGAGCATACATCCCATCAGATGGTAATTCCCGTCTGCATGGGCAAAAGAATGGAGGGCATTATTCTCATCCACCCCGAACTTCTGGGTGGTAATAAAAATAGTACCGCTGGTTCCCAGAGAAATATTGCATCTGTGAGCACCCACCGTACCGGTTCCCACTGCCGCAGCCGCATTGTCTCCTGCGCCTGCCGCCACCACTGTTTTATCGGAAATTCCAAGCTCCGCCGCAATTTCGGGAAGCACCGTCCCCACCTTTTCGTAACTTTCAAAACACTTGGGCAGCTGCTTTTCTGAAATGCCGCAGATTTCACACATCTCCTTAGACCACTTTCGCTCTTTTACATCAAACAACAGCATACCGGAGGCATCGGAAGCATCCGTGCAATGTACTCCCGTGAGCCTGTAAGCTATGTAATCCTTGGGGAGCATAATTTTACGGATACGGGCAAAATTCTCCGGCTCATTCTCTTTCACCCAGAGAAGCTTGGGTGCGGTAAACCCTGCAAAAGCAATGTTTGCCGTGTACTGAGAGAGTTTTTCCCTGCCTATGGTCTGATTGAGATATTCGCACTCCTTTACGGTCCTTCCGTCATTCCAGAGAATGGCGGGACGAATCACCTTATCTTCCTCATCCAGAATCACAAGTCCATGCATCTGTCCGCCAAAGCTGATGCCTGCTACCTGAGTCTTGTCGGCATCCTTTAACAGCTCCTTCATTCCTTCCATGGTCTGCTCATACCAATCCCCAGGATTTTGTTCCGACCATCCCGGCTTGGGAAAGGACAGGGAATATTCCTTCGATACAATATTGCATATTTTCCCTTCGCTGTCCATCAATAAAAGCTTTACTGCCGATGTGCCCAAATCAATTCCAATATATAACATCTTACCCTCCTATATAGAAAGCGAAAATCGCTCGCACAGCATGGTAACGGTCATGACAATCAATAAATAATCAATCTCATAGGCCCCCATAAGCTTAAAGTCACTCTGACTGTAAACTTTTTTCATCTCATTTACATAACCTACATCAAAAATATCATATTTTTTGATGAGGGAATCCTCCAGAAATTCCAGCTTGCCGCCGGAACGCTTCACCATGGCGGACATACCCGGAGCCTGAAAGGGAAATTTCCTGCGCTTTAAAATTTCCTCCGGCACAATCCCCTCTCCGGCTTTTTTCAGAATATATTTTTCATTGGTGCCGTTAAGTTTATATTTATCAGGAATTTCCGCCACAAAAGAAAGAAGCTCTGCATCCAGAAAAGGATGCCGTCCCTCCACGGAGTGGGAGAAAAACATATGATCCCCATGCTCAATCAAAAGATGGTCCGACAACCTCAGCTTATAATCGATATAGGATCTTCTCTTCTGGGAGCTTAAGCCTTTTACCCTCTCCACATTGATGGGACTAGTTGCAAAGGCGGAAAATTGCTCAATTTCTCCCCTGACATTCTCACTGTAAATCTGAGTGTGAATCTTTCGGATTTCCGGATGAATACGCTCATAGCGGAAATAGGGGTCCCCCCACAGACGCTCATTGACCTCACATTCCTCGGCAGACATCTGCCCTTTTTGCATATTTCTGAAAAGATCCACCATATACCCTGCATAACCGCAGAAAAATTCATCGGAACCCTGCCCTGTCAGAACGGCTTTTGCCTGTGAGCCGCTCACCAGCTCAGACAACAAATAAGCCGCCACATCATAGCTTTCTTTCACCGCTGATTCCGCATGATAAATCACCTTCCACAGATTATTCCAGATTTCCTCCTCCGCAACCTTGGTACTGTAATGTTCCGATTTCACATAATCTCGGATAATCTTCTGGAAACGGCTTTCATCCAGCTCCCCTTCCCCAATCTCTGCGGAAAAAGAATAATAACTGTTCAAAAGATACTTTCCGATATAGCACGCCACTACCGAGCTGTCCAATCCTCCGGAAATATAAAATCCAATGGGCACATCCGCAACCAGCCTTCTGGATATGGCAGTTTTCAGCATTTCCCGCAGCCTCTCCACATAATAGGCCTCGCCCTTATCCTCTTCCTCATTGCGATAAATCATATCCCAATATTCAATATCCTTTGGTTCCTGTCCCTGCATGATTTGAAGCATATGCCCGCTTCTCAAGGAATATACCCCTTTAAAAAATGTCATTGGCGAAACCACGCCCGGATAGTTCATCAATTGGTCTACCGCCTTTAAATTCAGCTTTCTCTCCACGCCGGGATATTCCAAAATCGCCTTGATTTCCGAGGCAAATACCATATGTCCTCCGGCAATGGTATAAAACAAGGGACATATCCCAATCTGATCCCTGACTAAGAGAAGCTGTCCGATTTTCTCATCATACAGGGCAATGGCAAACTGACCATTCAGCTGCTTCGGAAAATCCATTCCACATTCCTCATACAGATGCAGAATCACCTCCACATCCGTCTTGGTGCGGAAAATATGTCCTTTTGCCATCAATTCCTCACGAAGCTCCTTAAAATTATAAATTTCTCCGTTACATATCATGGATATGGTTTTGTCTTCGTTTTGGATGGGCTGCATACCGCCGTCCAAATCAATGAAACTAAGCCTGTTAAAGCCCAAAGCCGCCTTTTCCAGCATTAATGCTTTACTTCCGTCTGGTCCCCTATGTTTGATAGCATTCAGCATATTTTCCATAATGCTGTCTGCTTCCTTTGGAAGCCCCTGCCCCTGCATATCAAAAAAACCACATATTCCGCACATACTCATCCTCGTTTCTGCGCTTTTTGCGCTGCACTTTTTGCGTTGCGCTTCTTGTGCTGCGTTCCTGCGCCATACTGCCTAATCTCACAACTGTTGAAAATCGAAAGTTCTCAGGCGGCGTTTACTCCTTAATGCCATAGCGTATATACTGCTCCTGCTTCTCCGCCTCGTATGCTGCAATCTTTTCTTCCCAGATTGCAGATAAGGTCTCTTCATTCTGTCTGTTGTGAATCCCTTCCACCTGCTCGGTCAGCATCCGCCCCAGCCACCGGGAAAGTTTTTCCGCACCAGAAAGGTTCATGTGGAGACCTGCATCATAAGTATCGGTATTGTAGTCAATTCCCGTCTCATCCCCAATCTCCAGAAAATTAATATAAGTCAAACCGTTTTTTTCGGCATAATCCTCCACTTGAGCCTCCCACTCGTCATACCAATAAGGATAAAGGCTGGGGGCCTTGATGAGAATCAGTCTGATGCCCTTCTCTTTGCAGAGCGCTGTCATCATATCCAGATACTTCCATGCGTTTTCTCCAAAGCTGTAATCACTCAAAATTCTGCCCGAAGGCACATTTTCCGCAGGCTTTACATCCACCCGCATATAGTAGCCGTTATGGGATACCGGCTTTGTATCAAACATATACTGCACATCTGTCTTGGTAAGCTCACTCCATCTGCTGTGATACCGCAGAATGGGAAACACATAGTCCAAGAAATTTTCATTCTCCTTCATGGAGGCCTTGATGGCATTCACCTTGGAAGAAGACCATTCCATGCCCTCCAAAGTCATGCGGTTATAGGCTTCATTCTGGGATTTGTCAAACTGCAGGGACTGAATATTGAAGATTACAGCCTTGGGCGTCTCATACCGCAGGGTATCCTCCAGCAGATAATAGGACTGCCAGATATACTGCTCAGCGCTGCCCCTGATATAACTGTTAATGCCGTATTCCTCCCAGAGCACCACAGGAGAAAAATTTTCATAAACTTCACAGTCTCCGATAAAGATAACATCAAAATCTTTTTCTTCTTTGTAATACTCCGCCACAAACGCTCCCTCTACAATGCCGTCCACATACTTTGGCACCAGAAGTCTTTGCAGCAGATACAGACTTACCAGCACAATCAGCGCCGACAGGGTTATCTTGATAAAAGTCTGCAGTTTTTGTTTTTTTGCGTGTTCCATCATTTACTCCATTTCTGCGCGGTTTGTGTCTCTCTTACTTCCCTAAAACCGATTATATATAAACTGGCTGGCATCATATCCGATTCCATAAGCGCCTGTCAAAAGCACGATTAAAAACAATCCGTACCACACCGCAAATCGCACCGGGTAAGGGTATTTTGCAATTTTATCCCTTATACTGCCATTTCTCTGGCATAAGCTCACCAAAAGAAGTATAACCACTCCTGCGGCAAGAAGGCCATAGTCAAGCGCCGTCAATCCCAGATTCAAAAGGGAGCCGTCCCACAAAATAGAAAAGTTTGCCACCGTAAAAAGGGAGACAAATGCCTGAAAAGTCTCTGCCAGGGATGCATAACAGTCAAAAATATTTAAGGCGCATATCAGCAGAAACGTACGGCCTATCTGAAATACCTGATATCCCCTTGTTTCTGCAAAGGCAAAACGCTTGTGGAATTTCGCGTAGAGAGGCTCAAATTCCTCGGAAACCATAAGGATTAGCCAATTGGCCAGACCCCATACGATAAAATTCCAGCTTGCCCCATGCCAGATTCCTGTGGCAAACCAGACTACAAAAGAGGACAGATACATGGGAAGCCGCCTGCCCACCGCCTCCCCCAAAGTCCTGCGGGAGAATTTGGTAAATTTCTGCATGGGCTTACAGGTGGACACGGGATAAAAGACATAATCCCTAAACCACGAACACATGGAAATATGCCATCTACGCCAATATTCCTTAAGGGATTTTGAAAAATACGGACGATTAAAGTTTTCCTGCACGGTAATGCCCATAACCTGCGCAATGCCGATGGTGATATCGATTCCTCCAGTGAAATCCGCATACAGCTGCAGGGTATAGAATAACATCCCCACAAATACATAGGCACCCTGATAAGCCGATGGTTCTCCGATAATGGTACTGACTCCGGAAAATACTCTGTCCGCAATGACCAGCTTCTTAAAATAGCCCCAGAGAATGCGCTGTAAGCCATAGGCAACGGTTTTGCCCTCAAAAGAATGCTTTTCATAAAGAGATTTTGCCAAATCCCCGAATCGGCTGATAGGTCCCTGAATTAACAGCGGGAAAAAGGATATAAACAAAGCCAGCTTAAAGAGATTTTTTTCTGCGGGCACCGTGCCCCGGTATACATCCACCAGATAACCCACAGCCTGAAAAGTATAAAAGGAAATCCCCATGGGCAGCGCCAAATCCAGAAAAGAAATCTGTCCCTCCTGCCCAAAGGCATTCCATATTTGATTCACATTGGAAATAAAGAAATTGGAGTACTTTACCAGCGCAAGAATTCCCAGATTGATAAGAATGCAGGCAGCCGCCCACCTGATGCGGATACGCTTCTGACTGTTCTTATAGGCTGATTTTTCTTCCTTTGACATTTCTGCCTTATGTTCTTTTAAATAGGCGCTCTGCCTGCCGGCATTCTTTTCTATTCTCAGGGCAGCAAAATAAGTCGTGACCGTTGTCGCCACGATATAAACCAGATAATCTGCTCCCGCTATAAAATAAAAGAGATAGCTTGCCACGAGCAAAAGCGGCCATTGGCATTTTTTCGGCACCAGATAATAGACCAAAAACAAGACCGCAATAAAACCCAAAAATTCATATGATGTAAAGAGCATATGCTAACTCCTTGAACCTCTGCCCAGTGTACTGTCTCATTGACATCTGGCAAAACTCCGCAGAATAATTTTTCATCAGCAAGGCGTTTGAGGGAGGCGATGCGGTGGCATCGTTGACCGAAAACAACGCTGTCCGATGGGAAATTAGGCAAGGAGAGTTGGCGGAATGTCAATGAGACAGCACACTCGTTCATTTATTCATCTTCCAGCTCTTGAATTAACGCATAAAGCGCTTCTGCTGAATTAAAGTTTTCAGGAACAATGTCCTTTGCAGTGATAGTCACATCAAATGTGTCACTGATTTCCGTAATCAGATTGACAATATCCAGAGAGTCCAGAATCATGTCGTCAATCAGCCTGTCCTCTGTCTCAAAATCTACATCCGGATGCAAATCACTCAAAATCTTCAATAATTCTTCCATTTTCCTTCTCCTTAATTATTTTAAGCATTCTCATAATTCTTTTTCAGCGTTACCCTGTCTATTTTTCCGTTTGCCGTAAAAGGCATCTGCTCCAATCGAATAATCTTATTGGGGAGCATATATCTAGGCAATTTCGTCTTTAAGATTGCCAGAAGCTCTTTCTCTGACATTTCCCCCACAAAATACAATACAATTTTTACCTTCTTGGTGTCATAAATGCAGGCTGCCATATGGATGCCCTCAAGCATGTCCACATTTACTTCGATTTCACCCAGCTCAATGCGGTGTCCCATATGCTTAATCTGATAATCCTTACGAGAAACAAAGATAAGCTCCCCGGCCTCGTTGTACCGCCCGATATCCCCGGTCTTATAAATCAGCTCCGGATAAGCCGTATTTAAGGGATTTTGTACAAAGGCTTCACCGGTGCGGACCGGGTCGTTATAATAGCCCAAGGTAAGGGATGTCCCCCTGATACAGATTTCACCATCCCCGCCTTTCTCCGCCTGCTTTCCGTCCTCCGTCAAAAGCAAAATCTCACGGTTGGGGAAAGGACGTCCAATGGGAATTACCTCATCATCCGCAAATTCGCGCTCCACCCTGTAATAACAGCACATTCCCGTGCCTTCCGTAGGTCCATATAAATTCGTAAAGGTGGCATCCGGCAGAGCCTTTCGCCAGATTCTGAACTGCTTTATGGGAAATACCTCGCTTCCAAAGGCCACGGTGTGCAGATACTCGGGCTTCACAATGGAAAAGGTGTCAAAAGCGCTCACCATGGTCAGGGCGGAAACCACCCAGCATATGGTGTTGATTTTATGAGTGTTCAGATATTCCACTAACGCAACAGGCATGGAAAATAGATTTCTGGGAATCAAATATGCCGTTGCCCCAAATTTAATGGTAGGATACAATTCCTTCAGACAGGCATCAAAATAAAGGGGCGCCTGATTGCCAAAAACGGTATTTTCATCAAAGGAAAGCAGTTCCGAGAGCTGCTCCACATAATCTATCACCGAGCGGTGGCACGCCGCAACTCCCTTGGGAATCCCGGTGGAACCTGAGGTAAACACAATATAAATAGGATCCGTGTCAATGGCCTTCTTATAAATTTCCTCTAGGGCTCCCGCATCAACTTCCGCCTGCGCCATCTCATCATAAAGGGCAATCTCACCGTTTTTGATGTCAAAGGTTTTGGCCATCTCAACGGTATCCTTGTCACAAATCACCAATGGAGACTGCACATTGTCCAAAATAAGCTGAATCCTGCCGCTTGGCATTTCTTCGTCAATGGGGACATAAAAGCAGCCTCCTGTCACCACGCCGAAAAAGGCGGCAACTTCTCTGGGAGATTTCCGCATAAAAACCACCACGGGCTTCTTATAAATGCCCTTACGGTGGAGAAAGCTTCCGAGGCTGCGGCTCTGCTCATAGACCTCTCTGAAGCTCAAGGACTCCGTACCGTCAGAATAAGCCGTCTTATCAGGTTTTTCTTTTACGATTTTATTTAAATAATTTAATACATTGTTCTGCATATTTTTCCCCAAAAGTTTCTATCCTGATTCAGCACTACAAAAATTAGTATATAATGGCATCCTGTTAATTGTCAAGCACCGTAGTCCTGTATTCCACGGAAACCACCTCATCATCCTTCACAATAAAACAAAGTTTCATGCCGTCTTTCGCATACTCCAAAGAACCGGTTCCCTTTGTGGCGCTTCCGTAAACCTCTTCCACCTTCTTTGCCGTATCGCCGATTCCGATGCCCTCCGGAGTTTTTACGGAATCATCCTTAAAAATCACCGCAGAAACATAATCCTTATCCTCGGTGGGATAGGTGTCCAGCTCAAACCCCTGATAAGTATACATTTTATCCAATCCCTCAAAGGCACAGCTTGCCGCCTCATAATAAGAAACCGGCTCGCCCAATTTCTCAATAATAGGAGCTGCCAAAGCATCTATCTCCACTGTTGTACTGCCGGAAACAAATACATAACCCTTTGCCTGGGCCTGTGTCCCTGAACCTTGCTGCTGTACACTTCCTGAACCCTGATTCTTCACATTGCCGTCAATGACCTTCTCATTATTTCCGCATCCTGTCACCAAAAGCATTCCTGCCATCATTAATACTACCGCTAATTTTTTCATTTCTTCTCCTCCTCCCGTTTCTTTCGGGTAATTCTTGTGTTTGTTTTTCATTGGGTAACTAACTGCTCATACTCTTTCTTTAGTCTGCCACAGGAAAGTACCGACTTTCTTGCCAGCACTTCCATGACATCCAAAAAACCTGCCCCCACATCATAATCCCTTTTAATCAGGGACAATTCCGTGCAGGCAAGTAAAACAACCTGCGCTCCCTCTTCGAAAAGCTGTCCGGACACTTCCTCAAACAGGGGAATTTCTATGGGATTTCCCGATTTAATATCCTCATAGATCAAGTGCATCACCTGTTTCTGCCCTTTTTCATCCGGCAGGATACAGCGAATCCCGTGATTCTCCAAAGTCTTCTGAAACAAACCGCTCTGAATGGTGCCGTCTGTTGCCAGAATTCCCGCTTTGTCAATACCCGATGCCTTCAAATACAGGGCGGTTTCCTCTATTGCATTCACAACAGACACCCCAATTTCCTCCTCCAGCTGCTTCTGGAAAAAGTGGGCCGTAATGCAGGGAATGGCAATCACTTCCGCCCCCTGACAGACCAATCCTTTCCCAATTTGAACCATCTGGGGCAAAGGATTGTCCCTGCTCAGTCCCAAAATATACCGGGTTCTATCGGGTATTTGAGGCCTGCTGTGAATGATTGTCTCTATATGCTCCTGATCTGTTTTTGCATCGCTCATCTGAATGACTAACTGCAGAAAATATGCGGTTGCCATGGGTCCCAGCCCGCCAATCACTCCTAATTTTTTCATAGCGCTTCCTCTTACATTAAAATGCCCTGCTGACAATACTGCTTATGCTGGCATCCTTATACATACCCTTTTAGTTGACCTCCGGATACAGGGAATGGTCATAATTATGTGACTTATTATGCTTCTCGGAATAATCCATCAACTGCTCATCCGTCCACATAAAAATGGTGGGATGATCCTTTCTGGGCGTGGTGTCAAAATGATACCAGCCATCACCGATATCTACCAGATTCCAATAGTGCAGTGTCGCTGCCGGAATCTTCTCAATATCCATATTGGTAATTCCTGCTCTTGTGAGCAGAACCTTTGCGGCGCTGGCATATACAAAGCAGTCACCCCGTCCTTCTTTAAGGCCTTGATAAGCCGCCTTGACATAATCATCTTTTTCCGAATCATTAATATAACCAATGTGAGTCAGATTATAATTATAAATGGCACGAACCTTCTCTTTGTCCGTCATTTCCGGTTTCAGAATCTTTGCCAATATCTCATCTGCAAGCTCATTCACCGTGTCGAGGTCATACTCCCTCTTGGAAACCGTAAGCTTTATGGTTACGCTGTCCGTGTTTCCCGCCAAATCCTTAGCCGTATAAATCACATCATAGGTTCCTTCGGTGTTCAAGTCCACCTTGGAAGTGTCCACTGTCAGTTCGCAGTCCGGACAATTATCTTCCACGGAAACATTCTTCCTGTAAGCCACGCTGTCCCCTACAAAGGCTTTGAGATCCTTCGCCCCCTTAATCTTGGGCTTTTCCGTATCCTGCTTCAAAGTGAGATTTGCTTCCCTGACAACCTCATTATTCCCCCTGTCAGTCAAAACAATCTCTACCTTCTGGGTTCCGGTTTTATTCCAATCCGGCTCGTTTTTGTAAACTGCCGTCACCTCCGTGGCATCTTCTACCTGAAGGACAAATGCCATCGGGTCAAGGTGATACAGCAAAAAGCTTTCCATATCTTTCACCTGTACCTTGGGCGGTACAGTATCCACAACACGCAGCACAGATTCATAGGTTTCTCCGTCTACCTTCAAGGATACCTCATGCTCCCCCACCTGCGAGTAGTCAATTGCCTGCATATCTGTAATGAAAGAAGCGTTCCCTGAGCCTGCAAATTCCTGTACTGTCGGAGCTTTGCTGCCCACCTCCACTGTCACGCTGCCCTTTATCTTGGAAACCACCAACGTGGTATCTACAATGGTACGGTTCTTGCCCTCGTCCGTCAACACCACCTGTACAGACTGGTTGCCATATTGGGAAAAATCCGGCTCCTTCACATAAGAAACCGTCACCTGTGTGGCATCCTGAATATTTTCCACAAATGCATCAGCCTTGCAGGTATCTCCCTTTTCCACTGTCACCTGTACTGCCTGAGCCTTTGGTGCAATGGTATCTTCCACAATAAGGGTACATTTATGGGTAAACATCCCGCTCTTGACCCTGACCGTATATTTATCCGGCTTGGTAATGTCAAAAGAATTCTCTCCGCCCACAAAAACCGCTTTAGTGTCCCCGTTTTTCATAAAGTCAGAGGGAGAAACCGTAACACCTGCCTCCACCCTGCATACTTTATAGACCTGACTGCCCAGATACAGCCAAAAAACCCCACAAAACACTGCCAGCATGACTGTACAGATTCCTAACGGCATCAGGCTTGTTCTCTGTCTTCTGCGCCTTTGGTACCTTCTTTGTCCTTGCTGTATTTGAGGACTCGGGACAGGCCTTTTCTGCCTGTTCCGGCTTGGGGCGCTCCTTCGCCTTTCACGATTTTGGGATGTAGCATTTCTGCGTCTTCCACTATTTGTGCGCTTTCCGGTTCTTTTTCTGACTTTTCTTACCCTTTGATATTCCGACGGCTCATCATATCCGGTGCCATCATCATAGCCATAATCATAACCATCATATCCCGTGTTGCCATCATAGCCATAACCATCATATTCTGTGTTGTCATATGTATAACCGTCACTGTATTCTGTGTTATTTCCATAGAATGAGCCGTTGTCGTACTCTGTATAGTTTTGATATCCGGCATCCCCGCCGTAGCCTGCTTCTCCGCCGTCATATTCTGTGTATTCCGGGCTGGAGTTGTATTCCACTGCCTGCCCATGATCGAAAGCCGTATATTCTACTTGCCGGCCTCCCGTGCCACGCACTTCATATTCTATTTCTTCACTGCCGTACCCAACATTCACAGCGCCGCTTTGTACAGATTTTCTGCCATTTCCTCTATTTTGATAATCTATATGTTCTGACGGCTTCCTGGGTCTTGAGGCCGTCACGGTTTTCGTAATTTTTTCATAACGGATATTGTCTCCATGATTACCTTGGTTACTCACCTCAAACTCCTTCCAACCTTTCCGCCATGCCGCCTTGGGCGGCACAAATCTTTCCTGCTAAGAATGCCCGTACTTTGGGCATTCTTCAGTGTGAAACTTAGTACCTCTTAGCGAAATGCCCTCTGGCATGAGCTCTAGAGGTACTTTTCACACTATATACTCTAAAGCATTTTAATGCAAAACACTAGTTCTTGTCAAGGAAATGCGGTTAACATTTCATTAAGATTTCTTAATTTTACATTTTTTTACATTTTTTCGGATGACACACTTGTCATTTACAACATCTGGTGTTATGATAGAAAGGTGAGACACGACATCTTGCGCCCAAATATTTTGCGGCTGGATATACAGGAGTATACGAATGAATCGATCTGACTTAGACAGAAATGCTTATATGCTACGGGGTTCCCTTGCCAAAAAGGGATATATGCGCTGGCATCACACTTTCCATGGTGTGCAGCCGGACACTGGAGAAACCCGCGCCTTTTTTATAGATTACCAGCTTGTAAATCCTTCTCTGGGGGCAGAACAGCCCATTTTAGGACAGCATCCCTACTTTAAGAAAAGAGGCATGAAGCCTTCCTATGTTATGATAAAAGCAGGCTGTTTTCCCACTGCCACAGAGGCAGGCATCCAAATCAACGCATTTTATCCCGTTTCCTCTTTAAAGACTACCAAGAATCCCTTTATTTTCCAGACAGAAGAATGTTTTTACAGTGAAAACCATATCTCTGGCTCTGTGGACATGACAAAGGCTGAGGCAAGGCACCGCTCTTTTCTGACGGATGCAGGATTTATGGAATGGGATTTGGAAGTTCACAAGGCAGTTGCCGCACATATGGGCGCCATTGCCAATCCCCTTTTTACCGCCTTAAATGCCTTAAAGAGCTTCTGGCACGGGGAGGGCATCCGCACCTTTTATCAGGGACATGTCTCCTTAAACGGCGTTTCTTATGAGGTAACTCCGGAAAGCAGTTACGGCTATGCAGATAAACGCTGGGGCGCAGATTTTAACCGTCCTTTGCTCCACCTTTCCGCCGGCCATCTGACAAGCGAACGCACTGGACGGGAGTTAAAGCACTCGGCGCTGGTCGTGGAAAGCTGCTGTCCCAGATTTTTCTTTCTGCCCCTACGGCGCAAATTGTTTATTCAGTTCACCTATATGGGAGAAGATTTCGAATTCCATTTTGCAGCTCCCCACACGCTTTCCCGCTGCAAGTGGAAGGTAAAAGAAACCAATAAACGATATATCTGGCATATTAAGGCACATACCAACAATGCCTTGATAAAAATTTCCATAAGCTGCGCGAAAGCTCGATTCATGGAAATACACTACGAAACCCCTGATGGGAAAATAGCTGCCACGCCTCATTTCAGCGGAAGCGCAGGCACCGGCACCATACAAATTTACCGCCGCAGCGCCGGACAGCTAGAGCTTTTGGACACTCTTTCTCTAAAGGATACTCTCTGTGAATACCAATAGATACTTGAAATGCTCATATATCTGAAACGATAGGCAAATTCAACTCCTTGCATATATCTTCTATAACAAAATCCTCTGGTCTAAGGTGTGAATTTAAAAAATGCTTACTGATTTCCCCGTAGGGAACTTTTGTGACAAGTCCTTTGCTGGGTATGCCTGTTACATAGTATAAATATCTGTACATAAAACCAACATACTCAGCTTCATCTTCCGATTGACACTTAGCAGCGAGAACGAGGTCTTTCTCTATTTCGGGTAAGAAAAAATCAGCGCACTCTTGTGGCGTTTCAAGCTGGTAACGGGAGTATACGACATCAAATGCTTCCTCACAGAATTTTGATGAAAGATACTGTTTTGTAAACACTGTGATATCGTAGTTGTTTTGAACGGCATACCGAAAAATTCTCCCTTGTGTTATACAGATTTTATCTTCAATGTTCGTCATTTCCGCTTGCCTTCCCTTCAATTTTACACTGTTCTTTAATAATTTCGTCGAGAAAATTTCCTCTACCACGTATATTTCTTATAGCTTGCTTTACGATTTTCACACTATCAATTCTGCGTTGGGCAGCCTGATATCTGGCACTTTTCAATGCAAATTCATAGAGCCGTTTTTCGTCAAGTACTTTGATTTTTGAGCACGCAAATTCAGTCTTTGCAACATATTGTAAGCCATGGTCTACTGATAATAAACACGCTTTAAGCGCTGCGTCTGTAATCCTTCCTTCTGCAAAGCTCATAACAGAATCCAGCATCTTATCATCGAGGATTTTGCCAATGATTACATCATATTTTTCTAACTTCTTCGACCACTCTTCTGCAAGCTTCAGCTTGTTAAATTCCTTACAAAAACCTCTTTTAGCAAGAACGGCGTATAACCATTGGTTTTCATCAAGTTTAAGTATCCTATCTTCAGGAATTTCAGAAAGCCGAAATTGTAAGGCGTATACATATGCTTCGTTCTTCTCGCAAACGAACGTTCTCGCTTGCCCTTCTGTCTCTCCCATATAGAAGCCTTTTCCGAAATCACAGTTGGGGCGGCTTATAGGTTTAATGTCGCCTAATATGCCGCCCCTTGAGCCGTGAAATAAAAACTCGTCTTTCATAACAGATCCTTTCTGTAAGCCTTTAATTAGCTTAAATGCTGAAATCCAACATATCCATTCTGTTTTTGTGCTGCTCCATCAAATCTGCAATGGTAACATTGTCCACCACCTGATTGATAGCATCATACAAATCCTTCCATACCTGTAGCGTCTCGCAGGTATCAATCCTGTTACATTGCAAGCTGTCCTCTTCCAGACAGGCAACCGGAGCCAGCGAGCCTTCCGTAAGCCGCAGAATCATGCCCACAGTATATTCCTGCGGGGTTTTCGCGAGACGATATCCGCCCTGTGCGCCTCGGACACTTCTTACATAACCCGCCTTATTTAATGTTGCAATAATCTGCTCCAGATATTTCTCTGATAGTCCCTGCCTCTCTGCTATATCCTTCACCTTGATGCACTCTCCTGTATTGTGCAGCGCAAGGTCTAACATCACCCTCACCGCATATCTGCCTTTTGTGGAAATTTTCATGCTTTCTTCCTTTCTGCGGCGCACTTTCCATCCGGATATCTACTCATCCGTACGCTTAAATGCTTTGCGCAAATCCTACTATTTCTCTAGGATTAGAGTACCTCAATTTTTTCGCCATGTCAAGTCCTCAAAAACATAAGGAAAGCGTCAATTGAAATCAGAAGGTTTAGATGGTATAATAATTTTTAATGATTTTACTTATCAAAAATGAAATGGAGATATATATGGAACGTACAACTTACAGCGTACCTGAAATCTATAGCGCCCTGCAGGCTTCTCCTTTTACGGGCACCCTGACTGTGGCAGTACCCGGTTCCAAGAGCATTACAAACCGCGCCCTGCTTCTCGCTACGCTGGCAGAGGGCATATCCACTTTAAGAGGTGTGCTTTTCAGCGATGATTCCCGACACTTTTTGAAATGTATTCAGGATTTGGGATTTGAGACCACCGTGGACGAGGAGGCAAAAATTATCACCGTAAAGGGCTGCGGCGGCAGGGTCCCCCTGCAAAACGCCCGCCAATATGTGGGAAGCGCAGGTACGGCTGCCCGCTTTCTCACCGCCTACCTAGGTGTTTCGGAGGGTGTATATTTCATGGATGCCTCAGAACAGATGCGCAGACGCCCCATGGCACCCCTGCTTTCTTCCCTTGAAGAGCTTGGATGCGAAATCCTGTATAATGAGGAGGGCAAGGAGGGCTTTTTCCCCTTTACGCTGCAAGGCCACGGTTTTGGCAAAAATGAAATTACCATAGATATTGCTCACAGCAGTCAGTTTTTAAGTGCCCTTTTGATTTCCTCCTGCCTGTCAAAGGAAGATTTTACCATTCATGTGCAGGGTACTCACGGCATGGCATATATTGAGATGACCTGTCAAATGATGGCGCAGTTTGGTGTACAGGCCCTGCGCGAGGAGAGGATGACTGCCGCAGAGACTGCGATTTCCTATCGGACTCCTGCCGGACAATCTTATCAAGCCCTTAATTATTCCGTGGAGCCGGATGCTTCCGCCGCCTGCTATTTTTACGCCTGCTCTCCCCTGTTGCACATTCCGGTATTGGTGCCGGGCGTTCATTTTGATTCTCTGCAGGGGGATGTGGCATTTTTACATATTTTGGAGCAAATGGGCTGCACAGCCCTTGACACAGAAGAGGGTGTGCTGGTAAAACCTCCTCTTACTTTACAATATCACGGCGTAACCGCAGATATGTCCGCCTGCTCCGATCAGGCAATTACCCTTGCCGCCATTGCATCCTATGCGGACAGCCCCACCACCATTACCGGCATCGGACATATCCGCTTTCAGGAATGCGATCGTTTGAGCGCCATCGCCACGGAACTTTCCCGCATGGGCATCCGCTGTGACGAAGGTGCGGACAGCCTCACCATTTATCCCGGCAGCCCCCAGCCATGTCTTGTAAATACCTATGACGATCACCGCATGGCAATGGGATTTTCCCTGATTGGACTGCGGGCTCCCGGTATTATCATTGATGATCCCGGATGCTGCCGCAAGACCTTTGAAAATTATTTTGAAGTATTGGACCAAATGGTTGCCACTATACAGAATGGGGAAAACATGATATAATAAGCACATATTAGCACACTTTCAATCCAGCACAGAAACGGAGATCATTTCAGATGAGCAAAACAAAAGTGGTAGTTTCCCTCGGTCACGAGGCATTAGGATATACAACTTTAGAGCAATGGGATGCCGTAAAGGTAACGGCAAAAGCATTGGCAGATTTAGTTGAGGCGGATTATCAGCTCACCATCACACACAGCAACGGTCCTCAGGTCAGCATGATTCACAAAGCAATGACGGAGCTTCGCCGTGTCTATATTGATTACACCCCTGCACCCATGTGCGTCTGCTCTGCCATGAGTCAGGGTTATGTAGGCTACGACATTCAGAATTCCTTGCGTGCAGAGCTGCTTTCCAGAGGCATTTCCAAACCTGTCAGCACCATTTTGACGCAGGTGACAGTGGATCCTTATGACGAAGCTTTTTATGAGCCAACCAAGCTTATCGGCAGGCATATGTCCAAAGAAGATGCCGAAATTGAAATGAAAAAGGGCAATTATGTGAAGGAGGAGCCCGGCAAAGGCTTCCGCCGTGTTGTAGCTGCCCCCAAACCCATTGATATTGTGGAAATCGAAGCTATCCGCACTTTGGTAAATGCCGGTCAGGTAGTCATTGCCTGCGGAGGCGGCGGCATTCCCGTTATTGAACAAAAGCATGCTCTCAAAGGCGCCTCCGCTGTTATTGAAAAGGATGCCATTGCGGGCAAGCTGGCAGGCGACCTGAAGGCAGACGAGCTGATGATTCTCACCGGTGTGGACTATGTTTACCGGAATTTCGGAACGGATTCCCAGACTCCCATCTCCTCCTTGACCGTATCAGAGGCAAAGGAATTGGCGGATGCCGGACAGTTCGAAGAAGGAACCATGCTTCCCAAGATTGAAGCCGCCATCGCTTATCTGGAGAAAGTTCCCGATGGGAAAGTGCGGATTACTTCCTTAAACTGTGTCAAAGACGCCATCCGTGATAAGGCCGGAACCGTCATTACAGCATAGAATATCTCATACGATAAATATGATACTCAAATGCTCCCCTGCGGACAAATCGGCAGAGGAGCATTTTAATTTCAAATATCTAGTAAAATATGAAATAATACACTTTTACTCAATCGCAATATAGGAGTTCTGTTCTAAAGCCTTTGCCTCCTTTTTGGGAACTGTCAGCTGCAATATGCCGTTTTCATACTTAGCCTTCACTTCCTCATTGGTAAGGGCATCCCCCACATAAAAGCTGCGGCTTACAGAACCGCTGTAACGTTCCCTGCGAATAAACTTGCCGTCTTTGTCTTTCTCCTCCTCATTCTGCTCTTTGACAGCGGAAATGGTCATATAGCCCTTCTCCAGCTTCACATGAATATCCTCTTTGGCATAACCCGGCAGATCCACCAGCACCTCATAACTGCTCTCATTCTCGCGAATATCCGTCTTCATCATATTCTGAGCACTTTTGCCATAAAGCGGGTTCTTCCTGCCAAACCAATCACTTTCAAAGGGAAAATTCGCCCACAGATCATCAAATAAGTCGTCTTCTACCAACTGATTAAAACCTTTTACACTTGGAAATAACATAATCCATCTCTCCTTTTCTTATCATATTTTAAATTCACATAAGTTGTCAACTTTGAAACAAATAGCTGTCATCAGTTTTTGTTCCCTTGTTCTATTTGTACTATAACACTAATTGTTAGCCATGTCAATAGGTGAGTGCTAATTTTTTAAATATTTTTTCTGCATTGCTTATTATGTACAGCAATGCAGAAATTTATGCAAAAATCACTCTTCTAACATTTCAGCGCATTGTTTCAGGTAATCCGTAACAGGAAGATGCTGGGGACAGGCGCGCTCACATTGTTTACAGTTGATGCACTCCGATGCTCTGCCGCCTTCACTAACTGCCTTTTGGTAGTCCTCAAATGCCTGCTCCATCTGCCCGTTTCCAAGCCTCTTATTCATAGCCGAGAAAATATCAGGAATCTGTATTTTTCTGGGACATCCCTCTACACAATAATGACAGGCCGTGCAGGGAATTGCGGAGGATTTTCCAAGAATCCGCTGTGCCTCTTGAATAATCTTCTGCTCCTCTTCATTCAGGGGCGCAAAATTTTTCATGTAGGAGAGATTATCCTGCATCTGCGCCAGATTCGACATGCCAGACAGCACGGTAATAATCCCGTCCAAAGATGCAGCAAATCGGATTGCCCAAGATGCGCCGGACATATCGGAATGACATTCCACAAAAAGCTTCTTCACTTTGGCCGGCGGGTTTGCCAGAGTACCGCCCTTTATCGGCTCCATGATAACAATTGATTTCCCATGCTTTCTGGCCGTTTCATAATTTGCTCTGGATGCCACGGAAGGATTTTCCCAATCGGCATAATTAATCTGCAACTGTACAAAATCCACCTCCGGATGCAGCGTAAGCAGCTTGTCAAGAAGGTCCGGCTTTCCATGGAAGGAAAATCCAATATGCTTTATAAGCCCTTTTTCTTTCTGTTCTTTTACAAAATCCCAAAGATGATATTTATCATATTTTGTGTAATTATTTTCCATTAATGCGTGAAGCAGATAATAGTCAAAATATCCTGCTCCGGTTCGCTCCAGACTTGTCTCAAACTGCTTCTTGGCCGCCTTCTCATTGGGCGCCATCAAAAAAGCATTCAGCTTTGTGGCAAGTGTATAGGACTCTCTCGGATATCTGTCAACCAAGGCTTTTTTAGCAGCTGCCTCCGAACCAAGATATACAAATGCTGTGTCAAAATAGGTAAAGCCCGCCTCCATAAATAAATCCACCATCTGCTTTACCTGTTCAATATCCGTATGAATCCCTTTCTTTGGCAGGCGCATCAGCCCAAATCCCAGCTTAGGCACTTCTTTTCCAAAATAATCCGACATTTTTATCCTCCTTTTTTAAATATTATATCACACTACTCTCCATAAAGTCTATTTTCCATTATATGAAAAAGGCACCGATCATTTCTGACCGATGCCACAATCAAAGAATCTGTTAACCATTCTGGTTCAAGTTCTGCGCCTGCTTGTTTAAATTTTCCACCAAGCCTGTCACCTGATTTACGATATCCGTATTTTTGTTACAGGTATTGTAGGTTTCAGTGGAATGGGCGGACATTTCTTCCATTACTGCGGAAATGGTTTGGACACTTTCCACAATCACCACATTAGCTTCAGCTAAGTTGCTGACTACTTTATCCAACATACGGCTGTTTTCGTCTGCATCCTTAGTGCTTCGCGCAATTTTTTCAAAGCTGGTGGCCACAGTTCCTGCCGCACCATTCTGCTTTGCATTATTATCCATAAGCTGCTCTATAGCTTTCACTGAAATTGCCAATTTTTCGGAAACATTTTGAATCACTTCCGTAATATTGACTGTTGCTTCCTGCGTCTGGTTGGATAGATTGGAAATCTCCGTTGCCACCACGGCAAAGCCTTTTCCTGCCTCTCCTGCACGTGCTGCCTCGATGCTTGCATTCAGGGCAAGAAGGCTGGTCTGACTCGCCACATTTGTAATCAACTCAATGATGGACTGCATATTTTTCATATACTCTTCCAGCTCGCTGATATCGGAAACCACTTCCCTGCCTGCACGCTCGGAAGATTCCACATTGGATAGAAGCGTTTCCAGACTGTTTTGACCATCCTTGATATTTTGATTGGTCTGTTCCATACTCCTGCCAATGTTTCTTGACACAGACTCTACTTTTTCAATATGCTGCTGTATCTGCTCCGTCTGACCTAATTGGTTCTGAATTGCCTCTGCAGCATCATTTGCTCCTGCAGACACCTCTTCCATGGCATTTCGCGTTTCAACCACTGCATTGCCCAGCATTGTCATCTGTTCCTTCATATCAACGATGCCGGTTGACATATCCTTGGATGTGCTCATGACATTATTCAGCAGTTTTGACACATTATCTTTCTCTTGATTCAGTTCATCCATTTTCATCTTATTAATCTTGGCCATCACCTTTGTGGACATGCAAAGGAAAACTGCCAGAATCAACATCACGATTACCCGGATTTCATAGGTCGCCATTTCTTCCGGCTGAATGCCTACCGTAACTGCCTGCCATATGGCAAAAATCAAATTTGCCAGAAATCCCCCTGTGGAAATGATAATGCAGTATGTTAAATCAGAATACAAGGTAATCACAATATACATCGGAATCGCAAAAGTAAATGCCGTCACGTTAGTAGTGGTGAAAATGACAAAAATATAGAAAATACTGTAACCGATGCCTAAAACATGTTGAATCATTTTATTGGATGGGTCTTTTTTGTACAAAATCCATTCCACAATCGCAGGCACCGCAGCAAGTATCGCAAATATTGCATAATATCCGATGGTTCTTGCCCCTTTTGCTACCTCCAAAGCATAAGATGCCAATAAGACCACTGCTAATATAGAATGGCAGATAGCAGCAATCTTGTTCACTTCTCTTCGTTCTCTCTCCATGTCAATTTCCTCTTTTCCTTGCGTTTGTGTTTATCTCTTGTATATTATAATCAATATCTTTTAAGAACACAAGAGCTTCTGCCATTTTTTATAACAGCTGCCACAAGGTTTTCGCAACATGTAAGTTCCTTTTATGGCAAGGTTTTTGAGAAAAATGCATAGCCATCATTTACATTATATAATACAAAAAATGGCAGTATTTTCGGGTCTTCACTTGACAGTCCCCAGAATTCTTCAGCGCTTTGTATCCACTCCTGCGCATCCTGTGAAAGCTTCGCCACCGAGTATCCCGGAAGATAAATCTCAATCTCATCTGCATTTTCCAGACCATAGGGAGTTGATGTAATATAGCGAACCCCCTCCTCATAAGTTACAACTTCCGGCTCAGTATAATTGAGCGACTGTACATGGACGGAATAAACAAAATCGTTTATCATCTCCGGCTGGGTAAAACTACCGCTGAATTCACAAATATAGGAAGTTCCTTTGGGATACAGCACCGGGTCCCATGTAGCTTCACCATCTTCAAATCGGCCTGTAAAACTGCCATCTGCCTGCAAATAAAGCTCTGTAGACCAGCCGCCTGCACCACTCATAAAATAAAAGGTATCCGGCATTTCAGAAAACAGTTCTTCGTTGACAACTTTCATAATGGGAGAAGAGCCAACCCTGCCTATGGAAATCAACTCTCCAATGGGAGGCTGTGATTCTTCAAATGCATCTATACAAGTAATAGCTACCACGGAATTTACCCTATCCGCCCAATTAGCTCCGGGCAAATCCGCCGGCAGCTCAAAACGGACAGATTCATAGGAAAGTTCGTCCCCCATAGGTTCTACCAAAATAAATGTTTTATCACCCTCCATTGTCTTTTCCACTATCGTGCCTATAAAGCTTAGGGTTCTCATCCGCTGTTCTATCTGCTCTTTCGTCACTTGATTGGGTTTTCCCACAACATCAAAACCACCCTGCGCATCCGGATCATATACAGCCTCCTGCAAAAGCTGTCCATCCTCTCCAGAGTACATGTCTTCTTTTGGCTCCTCGATATTGTTCTTTTCCGAACCCTGCACTTCCTTAACAGGATTGGTCAGAAAACACACTGCCACCACCATACACATTACAACTGCTGCCATCACAATCCAAAATGCGGGCTTCTTATAATGTAACAGAGTCCGAATTCTCTCTTTCACCCCAAGCTCTCCAAAGGCAAGGGGACAAACCATAATCCTCCTTCGCTGAAAACTGCAGTCCAACAATGCCTGGGAATAGAACGCTATTTCTTCCCTCTCCATATCTCGCACCACTTTTTCGTCACAGGCAAACTCTATATCTCTGCAAAGCAGCACATAAGCCAGCCACATAAGCGGATGGAACCAATATATAGTCAAAAGCACATAGCCCAACGGCTTCCACCAATGGTCATGGCGTTTGAGATGTGCGTTTTCATGGGAAATAATCGAATCCCAATGCTTTTCTTCCACACCAGAAGGTATATAAATATGTGGTCTTACCACGCCAAGTATAAAAGGGGATTTGACATCATCATTAAGATAGACATTGTCCTGCAGACAAATGGATGCTCTCACCTTCCTCCATAAGCACAGATAGCTGGCAATGGCATAAGCAAGCATCAAAATCATTCCTGCAGCCCAAAAAACGGCAAAAATCCGAATGTTGGAGCGCAGCACACTGATGCTCTTCGTCTCCCGAACCGCATGGCTCACAGCCCTGTCTATGACAGGCATACCGCTGTCCACCACCTGAATACTAGGATAATTGCCTGTAATCCTTGCATCCTCAGAATAAATATTTTCTATGGGAATGGTTTCTGCACGGGGTATCAGACTCAGGACGCTCTCCAGAGAAAACGGACAGATTAACCGAACCGCCACAATCCCCCACAATAAACAATTTATCCATTTAGGAGCCTTTCGCAAAATCAGGCGCAATGCAATAACAGCCAAAATCAGCCATCCTGCCGCAATGCTCCTATTAAGTATCGTTAAAAAAATTTCGCCCATTATCTTTATATCCCTTCTCTACTGATTCCGAAAAGCATCAATCATTTTCTGTATCTCATCCGCTTCCGCCGCCGAAAGAGATTTTCGTGAAATAAATGCCGCAACAAAAGCGGGCAGAGAACCGTCAAAGGTTTCTGCTACAAACTGCTCGCTCTTGGCAGAATAAAAGTCTTTCCGTGAAACCACAGAAGTGACAATGCCATTTTGATTCTGCAATAACCCCTTCTCACACAATTTTCGCAATACGGTATAGGTGGTGGGTTTCTTCCAATTCAATTCTTTTTCACAGATTTTTACCAGCTCGCCGGATGCTATCGGCTCATGCTGCCATACCAATTCGGCAAACTGCGCTTGCACAACTCCCAATTCAATCTCAGACATATTTACTCCTCTCTGTCCGGTCTATCCGACATTTCTTTAGTCTCTTAAAAGCATTTCGGTTTATCCACAATAAACCTTTTTGATTAGTTTATCATGAGTAAACCAAAATGTCAAGGGACTTTTAAAGCTTCTTGCAAACTCCTTCATTAAGTGTTAGGATAACAGTATGAGCAGAATTTCCAACACAAAATTCAGCACAGAAATGAGGATTCATATGGGATATATTGATCACAAATCAGAGGAATCTCTGGAAGATTATCTGGAAACCATTTTGATTTTGAGCAAGCGCCTTTCCAATGTGCGCTCCATAGATGTTGCAAACGAGCTTGGGTATTCCAAGCCTAGTGTAAGCATTGCTATGAAAAAACTGAAAAATCTGGAATATATCACTGTTTCAGAAGACGGCTATCTCTCTTTGACCAAATCCGGCCTGGAACTTGCCAGACAGGTGTATGAGTGCCACACTCTGTTGACGGATTGGCTGGTTCATCTGGGCGTCAACCCCGAAATTGCCGCCGCTGATGCATGCAAAATGGAGCACGACATCAGCGAAGAAAGTTATCAGGCTATGAAAAAATGTATTTTATCCCTGCTGGGGAGAGAAGCTTAAAATTCCATTAATCCTTTGTAGGCATCTTTTGCAGTCCCACAGGCTCCTTCTGATAGAAAAACTGCACAAGCCCCGTGCGGTTTAGTGCAATCATAATAGCAGGAATTAAAATCAGCTGTAGGATAATTCCGGGAATGGCATTGATAAAGGCTCCCGCCAAAAACATCTGCCATGTAAAAGCATTTCCCTTAATGCCAAGCAGTACCATCTGAACCATTCCCCACACAATGCGCCCTGACAGCATGGAAAGAATCATGCTGCGATATAGTGCAATAATACATTTCCATTTGGAGCGGGAATATAAAAGCCCAATCACCAGACCATATGTGGCAAGTTCAAACGCCATGGCAATTCCTGTTGGAAAAATCGGCGGCATACTGAAAATGAAATATCTTAAAATGGGCATAACAAATCCCACAACCAATCCATATTGCCAGCCACAGATAAGTCCGCACAAAAGAACGGGGATATGCATGGGCAGAAGCATACTCCCAATCTGAGGGATTTGCCCCGTCAAAAAAGGGAGTACCATGCCCAACGCCAGAAACATGGCGGCCAAAGTCATATTGTAAACGGGACTTTTCTTTGTGTTTACCGTATTTTTTGTATCCATCTTACCTCTCACTTTCTTTTTCCTATGTCTTCCACATTTTTTACATTTCCCTTAAAGCCTTAAGAGTCATGATATGGTATTCTTCGTCTTTGATAATACGCTCTAACACCGCATTGACACAGGGATCTTTTATCATTGCCATATGTGCTCTGTATTGCTTGATTGCCGCTCTCTCCGCCTCAATGTCCGCCATTATCATCTTGTCGGCGCCTTCAGGAAGCGTCAGGTACTTTGGCGTCCACATTTGAGGCTTTCTTCCACATTGCCTTGCTTCAAAGCAAATGCTGCCTCCCAGCAAAGCTATTAACTCTCCTAATTTCTGCAAATGCATCATTTCTGCCATTGCAATCCCTAAAAGAACTCTTGCATAAGGGCAATTATCACAACTTAAGCGGTTTTCATTATTGATGTACTGCGCTATGGCAGACATCTCCGAAACTGCGCCGCAATAGTCTACGCTGAGCAAATCTGCATATGCCTGATTTCTGCCCCATACCTGAATGGTCGGGTAGGGCAGCTCCATCATAATCGGTTTAATTCCCCCAAAGCTGCAGGAGTTTACAAGATAAGGTCTTCTCTCTTCCATAATATAAAAAATACTCCAATATCTCTTTGTGTTAGTATATTAGAGTATTCTCTATTCTGTGTATATCATGCCGCTTTTGGGCACTGTCACATTGTGTATTCGGAAAGCAATCTCGCCAGCAGCTTATAACAATCTACGGCGCTCCTGTTCCAAGCCGTCTTTTTGTTCACAGCCTCAAAACTGAAAATTCCGGGAGTTCCGTTTTTGTCTGTAAAGGGCATCTGCAGTAAAGATATCACACCTTGCTTTTTCAGTTTGTTATAAAGTTCTTCATCCATAGATGCAAAAATGGAAATATCATCCACTATAATAATTTTATGCTTTCTGCTGATACGGTAGGACAGAGCCTTATGGGTAATATAAGACTGTGTTTCATCAATAATCTCCTGAGCAGACCTTCCTTCGCCGGCTATTGCAACCACTTTTCCTGGTGTTCCTGCATACACGGTGATACGCTGAATGCCCAGATTCACCACAATATCGTCCAAAAACTGCTCCAAAGGATATTCTTCCGGTCCGTATACCTTGGTCATCAGCGCACATACAATATCTCCGATGGACATATTGCCCCTGTTGTTCAGGCGGTTGTCAGACATCCTGGTACTCTTGATATCCGCAAGCTTTCCATGCTTTGCCTCATCAAAGATAATATATCTGTTCCTGCCCTTCTCCTTTGCACGATACAGGGCAAAATCCGCCAGCGTAAACAAATCCTCATAATTCGCTGCATCCTTGGGATAAGAAGCACAGCCGATAGACAGAGTAATAACCGGTTTATTCTGTGTATTGGGAGGAAATGTAGCCGCTACCACATTTTTGATTCCTTCCAAATGTTCCCTGGCAAATTCCATATCATATACATCATGGTAGATAATCATGAATTCATCGCCGCCGATACGCCCTACGATACCGTTTTTGTCCACTTCAGTCTCAATAATGGCGGCAACCTTCTTCAATACTTCATCACCTGTCATATGTCCGAAATCATCATTCACCCGCTTGAAATAGTCCACATCCACGATGCAGATACAGGTATTGGGACTCTTGTTCACATCAATCGCCTTGATGGCGGCACTAGTGACTTCACCCTTTGCCAGCACTCCTGTCAAAGAATCCCGCTCTATCTTTCTGCGCCCTGTCAGGCTGTTCACATTGCCATAGTGAATATATCCTACCGCCATGCGGTATGCGCCGTCCTCGTTAATCGCCCGGCCCCTTATCTGGGTAATATCTGCATCAACCTGCCCGTTTAAGATATCACCGCTTACCTCCAACTCCAAATCATGTTTTCCGGCGCGCAGCGCTGCAAAAAAGCCGTCCAGCTTTTCACATTCTTCTTTGGCACAGTTACCTCGGAACCGCTCTTCCAATTCCTCCAAAGAAACACTGCATATGGTTTGCTCCAGACGATTCCTGCTGTAAATATGGAATCTGTTTCCCAACACATTATATTCAAAATAGTAATCATTATAAAGTTCTAATATGTAATTCTGGGCATCCATCCGGCTGTTTAAGAGCTTCACGGAATCCAAAAGTCCCTCTGCCTGAATCAGCTTCAGCTTCACGCAGCCGCTGACATCACAGGGATATATCTGTACCAGAAAATAGACTTCCTTTTCCTGCACACTTAAGAGCCTGACTGCAAAACTATCTTTCAGCATCCCTTCAATATGCCTATACAAAGTAGCCCTGTCTTCTTCGCAGACAAGCCTGTCAAAGGTATAATAAAATCTCTTTTTCATGAATGCATAAAACGCCGTATCTGCAGAAATAATCTCATAGCTGTTTGTCTGCACTATTACTTCCTGAATATTAGTATTATCCATCGTAGATTTCTCCCTTTAACACATTATACCTTAAATTGTTCCATACTTCAATACATTTCTCACAGAAAACAAAAACAGATATACATGTCTTTCTCTAGTGTTCCAAACGCTGCTTTTTATTTCTTTTATCTTCGTACATCATCTGATCCGCAACATCCCGAAAATTTTCTTTCTCCAGCAGACAATAACCAATGGCATAACTGATGGGAAGCGCAGATGATTGATTATAGTCTTTGCATCGCTGTTCCAAATCCTGCAAAAAGCACTGTGCATCTTTGGTATACAGAACTGCAAATTCATCTCCGCCCTGTCGGTAAGCCGTTCCGCTTTCTCCCACCGCCTCCGCCAGCAGGCGGGCAAATCCCTGCAGTAGTTTATCACCGGCAGAATGTCCAATGGTATCATTCACCTTTTTCAGGTCATTCAAATCTGCAATAAAATAGTATGTATTGTCCGTATTCTGCACACTGCCCAAATCCCGCTCCAAGGCATTTCGATTATAAATATTCGTCAGATAGTCAATATATGCCAGACGACTTCCCGCCTCCGTACAAAAGGCAATGATATTGCGCATGCAATCGTATTTTGTATTGACGGCATCTCCTGCCAGGATTTTCGTCTCAATACTGAGAATTCCTGCCCCATACCTGCCTTCCATATTATTTTTAATTTTCTCTGACACCAATTCTGCTTTCTCTTTTGAATTCCCGAGAAACACCACTCCATTCTCTCCAACCCGATATCCATACAGGCGATACTGCTTTATCTCCCTGTGAATGTCGTTCAGAATCAAGGCATCCTGTCTCCAATCCAGACTGTTTTCCGTCCTGCAAAAACAGAGAATGGCAGCAACCGGTTTCTGTCTGTCAAAATCAAGTTCTTCCAATACTTTTTCAAAAGAATACTGATTAAACAGTGTAGTCTTTTCATCTATATATTTTTCCGTATTTTCATTACTTAGTATCAGTCCCAGCAAAATGAGGGTAGAGCAGACTATCACCACTAAGGTCTCCGGAATCGCCATTTGAATCAACGCAGTAATCACAAAAAGCGGTACTGCAAGTACAATTGCCAGCCTTTTATCGCTGTCCAAAATGCTCCAATAACGAATGCAATAATACAAAATCAACAGCAGGTAAATAACCAGACTTCCATACAACGCATAGGCCTTGGGTCCCAACGAATAATCCGTTGTTTCGCCATGCACATAGGTAATCGGCAGCACGAGAATTCCTATCATTGATATGAAAACAGGCAGACTTTGAAGTACTCTTAACCCTTTGGAAAACTTCAGATTCATTTCCAAAAAACTTCTCATATACAAAAACAGCAAAAAGACAACTCCTAATATGGACAGCAGATAAATAATATGCGCAATCAGATTTAACCACCCGGGAACCACATCTCGGTGATTCACTGTATAAAGGGTAATTACATCAAAAAACGCATTCAACAACGCCGCCATGATAAACCGCTGAAATATTTTTGTAGACTTGGTGGGAATATGGGGCTTTCGAAAATAAAAGCCAATCATATATAACATAAGCAAAAAACAGGCTATTGATGTCTTCATTAACGCCAACATAAAGTTTTTCCTTTCCGCAAATATGTGCTTATTATACTATAAAAATATGCGGATAGCAATGAAATAAACCTCTTAATCCCCCATTTCCCGTTCCCATACTTTGTGACACAGTTCCCTGCAATACTCCAGAGAAAAAGCAGCGTCCTGCTGTATAATGGCATTTCTCTCTGCCAATTCTTCCGTATAATCCGACAGTGCATACACCGTGACTCCATCCATGCCCTGTTCCACATGGCACACAAGAGGCATCACGCCATAATCTGTAATATGAACCTTGCCGTCCTCGGCACGCTCAAGGGTGACCTGCGCCATGCCGCCCACCATGCGGTTTGACACGCCTTCCCCTGTTCCCGAAGTCCAATTTACAAAGTTGCCCAGCGAATAATATACTAACATCTCCAAGCCCTGCTCTTCATCCTTCACCCATTCTATGGGTTCTATCACATGGGGATGGGTTCCCAGCACCAAGTCGGCGCCGTTTTTCAGAAAAATCTGAGTCCATTCTTTCTGTGCGGCAGAAACACCAAGTGCATATTCCGTTCCCCAATGGGGACATACCACCGTAAAATCTGCAATTTTTTCTGCCTCCTGCAAATCTGCCGCCACCCGCTCCTTATCCAGCAAATCCACGGCAAAGGGCATATCCTGCGGAAGCGCAATCCCATTGGTACCGTAAGTATAATTGAGAACCGCAATCTTAATGCCGTCCTGCTCATAGACATAAATAGTATCCTGACTTTCCTGACTGTCATGGATTCCCAGCATGGCAATTTCAGGGTGATTCTCCCGCCAGAAACTCAGACAGTTCAGCAGCCCCTTCTTTCCTTTGTCCAGGGCATGATTGGTGCTATGACAGACCACATCAAAACCTGCATCCACCAGAGCGTCGCCGATTTCATAGGGGGCGTTAAATGCAGGATAACCCGATATGCCAAGTTCCGTTCCCCCGATAATCACTTCCTGATTGACCAGACTTAAATCCGCTGCCTGAATTTCTTCCCGTACATTAGCAAAAACAGCAGTAAAGTCATAACTGCCATCACTGCGCAGAGCACTTTCTTCCACTCTGTCATGGAGCAGAATATCCCCTACCATAATCAGGGATATACTAGCGGGAAATTTCTCTTTCTCATTCTCCGATTCAGAGGGAGATGCAGTCTGTACATCTTGTGTACCCTGCCCCGAGGGTGTCAGAGTTTGTCCGTCTTGCACTCCCTGCCCCGAAGGTGCTTGATTCTGAGCATCATATGTGGGTATCGTCTCCCCAGAAAATCCTTCTTTTAAAGCCTGAGAAGACTCTCCCCTATGCTGCTGGCTGCACAGGCCACAGCCAGCTAATATAAAAACTATCAGTCCCATGCCAAGAATGAGACAAATCCTTCGTTTCCAATATGTTTGTTTTCTATGCACTCGTTTTTCATGTACTTGCTTCATATGCACTTTCCTACTTTGTTTCCTTATTGTGATATTCCACTATCCCTAATCTTCTCCCCGCAATATCTTCTCCATCCCTTCAGCCCGCTCTGCAAACTGCGGATAAAAATCCTCGGTCACATCATAGGGCTTTAGATAAAAAACATTTAAAACCGCCACACTCAAATTCTTGGACAATTCTTCATCCTCATTGTTCAAAAGCAGCTCCTGCGCCACTTCCAGCAGATTATGCCACCTGAGGAGGTATTCTTTATTTTTTACAGGATTGGGCGTGTCAATCCATTTGCTGACCTTCACTTTTGTGTGGGGACGCTCACACTGTCCCACCTGCAGAAAATAGCGGAAATCCCCCTTTTCGTAATACCGTCCCAACGGAAATAATCGACATAAGTCCGGACGAAAAGCATGAATGCTGCAGCGTCCTCTCTCATCCAAAAAAGCGCAGCAGTTTCCCTTTTCTGTCATTTTTAAATTGGGCAGCACGATACCGTCCACCACATTTAACTCCACTTCCTTTTCTATCATTTCACCAAAAGCTTTTCCTAGCCCTTTTTGCAGATAATAACTGTCCAAAGGAAACAGAATAATGGTGTCCACCATATCGTGACAGCATTTCGAACAGCCCACGCAGTCGTTGCAGCCTGCCTTTACCATATCCCCCGGCCCGTACAGCCTGCCATCGGATATCTCCTCCATACTTACATAACGTTTCATTCCATTCTCCCATTTTTTCCAAAACCACAAGACAGCTCCGGGAAATCTCCTGAAGCTGTCCTTTCATCATATTCAGTGTGAAGTTTTTCACACTGCCATCTCGGCCTTTAACTTTTCAGTAAGGGCAGGAAGAATCTTGTTCAAATCTCCCACAATGCCGTAATCTGCCACATCAAAAATAGGTGCGGTTTCATCCTTATTGATAGCGATAATGATGTCGGATTCTTCCATACCTGCCAGATGTTGGATGGCGCCGGAAATACCGATTGCAAAGTATACATTAGGGCGAACAGTCTTACCTGTCTGACCTACCTGTAAATCCTTAGGTTTCCAGCCTGCATCCACTACTGCACGGGAGCAGCTCACCGTGCCGCCGATTACCTCTGCAAGATCCTCCAAAAGCTTAAAGTTCTCAGGACTGCCTACTCCACGACCGCCGGAAACCAAAATCTTAGCATCCATGATATCCACTGTATCGCTGACAGCCTTAACAATCTCAAGGATTTCCACATATTTGTTGTCCGGTGTAAATCCGGGATTAAACTCTTCTACATTTGCCTTAACACCTGCCTGACGCTCCTTCTTCTGCATAACGCCGGGACGGACAGTTGCCATCTGAGGACGGAAATCAGGGCAGGCAATAGTAGCAATGGTGTTGCCGCCGAATGCCGGACGGGTCATCAACAGCTGGTTGTGCTTCTGCTCGATATTGGGCTTGGGCTCCAAGGGGAAATCTCCAATCTCAAGCTGTGTGCAGTCTGCCGTCAGACCGGTGTGAATTCTTGCAGAAACACGGGGACCCAAGTCACGTCCGATTGCGGTTGCACCCACTAAGAAAATCTCGGGTTTATACTTTTCAATAACAGATGCCAATGCGTGTGCATAGGGCTCTGTTCTATACTCCTTTAATTCAGGGTCATCTACCACAATAACTTTGTCTGCGCCATACTCAGCCAATTCATCTGCAAGCCCCTTGACATCGCTGCCCACTAACACAGCAGTCACTTCCGTTCCCAGGGCATCTGCCAAATCCTTGCCCTTGCCAACCAGCTCAAAGGCAATGCTGTTAATTACGTTGTCCACCTGCTGAGCAAAGACATATACACCTTTATATTCTTCTAAACTCATCTCTAAACCTCCAAATCTTTCTTAATCGCATTTTCTTATGCTGAATTCTTATATAACGTGCCTTTCTTTCAACTTACCAACAATATAATCAACAGACTCAGTGGGATCCAGCGTAACTTTCTCGCCAGCGCCCTTTCTTACCTTGTCAGAAGCCTTTGCAATCTGAGTGGGAGAACCTTTGATACCCAGGTTGGAATCATCCACGTCTTTCAGGTCAGCCCTTCCCCATGTAGTAATCTCTGCCTTGAAGGCATCAAAGATTCCGCCGGGAGTCATATAGCGGGGCTCGTTCAACTCTGCCAGAGCAGTGATCAGGCAGGGCATCTTAGCCTTCAATACATGGTATCTGTCATCAAATTGGCGCTCTACAACAACGCTGTCGCCCTCAATCACAATCTTCTGAGCATAAGAAATTACGGGAATGTTCAAGTGCTCGGAAATCTGGGGACCCACCTGTGCGGTATCGCCGTCAATCGCCTGACGTCCTGTAATAATCAAATCATACTCTATATTGCGCAGTGCGCCTGCAAGTGTCTGGGAAGTAGCCCATGTGTCAGCGCCGCCCAGCACTCTGTCAGTGACAAGGATTCCCTTGTCTGCGCCCATTGCAATGGCCTCTCTCAAAACATCCTCCGCCTTGGGAAGTCCCATGGTAATCGCAGTCACTTCTGCACCATACTGCTCTTTTAATCTGAGAGCTGCTTCCAATCCTGCCTTGTCGTCAGGGTTCATAATAGCCATCATGGCAGATCTATCCAAAGTACCATCAGGATTAAACTTTACGCCGCCCGTAGTATCCGGAACCTGCTTAATACAAACAACAATCTTCATTGTATTTTCACTCCTTATTTTCATAATCATTACATTAATTTATATGCTTATTTCAATATCGCTGCTGAGATTACCATTCGCTGCACTTCGCTTGTACCCTCATAAATCTCCGTAATCTTCGCATCGCGCATCATGCGCTCCACATCATATTCTCTGGTATAGCCATAGCCGCCGTGGAGCTGTACAGCCTTGGTGGTCACTTCCATAGCCACCTCTGCAGCATACAGTTTTGCCTGAGCTGCCTCAAAACCATACTCCTTCTGGTTGGCCTTTGCCATGGCAGCCTTGTAAACAAGAAGTTTTGCAGCCTCAACCTTTGTAGCCATGTCAGCCAGCTGGAACTGTGTATTCTGCTGTGCAGCAATGGATTTGCCGAACTGTTTTCTCTCCTTGGTATAGGCAATGGTTCTGTCCAATGCACCCTCGGCAATACCCAAAGCCTGTGCGGCAATTCCGATACGTCCGCCGTCCAGAGTATGCATTGCGATTTTAAAGCCCTGTCCGACCTTGCCAAGCAGATTCTCCTTGGGAACACGGCAGTCCGTGAAAATCAATTCATAGGTAGCAGAACCGCGGATACCCATCTTTTTCTCCTTGGTTCCGAAGCTGAATCCGGGAGTTCCTTTCTCCACGATAAATGCAGAAATTTCTTTTATCATCTTGCCGCGCTTCTCAATCATTCCGGTTACTGCAAAAATGACATAAACGTCAGCTTCTTTACCGTTGGTAATAAAAATCTTGGAACCGTTAAGGATATAGTCATCACCGTCCAAAACAGCCTTGGTCTGCTGTCCTTGAGCATCCGTACCCGCGCCGGGCTCTGTCAGTCCGAATGCACCCAGCTTCTCGCCTTTTGCAAGGGGAACCAGATATTTCTGCTTCTGCTCCTCTGTTCCAAAAGTCATAATGGGGTCGCAGCACAGGGATGTGTGGGCGGATACGATAACGCCCGTAGTGCCGCAGACCTTGGAAAGCTCCTCCACACACATTACATAGGTAAGAGGGTCGCAGCCCTGTCCGCCGTACTCCTTGGGAACAGGTATGCCAAGGAATCCGTTCTTGGCCATTTTTTCTACGGTTCCTCTGGGAAACTGTTCTGTTTCATCTACTTCCTGTGCCAGAGGCTTTACTTCTTTTTCGGCAAACTCTTTGAAGAGAGTCCGCGCCATTTCATGTTGTTTGCGTAAGGTAAAATCCATGATTTTATTTCCTCCATACTTTATTTCTTAACTTTATTTAATTTTAATATTGGTTTACATTGTGAACTTTTTATATTTTTGTCCTTATTTGTCATGCAAACTTGCCTGCGAATATAATTTAGTTCACATCGTGAACAATCTTGCATTCTGCCTATTTACTGTAATCGTAGAAGCCCTTTCCGGTCTTTCTGCCAAGCTTTCCTGCACGAACCATCTTGCGCAGCAAGGGATGAGGACGGTACTTGGGATCGCCGGTCTCGTTCTGCAGCACTTCCATGATAGCAAGCACGATATCAAGTCCAACCAAATCGCCAAGAGCCAAGGGGCCCATGGGATGGGATGCGCCCAGCTTCATAGCCTCGTCAATATCGGCTACACTAGCAATGCCCTCCGCATAAATGCCGATTGCCTCATTAATCATGGGAATCAGGATTCGGTTTACCACAAATCCGGGAGCTTCCTTCACCTCAACGGGAGTCTTGCCAATCTCTGCGGCAATTCCCTTAATCTTTTCCACCAACTCTGCGGGAGTGTTCTCACCAGCAATCACCTCTACCAGCTTCATTCTGTCAGCCGGATTAAAGAAATGCATACCAATCATGGGTCTGTCTAAACCTGCACCGATTTCCGTGATGGACAGGGAAGAGGTATTGGTTGCAAAAATGCATTCCGGCTTTACGATTGCCTGTAATTCCTTAAAGGTATTCTTCTTTAACTCCATATTTTCAGGAGCCACTTCAACCACCAAATCACAATCCGTGCAGATATCCTTTAAACCTGTTGTAATTTTAGCAGCGATTTCATCCGCCTTCTCCTGTGTAATCTTTTCCTTGCCAACCAAGAAATTCAGGTTCTTAAGGATTTTTGCCTTTCCTCCGTCTGCAAACTCCTGTTTAATGTCGCAGAGACATACTTCGTAGCCATCTGTCATTGCAAACGCCTGTGCAATTCCGGAACCCATGGTTCCCGCACCGATAATACCTACTTTCATTTTATATATCCTCCTATCTTTTAGATGCATATTAGCAGTTTTTAAATGGCTCTTTGACCTTTTCCTTATTTTTATCCAAAAAGAATGCCATTCCGTATTTCTGATCCTCTGTCTCAAAGCAATCGCCAAATAGCTTTTCCTCAATCACAATCGCTTTGTCCATGTCCACATCCAAGCCTTCGTTAATTGCTTTCTTGCAGTTGCGCACGGCAATGGGAGCATTCTTTGCAATGGTTGCTGCCATCTTCTCCGCTGCAGGAAGGAGCTCTTCCTGGGGATAAACGGCATTGACCAAACCGATGCGGTATGCTTCCTCCGCCTTAATATTGCGGGCGGTGTAAATCATCTGCTTCGCCATACCTGCGCCAACCAGACGAGCAAGTCTCTGGGTGCCGCCAAATCCGGGAGTGATGCCAAGTCCTACTTCCGGCTGCCCGAATACTGCATTGTCAGAACAGATTCTGATATCGCAGCTCATGGAAATCTCGCATCCGCCACCCAATGCAAAACCGTTTACGGCTGCAATCACGGGAATGGGGAAGGTCTCAATTCTGCGAAATACATCATTTCCCTTTTTGCCGAATGCCTCTCCCTCCGCCTTGGTGAGAGTACTCATTTCTCCGATATCTGCTCCTGCCACAAAGGACTTTGCACCGGCGCCGGTGAGGATGAGACAGCGCACTTCCTCCAGATTCACCCCGTCCAGAGCAGCATTCAACTCGTCAAGCACTTGAGAATTCAGTGCATTTAACGCTTTCTCACGATTGATGGTCAAAACCGCATAATCGCCTTTTTGTTCGTATAAAATATACTCCATAAAATTCCTCCTAAATTCCGCTTCAAGAATCACGACAAAGAGAATACCTTGCCACAGCCTACGGTATCGGTATTCTCTTATCATGGCTTATTTCTTAATTAATCTTCAATTTTTACAATGGTTGCACAACCCATTCCACCGCCGATGCAGAGAGTTGCAAGACCTGTCTTTGCGCCCTTTGCCTGCATTTCATGCAGCAGAGTTACCAGAATACGGCATCCGGAAGCTCCCACGGGATGACCCAGAGCAATTGCGCCGCCGTTGGGATTTAACTGTTTATCCACATCGATTCCCAAATCTTTGCCAACTGCAACAGACTGTGCAGCAAAAGCTTCATTTGCCTCGATAATGTCAAAATCTTCAATCTTCATGCCTGTCTTTTCCATGACTTTCTTGGTTGCAGCCACAGGACCAATTCCCATTACCTCAGGGCGAACGCCTGCCAATGCTCCTGCCACATAGGTAGCCATGGGTTTTACCCCAAGCTCCTTTGCCTTCTCCTCGCTCATAACCACAATTGCAGCTGCGCCGTCATTGATGCCGGATGCGTTGCCTGCGGTCACAAATCCGCCGGGATTGATGGGGCGGAGCTTTGCAAGACCCTCCATAGTAGAGCCGTGTCTGGGACCTTCATCCGTATCAAAAATAATGGTCTCCTTTTTCTTCTTAACCTCAACAGGAACAATCTCCGCCTTGAAAGCGCCGCTGTTCTGAGCCGCCTCGGTCTTCTGCTGACTCTTTAACGCAAACTCGTCGAGTTCCTCACGGGTAATTCCCCACTCTTCACAAATATTATCTGCGGTCTTAATCATATGATAATCATTGAAAGCATCCCAGAGAGCATCCTTAATCATAGTGTCTACCAGAGTGCCGTTGTTCATCCTGTATCCGTAACGAGCCTGAGGAATCGCATAGGGAGCCATGGACATATTCTCCATACCGCCTGCCACCACAATATCCGCATCTCCCGCCAGAATCATCTGCGCTGCCTGATTCACACAGTTCAAACCGGAGCCGCATACCACATTCATGGTAACTGCAGGCACTTCAATGGGAAGACCTGCTTTGATGGATGCCTGACGTGCCACATTCTGTCCCTGGCCTGCCTGAATTACACAGCCCATATAAACCTGATCCACTGCTTCCGGGGCAACCCCTGCCCTCTTTAAAGCCTCCTTAATTACAATTGCACCTAAATCTGCTGCGGGAGTAGTGCTTAAAGCACCTCCCATGGTTCCGATTGCGGTACGGCATGCGCCCGCCAATACAACTTTCTTTGCCATTTCTTTTCCCTCCATGACTTTTTGTGGATTCCCTGGTATTTATAATTGTTATTTTTTTGTCATTTCCACTTGCATTATTGTACCATAGTATGGTTTTATTTGCAATGGGTAATTTGATAAAAAAATAACAAAGTGACTCTGCCAAACTGTTGACATGAATTTTTTACAAGAATATAATAAGCTTACAAGGATATTTTTAGAATAAAAGGAGGCTTTTAAATGGAAACACAAACGCCAAAACAACATAACAAAAGCATTGCTACTGTCATTGTCATGATGCTATTTGGCCTTATTGCTACAGTAGCAGTTATTCTGGGATTTCTGGGCATCCGTTTTTTGAAAAAATCAATGGACCAGAATATTGCAACTTATGAGAAGACTATGTATGACGGCTATAAAATGGAAATCAAGTCGCAAATCCAGACATCCATTGCAGTCATCCAATCCTATTATGACCGCAGCCAGAGCGGCCTGATGACAGAGGCCCAGGCAAAGCAGCAGGCAGCGGAGGATATCCGCAATATGCGTTACCGGGATGACAAATCCGGTTATATGTGGATTGACGATACAGACTATATTCTAGTAATGCATCCCATCCTGCCCGAGCAGGAAGGTAACAACCGCTTTGACCTGACAGACCAGAACGGAGTGAAAATCATACAAAATATCATGAAATCCGCAAATGAAGGCGGCGGCTATAATGAGTTTTATTTTACAAAGGCAGACGGTGTAACAGTTGCCCCCAAATTAGCATATTCAGAAAAATTTGAACCTTGGGGCTGGATTGTCACAACCGGAAACTACATAGATGACATGGATATGGAAATCAAAGCAAATGAACGCATTATAAATCGCCAATTAAATCAAATGCTTATTATTTTTGCGGGATGTGTTGTATTTCTTTTGGCCATAGCCTTGATTATATCCTTCCTCTTCGGCAAACGACTAGCTGACACCATCAAAAGAGTAGAGACAAATCTGCGTAAGATTTCAGAAGGGGATCTTTCCTTTGACATTGACCAGAGATTAGTCAACCGTTCGGATGAAATCGGCAAAATTGCACAATCTCTTCAAGGCGTGAAGCTCTCTTTGGCCAGCATGATCGGCGAGGTAAGCAATGCCAGCACGCAGCTTAAGCAAAGCAGCACAGATTTCAGCGGAAGATTCAGTAATATTAAAGAAAATATTGACAATGTAAATCTGGCTGTCGGTGAAATGACAAAAGGCACTTTAAGCATTGCCGATGAAACGGAAATCGTTACGGACAAGGTACTGAAATTAGGTGAGGTCATCAACATTGAAAAAAGTGAAACCGGAAAATTGGAATCTTCCGTAAGCACTATGATGAAATATTCCGATGGCGCTTCTGAGAGCATTAAAAAGCTTTATGAAATGGCGGAAATCACCAATGACGCCATCAGTATTGTGTCAAAGCAGACTATTCAGACCAATGAATCCGCCAAGCATATTAATGAAATGGTTGAAATCATTAAGAGTATGGCATCCCAGACCAATCTTCTGTCTTTAAATGCTAGTATTGAATCCGCCCGTGCCGGCGAATCCGGAAGAGGCTTTGCAGTGGTTGCAGAAGAAATCCGCAAATTGGCGGAAGAATCTGCAAAGAGCGCTTCGCAAATTGAAGTGGTGGTAAATGAGTTGACGGTAAACGCCCAAAACTCTACCAGCAGAATGCTGGAAGTAACCACCAATATGCAGGAGCAGCAAAAACAGCTTCAGGAAACTCAGGCAGCATTTGGCAACCTGTACGATGAGATTAATGTAGTAAATGATGTTGCAAATGCCATCAGCAAACAGACTGATGTCCTGGATGAATTGAAAGGGGTTGTATCTGATTCTGTGGCAAACTTAAGCAGCGTAGTTGAAGAAAGTTCCGCTTTATCGGAACAGACCAGCGCTGGAATGCAGATAGTATCAGAATCTGTAAGCAACTGCTACAGTGATACCCAGAAGTTGGTAGAGCTCAGTGAAAAACAGAGCGAGCAAACACAGAAATTCAAGTTATAGTATGCCAAAGAGAACACTCTGTACATAGAAGGAAAAAGAGGTATCATTGCGATACCTCTTTTTGTTCTGCCTTCTCAGCCTCAGCCGCCTCTACCGCCGGGTCCTTGATATGGGTAGTGCGCACCCATTCCTTTGTTCCCTCCACTTTCGCAGCAGGCTGGGTGTGCTTTGCCAGAAAGCGGGTCAGAGCATAGATATCAATCCATATCTCGTTGTTGCTTTCTTTCTGGGATTCGTCAAAAATCAGCTCCAATCCCCAATGCAGATGAGTCACTTCTATATTATTGACATTTTCCTTGGTGCTGTAACCAGTATGCCCCATATATCCAATCACATCCCCTGCGGTGACAATGCTGCCTTCCGTAAGTCCCTCCGCATAGGGATAATTCTGTCTGAGATGAGCGTAATAGTAATAGCGCTTTTTATCAAAACTGCGGATGCCGATACGCCAGCCTCCATACTGATTCCATCCCAGCGCCTCCACGGTACCGGATTCCACCGCCATAATGGGCGTACCCACAAGTCCCATCATGTCATGTCCCAGATGCTTTCTCTTATAGCCATAGCTTCTTCCCGCCCCAAAATCATCATAATGCGTATAGTCAAATCCCCTTGCCAACGGGAAATATGCCTTCAGCCCATAGCGGCTTTGATAGCTTTTTGCGCCTGTTTCATCCGTACATTCCTCCTCATATTCTCCAACCATGCCGCCAAGTGCAGCCTCGTATGCCTCCTTATAATAAGGATAATATTTTAAATCCCCCGTCAGCTTTTCCATGGTGGTTTTCCCATCACAGATTTGCTGCGCCGCTTTGTTTAAAGTGGTCAGTGCTTTCTTGTCAAAGCTTCCTCCGGTCTTTGCCGCCGTATACGCCAATAGTTCTATCCAATCTATGGCATGTTCGGTGCCATGAGTCTCCACATCCCAATCATACGCACTGCATAACGCCTCGTAAGATATGCTGAAATCCACCCATTTAATATAATCCTTTTTTTCTCCTGTTGCGTCTGCAGAAACCTCCACACTGATGGTATCATTTTCTATTTTTATGCTTCCCTGAGCTCTGTTTTGCAAGAAGCCTGTCTGAATCACAATAAAAGCGGCAATGATTACCACTGCCGCCCCTTCTGCGATTAACGCCTTCTTTATTTTCTTTAAATAAGATGATGTATAGCCGCTCTCATAATATGCCATCCTGTCATGCTGTCTCTTTCCCAATCCATTAGTATACTATATGAGCGCCAAACATTTTCTATACTTCAAACTTTATTCCTCCGGCTCAATCAAACCGTAGGTATCTCCCTTTCTCTTGTACACCACATTAACTTGTCCCGTCTCTGCATTGTTAAATACAAAGAAATTATGTCCAAGCAGCTCCATCTGGATGCAGGCATCCTCGGGATACATGGGTTTAATGTCAAATTTCTTGGTGCGGACAATATGGACTTCCTCTTCGTCCATATAATCATTCTCCACATACATCTGACTAAAGGAAGCGCCTGCCTGCTTTTTGTCAACAATCTTGTTCTTGTATTTCTTTAACTGCCTCTCAATAATCTCCTCTACCAGATCAATGGATACATACATATCATTGCTGACCTGTTCAGAACGAATAATGCTTCCCTTCACAGGTATGGTCACTTCAATCTTCTGGCGCTCCTTTTCCACACTGAGCGCAACATGTACTTCTGTATCGGGATTGAAATACTTGTCCAATTTTCCGATTTTTTCTTCCACTGCTGCCTTTAATCCCGGTGTAACTTCAATATTTCTGCCAACGATAATAAGTTTCATGATAATCATCCCTTTCGGTTTGTTATTGTATAAAAATCATATCATATTAGGGGGTGTTTTGCAACAATTTCAAAAATTCTTCATTTGTATTTTTTTGTCGAAAAAAACATTTTTATGAGAACTGCACAAAACACCCGTTCCTAAGTTCACCCTATGTTCTCTTTTTCAATTCTACCCCAAAATCCGTGGATAATGTGCATAACTCGGTGTATAACTACCTTTTTTACCATTTTCGGTCTTTTATATCTGTGGATAACTCTCCTTGAAAAAAGAGAAAAATCTTTGTAATTTCCTATTGCATTTCCTATTTTTGTGCAAACTATACAGAAATTCTTCCTATATCAGATTCCTGTAATAATAACAATATTTTGACAATTTATCTGATTCATACAAAACTATATCTACAAAAAAGAGGCTGTCACACAACTCATCATGTGACAGCCTCTGCGGGGACATTCTTATATATGACAAAATACAACTCATTCCTGTAGTTAGAAAATTCTTCTCACTGCCAATATCTTCTTATAGTCTGCTCTGGAAACTATGATACCTGTCTTGGCGGTAGAAGCGTGGACAATCTGATTGTCCCCGACATAAAGCGCCACGTGACCGGAATAGCAAATCAAATCTCCCGGCTGGGCATTGGCCAAACCATCCACTGCATAACCCTGACTCCTGTCTGCAGCCGAAGAGTGGGGCAGGCTCACGCCAAAGTTTGCATACACACTCATGACAAATCCGGAACAGTCCGTGCCGTTGGTCAAGCTGGAACCTCCATATACATAAGGATTTCCCACAAACTGCAATGCATATTCGACTACGGCAGTACCCATTTCGCTTCCGCCTTCCGCCACAGTAACCGGTGCCGGTGCAGCTGCTGCTGCGGGAGCATTATTCTGCTGGGACTTAGCAGCTTTTGCAGCTGCTGCCTCTCTTGCTTTCTTTCTCTCAGCAGCTTCCTTGGCAAGACGCTTTGCTTCCTCTTCCTTGGACTCTGCCTGAACAAATTCTGTATGTAACTTTACATAATCCGTGGATACCCAGCCAATGCCTTCCTCCACATCTACCTTGACCCAGCCCTCTGTTGCATCCAGAACCACTAACTCATCATCTAAAGGAACCAGACCTAACACGGAAGCTTCCAGGCTAGGCTCTGTGCGAACCTTTAAGGTAGTGGTGGTAACGGTAGCAATCCGAGTACCCACTTCCTTTGCCAGATCAATCGCTTCTTCACCGGTCACGCAGAATTCACCTTTCACATAACCTGTTACGGAACCTGACTGTATCTGATACCATCCATTTTCTTCCGAGATAAAAGTACCTACGGATTTATCATAAAGCTTACCTATGATTTCTCCTTCTTCGCTGGGCATATTTCTTACATTTACATAATGGCTTACCTGAGCGATTACAAGATTACGAAAAGTCTCTTCCTCGGAAATCTCCTTCTGTATAGAATTCATAACTTCTTCTGGAAAATCACTCTTTCCTATAATCGTCTGAATTTGTATATTTTTACTTTTATCCGTTGTGATATCCTCTAATCTATTGCCCTGCGACATGGCAAGAGCCACGCCCCCGCTGGGCAGTATGGACGAAGCTGCCGCTTCTGCTCTTAAGTTCGTTCCTGAAAATACAAGAACCGCAGTCAATGCACATGCACCCACTCTTACGGATGTACGAATCATAATTTCCTCCTAATATTACCATCTATCTCAAAGTATTTTTGTCAGTTAATTTTTACATTTGTATTTTTATTTATTACAAATTTATTACGGTTGTTAATAAATATAACACTAATTTTTTCATTTGTCAACTCTGCCATATTTTTTGCCAAATACGCAACAAATCCCCATAGCACCTCTATTTTCCACTATATCTTGTATTTTCCCAATAAAAGAAGACCATTTTCTTCTGGCCTTCTCTTAAAAAAATTTTAAGATTTTTTAAAAAAATACAAAGAAAACTACACTGCGCTAAATTGCGCTACGTTGAACTGTGCTGCACTAGAAGCTGCATTAGCTCCGTCCGCCGCCGCCGTGATAATCTGGCGCAGAGGCTTCTTTCTCACATCCCCCGCCGCAAAGATGCCCGGCCGGCTGGTTTGGCAGTCTTCCCCCGCAATCACATATCCCCCATCATCACAATCCACCAATTCCCTTACAAGCTCCGTATTGGGGTGAATGCCCACTGCAAGAAATACCCCTGCAAGAGACAGTCTCTTTTTCTCCTGCGTCTGTACATGCTCTATGTCTATGGATTCCACCATATCCTTTCCATTTATCTGCTTCACCACATAACTGTAAAGAATTTCCACATTAGGCAGCTTTGCTATTTCTTCCTGCAGCACATGGGCTCCTCTGAAAGTGTCCCTCCTGTGAATCAGATAAACCTTCTCACAGGTTCTTGCCAGATAAACAGCATCTTCCAATGCCACATCACCCCCGCCGATGACCGCTACGGTTCTGCCCTCATAAAAAGCTCCGTCACAGGTGGCGCAATATGAGACTCCCCTTCCGGTAAACTCCTCTTCCCCCGGCACATTAAGCTTTGCATGCTGCGCCCCGGAAGCGAGAATCACCGTTCTGGTCTCCAAATCCTCTTTTTTCGTATGCACTATTTTTTTCTCGCCCAAATCTTCAATAGAAATGGCTTTCGCTGTCCTGAAATTTACTCCCAGCTTGTCCGCATGCTCTCGAAACAGAGCGCCCATATCAAAACCATTTGTCCCGGGCATTCCCAAATAATTGTCCACCTCATAAGTATTAAGTACCTGACCGCCGCTCATGGGGCTGCCTTCCAGCACCAGAAGGTCAAGTCCTGAACGCTTTGCATAAATTGCCGCTGAAAGTCCCGCGGGACCAGAACCGATAATAATTAAATCGTGCATAGTTTTTCTCCTTACTTTATGGTATACTAAAACCATATTTACAATCCAAAACGGAGGACCATCATGAATCCCAAAACTGTTCTCATCACCGGTGCATCCCGTGGAATCGGAAAAGCCACCGCCATAGAATTTGCAAAAAACGGCTGCCGGCTCTATCTGACCTGTCAGGCTTCCATGGACGCCCTGCAGGAGCTTTCCGATGAACTGACTGCCAAGTATGGTATAAAGTGTACCCCCTTGCAGGCGGATATGGGCTGCTATGAGGATGTGGAAAAGGTATTTACACAGCTTACGGATTTAGATATTTTGATCAATAATGCCGGCATCTCCTATATCGGACTGTTGAGCGACATGACACCCTCTCAGTGGCAGAGGGTTATGGACGTCAACCTGAATGCCTGCTTCTATACTTCCAAGCTGGCCATTCCTCTTTTTTTGAAAAAACACAATGGCAGAATTATCAATATTTCTTCCGTATGGGGCAATGCAGGAGCTTCCATGGAAGTCGCCTACTCTGCCTCCAAAGGCGGAGTAGGCGCTTTTACCAAAGCCTTAGCCAAGGAGCTTGCCCCCAGCAATATTCAAGTCAATGCCCTTGCTTTCGGCGCAATCGATACTTCCATGAATGCCTGTTTTAGTGAAGAATCCATTGCCGCTCTCATAGATGAAATTCCCGCAAATCGTTTGGGTACTGCCACAGAAGCCGCCGAAATGATTTACCTGATCTCCCAAGCTCCCGCTTATCTCACCGGTCAGGTGATTACCATGGACGGCGGATGGATATAACCAAAATTCAGGCAGGCTGCCCCACCAAAAGACAAGCGGACTGCAGGTTAGTCAATCTCATCCCTTTCAAACAAAGCATAAGCATTTCCACCAGGTACTTTTTCATCAATAATTTTTTGCCTTTCCCTGTCCGAGCGGGCATCCCTGCATTCCATAATAATGTGCTCCCGGTCTGTTTCCGTAAGTCCGTTCCTTCCCTGACTCTGCTCCAAAATCTTGTCATTCAAAGCAACCGCTGGTCCCATACTATAGGGAAAAGCTGCCGCCACTCCGTACATGCTAAAGCCATCCTCAGCCATTCCGTTAATATCCATAATCTTACACACTCCTTTTATAAGTTTCCAATCAATCATCCACGGCATAGAAATAAATTTCCTTGGAAAAATCCCAGCCATTGATAGAGTGTGTATTTCTTATGAAATTATCCTGCCAAAAATTTCTCCGCCGCCTCCAAGCTTTTATAGCCGTACAGCTTTGTGCTGATTGCCATGATTTCTTCTGCCAGATTTCCTCCTCTCTTGGCACATTCCACCACATATCTTCCATATAATTCCAGCATTTTATCAGAATAAGTGCTGATTTCTCCCCTCAAATAAGTCTCATAAGAGGTGTTGTACAGATTATCCTCATAGGTATGGATACTTCTGGCATTGTCAGCAAGTGCGGGATATCTGGCGGAAAAATTTTCCATCCATCCCACCTGAAGCTTCACAATCTCTTCGATAATATCTCTTTTCTCCTCCGTCAGTTCGGGAAAATGTTCTTTAATCTGTTCATATTCTTCCCTTGCCGTACTTTCCATCATACGCCCATATTTTTCCGTAATCAGATTGTGTCCCCTGCGGCATTCCCTGTAAAAATCATATAGATACTGCAACAGCATGACGCGGTTCCATGTCAGATATTGGCTCTTCCGCATAATGGAAAAAGTCTCCCAATCATTCTGGCAGCTGGCGCGTCCGCCCACATTTTTCACTTTGTCAAAGGCTTCAAATTCCAGCTCTGCAATTTTCTCCACTAATTCATCATTGCCGGATGCAGCAAGCGAGGACTTCTGCAAAAGCTCCTCCGTATGGGCATCCAGATAAGGCTCCACATCGCTGATAAAATTGTGAGCATAAAGCTCTTTTGCCAGAAAATCCCCAATTTCCTCCACTAGGGATAATGGTGCCACGAAGTTCTCTGTCTCCATGTGAAAACCTGTCTCCCACAGCTGCCAAAGAAGCTCCGCCAGCTTCTTTCCTCCCTGTAGATTTTGTAAGCTTTTGTACAGCCATTTATCGTGAGGCGGATAAACGCCCTCGATATAATGCTGCAGCTTCATCGCCTCTCTGATACAGTCTCCTAACACAAGGGATGCCGTCAGCATATCCCCTCTTTTTCTCATGCGCTCATAATTATACTGTCCCGCCTGAGAAAATCGTGCGGCACTCTGAGCCAGCTTTAAATAACGGACAGTCTCAGGATATCCCGCTTTCAGTTTCTCGCGAAAAGCAGTAAAAATACCTTCCTCATCCCGAAACACCTCTCCGTTTACTGCTGCTGCCAGAGAAGCATCTTCCACTCCGGCAAAATCAATCTCCTCATAGCATTCTGTCCCCAGAAGCCTGCGATAAAAAGAAGAAATGGTCATTACGCCCCTTCTTCCCTTTCCCTGAGGACTATTGGTACGACTGATTCCCTGAAATGTCTGGGGAAGTTCTTCATAAGCCTGCTGCAATGCCTCCCCAATTTTCTCATAAGTTTCATCCGTCACCCACATACAAAAATCCGGTCCAAAATCATGGTCTCTGGAGAGCACATCATCAAATCCAAAACAGTCGGAACCCTCTCCCACAAGTCCCACTGCAATTTTATCCTGATACTCGGAAAATTTTTGTGCAATCATGGGTCTGCCATAGGTTTCATAATACTCCCTGCACAGGGCAAGACCGGTTGTGCTTACATCGTTTTCTTCTCCGGCAGCTGCACTGTCATTCTTTGCACTGCTGCCCTCTGCCCTGTCACCGACCGCATGAGCGCTCTCTGCCGCCTCCCTGCAGGCCCTTGCATTCTCCTGCAGGCGGTAATAATAATCATTTCTGCCTAAATTTGCCTCCATAATATCCATGGCTTCCAGAAAAACCTTCTCTGCAGCGGCATAATCTCCCTTTAGGTAATGATAAGTTCCTAATGCGGAAAGCGCTGCGCCAAAATGGGCATCCCTGACTCCCTGCTCCTTAAAATCATGAATTGCCCTGCCTGCATAATCATATGCTTCCTCTAGTTCATTTAACTGCATACAGGTTCCTGCCAGATTAGCATAAGTGACTGCAATTTCAAAAGCGGCTTCTTTCGCCGTCACAATGGAAAGCGCCTTAAGCAGGCATTTCTTTGCCTCCGCAAAATCTCCCATCTCCTGATATAACAGACTCTTATTGTTTTCAAGACTCGCCGCCAGCATATCGTCTGCATCAAGAAGCCTGTCGTAAATTTCCCCCGCCTTTTGATAACAGTCCAGAGAATCCTTTAATCTGCCTCCGGCACGATAAGCGTTTGCCACATTTAACAGTGTGGTAGCATAAGGGATGGTATGAAGAAGCCCCATCTTTTCTGCAAGGTCAAGGGCCTGCTCCCCTGCCTGATAGGAAGCCTCCACCTGGCTGGTTTCTCTATAATATCCCATCAGTTCGTTCCAAAGTTGTAACAGACTGCTGTCATCCTGCGCCTTCTCTGCCTCGGCTATGGATTCCCGCATCAGCTTCTCCGCCTCCGGCCCCCTGTTTTCTTCATATAAAGTATAAATTTGCTGTAAAATATTGTTGATATCCATGATTACTCCCGTCTGACATATGGTAGTTATTTCTACTGTTTCTATATATTATATCACTTGTGGTCTTCTTTAGACAAGGTAATACTAGTTAATGATTTTTAAATGAAAACCCCTCGGGAATTGCGCTCCCGAGGGGTAAGAATGGTGTTATTGCTATGTCTGGGAAGACCCGTTTTCCATCGGCCTTGAAAAAACCGCCGTCACGCCGCACAGCACGACAGCTTCCACTCCAAAGATTATCAGTATTTTCCAACATACTGCCTGTGCGCCCTCAAAGGTGTCCATATAATATAATAATTCATGAAACGCCATACCATATGTCATAACTGCCAGAGCCACCACAGAAGTAATTCCCATCCTGAAATCCTTTTGCATGGAATCCCATAAAGACACAATGAACACTGCAGTTTCACAGACAACTCCTATAACAATCTGTCTGTGCAAAAAAGGACCCACTTGAAGCATCTCCATCCCAAAGGGAGCTTTCTGCGTATAAAGCACATTCAAAAAGATTCCGGCAATTCCTAGAACATAGGCGCCTCCCAATAATGCAAGGGCTCCCAATATCCGGCGCAGCATCCTCGTTTCACGATACTCCTTTCCGTCCTTTAAAAGAAACAGTAACAGAATGGTTATCACGGGAAATGCAATTTCATTGACCTCACTTTGTACATTCCAGGTCCCCTTCACACACCATAATACCGTAAACGCCGTCATCAAAATCCCTATCAGATGAACCAGCAGCTTTTTGTCGTAATAGCGGCGCATTTTTTTCATGTGATCCATCTCTTTGAGATTAGTCCGACTTCCCTCAATGACAGTCTGCCTCAAATTCTGCACATGCTTACAGCAGTCTGCGCACTCTGCAAGATGAGCCTCCACAGCCTCCTCAGAACTCTTGGAACAGATATTTTCCAGATAGGAAGGAACCAGATCTTTTACAATATCACAGTTTAATTTGCATACAGATTCCGTTTTTTCGTTTACTTTTTCATTTACTTCTTCACTCATTCTGCTCGTCCTCCTTTTTCGCTTTTAATAACAGTTCCTTGCCCCGGTAAAAATTTACCCTTGCCCAATTCTCGCTTCTGCCCAGCACTTCTCCAATCTCTCGGAAAGACAAATCCGCAGCAGCCCGCAAATAAATGACCTGCCTCATCTGCTCAGGCAGCTTCTGCATCTGTTTGAGTACCTGCAAAAGCTCTATGCGGTGTATGACGGCATCTTCCGTGGGGGATGCCTGACCGGAGGATTTCATACTGCTTTTTGAGGCTGCCATATCCTCCACAGTATCCCTGCCAGAACTTTCTTTTCCATCCCCTGCAAGCACCTCATGCTTCCTTCCTGCCAAGTGCTGGTAATACAGATGCCTCGCAATCTGACACAGCCATGTAGAAACTTTACAGCTTCCGTCATACCCGTCTAAAGACTGATATGCCTTAAGAAAAGTCTCCTGCATCAAATCCTCCGCCAGATTGGCATTGTGGCTAAGGGACAGTAGAAAGCGATATACGATTCTGCTGTTATCCTGATACAACTCTTCCATCAGACTGTGACTCAGATTGTCACCATCGCTTTTTCCAAATCCTTTCACACCATCCCTCCTCTCTGTTATTTATTTATCCGTTTCAAAGCAGTTTCGTTACATCCGTTTTCAAATTTTTTATTTAATCTTCTTTCCAATAATCATTCCACGAAACAGGTCCCTCCAAAATTTCCTTCTCCACGGATAAATTTCTGCCATGACACGCCATAACGCTCCATTTTACCAGAGTGAGACTCCCGTTTGCTATCTCCATAGCCGTAATTCCTCTGGGATGCACACAGCTCCCATCATTTAAGTAAAAGCTTTCTCCCGGCTTTGGCAGCACCGGACGATGAGTGTGCCCCGCCATTAACAGGATTTGCTTCTTCTTTGCAAAATCATCCAAATAATGTTCTGTTTTGTTGCGCTTCTTATAATTCCGGGCGGCGCTTGTAGGGTCGTAAACCCCCATAAGTTCCAACGGCCTCCAGACATAACGCACCAGAAAGCGAGCCAAGGGCCAGAGCGTATCATTGAGCAAATCTCCCTGATGCCCATGCAGCAAAAGCAGTTCATGACCGGTACTTCTGTCCACCAACAACACGCTCTCCCTTGCCTCCATTCCCTCAAATAACCTCTGCCCGCAGTCTGCACACCTGCAGCAAAGACAGTTGCAGGGGCTCAAATCGCAGGCTTTCTCCATAAAGTTCTGTTCCTTTTTCACACAGTCATGGTTGCCATACAGCATCATAAACCGCCCGCTCTGATAAAACTTTGACAGTATCTGAAAAATATCTCCATACATATCCACGATTCTGTCCATGCGCCGGTTTTCCCACAATTCATCCCCATCCCCCAGCTCAATATAAGAGAATCCCTTCTCATAATAATATTTTAACGCCGCAAAAAACAAGTTCTGATTGGATAAAAAATTATCTCCCCTGTTTCCCACTCCCCTGTGACAGTCACTCATGCACACAATTCTGCTGTTTTTATCAATGCAGATTCGCTCTGCGTTGCGATATACTTCTTCCAATCTGTATGACATATCCATCCCCCTGTGGTCTATCAATAAATTATAATTTACCGCACCTTCTTTTCATTCCCAGCCTGATCATGAAATGATACAATACGGGAAAACAATACCCCAAAAAAGTAATGCGATTCAGCGTGGAATCAAATCCCTTTGTCATGCGGCAGTAACGCCGGCAGCTTCGCTTATTGCAGCACATTACCTGCCTGCGGCGCCACTGCCTTATTGCGGAATCTTGATAATACTGCGGCGTATGAGGCTTTCCGAAACAAAAGCAAACCGTCAGCCTTTCCACACAGATTTCTTCCGGTTCGTATCCGACGCGCAAAAGTCCTTTGTAAAATGCACTGCACATATGGGCATCCGGGAAAGAAATTCTTGCCCTCAATGTCAGCTCCTCAGGTCTTGCGTACATTCCTACCCTGAATCCTGTGAGCCACCAATGGACTTCCCTGCGCCGAAGCACTGTCTTTTTGTTCTTTATCAGTTCAAAACTTAAGGGAAGCCGCTCTCCGTCACTGACACATTCATAGAAAAGTTCTTCAGCGGGTTTTTCAAAATCTCCCTCCCGATTGACATAAATACCGATTTCCGCACCTGCGGCGCACCCATATTGCCCTTTCCAGAGTTCCAATAAATATCGGTCGTCTCCATAGTTAAAATAAATTGGTTCACAATCAATAACCATATTCATGGCTATTGCCGTCTTATCATATGCCCTGCAATATCCCATCTGTCTCTGCCAAGGATACATCCGCGAACTAATGGAGTCATCCTGTTCCACATAGCAGAATCCAAAGGGTTCCAACGCAGCATCCAGCTTGCAGATTTTTTCCTCTCTACCCATGGAACAGACCTTCTTCCGCGCACATTTCTTGCGGTGTCTGATAATAAGATACACAAGCAATGCCAGGAGAAGAATTCCCAACACTGCCAATACAACATAAAAATACCTCATAGAATACCTACTAAATTTTATTTAGTATATGGTATTCCATGAGGCATATTTTCGTACTATACAACATAAGATTTATGTTATGTATCTTTTGCCTTTGTTTTTCTTCCCCTACAGATACTTCTTAAGAAGCTCCGCCTTATCCGTTTTCTCCCAAGGCAGATCGATATCCGTGCGGCCAAAATGACCATAAGAAGAAGTCTGCTTATAAATGGGACGGCGAAGATCCAGCATCTTAATAATGCCTGCAGGTCTTAAGTCAAAGTTCTCCCGCACAATTTCCACCAATTTCTCGTTAGAAATTTTGCCGGTGCCGAAAGTATCCACCATAACGGAAGTGGGATGCGCTACACCGATGGCGTAGGACAGCTGAATCTCGCATTTTTCCGCCAATCCTGCCGCAACAATATTTTTGGCAACATAGCGTGCCGCATAAGCTGCACTTCTGTCCACTTTGGTGCAGTCCTTGCCGGAGAAAGCGCCGCCGCCGTGACGGGCATATCCGCCATAGGTGTCTACAATAATCTTACGCCCTGTCAAACCGCTGTCTCCGTTGGGTCCGCCGATAACGAAACGCCCTGTAGGATTGATAAAGAATTTCGTATTCTCGTCAATCATCTCCCTCGGAAGCACCGGATCAAATACATATTTTTTGATATCCTCATGAATCTGCTCCTGTGTCACCTTTTCATCATGCTGAGTGGACAGCACCACCGCTTCCAGACGAAGGGGCTTACCGTTCTCGTCATACTCTACAGAAACCTGACTCTTGCCGTCCGGTCTCAGATAGGGAAGGGTACCATTCTTTCTCACTTCGGTCAATTTACGAGTCAATTTATGTGCCAAAGAAATAGCATAGGGCATCAGCTCTTCTGTTTCGTTGGAAGCATACCCAAACATCATGCCCTGATCTCCTGCTCCAATGGCGTCAATCTGTCCGTCGTTCATCTGAGTTTCGGTTCCTTCCTTTGCCTCCAGAGCACGGTCAACACCCATAGCAATATCTGCGGACTGCTTGTCCAAAGCTACCATTACGGCACAGGTATTGCCGTCAAATCCCTTTTCGGAGGAATCATATCCAATGTCTGTCACGGTCTTTCTGACAATGGCCGGAATATCAATATTTGCCTTGGTGGTAATCTCTCCCATTACCATCACAAATCCTGTGTTAGTGCAGGTCTCGCATGCTACTCGGCTGAAAGGATCCTGCTCCATGAGGGCATCCAGCACTGCATCGGATACGGCGTCACAAATTTTGTCGGGATGTCCTTCAGTTACTGATTCTGAAGTAAATAAATGTTTTTCCATCGTTTTGTCCTTTCTCTTTCATGTTTATCATATAAAATAAGAAAAATCCACTTGCAAGAAGCGGATTCTATCTTTTGATAATGAAATCCTCTTATTGCTCGATAAACTTACTCGCTCAGGGGGGCACCTTCCAATCAAGGGGTTGCCGTGGCTTCATCGATCCTATGTATCTCCACCAACTCTGAATAAGAGAAACTTTATATAATTTTTTGTTAAACAAAAATTTCTTCGTTCTATGAATTAAGAATACAATGGTTATATCGACTTGTCAAGAGGTTTTAACCTATCTTTAACTTAAATTTCTGGTACTCCCTCTCATTTTCCACCAGCTGAATCTGAGCGCCCAGACTCTGAAGCTTTAAGTGGAAATCTTCATACCCCCTCTGGATATAGTGCACATCATCCAGATTGGTATAGCCTTCCGCAGCCAGCGCTGCAATCACCAAGGCGGCGCCTGCCCGAAGGTCCGGTGCGGAAATGCTTGCTCCGGTATATTTGTCCACGCCGTCAATAATGGCGGTGTTGCCTTCCACTTTGATATTGCCTCCCATACGGGTCAGTTCATCCACATATTTAAAACGATTCTCAAAAATACTCTCCGTCACAATGCTGGTTCCTTTGGCAAGGGCAAGAGCCACCGTCATCTGCGGCTGCATATCTGTGGGAAACCCGGGATAGGGCAGGGTTTTTACATGCATATGCTGCAACGGCTTGGAGGCCACTACTCTAAGACAGTCGTCCTCTTCCTTCACCTCGCAGCCCAATTCAGTCAGCTTTGCTGTAATGGATTCCAAATGCTTGGGAATTACATTTTTTACCGTCACATCACCCTTGGTAACGGCTGCTGCAAACATAAAAGTGCCAGCCTCAATCTGGTCGGGAATAATTGCATAATCCGTGCCATGCAGCTTACTCACGCCCTTAATACGAATCACATCCGTACCTGCACCTTTGATATTGGCACCCATACTGTTTAAAAAGTTCGCCACATCCACCACATGAGGCTCTTTTGCAGAGTTTTCAATGATGGTTCTCCCCTCAGCCATAGTAGCCGCCAACATAATATTGATAGTTGCGCCCACGCTGACCACATCCATATAAATATGGCTGCCTACCAGATGCTGTGCCTTTGTCTTAATCAGTCCATGTTCAATTTTTACTTCCGCACCCAGAGCACGAAAGCCCTTAATATGCTGGTCAATGGCACGGCAGCCGATATCGCAGCCTCCGGGAAGACTCACCTCTGCGTGCTTATATTTCCCAAGCAGCGCCCCTATAAGATAATAGGAAGCCCTGATTCTTTTGATATTTTCGTCCTCTACTACCAGATTATTAATATTGGAGGCATTGAGTATCACTCTGTGCCGCTCTTCCCGCCTGCAGGAAACACCGATGCTTCCCATTGCCTTCATTAATACATTCGTATCCCGCACATCGGGAATATTGTCCATATATACGGTTTCATCCGTCATGATGGCTGCTGCAAGAATAGGGAGAGCCGCATTTTTGGCTCCGCCAATCTCCACTTCACCCACCAATGGATTACCGCCTTTAATTGCATATTGTTCCATTTTTTAGTCTCCATGCAACAACTATTTTCATGATAATATAAAATCCTATAATGCACTTTACCATATTTTGTTATCTTTGTAAAGTAAAATACAAATTTCCGCATCCCCGCAAGTGTCTACAGGTGCTTCAAAGGATCTACCCGGCTGCCGTTTATCCAGATTTCAAAGTGAACATGCGGTCCCGTACTTGCGCCGGTATTGCCGCTTAATGCGATTCTCTCGCCTTGTTTCACCTTTTGTCCCACTTTTACCAACACTCTGCTTAAGTGGGCATATCTGGTCTGACTGCCGTCCTCATGGTTGATATAAACCGCATAGCCGTAAGTGCCGACCCAGCCTGCTTTTGACACTGTGCCGCCGCAGGAAGCAAAGACCGCCGTACCGGTGGGTACTGCCCAATCCACGCCTCCGTGGTTGGAAGTTGCCCCTTTCACATTAGGTTTTGACCTGTAGCCAAATCTGGAGGTCAGTTTTCCACCGGAAATAGGCTTGATATATTTAAGCGGAATCTTGGTTCCCCGCTCCACCACCTTTGCGACAGCTTCTTGAACAACCTCCTCTTTTAAGATTTCCCTGGAAACCTCTTTATCATTCACAAAATGCACATCTGCCACAATTTTACGGAAGCCTGCAGAAGGCTGTCTCAGCACCTTTGTCTGAGTGGTGTACCAGCTGTTATTGTCCACATATTCAGTGGGCGCATCATAAGTTTCTGCATAATAATTTTGTTCCATACGCTCCACGGAGAGCTCCGGCTGAGGCACTGTAATAATCAGCTTGTCCCCTACCCGGATGGTAGAATTTTCATTTTCCAAAGTTTCGCTGTTCATTTCTATGATTTTGTCCATGGGAATATTGACTTTTATGGCAATTTCAGAAAGCGTATCCCCCGACACTACCTCATACTCGCCGGGCGTCTCCTGTTCCTTAATGACATCGTCAATAGCTGCCTCCAAAGAAGTCAGCTGGTTCTCAGGCAGATAAGCTTCCACAATTTCCACCTGTTCAGAGAAATGCATATCTTTAATACCTAAGTCATAGTCCTCAAAATCCATCTCCTCAGTGACTTCCACTTTCTTTTCTTTTGGAAAGAGAACTGTCTGAACTCCCCCTTTGAGAGCAGCAGCATTTTTATAGGAATCACTTTCTTCTGTCCCTGAGTGCTCTATGCTGGCAGTCAATACGTTAAACTCACGTTCCGAATCGTGCCGCAGGTTTACAGCAAATTTTCCTTCCGTGTCGTATTTTCCCACTGCCGCCTGTAACAAGGACTGCACTTCCTCTATGGAGGAAAGACTCACCATATATTCGTTTACCTTCATGGTATAGGAACGGTGCAGAGTCTCCTGTACATTCTTTTTCAGAATCTCCTCCATGTTGGACAAAATGACTTCCTCATCGTCCACCTTTCCAAAAAGCACTTCCTCACCTTCAAAAACCATCTCGGCATCGATAAATGTAAGCTCTTTACTTTGCATTGCAATATTTTTGCGCGCCATAACAAACAGTTCTTTTGCACGCTCTACATCTGCGGTGACCCCAACCGTTTTTCCATTGATTTGAATATGGAAAAAGTTGTCTCCGGTTTTTTGATAACCGATATATCCGTCTACAAACAGAGTACACAAAAGTAATGTAATCAAAGTAATTTTCACATATGTAAATTGTAATATTTTGAAATATTTTGTAATTTTTTTTGCCATAATAAGTTATTGTATCAGTATTTTTTTTTGTTGTAAAGACCTTCCTTAAAGGTTATCATATTAGATAAGAACATTTTGCAGCAATTATCTATCCATTCCGTTTTCAAAAGGAGGCTGCCCATGGCAGATTGTAAAAACACCACCGAGCATATTATCTTTCATATTGATGTCAATTCCGCCTTTTTAAGCTGGACTGCCCTTGACCGCCTCCGTAACGGCGACACGCAGGACATCCGTCTGATTCCTTCCATTATCGGCGGCGACATGGCAAAACGTCATGGTGTGGTGCTTGCCAAATCCATCCCTGCCAAAGCATATGGCATTACCACCGGTGAACCTGTGGTAAACGCCCTGCGCAAATGTCCAAACCTTGTAAACGTTGCTCCCAACCATGGTCTGTACAGCCATATGAGTGAACAGCTCATGGAATATCTCTTCCATATCTGTCCGGATATCGAGCAGGCAAGCATTGATGAATGTTATATGAATTATACCCCGATTTCTCAAAAATATGCTTCGCCGGAAACTGCCGCCGCCTTTCTGAAAGATTCCATCTATGAGAAATTCGGCTTTACGGTAAATATTGGGATTTCCAATCGGAAAGTGCTTGCCAAAATGGCCTCCGATTTTAAAAAACCAAATCTGGTACACACCTTATACTCTTGGGAGATTGAGGAAAAACTCTGGCCTCTGCCAGTTTCCTCCCTGTTTATGTGCGGACGTTCCAGCGTAGAAACCCTTCACAAGCTTGGGATTCTCACTATCGGAGAATTGGCATCCGCCGACCCGGGGATTCTGGAAGCTCATTTGAAAAGCCATGGTCTGATTCTATGGCAGTATGCCAATGGTCAAGATGCCCGGGAAGTGACCCCCGAACCCGCAAAAGCCAAAGGAATCGGTAATTCCATCACTTTGCCTGAGGATATCACATCCAGAGAAGACGCCTGCAAAGCACTGCTTCATCTGAGTGAATCCGTGGGAGAACGACTGCGCTTGTCCCATCAGCTTGCGGGACTTGTCTGCACAGAAATCAAGTACAATACCTTTCAGTCCGCTTCCCACCAGATGATATTGGATCCCCCTACGGCTTCCACAGATTTGATTTATGAAAAAGCCTGTATTCTCTTTGACGAGTTGTGGAACCATGTTCCCATACGCCTGCTGGGAGTGCGCACTGCCAAATTGTCGGCAGAAGATGAACCCATCCAATTAAGTATCTTTGATTATAGCAACCCCGCAAATGAAAAACATCAAAAGTTGGATGCTGCTCTTGACCAGATTCGCAGCCGTTACGGAAAAGATGCCATAAAAAGAGGGAGCCTGTTAGACTCCCATGATAAATACCAAAAACATTAAATTGTTACCGTCCTTTCTTTACCTTACGGACACTGTAACCAAAAGTTCCCAATTTTTCGCCGCAGGTCAGATACGCGCCATGGGAATACACAATGGGATCCGCCTTTTCTAACTGAAACCGTCCCTGCTCATCCATATATCTGCTGTCTGCATGCACTGCGACTATCTCTGCAATAAACATATCATGGCTGCCCAGAGAAAGTACCTGTTTTACCTTACATTCAAGATTGACAGGACTTTCCTCAATGAGAGGCGCTTTTACTTTGGTGCCAGGTAGCGCAGTCAACTTCATTTCCTTAAATTTATCCACATCCCGCCCGCTTTTGACACCACAGTAATCGGTTGCAAAAGCCAGCTCTCTGGTGGTAAGGTTGATTACAAATTCACCTGTTTTCTTGATAATAGAATAAGAATATCTCTCCGGCCGCACGGAGATGGATACCATGGGCGGATCAGAACAAACTGTCCCTACCCACGCTAGGGTGATAATATTATATTTCCCGGCGGCATCCGCTACACTCACCATCACTACCGGAAGGGGATACAGCATATTGCCCGGTTTCCACAATTCCTTTGCCATACTCAGATAATATGCAGCATGGACAAAATCTGTATTGCTGCACTGATAAGGGAAAATACAAACGCCGCTGCCGACAGTCCCATAATCTTGGTAAGCAAGGCTTTTGTGGCTTTGGACGACTCACTCCGGCTCTCTGCCTGCTTCCCGCTTTCCTCAAGCACCACTGCCTGCACATTCCGATAAACCTTCACGCACTCCCGATGAATGCAATCGTTAGTGTTTTCCAGCCTCTCCTGCAAGATCTGCTTAATTTCCTCTGTATCTTGACCCTGCTGCTGGAACTCACGGAGCTTCCTAAGGCTCTCTTCTGTCACTCGCTGCACTTTGATGCTGCTGTCTTCCACTGCCTTTTGCAATTTGGAAGCGTTCTCCGCCATTTGCTGCTGCACTTGGGCGCTGGCTTCTACCGCCAGCTTTTTCATCTGGGCAGTGCTTTCCTCCGCCATTTGCTGCAATCTGGCTTCGTTTCCTTCTGCCGTCCTCTGCATCTGTGCATCGCTCTCATCGGTATATTTCTGAAATTGCAGCGCATTATCCTGAATAAGCTTTCTTATTTGGACATTACTCTCCTCTGCCATCCGCTGCATCTGAGAACTGCCCTCATCAGCCACCTTCTGAAGCTGTACACATCCCATATCTCTAACAGTCTGAAGCTGTGAACGGCTGTCCTGCACCAAGTCATCAATGCCGGAAACGTTTACCTGTGTGCTTTCAATCTTGGCTATACTGCTTTCCACCAATCTCTGGAGCTCCGGAGTAATAGTATCTCCCACCAATCTGCTCATCTGCTCATTCACGGCACAAAGCTCCTGATTGATTTCCCTCATTTGTACCAGGCATTCGTCATATTCGCGTATGCGGCCTCTCAGTTTATTTAATTCTTCTACATCTGCTGCGGAATTTGCATCGATCATTTCCTGCGCATTCAATCTCTGCGCCAATTTGTCCATAAAAGTATCCATAATTTCCCTCCGGCATATTCACTTTACTGCTATTCGTCCCAAACACTTATTTCTATTTTAACATTTTTTCAGCGTTGTGACAACCTAAAGTAGCGAATTTAATTAACTGAATTTCATTTAGTAAAGTGAATTTGTGCAAAATGTATAAGATTTATCCTTATCTCAAGCTACGCCTTGTAATATTCACCAAGTCTTTACACCCTGTTCATATTTTATTCATATTTCATTGGTATACTTTACTTACATTAAACGAACAGCATATTAGATAAATTTTTCATAATAGCCCGGGCATCGAAAGGTGTCTGGGCACTCCTCATTTTAATCCCCATTTTTACTGCAACCCAGAAATTTGGGCGCAAGCACAAATTTCTGCGTGAAACTTAGTACTTCTTAGCGAAACGCCCTATGGCGTGAGCTAAAATTGCCCAAGCCTATGCGAATTCATTCGCTATGGAATCAGGCTATTGGCAATTAGAAGTACTTTTCACGCTACACCTCTTCTTTATCTTCTTCCGCCTTACTGATGGCAAGAATCTCCTCATTCAAAAACAGCATTCTGGCATCCAGATCTGACACCAGCTTGGCGCACTCCACCAATTCGTTTCGGATATGTTCCGGCGCATCTCCCTCAAATTTGTAATGAATCTTATGCTCCAGACTTGCCCAGAAATCCATGGCAACAGTACGGATCTGTATTTCCACCTTGGTATCTATGGTACGGTCAGACAGATAGACCGGCACTGTAATAATCATGTGGTAGCTCTTATAACCGCTTGCCTTAGGAAAGGTAATATAATCCTTTACGCCAACCACCTTTACATCGTGCTGCTCCCCTATCATCTCCGCAATACGGTAAATATCCGACGTAAAGGAACAAATGACACGGATACCTGCAATGTCATTCACATGCTTCACCATATTTTCAATGGTAGACTCATAATTATGCCGCCTTAATTTTTTGACGATGCTCTCCGGCGTCTTAATGCGCGACTTTATGTGCTCAATCGGATTGTATTGATGTACATGCTGGAATTCGTCATTCAAAATTTCCAATTTTGTTTCCACTTGGCGCAATGCCGCATTATAGATTAATGTAACTTCCCGCCAGCTCTCAATGCCGTCGCTGCTTGTCAAAAATTCCATCTCTTTTCCCTCAATCTGCCTGTCATATAATATGTTGGTATCAGTATAACATAAGAATTCACAAAAATGTATATTATTCATAAAAATTTAATCCTTTTTTCTAATTATGCATACCTTCTATTTTTATGCGGAAATCTGCAAAATCATTCCTTGCATTTTATTTTAAAATCCATTAAGATAAGGAAAAGTCAGAAAATAGGCGTTTGCGAAACTCAGTAACTGTGCAAGTGTCATTGTGCATATTGCACATTCCAACGCAGACACGCTTTCGCTCCGTGAAAAACGCAACGGTGCTAAGCTCGAAAATACCTCGCTAAGCGCCGACGTTTTTCAAGGGTCTGCTTATGGAATATACAATCTACACAATTCAAATTGCGAAAAAGTGAATTTCGCAAACGCCTAAAGTCAGGAAAAAGAAAGAAGGAGTCTTTCATGTTTCGTTTATGGGCAAAAACTTTTAAGGATAATCGTATGCTTCAGGATATTGTGATTGTGGACGACAGTCAGGATACCCGCACCCACAAGGTATTCGGAGCATTGGAAAAGGTATGTCTTCATTTCGATTTGGGGCAGCCCATCTGGCTGGATAAGACAGTGGCGGAATTTAAGCGTCACGCCAAAGCAAGATTTCATCAGGATAACTTTATAGAAACCATTAATTTTGATTATCTGGAAATCCAAGTGATAGAGGAAGATTAGACATTTTCAAAAACTTAAGAATTATTTTCCATTTTGGTATTGACTACTACAAGCAGTTGTAGTAGTATTATTTTATCCTTTATGTAGTTTTTAATACTACTTATCAACTTGATTAACTTGTTTTGAAAGGTATTTTCGTCTACAACATGTGTTGTGCAGGTATTATACATTAAAAAATGTGGCACACTAATATGGCATCTTAAAAAAATAAGAATGAATAAAGTAGATAAACACTCACACAAATTTATAATGAAATGAATGGAGGAATTCTTATGCAGATTACAATTAGAGAACCCGGAAGCGCAATTACCCACTTTATTGCCATGGTAATGGCAGTGTTTGCCGCAGTGCCCCTGTTAATCAAGGCAAACGGCTCCACAGGCAGCCATACTTTTGCCGGTATGTGCATCTTTATGGCAAGTATGATTTTTCTTTATGGAGCTAGCGCATTATATCACTCCGTAAATGTCGAGGGAAAGGAGCTTCGCATCTTCCGCAAGATAGATCATATGATGATATTTGTATTGATTGCAGGCTCTTATACCCCCGTATGCCTTATCGTGCTGGGAGGCACACAGGGATATGGATTATTGGCCCTTGTGTGGGGTATCGCCTTTGCAGGCATGCTCATCAAAGCCTGCTGGATTACCTGCCCTAAATGGTTTTCTTCCGTGATTTATATTGCCATGGGCTGGGTATGCGTGCTGGTGTTCGGACAGCTTTTAGACACCCTTCCTGCGGCCGCTTTCGGATGGCTTCTTGCAGGAGGCATCATCTATACTGTGGGAGGCGTCATTTACGCCTTAAAGCTTCCCGTGTTTAATGCCCTTCATAAAGACTTCGGTTCCCATGAAATCTTTCACCTGTTCGTTATGGGCGGAAGTATCTGCCACTTTATTTTCATGTACCTCTATGTGGCATAAAATATGGCTGCAATTTCCTATAAGATAAAAAAGCTCCGCAAAAACTGTACGGCGAAGCAGCTATTCCAAAACCAATTATGACGCCACATTTATTCCCGCTGAAAAGTGCCTGATCTATTTAAACAGCAAGAATGAAGCTGCCGCTTCACGATTTTTCAATCGTTAAAGCGACAGCCTCTTGTTGCTTTTTCTTTGTATACCATTTCTCATCAGTCTGCCATAAAATACCTAAGTATCTTCCAAGGTTTTCTATCGTCCTCCCGCACCAATATCCATCCGGTTGGCCCCTTGTGTGTCTCATAATGCACGACCCAAGCGCAATCCATTGTCAATAATATCCAATTCTGAGGTTCGATAGGTTCTTCCTTCATCCATCTTTTCATCTGAGAATAAAGTATGCTGTCCGGTTCATAGCGCAAATCATGTACGATGAAATGCGACCACTGTAAGGCATATTCCAATGATCTGGCAGCCTCTCCATTCTCCACAATACATTCCTCCACGCCACCCCTGTCACCCTGCTCCAAGCAGGATACATATCTCAGTATCACATTCTTAGCCTGCTTTATCTCCATTTTGGAGTGACCATTCACATCCGGTATTCGATAATAGACATTGATTCCTATGATTGCTCCGATTAAGAGCATTGCTGCCAACACCATGGCAACCGTCAAATATTTCCTGCTTTTGGACTTGTGTAACATATCCTCTGTTTTGTTTTCCATGAATCCACCTCCAGAAGTGTACCTTAATTGCTCTCGTATAATTTCCTCAGCAGTCTGCTTTAAAACTCCGCAATATCTTCCATGGTTTACTCTCATCCTCCCGCATCACTACCCATTCTAGTGTCAAAGTGCGCTTCTCATAGTGCGTGGTAAGATCACAATCCATTGTCAGTAACACCCAATTTTGAGGTTCTGATTGCTGTTCCATTGTTTTTTTAAGACTACGGTAATTTCTGCTGTCCGGTTCATAACGTAAATCATGTACATCGAATCTCGTCCACTTCATTTCATTATCCAATGATCCAGCAGTATACACATTCTCCACATGACACTCCAACACACCGTTCCTGTCACCCTGCTCCAAGCAGGATACATATCTCAGTATCACATTCTTAGCCTGCTTTATCTCCATTTTGGAGTGACCATTCACATCCGGTATTCGATAATAGACATTGATTCCTATGATTGCTCCGATTAAGAGCATTGCTGCCAACACCATGGCAACCGTCAAATATTTCCTACTTTTGGACTTGTATAACATATCCTCTGTTTTGTTTTCCATATCTTTGTTCCCCATATTTTCTCCCTTCTCTATATCCGGTTGCATGAAGCGCTGAGCTCTAAAAGCCGCCCAAAATACCGCCAAAGTGATACCTTTGCTTCTCAAACCTTATAGAGCGAAATACACGCCACTTGCAGATTCTCGTTCGTAGTCTGTGTATTTCGCCCTGTTGAGATGTCTATTAGCTGTCAAAGCTGTTAGAAATAAAAATCATCTGGCGAAGATATGGAGCGCCAAGCGTTATAGCTTCTGCTAAAGTTGTCGTTGACTTATTAGAAGAATGTTGCGCTACTATTATCTCATTATATCCCGGATTGCTTCCTCCCGCCGTACTAATCACAAACATAGAATGTTTATAATCACTTCCATCAGGGCTTTTTTGAAGTACATTTCCTACACAAATATCTATTGGTAAAACATCTGTATAATATCCTCCGTCATTATAGCCGCTTGCCTTTGGTCCCTTGCCTGTATTGTCTACTGCAAAATTCCACAAAGCATCCACATTTTCCCATGCACTTGCGCCGCCTCCGCTTCCGGCAAACCATGTTCCCGGAACCATTCTTACTTTATTTTTGATATTGGATTGCATGGTAGCATTGCTCATGGAAGAAGTCCATCCGCCATATCCTGCCCAGATGCACTGTGAGACAAAATTTGTACAATCGAGCCTTTGGTCCTCGTAAAAATAAGTATTGGCGTTTGCGGCATACTTATTGGCATAAGCGGCGCCTCTTCCTCCGGAATAGGAGTAAGTACTAGCGTATGGCACTATAGTTTCCTGACTTTCCTGTAATCTTTTCCCAATCTCTTTTTGCTTTAATTCCACATTGTCCATTTCTTCTTTCATTTCATATAATTCGTTTATCATATCGGACAAAGGATTCGGCTGGTCAACATTCATTGTGTTCAACGAATATGTGGTTTTAGCTGTCCGCTCGCAAAAGTAATCATAAAATTCAACATTCTCCAAATATAAATCCAATACCTTAAAATCCGTGCCCAAACCGTCAATGACTGCACACAGGCTTTGCCCGTTGCTAAAGCCTTGACCGGCACCATTGCTATAAGTATAAGTTTCGTTATAAGCGATTCGGAGTATGGTCTTTTCATCCTGCCGCAGCATACTCACATCCGTTATCGTGTACTCATAGTCCGAATATCCGACATCTAAAATTTGCATGACTGCTACTCGCCACTCTAAATAATCACAGAATGTCATGCAGCCTGCTTCCAGCAAGTTTTCTACCTCCGTCATGTCTCCGTGCAGCAAAGCCTCTTTGTATTCATCCATAATCATACACGCCAAATTCTGCACATCTTCAGAACATCAAAATAGTTTCCCCTCCCCTCTATCATTTGTTTATATGAAATAATGTTCTTTAAAGGTCATCCAAAATACCGTCAAAGTAATACCTTATTTCAGTTTAGTAACTGCAACACCCCTTTTTTACTCAATCTTCATAACCGTTAGGATTATTCTTCTGCCAGCGCCAAGAGTCTGCGCACATCTCTTTGATGCCAAACTGAGCTTCCCACCCCAATTCTTCTTTAGCCTTTGCAGCATCGGCATAGCAGGTGGCAATATCTCCGGCGCGGCGTTCTTTGATGACATAGGGAATCTTCACACCTGTGGCTTCCTCAAAATTCTTTACAATGTCAAGCACACTGTAGCCCACTCCCGTTCCCAGATTGTAAATTTTAAGTCCCGCATTTTCTTCAATCTTTTTCAAAGCCTTTACATGACCTTTCGCCAAATCCACCACATGAATATAATCCCTCACACCGGTGCCGTCATGAGTATCGTAATCATTTCCGAATACTCCCAGCTCCTTTAATTTGCCCACTGCAACCTGTGTGATATAAGGCATCAGATTATTGGGAATACCATTGGGATTTTCACCCATGGTTCCGCTTTGGTGAGCTCCGATGGGATTAAAATAGCGCAGTAAAATCACGTTCCACTGCGGGTCTGCTTTCTGAATATCCATGAGAATCTGCTCCAGCATGGACTTGGTCCAGCCATAAGGATTGGTACACTGACCCTTGGGGCATTCCTCTGTGATGGGGATAAAAGCAGGATTCCCATATACGGTAGCGCTGGAGGAAAAAATAATATTTTTCACATCATGCTTTCTCATAACATCCACCAAAGTCAACGTGCCTGCTATATTATTCTCGTAATATTCCCAAGGCTTCGCAACAGATTCTCCCACTGCTTTAAGCCCTGCAAAATGAATTACCGCATCCACCTTTTCTTTGGAAAAAATATCTTCAAGTACATCCCTGTCTAAAATATCCGTTTTGTAAAAAGGTACTTTCTTTCCGGTAATGGCAGCCACCCTCTCCAAAGACTTTTCGCTTGCGTTGCACAGATTGTCAAGCACTACCACATCATAGCCTGCCTGCTGCAATTCTACCACCGTGTGGCTTCCGATAAAGCCTGCGCCGCCTGTCACTAAAATACTCATATCGATTCTCCTCTCTTTGTATGATATGGTTCCTTTACAGTACTACCCCGTTCTCCTGCAAAAGCGCCCTTGCGCTTTCCACAGAGTCCACGCCGGTTGCATTTTTAATCGGTGCAAACTCCTTGTTTCTCACTACCTCGAAAGGAAGACAACTGTCCATCTGATGAATCATATCCAGCACCAGATTCTCATATTTGTATCCGTTGGGCTCTTCAGGGTTTACGGGCATCCCCTGTTCATCCAGACAGGGAATCTTTTTCTCCACAATATGCAAAGGCATCCTGCCTGCCGCCAGCCTCTCAAGCTCCGTTTCCTTAAACAGATAATTCAAAATCACACCAAAATAGTACGCCGGATCGCCCTTCTCGTCCTTGGCATCCATCATTTCATCCGTCAATTCATAATACTCCACAATGGAAGGTTTGCCGTCTTCCAGACACATAACTCCCACTTTCTCGTCCCGTGCATTTTTGCGCACCACTTTGGCTCCCACTGCACAGTTTTTCTGAAGAACTGCGCCCACAAAACAAGGGTCGGCAATCCGCTGTAGCACATTATCCACTGCAAATACATTCAGCCACTCAATGCCCGCCCCATGCACGATATCCAACATTCCGTTTTTCTGCATGGACACAAACCAGCCGCCGTTTCCGTTAGGCGAAGTAGAAAGTTTCCCCTTTTCTTCCAGATAAATCTTTCCCTCATAATCGGTAGCCGCCGCCATCTCCTGCTTAAAGAAATGCACATATTCTGCCTTGTAGCCAAAATAGTTCTTCTCCTGCAAAAATGCCGTTGTGGCGTCATGATTTTTATCGCTGGTCATCACAAAAAGATGAATCCAAGTATCTGCCTGCTTCACCACCTCCATGAGGTTATTGACCAGACATTCAAAAATATACAATTCCCTGGTAATTCCTATATTACAGATTCCTTTGGGTCCGTCCGAGCCAAGTCGGGTTCCCATGCCCCCTGCCAAAAGCACTGCCCCCACCTTTCCTGCCCGGATGGCATCAAGCCCCGTACTAGTAAACTGTTCTCTGTTTTCCTCAATCTCAGGCAGCTCCATAGCCGCAAGCGGAGTGATAATCCCCTTTTTGACCAAATCCTCCTTATGCTTGCAGGCATCCAAAATACTCATATCCGTAGCCTCAATCTGCTCCAGCAAATCCTGCTTCTCATGTTCGGAAAGCTCTTCATAATATTTTAACACATGTTCCTGACCATATTTTGCAAGCTTTTCCCTTGCCTGTTCCAATGTCATAAAAATACCCTCTCTTTTACTATCATTTCCGTATATTATATCCTATGTTATGCCTTTCTGCAAGGCGGTTCTATTTCGTTCAAACACCCTTTGGTAAAACATAAGTTTTTACAGCTCCAACTCCCCGAAGAAATCCCCATATCCGATACGTTCCGCCTTGTATCGTATAAAGTATGCCTTCATCTCAGGATACCCTTCCCCAATATCCCGTAAAATCCCATCCAAATTATCCTCTGTGACACAGCCAAGCTCCGCAAACAGACCATAATATTCCCGGTCTTCCCCATGTTCCTCAAGCACTACCTCCCATGCCTCTTGGCTGGCGCAGCCCTTTGTATGGCTTTTTAAATAGGTCTGCAATTCCTCCTTGATATCCTCATCCAGAGCAAATGAATACAATAGGCGAAGCAGCATCAGCCGCACTTTCGTTTTTCTCCGTTTGCTCATATAGGCGTTCAAATCCGTGCTTCCATAATCCTCTTCCCCGCAGAGTATCTGTTTGGAAAACCCTTCCTGATCCGGGGTGTGTATGACTGCCAGCATTCTGGCATCCCATTTGGCAAGCCATTCCCGGCTTCCTGCCTCACAGACATCCAAGAGGTAATATGCCTCCCCCACCGTCACAGCTGCTGCCAGGAGAGCTGCGGTCATATCCTCAAGATTCTCTGCTGTATGATTTGAGCACACCGCTCCCTCTCCTAAATCTTCTCCATTCCTAACCCTCAAAAATTCCAATGCTTCGCATTCCAAAAAAACCGATTTGCCAAAAGAAATCTCTCTCTTTGGCAATTCCACCTCTTTAAGCCCGCTGCAATAGGCAAACGCCCAATCCCCCACTTCCTTAATGGTATCCGGCAATATGACCCTGCGCAAATATTTTTTGCTCAAGAATGCCTTTTTTCCAATGGATGTCACTGGCATTCCCTCCACCTGCCCAGGGATGCTTAATTCCCCTGCCGTACTTTGCAGGCTGCCCTGCAGACGCAGGATGCACACTTCATTTTTCTGTATTTGATAAAACAGGCTTCCTCCTGCAATCTTTAATTCTTTTTCCTGCATATCAAACCATACCCTTCCGCAATAAATTTATGCTGATGTCCCCCATAAATATAAAATGTATTCGCTTTTCGTTTCTAATCCCATAGGTGTATCATTCCATCTAGGCGGGATAACATTTACCGCTTTGATGATTGGTTCATATAGAATATATACACTCTCGTTCATTGCGTCCAATCTTGATTTCATCCACTTTATATCATCATCAGAAGCCGGTAAATTAGTTCGTTCTTTATATATCTCAGTCCAATTATCGTAAAGCTCCTCATCTGATTCCAAAAATTTCAAGGCCGCTGTTATAAAGTCATCTAATGATGAAAATTCATTTTTGGGAGCCACAACAATCAGAATACTATCTTCTAAATGACTAGCATTAAAACAAAGATTTCCAAAGTCAAACGCAATCATTGAACCTGAACCTCCTCATCACAATCCCGATTTATCAATATAATCCTAATCTATTTCCAGCCGCTACAGCAATTCCATAATCTGCGCCTTGATTTCCTCGCTTCTCTCGCTGAGCATCAACTCTTTATTATGGCGTTTATAATCTTCGCTTCCAAAGGTAGCGATAAACCGGGCGCTGTTTTGATTCACTGTAAGCTCCGTCACCAGAATTAGCATTTCATTTCCTTCTGCAAACGCTTCCTCCACAAAAGCAAACAATGCCTGCAACTCCACCTGCACCTGCTGGGTATCCTTCTTCATTGCCGCCACTGTATTGTCATATTTTTCTTTCAGAAAAGCAAAGGCTGCCCCTCCATCAGTTACATCACTTACATACAGTTCTTTTCTGGACTCCTCCAGAAAACGGATGACCTTTCGGTGCTTCCTTTTGTCCTCATCGGACAGGGCTCCTGCGTTCTGTAAGGATTCCAACTGCTTCTTTCGCCCCTCCGCAAGCAGTTCCAGCCGTGCAATGACCTGTGCTGTATCCGTATCCACCTGCTCCGCCATGGCTTTGATTCCTTTTAACGGTGCAAGAATGTCTGACACAAACGCCGCCTGCTCCATGATTTCCTTCATGTCGGCCTGCACACGGTCAAGGAGCATTCCTAAAAGGGAGAGCCTTTCATCAAAAGCAGCGGCGGATGCCCTTTCAACCGCCTGTTTGGATGCCCGTCCCTGCAATATTTCCTCCACCTTATAATCTTTTTTATACTTGTTGTACAAATCATAATAGGCGGTAAATTCTTTGACCACACGGTCATTTCGGATATATTGCCCCACCAGACTCTCCTCCACAGTGAGTCCTTCTTCTTCATACAGATAAAGCATCTGGGACAAATCCTCCCAGCCCCTTGCCGTCACATAACTGCGCCCTTTGGTGGTCATTTCCATGCAGTAAAAATGTTCCTTTTTTAAATCCAAATAACTGACAACGGCTCCATGAATACGTCTTTCGGAAGCGTATTCCTTCCAGATGCGCACATCCGGTTCCACCTCCAACAGCTTCAGCCTGTCCATGGTAACTACATCAAACTCTCTCACGGATTTGTTGTACTCAGGAGGGTTGCCTGCAGTGACAATCACCCATCCCTCCGGCACGCTATGCCGCCCGAATGTCTTGTACTGCAAAAATTGCAGCATGGACGGGGAAAGTGTCTCCGACACACAGTTAATCTCATCCAAAAACAAAATCCCTTCCCGAATGCCGCTGGCCTCCATGGTGTCATAAATGGATGCAATGATTTCACTCATGGTATATTCCGAAACATTGTACTGAGTTCCTCCGTAATTTTTCTGTGTGATAAAGGGAAGCCCCAATGCTGACTGTCGCGTGTGATGGGTCATGGAATAAGACACCAGCGCGATGCCCAGCTCCTGCGCAATCTGCTCCATAATGGCAGTTTTGCCGATGCCCGGCGCCCCCAGCAGAAAAATCGGTCTCTGTCTGACCACCGGAACACGGTATTCCCCATATTCATCCTTCTTTAAATATAAAGTAACCGAATGCTTAATGTACTCTTTCGCCTGTTTAATATTCATTATTATACCTCTCTGCCCATTTTTTGCTTCAGCCGCTTATGTGCTCTTATTTTGGCCAATCCTGAAACCATGCATCATCAACAAAGTCGTCCCAACAATAACTTATTCTGTCAGCTTTAAAGGTTAATTCGCAACACAGACATTCATCCCCTGCTTCGCCAAAAATTTTTACCTCTTGATTCTCCTTGCAAAAAGAAAAATCCAGAACTTCCAAATCTATTAAATTAAGCTCCTCCAGAGCCACTTCCTTTTCCTTATTACCCGGAAGAAATTTGATCCCTTTTACATATACCGCATCATGCAGAATCACTGCTGAGGCACCTGTCTGCTTATGCCGCTTGGTTTCATTACAGGAGTGTTCCTTTGTCACATCAAATCCGTCCTCAAACAATAATAAAATATCGTTTCCGAAATCAAATGATGAAACGCTATGGTCATGCAGGGAAATATTATCATCCTCTGTTATTACTTTCCAATCCTCTTTCATTTTTAGCTTCATCCTCTTCTTCCAGCCCCTCGCTGTCCAGCACCACTTTCATACTCCAGGGCGGAACCGGCGCCCGGTTTTCATCCTCATCCAAAAATGCAAAAATCACATCATAATCCGGCATACGCTCCGGATATATGCCGTAACCGTCCGTAAAGTAAATCAGTCCCTTTAAATTTTCAAACTCTCCTTGAGTCCTCAATTCTTCAATATAAGAAAACACTGGCCTGAAATCCGTAGCCCCAAATCCATTCAGCTTCCCATATTTCACAAACTTTTCAAAATCCTCATCCCCTGTAATCTTGGTATCACTTTGTACCTCGCTGTCACATTGAATGATATGCACATTAATCTTGTGAAAAAAGTTTTCACTTCCCTTGAGAATGGAATAGGTTTTTTGTAAAAAAGCTTTCACGATGGCGCCCCTGCAGGATGCAGAGGTATCAAGGGCAATCACAAATTCTTTCACTTTGTGAACTTCTTTATATTCCAAGGGCTCTATCAAAGGCAGATTGCCATAATGCTGCAGCCCATAAGTATAGTAAATGGTGTCAAACTCCTCATCATTTACGGTGATATCCTCTCCTGTCACTGTAAAACGCCGCAGAATTTCGCTGTAATCATAACGATCCCTGGTGGTTTCCTCCAGATTTTTCTCCAAAGTCTCTGCACCCGATCTGGCTTTGGTGAAAGATTTCAGCTCCGCCTTGATGCGCTCGCTGATTTTCTTCCACTGCTCCATGGTCATCTCCAGCTCTTCCTTCGGCTTCCAAAGGGTATGCACATCCCGGCAAAACAGTTTTGTCAATTCTTCCCTCTCATTTGCAGTGGGCGGATTATTCTTAAAATACCGATAAATACGCTCCGCTGTAAGCGCCCCTGCATCCTCCTGCAAAATCCGCAGTTTTCGCATGCAAACCTCATCCTGCTCCAATGCCACACTAGGAAGTTTCAGCTCCAAAATTACATTTTCCACTGCGATATCCGCCGCCAAATCCCACAAATCCGTCTCCAGCTTATCATATTGGAAGCTGTGGGAAAAGATACAGTGGAGCAGCAGATGCAGATAACTTCGTGCAACGGATTTCGGCTCTTCCTGATAAGCTTGCAGGACAAACAGCGGGTCATAATAACAATTCTTTCCGTCCGTGGCAAAACACCCTGTGTGGAGCCTCTCCTGCCAGACAAGCTCTGCCAGAGCCCTGTCAAAAAAGCGCAGATGCACCAGAATATCGTCATGAGCCAGCTTTAAAATCTGCTCCGCAAGGGCGCTTATTTTCTTTTGCTCTTCCGTCTTTTTTGCAGGCATGTCCGTCCCCTTCCATACTTTTCATTTTATTAGGTAATTGCGAAACTCAGTTTTTCGTAATACGAATTGTGCAGATTGTATATTCCATAAGCAGGCCCTTGAAAAACGCCGGCGCTTAGCGAGGTATTATCGAGCTTAGCACCGTTGCGTTTTTCACGGAGCGAAAGCGTGTCTGCGTTGGAATGTGCAATTTGCACAATGATACTTGCTAAATAATGAGTTTCGCAATATGCCCTCTTCATAAAAATTACAAATATATCATAGCATAATCCATTCCATATTCCTACTTTATTTTGCCAAAAAAAGAGACCACCATACCAACTGATGATGATCTCTCCCCGCATAAATAATTTTAGTCCTCCATATGATGCTGATGCATATATTTTTCTTTGGTAGCCAGACCGCCGCGGATATGTCTTTCTGATTTATTGACATCCAATACCTTTCTTGCCTGTTTCGCCAAGCTGGGATTTATCTGTATCAGACGATCCGTGACATCCTTATGTACCGTGCTTTTGCTTACCCCGAATGCCTTCGCGGTCTGGCGCACCGTGGCATTGCTCTCAATAATATAGTTGGCAATGTTGACGGCCCGCTCCTCGATATAATCTTTCAAAGGAAATCCCCCAAAAGTCGTTTTTACATTGTATGTGGGACTTTGGGAGGATATGAATATTGTTTTGAAAAGGAAATCCCATTTCTTATTGTATCAAAAGGGCGAGCATAACCCGCCCCTTTTGATTTTTCCTATTGTTCCTGTATGTATCTGCATTCATGATTCCTGTCATTAGTTTTTATACTTCAATCAGCTCCCGTCTTGCGGCGCAATAACGGTAAATGCGATTGGTCAGCATTTCTTTTTCATCAAACACAGCATTGATATGTTGAATTGCCGCCCGCATTTCCCCAAGAATTTTATAATTTACGGGATGAATAACCGCCTCGTGGACGCTGGTAAATCCCACAAAATAGTCACCGCCAATCAATTCCGCCAACCGCTCCTTAACGCCCGGAAAAAATAGCGCTACGGCGCCATTAAGCCATCTGGTGGTAGTAAGCCTGTATCCGCAGATGCACTCTGCTTCGTCCTCAGTATGAAGCTCAATGGAAATCTTTCCATCCTCCGGCATGAAGATACCCTTTCGCTTGTCTGTCCCCACTCCAATATCGTCACCATGGAACAGTCTGGGCGGCATTTTAATGCGGGTATTCATAAGGGCATTCGTCAAGAGCACTTGATCAGGAATTCCCCAATTTTCCACCATCCCACGGTTTAATTTCACGGTCATACAGTCTCCGGGTGTCTCGTGAATAAGCAGATACAGCACTAGGGCAATGTCGCCAAATTTCCAATAAATGCAGTTTTCCAATTCCTCTCTGCCGGAGGCATAATTTATCGGTCTTAAAATATGCCGGTCTCTGCTCTGCTCATATCCACCATCCCAGAAATTTGTCTTTTGACTTTGTTTTCCCCTTTCTTCTTCGATTTTTTGCAGTCTGACGCTAATAATGGGCAAAACGCTCTGCCACCCTTCTTTTAGATAGCATTCATACAGGCTTCTTACTTTCCAATAAGTCATCTTGGATATTCCTCTTCCCCACGAGATGCAAAGCATATCTTCTCTGCACATATTGCCGCCTTTTACATGACAGCCGGGAAAAATCAGTTCCGCCATTCGTATACTTACCTTATCCATACATAATATTTGAGGTCCTATGATTCTTACTTTTTTTCCCACAGACTCATCCTGCCTGACTACATTCTCATAAAGTTCCCACATAAATTCTTCATATATCATGCAAATTCTCCTTTTTCGGGTAATCTTCAGAAACGATTGAATTGTAATGAATTGTAACTAGAAAAAACAGATAATAATAAGATAAAAAAATATAACAAAATATAAGCATTCCCCCTTCCCCTTTATTTTGTCTAGGAATCACATTGCTGATACAGCCAGAACTAAAAATAGACAAGAGCCTTTTGACTCTTGTCTATAGATTAGCATGACACGGAAGATTTGTCCACTCTTTTTTAATACCTGCTTTTACAAAATACGGCGTACCGCCAATATGGTATTATAAGTTGCCCGACTTATCTTGATGCCGGTAGTTTTGCTGCTTGCATGGACTATCAGTCCGTCTCCGATGTAAAGTGCCACATGCCCTTCATAACATATTAAATCTCCGGGCTGCGCTTCATCATAGCTGACACCTGTTCCGGCGCTTCTTTGTTCATAGGAAGTTCGGGGCAGTCTGTATCCAAAATCGCTGTACACTCTAAAGGTAAATCCAGAGCAGTCTGCACCATTGGTCAGGCTGGTTCCGCCTAATACATAGGGGTTTCCGATAAATTGGCAGGCATATTTTGCCACATTTTTACCCATATCGCTTCCAGAAGCATTGTCAATCACGGAAGTATAATCCGTGGTGGCATAATTCCCAGAAGTGGCTGCCGTATTGGGCTTGCTCTGTGAAGCCTTCAACTGTTTCAACTGATTTTGCTCCTGTTGAAGCTGTTGCTTGGCAATGGCGGCGCTCTGTTTCATTTTCTTGAGTTCCGAATCATAGTTGGCGGATTCTTTTTTCTTCTTGTTAAGGTCCGCATTCAGTCTTCCCTTCAAATCTTCAAGCACTGCACGGTCATTTTGCAGATGTTCCTTGTCCACCTCCAATTGTGCCATTTCCGAATCCAAAAAATCCCAGAGCTGGTGCGCCTGAGTTTTGGTTGCCTCATACTCTTCCAATTTGTTTTTATCGTATTCATATATTTTTTCTGCAAAATCCATACGATTCAGCGCATCACTGAAACTGTTACCTCCCAAAAGCAGGGACATATAAGAGGTTTCACCCTGTTTATACAGAATGCGGACTCTCGCCACCATATCGGCATGCTGCTGTTCTTCCAACGCCTTGGCAGCCTCATATTCCTGCATGGTCCGGTCAATGTCCTTCTGCTTATCAGAAAGCTCCGCTTCTTTTTCCGCAATTTCTTCCTCTTTCATTTCAATGCTGGTCATGGTGTTGACAATTTCTGCATTTAAATCGTCGATCTTCTCCAATGCGAGTTCCTGTGCCTCCGCCAATTCATCAATCTTGGAAGTAATATCATTTAATTCCTTTTGATGTGTGTTAATTTTCTGTTCCAGCTCAGAAACAGAGGTAGCCGATACTGACAGCTCTGTATCTTTCACAGAAGTTGTCAGCCATACTGCAAGACTTACCACTAATGTACAGTTTACAATCTGCCTCAGCTTTCCCTTCATGTTCATCCTCATTTCTTCTGTATCAATCAATAAAAGCTATTATAAATCACAATTATTCACTGTGCGGGGGAAAGGAATCACATCACGGATATTACTCATTCCTGTAAGATACATCACGCATCGCTCAAATCCCAATCCAAAGCCTGCATGACGCACGGAACCGTATCTGCGCAAATCCAGATAAAATCCGTAATCTTCTTTGTTCAGCCCCAATTCTTCCATTCTCTGCTCTAAGAGTTCCAATTTGTCTTCACGCTGGCTGCCCCCGATAATCTCACCGATACCCGGCACCAGACAATCCATGGCGGCAACGGTTTTTCCATCCTCGTTTAATTTCATGTAAAACGCCTTGATTTCCTTGGGGTAATCTGTCACAAACACAGGACGCTTAAACTCTGTTTCCGTCAGATATCTCTCATGCTCTGTCTGCAAATCGCAACCCCAGAACACTTTATAGTCAAACTCATCATTATGTTTCTCTAAAATCTCCACTGCTTCCGTATAAGTCACATGGGCAAAATCAGAGTTGACCACATGCTCCAATCTGTCAAGTAATCCCTTGTCCACAAATTGGTTAAAAAATGCCATCTCTTCCGGTGCATTCTCCAGCACATAGCGGATAATATATTTTAGCATACTCTCAGCCAGCACCATATCGTCCGTCAAATCCGCAAAAGCCATCTCCGGCTCAATCATCCAGAATTCCGCTGCATGCCTTGTGGTATTGGAATTCTCGGCGCGGAAGGTAGGTCCAAAGGTGTAAATATTTTTAAAGGCCAAAGCATAGGTCTCTCCATTCAGCTGTCCGCTCACTGTGAGATTGGTGCTTTTTCCAAAGAAATCTTGAGAAAAGTCCACCTTGCCATCCTCTGTCTTGGGCACATTATTCAAATCCAGAGTGGTCACCTGAAACATCTCGCCTGCCCCCTCACAGTCGCTTCCGGTAATCAGAGGAGTATGCACATACACAAATCCTCTCTCCATAAAGAAGGTGTGGATAGCATAGGCAATTAAGGAACGTACCCTAAATACTGCCTGAAAGGTGTTGGTTCTGGGGCGCAGATGGGAAATGGTGCGCAGATATTCAAAAGTGTGCCTCTTTTTCTGCAAGGGATAATCCGCAGTGGATACGCCCTCCACAAACACCTCTGCCGCCTGCATCTCGAAGGGCTGTTTCGCCTGAGGCGTCTCCACAATGGTTCCCCTTACAATAACTGCTGTGCCCACATTCATTTTGCACAGCTCCGAAAAATTGGCAAGTCCCTCGCCATATACCACCTGCAGGGTTTCAAAAAAAGTGCCGTCATTAATAATGAGGAAGCCAAACGACTTAGAGTCACGATTGCTTCTCACCCAGCCTCCCACGGACACTTCTTTACCAATAAAATCTTCTTTTCTGCGATATAAATCTCTAATATCTGTCAAATTCATGTTCTTCATCCTATCCGCACATTGCAATGTGCTTTCTTTCTATTCTTTTATTTAATGTAGTTCACATAGTGAACCAAATTCTTTATTTCTCGTTTCGTTCACTATGTGAACTACTTGTCTGTGCCTGAACTTTTCATTAGGAACTCATATACTTTGGTCAGCAGCAAATCCGTTCGATACATTTCAAGAGATGTGTCTCCCACATATTCTTCCACGGTTGTATATCCATAAGCCGTCGCCTGCTCCAAAAGAGCCTGATTCAACTCCTCATCTTCCACAACTATATTTTCCTGATTTGCCACAGCCTGAAATGCCAAATCCTGTTTTACAGCTTCCACGGCATATTCATCAATAAATTGTTCAGTGCCGCCTGCATAGTTATAAAATTGCTGCAAAAACGCATCCTCAGTCATTCCCATATAAGATGCATTTATGGAGATATTTTCCCTGAAACGCTCCTTATATTGTGAAACCAAAGCTTCTGGCAGCTCCTCGAAAGTACAATTCTGCATAAAAAGCTCTAATATGGCATTTTCCTTAGCTTCCTCATATTCTAGCTGTGCATTGTCTTTCAAATAATCATAAGCATATTGTTTCAGTTCCTCACCCGTAGTCACATTATCCAGCTCTAACGTGGCAACAATTGCATCATGCATACCCTCAGGCATAATATAATTCACGGTTACGGTAAAGACAACTTCCTGTCCTGCCAACTCTGCATTCCCATAGGTCTCCGGAAATTTTAATGACAAGTCACGGGTTTCACCGGGCTTTGCGCCCACCAGCCCTTCTTCAAAGCCGTCAATAAACTGTCCGGAGCCGATAACCAGATATGCGCCTGCTGCGGTTCCTCCAGCAAAAGCTACGCCATCCTTTTTGCCCTCGTAATCAATACTGACTGTATCGCCTTCTTCCACAGCCCTGTCGGTAATACCATCCTCTATCACCACTCCTGTTGCATAGTAGCTGAGCGCCTCCATATACGCCTCTTCCACCAACTCGTCCCGATATGCCATATCCACCTCTGGCTCGGCAATATCTATCTTTAATCCTTTGTACTCCCCAAGGGTTACATATTTTTCCACTTCCACATCCTTAAGCAGGATTTCCTGCCCCTGCTCACCTTGGGATACATTGCTCTCTCCGGTACTGCTGTTTCCGTCTTTTGCGCCGCATCCTGCCAGAATGCCTGCCATCAACAGAGCAGCCAATACCTGTACTGCCTTTTTCTTTTTCATAATCTCCTCGCTCCATTTCCTTTTGTGCTTTCATGAATTCCACAATAAAATTATTATACCACAAAGTAATGCTACAGTAAAGGAGAAAGCAATCTGCAGACCTGTTCCCTTGCACGGAACCAAAGCTTTCGCTCTGTATAGATATCCCTTGTAATCTGGGTACAGTGCTTTAAATCCTCCTTAAAGATGTTTTCCATTTCTATGGTTTTATCCCTGTCATAGACAGTAGCATTTACTTCGAAATTCAGCGCAAAGCTGCGGATATCCATATTGGCAGTTCCGTAACAGAACGCCTTGCCATCCACCGCCATTCCCTTACTGTGCAAAAATCCATTATCATAGCGGTAACAGCGGGCTCCCGCCATAATCATATCCCCAATATAGGAATAAGTTGCCCAATATACAAAAGGATGATCTGGCTTGCAAGGAAACATGATATTCACCTCAATCCCCGATTTTGCTGCAATAAGCAGTGCATCAAAAATTGCCTCATCCGGTATAAAATAGGGGGTCTGTATATAAATACGCTCCTGCGCCTTAGATATCAGTCTCAGATAATTATCCCTCACCTGCTGGGTTGCATTGTCGGGACCGCTGCTGATAATCTGCATCTTGCAGGCATCCTTTCTGCTTGGAGCAACACCTTCAAACAACAGAGGCTCTTGCAAAAGATTTTCTCTTGCCGCATAATTCCAATCCAGCAGAAAACGAAGCTGTAGCGCCAAAACTGCACTTCCCTGTATTCGCAAATGTGTATCCCGCCAATGCCCGAACTTCCTGTCCAGATCAATATATTCCTTTCCCACATTGAATCCGCCCACATAAGCCGTCTTATTATCAATCACTACAATTTTGCGATGGTTGCGGTAATTGATTCTCAGCTGCAGCCTCCCCATAATTGCCGGAAAAAATTCTGCCGTCTGAATCCCTTTTGCATTTAAGTTTTTCCAAAAGCGTCGAGGCACACTTCTGCAGCCCATGGCATCAAACAATATTCTAACCTCCACGCCCTGAGCCGCCTTTTCTTCCAGCACACCCCTGATTCGCTGAAACAGGACATCATTTCTGATAATATAATATTGCAGATGTATAAAATGCTCCGCTTTCTTTAAATCTTCAAGCAGTGCCTCAAACTTTTGATTGCCGTCCACATAAATTTTCACCTCATTATCATCGGACAGCATCGCTCCTGAGACCTCCAGGTTATACATAATCAAGTCTCGATAATCACTGATATTTTCGTCCATTTCCTCCGGACTCTTCCTCTTGATTTGATGCTCCTGCTGCCTGATAATATCACTTAAATGATCCTCCACTTCCTTGACTCGGAACATTTTTCTTTTGCGTATATCCTGCCCGATAAAAAGATAGAACACAAAGCCCAACACAGGTATAAAATACAGCAAAAGAAGCCATGCCCACACGCTTCTTGGTTCACGGCGCTGAAAAAAGACAATGATAACAGCAAACAACATATTCCACAATATTAAATTCTGAAAAAAGAAATCCACTGCCTGTTTGGTCATTTCCCATAAAAATCTATAATTTTCTCCCATGTTCTGTTGCCTAATTGCCTTTCTTTATGTTAGAATGTATTTTATGAGGGTTCCTCATGCCGGAACCTTTGCATCTGTTCCGACTTACAATACAAGCAGGAGGTATTCCTATTATGATAAGTCCGTTAAATATTACTCTGTTAGTCATAATAATCGTATTGCTTCTTATTATTGCCGCTATCTTTTTTATAGGAAAGAAAGCACAAAAGCGGCAAGCAGAGCAGGAAGAAATGCTACAGGCCAATAAACAAACGGTTTCCATGCTGATTATTGACAAAAAACGAATGAAAATCAAAGATTCCGGTCTTCCCCAAATGGTGATTGACCAGATTCCGAAAATCATGAGGGGTTCCAAGATGCCCATCATCAAGGCAAAGGTAGGACCCCAGATTCTTTCCCTTATCAGTGATGAAAAGATTTTTGATTCCATCCCTGTCAAAAAGGAAGTCAAAGCTGTCGTCAGCGGCATCTATGTTCTGGATGTCAAAGGACTCCACGGCAAAACAGCGGAAGCTGCTCCGGTGAAGAAAAAGAGCTTTTTCAAACGTGCCGTGGAAGCCGCTCAGGTAAAAGCGGGAGCAAAACCGCTCAAATAGCATAGCATTTTCATTGGCAGAGGCTGTCGCTGGATGCGGCAGCCTTTTTATTTTTCTTTTATTACAATGGCAATCCGGCTGTCCGCCTGATGCTGCCCATTCATCTCAAGTACATACTCCACACTAATGCTGATACTGTCCGCATTTTCCTCAAAGGTCAGTTTCTTCGTGTAAATTCCCATAGTGAGCTGCCCATAAGGCATTGCATAGCAGGTTTCATGCCTCCTGCCCTCCTCAAAAATCATGTGGGTATCTACAAATCCTTTTCTGGTCAGTTCCAAAACATTATTTTTAAATTTTATGCGGTTCTGAGTGCTCTCCCCGGAATCCTCCTGCCGTTCCTCATACAGTAGATAGTGAGCACCTCCCCTGCAAAAATACTCTGCCGGCACCACGGTTTTTATCTCACTGTCCCCGCCGCTGTCCTCGTTCTTTGATTCCATATGTAAACCTGAAATCACAAGAGTCACATTTCTGTCCATTCCCTATCCTCTTTTGTCCTGACAACAAATTCTCTCAACTATGATTACTCAAATATCTCTTTAAGACTCATAAGCAGCTTGCTTTTAAACCTTATCTGACTAGCATCCGCCTGCAATATTTCAAAATAAATCTCTCTGTCAAAATCCCAGTCTGCGGTCTCGCACACTTCATCATCCCCAAAAGATCCTTCCTTTTGCAAGGCATTATCCTCTGAGGAAAGCTTTGCTTCCTTTACTACCCTGTAAGTATCCGGTGTCATGGTAAGTTCCGGATAGAACACGCCCCACCATCCCAATGCTGCACAAACGCACAATGCCATCTCAATTATCTTGATGCCGTTTTTCATACAATAACCTCTCTTTCTCCCCGGCAGCGTAAGTTTACGCCTTTGCCGGACAGTGAGAGTATTGCCATCTATACCCGTTTTATACCCTTTTGTCCATCAATGCGAATCTGGCGGATAATTGCTTTCTTTTGATTATCAATATGCAGTTTAGCCGCCGATGATGCCGTCTCCTTATCTTTCTTTACCAGACTCTCATAAATAATACGATGTTCTTCCACCAAATTCTCATGCTGCTCCGAATCTTTAATATATTCAAAGCGATAACGGTACATCTGCTCGGACAAATTATTCACCATCTGAATCAGTCTCTGATTGCCCGTTGCCTCCACGATAATATCATGAAGAGCCACATCCGCCTGCGCTATCTTTTTCACATCCTTAGTCTTTACAGCCTTTTCAAAACCGTCGCAGGCAGCTTTCAATTCCTCCAGCTTTTCCTGCGTAATGCGCTCACAGGCAAGCTCCACGCATAAGGCGTCCAAAGCCCTCCTGACCTCCAGCACATCGTTCATGCTCTTTTCCGTAATCTGTGCCACTTCAGCACCTCTGCGGGGAATCATGGTTACAAGACCTTCCAATTCCAACTTGCGGATTGCCTCCCTGATAGGCGTGCGGCTGACTCCCAGCCTGTTTGCCAGATGAATTTCCATCAATCTCTCTCCCGGTTTTAACTCACCTGTTAAAATTGCCTGCCTCAGCGTATTGAATACCACTTCACGCAACGGCAAAAACGCATCCATTGTCACCTGTAAATTATCCTGCATTTTTTACTCCATTTCTGCGTTGCTGCACATAACAGATTTGTGTCGGGCAACGCACACACAAATTTAAATGTTTCTTGCAAGAAAAATCTGCTTCCCATACTTTTCTTCTTTTAACTGTAAAAATGCTCTTTGGGCCTTCTCCTCATCCCTGAAAATTCCGAATACAGTGGGACCGCTGCCGCTCATCAGGCTGCCCTCGGCACCCAGCTCCATCATACGCTCTTTTAATGTGCCGATAATGGGATGTGCCGGTATAGTTACACTCTCCAGAACATTTCCCATCCGTTTTAATATTCCCTCCATGCTTCCCTCTTTGATTGCCTGCACCATTCCGTCAATATCCGGGTGTTCATAGGTTTCCCCTACATCCAGATGCTCATGCTCAAGTTGAGCATACACATACTTTGTGGACACATTGATATCCGGCTTCGCCACCAAAAGCAGGCAGTCTGGCATGGATGGCAGTGCGGTCAGCTTTTCCCCAATTCCCTCTGCCAGAGCTGTTTTTCCAATAACACAATAGGGCACATCCGCCCCTATTTTCACGCCCAGCTCTCTTAACTCATCCAAAGAACATCCCAGCTGAAAAATTTCATTAATACCCTTAAGCGCAGCAGCAGCATCACTGCTTCCTCCCGCCATACCTGCCGCAATGGGAATCCTTTTCTGCAGATGAATCGAAATTCCTTCCTCAACTCCATATTTATCAAACAAAAGCTTCACTGCCTTATAAATCAAATTGTCCCCGTCGGTAGGCAGTTCTCCAGAATCCGTACTGATTGTAATACCGGACCTTGCCTTCTCAAAGGTAAGCACATCACAGATGTCCACGGTCTGCATCACCATCTTTACCTCATGATATCCGTCAGCCCTCCTGCCCAGCACATCAAGCCCCAGATTAATCTTTGCATAAGCTTTTATCTCATATCCTGCCATCTGTTTGGCCTCCTTGTATTTTGTATACACTGATTGTATTTATTATAGTACAATTTCTCTGCTTTCGTCAATTTCTATCTAAACTTTTTATCAGATATGTCGAAACATATATTGACAAGGAATATGCACTGTTGAAATACGCATCCAAGGAGGGATTATCGTAGAAAACGGAATTTTAAGTATTTTTATGGTGAATTCAGTGTTGGCAGTTCCTAAGTGTAATAAATTAAAGCGCGAAGACAGCAAATCTTCCCATGGATTCCAAAAGAAAAAAGATAATGCTCTGTTTGCACAGATTTTGGAAGAGAATCAGACCTCTCATGAATCTGCATCAATAGACTGCACCACTACCACTTACGGCCGCGACTGCAGGCTGCAGACTTTCCATTATCATACCAAGGAATACCACTGCTGAATCAAAAACAAGGCTTCGGGAATCATTTCCGAAGTCTGTTTTTGTTCAATGACAAAAAATTTTATTTATCCCCTAAAGTTTTTCCAGAATCTGCCGAAATACATAATGAAATCATGGATGATGCGCCCAAAATGGGTAGATTCGGCAGTTAAGATGCCAGAAAAGAGGGATGATATGAGTGTAAACGGAGTTACATCAACACAAGCTGCAGCTTATACTTATGCGGCAACAGGCAGCACTGAGACAAGCACAGCTACTGAAAATGCAAAAACCTCCTCTGCCAAGAAAGAGGATGTAGGTGCGGTTTATGAGCCTTCCAAAGAAGCAAAGAAAGCTTCTGCCAAGAAGACTTACACCCCTGACACCAAGTTAATCAACAAATTAAAGGCCGATGCAGATGCCAGAACTTCTCAGATGCGCAGTCTGGTAGAGAAGATGATGGTTGGACAGTCCACTGCTTACGGCAAAGCAAATGACATTTGGTCATTTTTGAGAGAGGGCAAATTTACTGTAGATCCTGCCACCAAGGCACAGGCTCAGGCAGATATTGCAGAGGACGGATATTGGGGCGTAAAGCAGACCTCTGACCGTATTGTTTCTTTTGCAACCGCATTGACCGGCGGTGATCCTGCTAAGATTGAGGAAATGCGCGCTGCTTTTGAAAAGGGCTTCAAGAAGGCAGAAAAGACATGGGGCGGCAAGCTTCCTGACATCTGCCAGCAGACCTACAAGGCTGTTTTTGAGAAGTTTGATCAGCTTGCAGCAGGTCAGACCGAGGCTTAATGCACAACAATCAAATGAAATAACAAAGCAACAGGAGCTGTCAGTTGACAGCTCCTGTTTTCTCTTCACACTACACTACCCTATCCTTTCACAATCAAAAGCTTCTGTCCCGGCTTGACTTCATTTCCTGAAAGTTCGTTGATTTCCCGCAGATTCTCCACCGGAACATAATACTTCTTGCCTATGTTCCAGAGATTATCCCCTTCTTTTACAATATAGATTACCATTCCGGGGAGACTTCCCATTTTCTCCGCATCCAATTCCGATACCGTCACCTCTCCGATTAAATCCATGGGAACATTTTGGAATACCGTTGTCATAAATGTAAGAATGGCTTTTACATCCATCTCTTCGCTATCCAGCATCGTAACCTGAAGCTGCTCTACGCAGCCCTGCACATTGCCCAAATCCTCCGGCGCAATCCCCGGCACCTCTAGTGTATATTCATAAGGAATTACAGCGCTTGCCCCTGCATAGGGAGCATCGTCATCCCCGGTGATATACATCACTTTAATTAACAGACTGCCCTGAAGATGAATGCCATTCTCCACAACTTCCTGACGGTCCATGGATACCTTTCCTTCACTGTGAAGCAGCTGCAAAATTCCTGCATTTTTGTTTTCAACGCGGATGCGGTCCGTAATCTTGGTCTTTCCCGTCACCTTGGAAAGCAGTCTGCGCAGATTCGTCCTGTGGTTTATGGTGCCCACTTCCTTTGTAACTCCATAAATGTCAGACAAAATCTCCAATTCCTCTTCCTCATAAATGCGGATGGCAATATCAAGGGTAAGCTCCATACCAATGGTTCGTTCTTCCCCATCAAAATCCGGACGCATAGTCAGCTCCTGCTGCCCCAGCTTATATCGGATATCAGGCACCATGCCTTCTCTGCATCCATGGCACTCTAAAACGCCGCTGAAAGGAATCGTGGTTTCAAAGGAGCGCACGGGATGATCCTCCCCCTCTCCTTCATACAGGAGAAACAGATGCACATCCCCCTGCACCGTCAGCTTTTCTTCCATTACCTTGAATTCCACATCCCCCAGGGAAACGGTATGCCACAAAATCTGAAAAATATTGGGATAATTGGCCGGAAGGGTCACTTCATCCTTAATGCGGAAAATATCATTTTTGCTGATAGCTATCTGCGCCAGATTCAAAGGCAGTTTTCTATATTCCACCACCTCATCCCCGTGAATGCCAACAGGAGCTTCCTCATCATATAACTCCTCCACTCTGGCCTGCAAAGTTACTAACGCCTGAATGCTCAGCTTTCTGGAATTGATGATGCCCACTGTCAAATCCTCTGCCTCGCCGCACACTTCCACAATATCGGAGGGAGTCACTCCAGTCATATTGATTTTTTCATCAAAAAAGATTCGCCCCTCCAATGCCACAAGGCTGCTGCCCTCTTCCATGGTATGATACAAAATACAAAATGCCAACGTTCCCTTCACCATCACCATGTCGTTTCCGGGGCGTACTTCCTCAATGACAATTTCTCCTTTTTCCAGATTGACGGAGCTTACATCCGGCTTGTTCTCCGGAATATTCATATCGTCCTCTAAGGTTATCTGGCTGACTGCATCCGTCCTGATACGGTCCATATGTATATTTTTCTTTATGAGTTCCACACAAAATACCTCCACATATATACTGATATAATATATATATGAAGGCATTTTCCCACATATGATTATTCTAAAAAACCTCTAATGATATTTTACCTGCCTTGATAAAGTCAAAAGCATATTGACCACAATGACAAAACCTAATCTTATTTTATCCTTCTACAGCTCCTATCAAATCCCTTACATCCTCTACACCATACTTATGCATATAGTCCTCAATGCCTTCTATCACTTCCACCGTGGCATAGGGATTCACAAAATTCATTGCGCCGATGCTCACTGCGCTGGCTCCTGCCAGCAAAAATTCAATGGCATCCTCTGCATTAGCAATCCCCCCCATACCGATAATAGGAATCTTCACCGCCTGCGCCGCCTGATAAACCATCCGCACCGCTATGGGCTTAATGGCAGGTCCGCTCATTCCTCCGGTTTTGTTAGCAAGGACAAATTTTCTCTTGTGTATATCAATTTTCATACCCGTGAGCGTGTTAATCAAGGACAGGGCATCCGCCCCTGCCGCCTCCGCCGCTTTTGCCATCTCGGCAATATCCGTCACATTGGGACTGAGCTTCATGATAATGGGCTGTCTGGCATGCTTTTTAATCTCCTTTGTGATATTTGAAAGCGCATCCGCCTTCTGCCCAAATGCAATTGCCCCCTCTTTTACATTGGGACAGGACACATTAATCTCCAGCATGGAAACCGCCGGCTCCTCCCCCAGCTTCTCCACTACCTCCACATAATCCTCCACTGTCCTGCCACAGACATTTACAATAATTTGGGTATCATATTGCTTCAAAAAAGGAATATCTCTTTGCAAAAATACATCTATTCCCGGATTCTGCAGTCCAATGGCATTAAGCATACCGCCGTAAACCTCCGCCACTCTGGGCGTAGAATTCCCCGGCCATGGCACATTTGCCACGCCTTTGGTGACAACTGCGCCAAGCTTATTTAAATCCACAAATTCCGAATATTCCATACCTGATCCAAAAGTACCGGACGCCGTCATTACTGGGTTTTTAAACGTTACTCCTGCAATGGTTGTCTGTGTATTCATTCCCTTGTTTTCCTTTCTTAGTTCCTACTTAATTTTCTTTGCTTTTTCTACCTAAATATCGGCAAACCTTTTTCTTGTAACACAGATATTCATCCCCGAAAGCTTCCGTCAAAAACGCTTCCTCAACCTTTACAATCTGTAAATGCAGTATCAGAATTGCCATGCAGGAAGCAAGGAATAGTACCCAATTAAAAAACATCATTGCTATCCCGATATATACAAAATCAAATCCCAAAAAGGCCGGATTTCGGCTAATTTGATAAATCCCCTTTGTGACAAGTTCTGTTTTATCTGTCTTGGGCACCCCTGCCCTCCAATTATCCTGCATTGTCAGCATGGAAATCAGAAACACTGCTACCCCGATACTGCCCACAAAGATACCGATAATTCTCACTGATACCATTAAAAAATGGGTATTTAAAAAAATGCTGACCACTTCAACAACAGGAACCAGATAGGTGATAACTTTCATTGACATTTCAATCCATTTGACAGATCCGACTTTTCCTTTTCCCATCTGATTCGTCTTTATGCCTTTTTGATGCTGCGTTATCATCTTGATAAAATAACATGCGTAAAAAGCTAGTATGATTATCATTCCTATCATCTGAAATCCCATGGTACTCTCCAATCTCAAATATCCAGCTCTTTTGCCTCAAAAACCGGTCCGTCCGTACAGATTCTTGCATTCTTTACATGGGAGTGATGATTGACTTCCTTGGTCTTTACCACGCATCCAAGGCAGGCTCCCACGCCGCAAGCCATGCGCTCCTCCAAAGAAAGATAGGCGTCTATGTTTTTTTCTTCCCCATATTTCTTAATTGCCCTCAGCATGGGCATGGGTCCGCATGCAAAAATCACATCCGCCTCCAGAGCGTTTTCCTTTATGGCATCCATGACTGTTCCTTTTGTTCCGGCGCTGCCGTCCTCCGTTGCCACAAAAACCCTGCCGTACTGCTCCAAATCTTCTTTCAAAAATAAGCGGGAATCCCTGTACCCTGCAATAATATTCACATCCTGCTTGTCCATGCCCTGTTCCCTAAGCGCCCTTGCAAGCTCCACAAGAGGCGGAATTCCAATGCCGCCCCCCATGAGAAACACTTTCTTTCCCACAGCCTTTTCCAGAGGATATCCATTTCCCAAAACTCCCAAAATGTCCAGCATATCCCCTGCCTGACAGGCGGAAAATTCTCCTGTTCCCTGTCCCATGACACGGTACACTACACGGAGCATCTTTTTCTCCTTATCTGCCTGACAGATACTGATAGGTCTTGGCAAAAGAGTACTTTTATTTTTTGGATAAATGCCGATAAACTGTCCCGGCTTAGCCTCAAGGCTTAAATCCGTGGCAAGCTGCATATCAAAAATCTGCGGGGCAATCTCCTTCTGGGAAATCACCCTTGCACTCTGCTTCTTTTTCATGAAAATCTCCTTTCTCTATATCACTAGTCTGCATCATCCCGATAGACCACTTTCCCATTACAAATGGTGACCTTCACTTTGCCGGTAAGCTCCCGGCCCACAAAGGGCGAATTGGATGCCTTGGAGGCAAAACTGCCCACAACCGCCTTCTCCTTGGGGTCAATCAGTACAATGTCTGCAGGACCTCCCTCCGCCAGATAACCTGCATCCAGATGATACAGAGCGGCAGGATTAGTACTCATTTTCCTAAGCAGTTCTTTTATGGTCAGATAACCGCCCTCCACCAACACGGTAATACCCAGAGAAAGCGCCGTCTCCAAGCCGATAATGCCGCTGGGAGCCTCTGTAATAGGCTTTGCCTTTTCCTCCGCTGTATGGGGCGCATGATCCGTTGCTATAATATCTATTGTGCCGTCCGCCAGCCCGGCAATAATGGCAAGCCTGTCCTCTTCCTCTCTTAAAGGAGGATTCATCTTGGCAAGCGTTCCGTATTGAATGGCTGCATCCTCCGTCAGGGTAAAGTGATGGGGCGTTGCCTCGGCATGAATATTTCTCCCCTGCATTGCGCTGTACTGCATTGCGCTGCGTACCAGCTCCACACTTTCCTTCGCACTGATATGTTGTATATTAATGTGAGCTCCTGTCTCCAAAGCCAGCTTTAAGTCCCGCTCCACCAAAGTAATTTCCGCTTCTCTGGGGGAGCCTCCTATCCCAAAGTGCGCGCTTGCTTTTCCTCTGTTGATTCCGTTATTTTCAATGAGCCCCGGATCTTCCTCGTGAAAACTGATGGGAAGATTAAGCCTTGCGGCTTCCTCCATAGCTTTCCTTACCACACTTTCCTCCATAAGAGGAACCCCATCATCCGTAAATCCCACTGCTCCAGCTTTGGCAAGAGCCTCCATATCCGTAAGCTCCTGTCCTTTCATTCCCATAGTCACATTGGCACAGGTCAGCACATGGATACCGGTCTGCCTGCCCCTCTCCAGCACAAATTTAAGCGTTTCCTCATTATCCACCACCGGCTTTGTGTTTGCCATCAGAACCACCGTGGTAAAACCGCCTTTTGCGGCTGCCGCTGCCCCAGTGGAAATATCTTCCTTATGAGTAAAGCCCGGCTCCCTGAAATGCACATGTACATCCACTAGTCCAGGCGCCGCTAAAAGCCCCTTAGCATCTATCACTTCACATTCCTGACAGGGTTTTGAGAGTCCCTCGCCAATTTGCAGGATTTTTCCTCCATCCGTCAGAATATCCAATTTTCCTTCTCTGCCTGACTTTGGGTCCACCATATATCCGTTCTGAATCAACAACATAAACCTATACCGCTCCTCCAACTTTTGCACTCTTCATCTGCTTTTTGCATTCATACATGCGGTTGTCCGCCGCTTGATACACCTTTTCTATATCCGCTTCCTCCGGGCTTCCGGAAGCATATCCCCATGCAATGGACATATTTAAATCCTGCACTTTCTGGTTTTTCTTCTGGATGTTTTCTTGAAACCGATCTATCAGCTCTGCTACTTTTTCTTCTTTTGCAGTGTTCACAATAGCCATAAATTCGTCACCGCCCATTCTGGAAACCATCCCCATCTCCTCAAAGGTTTCCCGAATCACATCTGCGGCGCTCTTAATTAAAATATCTCCCTTGGCATGTCCGTATGTATCATTCACCGTTTTCAGATTATTTAAGTCAAAACAGAAAATAGTAAAGTCAACTACCTTGTCTGCTTGAAGTTTATCTATGTACTCCATACAATAACGACGGTTGTGGAGACTAGTCAGCTCATCGGTATATGCTCTCTTTATCAGGGAATTTCTCTCTGCCTCCTGCATCATCTTCTGAGTTAGCTCAATATAAAAGGTAATAAAAAGAACGAAAATTAACACCATCACGCCAACGGACGACACACCTTTTAAGGATAAAAGAGCGCTGCTGCCATAATAAATACTGATTCTGTAACCCGCCAAATCATATACCATGCAGACACAGACAATCAATAATCCTATCAGGTACAGCCGATTGAGCAATTTGCTGCCTTTGATAGTCATCATAATCACCACACAAAAATAAATCAGACAGATAATAATGAGCGCTTGTTCATAATGCAGCGATTCCGTCAAGTGAACCTTATCCGCCCCATGCAGCCCCATGACCACCACTAATGACAATATCTGAATCGTAAAAATAACCCAATGAAGTATATGAAACAGCTTGTACTTCATATTTTTTACATCCTCATATATATAGACAAGCAAGGGCAGCGGCGCCAGATAAAGAGAAATATGCTCTAAAAGAGATATGGAATACAGGGGCATTGCAAAAATCAGCAAAACATCATAATAACACAATGTCCATAGCCCCATGCAGATGGAAAACAGGGAAATACATAGCACTCTGACATATTTGACAGAAAAAATCACTGCAATCAAGGTAATGATACTGATTACAATTCCAAATATGACCAAAAAACTGCCGATAAATGCAGGAAGCCTGTTTTCTGTCATAAGCACCTTGTAAGCATTCTCCCATGGATATATCCAAACAGAACTGATATTTTTGAAAGTTCTATTTTCTCCAAGACAGTACCTGATTGTCAGAGTCCTGCCCGCATACTCCCCCGGACAGTTTACAAACAAAAGTCCGTTGCCCACAGACTTGTTCTGCGCCATTCTGTCATATCCATATTCATATACTTGAACATCATCAACATACATCCTCACGGCACAATGTCTGGTGGAAAAGCGCAACATCCCTTCTTCAACACCTAAATCCTTTGGAAGAATCCGTGTTATAACAATTTCTTCACCCTTTTTGATAGAATCAAACCGAAATTCTCCTAACGAAACATCGTGATAAACTTCTCCCCCCACATTTATGTCCCAATGGTCATCCAAGGATACATACTCCGAAATCTGCTGATAATCCTCTGAAAACATCCCGTCCACTTTGGGCAGCCAGATTATCATACTGCTGAGCACAAAGAGAATCCACAATATCCTCAAAGTGTTTTTTACCGTAATTTTATCCTTCATCACAGTCCTTCTTTCCCTTCTAAGCTTCAGACATACAATTATGTACATTATAACACAATTTTATTGCTTTTCCAAGTGCTTCTGGCGCTTTTGCTTTTCGGGAAGTCACTCTTTATCGCGCTCTTTTCGTTGCTGCTAAACTGAAAAAACGGGGATCATAGTAGAAAAATACCACACTGTTTTCTGTAATATAATAATCCCACTCTTTAGACGTATATGCATCTATATCAAGCACGCGCTTTAACTGTTCTCCGATTTCTTCTTCCGAATCATCAATGAAACGATTCACGGAAACCATCTCTCCTGTACGGCAGTCAATGGTAATGCCATCTAGTGCAGAGTACGGATGTGCTCCGCCCATGTAAATCACATCATTATACACTAAACTGATATAATCCTCCCCGACATAGGTAAAATACTGAAATATCAAACTATTATATGGTGTTGGTGTTGACGGTTCCTCCTCCATCTGACCACCGCTATAAGTCTCCCCATCATGATAATAAGACTCCCTGACGGAATCATAATAGGTCTGAAGTGTTTCATTTAATATGCCGGGATAGCTGTCATCAAAATAAAAACATTCCATATCATAGTAAAAATAAACGCCGCCATTCTGACTCTGAAACTCTTTATGTTCCTGCTTTACACTTCCGTATTTTGCAGGATCAGATTCTACGCTTCTTGCGCTTAAAACATGATATTTGGTCTCTGTCCCTGACAACAAAGGGGCTGCTCCATAAACAGTGAGCACTCCATAATACTTTGATACTACGCTGGCATCACGAGTATACTTTCCAACATCCTCAATTCCATACCTTAAAAGAAAATAATCTAAATCATGGAGGATTTTATAAATATCATTTGCATACTCCATTTCATGGGTTTCTGATGCTATAAGTGTCAAATCAATCAACTGCTGAAGGTCTGCAATCAGCAGTTCGTTATGGACTGAACTCTGCATATCCTGAATCAGATTTATGAAATTATTTGCATCAAATCTGTTATATGTTATTACCGGCTCACCATGAGACCAGCCTGTTTGTATGTCACCTTTTTGATCAAAATAATTCCAATACAGGCTGTCTTTATCTGACAGTTCGCCAAAAATGTTGTCATTCAAATAAGCAGACTCCAACCGGTGGTTTGCCACTTTAATATTTTCAGTCAGCCTTTTTATCTCCTCATCTGACATTCCTTCTAACGCAGTCTCCCGCATCGCTAAAATTTCCTCTTTGGAAGGAGTCTGAATTTCTGCGGTGTCATCTGTTTCGCTATTATCTTTTGTCCCATTCTCTGATACACTCTCTTGAATAGTAATTTGTTGCTGAGTTTCTACAGGCTGCTCTTTCGTACCGCAGGCAGAAAGAGTCAGACATGCACCTAAAGCAAAAAAACAAGTCATTATGCTTATCTTCTTCATTTTATTGCTCCTTCTATAATCACCTTTTACCTTCCGGGCAAGCACAATTTTTAACATTATACAATAGTCTTTTTATTTATACAAGTAACAGCAATCTCCTTTTCGTCATAGTTTAGGTTATATAGGGAATGGGGAGTTCATTAAATGATTTGAAGGAGGAATTTATAATTTATGGCTATCGGTTATTTGATTATACAGGCACGAACGGCGCAGGATGCACTTCCGCTCAGCGGAGTACAAATCTGGATTATGGATAGTCAGGAAAAGAATGTTCATTATCTGACAACGGATGAAAGCGGGGAAACAGAGACGATTGCTTTAGAAACTCTGGACCGCTCCCTGTCTCTGGATCCTGATTTTTCCGGAACGCCTTACAGCAGTTACGACGTGCTTGCCCTTGCGGCTGGTTTTAATTCGGTTCACATTGTGGGCATTCCTATTCTGGATGGAGAGACAGCCATCCAGCCCATTGAATTTGTTCCCCTGCAAGAGAGACAGCGCACTCCCACCACAACGGAGATTCAAATTGACCCGCCTGCCGTCTCCATGACAGGCAGCCGTAATCAGGAGGGACCTTCTACCGAACCTCGGGTGCTCCGCCAAGTGGCCATTCCCAATCCGATTACGGTACACTTGGGCAGTCCCGGCGCAGCCGCGTCCAATGTTCGGGTGTCTTTTCCCGATTATGTAAAAAATGTAGCCAGCAGTGAAATTTATCCCACATGGCCGGATGCGTCCATGAGAGCAAATATTTATGCAATTATCACTTTTGCACTGAACCGGATTTATACTGAGTGGTATAGGAGCCGCGGCTACAATTTTGACATAACCAATAGTACTGCCTATGACCAAAAATTTATAAATGGGCGGAATATCTATGAATCCATCAGTCGGATTGTAGACGAAATTTTTAATGAATTTGTCCGGAGAGAGGGACAGACTGCGCCTTATTTTACATCCTTCTGCAACGGAACCACTGCAACCTGCGCAGGTTTATCCCAATGGGGGACGGTTACGCTGGCAAATCAGGGACTTAGTCCCCTGCAGATACTGCGTTCCTACTACCCAAAAGATGTGGAGATTGCAGAGACCAATATTATTACCGGAATTCTGTCCTCCTATCCCGGTACCGCCCTTAGGACGGGTAGCACGGGGCTTGATGTACAGACCATTCAAACTTATTTGGAAAGGATTCGGCGCAATTACCCTGCAATTCCCAAGATTACGGATGAAGCGGGAGTGTTTGGAGACAGCACAAGAGCGGCGGTTGCCAAGTTTCAGAGTATCTTTAGCCTGACACCTGATGGTGTGGTGGGAAAGTCCACCTGGAATAAACTTTCCTACCTGTATACCTCCGTGACCAGACTTGCCGAGCTGGACAGCGAGGGCACTTCCCTCGGAATCGGCACGGTTCCGCCGTCTTCGGTTCTGCGCCTTGGTTCCTCAGGGCAGGACATCATTACCCTGCAGTATCTTTTGAATGTGGCAGCCGAATTTAATTCTGCAATTCCGGCTCCGGCACAGGACGGAAATTTTGGAATAGACACACAGCAGTCAGTTGCGGCATTTCAAAGCGCAGCGGGGCTGAATCCCGACGGCGTGGTGGGACCGCTCACATGGCAGGCGCTGTATCGCACTTATCTGGGTGCGGATCAGGTGATTCCGCCTAGTGTGGATACAGGAGTTACGGAATATGTAGTCCGCTCCGGAGATTCTCTTTGGCTGATCGCACGCAAGTTTAACACGACGGTTGCTGCGATTAAGAGCCTGAACGGACTGACCAGCGATAGTTTGAGTATCGGGCAGGTACTGAGGATTCCCACAACCCAAACTCCAAACGAATCCTACTTTGAATATGTGGTCCGCTCTGGCGATAGCCTTTGGCTGCTGGCACAGCGCTATAATACCACGGTTGACGCAATCAGAAATTTAAATGGTCTGTCCAGCAGCGCCCTGCGTATTGGGCAGATACTCAAAATTCCTTCTGCTGGCGGGACATCTGCCCCGTATTTTGAATATACCGTCCGCTCCGGAGATACCATTTGGCAGTTAGCCCAGAGATATGGCACAACAGTCAGCGCAATCAAAAGCTTAAACGGATTGAGCAGTGATATTCTGAGGATTGGTCAGGTGCTGAGGATTCCTGTGACTTGAGCATAAGCTTAAAAGCAGGCTTTTAAACTACTGAAAAAACTCGAACCTCCGATAATTGCACCTTGGTTGCGGGCATTCGCCAAATATCCGTAACCAAGGTGTGATTGTAGTAATTGTACTGCGGCAAGTCTTATTGACTAATAACTCAAGGTTCTCTCGTACTTCGTTGAACAGCTTTATGTTCTGCGGAGCACATGTAGCATCCAGAATAAGCATTACACTATCACTCTATTGGGAATCGTTTTCTTCTGAATCAAAACCGCTGCCAGAAGGCAAATCATCATCTAGAGCGTTGTACTTAGTGATTATCTCATTGACCTCTAATAAAATATCATCCGTGAGCCTCTTTCAAAATTCAACCACCAGAGAAGAGGTAAAAGAAACCGTATCCTAATATCTAGAGAACTCCTTGACGTATTGGCAATACAGACTCAATCTCATTTCATTGAAATAGCAGATGATTTCGGTCAAATTTATATATGAATGCCCCAGAAAATACAGGATTATTTCTGGAAAACTAGTGTTTTCCCTGTTCTTTTGTTGTACCATTTATCTATGTAGAAACTAATAATTTATAACTTTGCGATTTCTTCGGTTATTCTTGCAGAGATATCATCATATCCCTTGTATAACTCTTGCATTAAACCATATTCTTCAAATACCTTATGCAAAATTTCAATAACGCCTTCTTTTTGCGTTTGTACTTTAAGAATGATGTTTTTTTGCTTATATTTATTAGATATAAGTGTTCCTGCCCCAACGATTGTTCCAATGCCTAATCCTACAAGCAAAAACAGTGATGTGAAAAATGCAGCCACACCACAGACAACACCAACACCAAAAGCAATATATGCTCCTAAATCTTTTACTGTTGACAATTCTTGATTCTGCTTCTTCTGGTAAAAATCCTCAATTTTACCTACTTCTTTTCCTTCATTGGTAAAATCAGCATCTGTAGAATAGTCCTGTACACTTATTGGATGAACATTTTTAAACATAGACCGATAATTATCGAAGTATGAATTAGCAGCTTTGTCCTGAAGCGTTTTGACAAGTGTGAACATATTAAGTCGCATCTGTCCATTTATGTCCTCATTTCCAAAATCATACACCCATGAGACAATAGCTTCTATAATATTAAAGTCTGCCGATTTTCTTTCAAGCTCTTGTGCGAATCTTGCTTTTGCTCCTTTAACATCACCACTCATTCGAATAACAAGCTCATTATACTCTATTTCATTATATGTCTCAATTTCCACATCATTAGGTTTGTCCAATAATTCATTAAGATATTCCTTCAAATAAGTATTTCTTTCCGCTATAGGAACATTCACAATTTTTAATATGAATTCTAAAATATTGTAATTATTATTAGCCAAATCTAACATTCGCCGGATAGAACTGTAATCCTTGCAATACTTTGACATCATCGGCAATTCGTATGTTTCTACCCTCGCCAAATTCACCATTTTCTGATGAATCAATCTAACGATATCTTTCTCACTATAGCCATCCTTTTCTGCACATTCAACAATAAGCCTGTGTATATAATCTGATATCATCCTAGATGTTTCGTCGTCTACATTATCCGTTAAGGTCTTGCTAATTAGTGAAAACATCATAAGAAAAGTGTTTTCATCACTTCCCGTCAAATCACACTTTTGGTATTCAAGAAACCACTTAACAACAGCATCATTTCTATCCATTCGTAAATTAAAAATCATATAAAATATGCTACTATTCTTCTTATCCAACTTTAAGGCAACCTTTATTGCTTGTTCTGCCAATGCCTTATCATCCAACTGCCATGCCATTATACTTATCAGTGCACTCGTCAACCAATAATCAGGCGTTAATAAATGTTGCCGCTCAACGGATTTATATATAATAGCATCACTTACCATGTTAAGATCAAGATTATCCATCATCCCCTGAACAATTTTTCGTATCGTCCTATAATTATTGAAATCATAATATTTCTTGTTGTTCAAGGCTCGAATATTCTTGTTTGCAAGCTCCACTGCCTTATATCTGGTATATAACTGATCAATCTGACCTTGCAGTTCATATGCGCTTAACGCTCTATTAATGGAATTATTGATGCTCCCGTTTGCATTATCAAGCGTATTTATAATATGCTGATTATAATTAGATAGTTCTCGCTCTGCTCGATTAATACTATTAACAGCTGAATTGATTTCTGACCGTAATTCAGAATTCTTTCGCTCAATTTTTCGCAATTCCGATTCACACCTATCCACTTCTGCTTTTAAAGCATAATTACTCAATCAGATCACCTCCTTTGATACATTTACTGCCCTATCCTTTCCCCACTTATCAATCTCCTGTACTAGTTCTGGATTAATCTGAGAAATAGGAATTATAGATTTTATTGCCGTCATTAACATTTCAGGTGACATTGCATCCTCGTGTATAATTGCTTTTTGCGCTACCTCTTTGACAGCAGTCTCAATATCGGAATATGAATACCCATCAGTTAAAGTAACAAGTCTATCCAAAATATCCTTTGAAGGTTCTTTCTTTAATGATACCCTCATATAATGTTGCAATGTTTTTCTACGTTCTTCAGTATTTGGCAATCCTGCGTAGAACACTTCTGTAAATCTACCCTTTCTGTATAGCTCATACGGTAATGCCTTTACATCATTAGCTGTTGCAACCATGAATACCTTATTAGAGGATTCCTGAACCCAAAAAAGGAACTCACCTAATACCCTTTTCCCAGTTTCATTCCCCGCATCAGAAGTTGCTAATACTTTTTCTATTTCATCTATCCATAATACACATGGCGATACATTTTCGATAAATTGTAATGCTTCACGCATCTTTTTTTCACTCTCACCAACCCATTTATCAAAAACAGAGCCGATATCAAATCTAAACAACAGTAAATTCCATTCCTGTGCTACCAACTTTGCTGTGAGCGATTTTCCACATCCTGGAACTCCAACAAGCAGAATCCCTTTGGGAGCCTTTAAATCATATTCCTTTAACGATTCTTCTGGCATGAAAAATATCTTTTTTTTCTCATTTAACCACGTCTTTAAATTATCCATTCCCGATACATTGTATAATTTATATGGTGCTATATACTGAACAGCTCCGACTTTAGGATATATTTTTTGCTTTTGTGCAGATATATCATTTATCCTTGTTTTAAGCAGCCCTTTATTTCCTATAATTTCGGAAGACAAAATATTCTCAATCTGAATTTCCGTGAAACTTCTTAAAATTGCAGCCACATGCAATATATCATCGTTATCCCACTCAACCTTAAATCTTCCACTATATGTTTTTATAAACTTGTTTATCTGAGATATTCTCTCTATTGTATCTGGCACATCCAAAGTAACTACCATTCCAAAGCTTGATATACGTGTCCAAATACTATCTGCTGTAATCAGAATAACAACAGCATTATTTTCTTTTGCCATATAGAGTATATTCATCAGTTCTCGCGAATATGCATTGTCCTCAGAAATTCTTCTCACATCTCCCAATACAATATTCAAACCTCTTTGTTTCTTTATTTGTCCCAAGAAAAACCCTAATGGATCGTCATCTGTATCAATATTTTCACCTTTGGTTCCAATATGCCTTACCTGCTTTGCATCTGTATAATACATAAATCCAATTTGAGCATCATTAACAACTTCATTAAGAATCCGTTCAACTCTTTCTCTTTCATTAGTATTGACTATGACTAAAGGTGTCCTTGCATATACATAATTGATAATTTCTCTTTTGACCTCAGCTAAATTACTCATATATTGTTCGCTCCTGAATGAATTTTTTTACATTTGCTTTTTTGTATATATAAATTATCTCATTCACATACGAATCACTCTCATCTTCCATAAGTTTCTTTATATATTTAGAAAACTCATCAATAAAAAGTATGAAATTTAATTGAATGTTTTCTTTCAAATCGTTCTTGATTTCCGCTGAATATCCTGCAATGTTATCAAAAAAAATACAATCAATAATACTACTCTTTAATTCTTTAATCCCTTTTTCAAAAATGTAAACATCCCTTTCCTCAAAGCTTTTGTTTACTGACCTTTGAAAATCATCCACTGCCGTTTTGATTAATTTTGACTCTAGTTTTGCCAATTCATTCCGAACATAATTATCATAATCCGTTCCTGAAAGCATCGGCGAAGCACACTGTAATATTTTAAATTCATTACAGTGTCTCCCATTTTCTCTTGATAATTTAACATATTTAAGCCAATCAGTGTATGACATTTCCTGTATATTTCCCATAGCAATCACTTCAAATAACTAAATGGCGGCTCAAGACTCCATGCCGGTAGCTTTTTATTCATCTCTTTAAGCCTTTCATCAGAAACATCATATGTATCCATATCTGAAGAGCCAAAATTTTCCTTAATTCTCTGCTCCAGAAGATCTCCTAATTCCTTGTTTTTATTCCTGTCCATTTCCTTATCCTCACTTTCTTTAATTAAAATTTTTTACAAATACTCCACTTTACTTTGCAGCTGATCCTTTTTATCCTTTTCATCATTATAGAACTGCTTAAAATCTGCCAACTCTGTCATGCAAGAATTAAGTTGCGTTACAGCTCTTTCAACACGTGCCGGAAACTCTTTATTTGCTTTTATTACACTAAATATCAAGAATCCAAGTGCTAATGCAGTAGCTATCAAAGAATATGGTGTAACAAAAAACAAGCCTATGGAAATAATCAAAACGATAATTGATACTACATTAGGTGTATTTACATACATAAACTGGAACTTATTGTTATTAAAATAGGTCTTTAAGTTCTCCATTTGTTCATTCTGATCCTCACCGTTTGATATCCCTGACCATGTATCAATTACAAGAGGAAAATCAAGAGGTAATGATTCCTGTAACATCAAAGCCCAATTTTCAATTGCCTCCTTAAACCACACCTTGGTATTCTGTAATCCAAACTTCTTAACATGAATATCCGTCTGATCAGCATCATCATAAACTGCCCACTTAATCATCTGCTTTCCAATATTAAAGCTTTCATTCTGAACATTCTGATATTCTTCATATTGAGCTTGTGCAGCATCTACCCGTCCATTATTGTTGATGACAAAATTGAAATATGCCTGCTGATTCTTCAAATCAAGCTCTTCCGCATCATAGTTAGAAATCAAATTCATCAAAATTGCATCCACACGACTCTTATAATTTGCTTCCGTCTGTTCCTCTAATTCAACCTCCATAGCATCAATTTCTGAAATCAACTTCCCATATTTTGAAATATTAGCATAGGACTGTTGAATTGCTTCATAATTTGAACAAGACTCCGATAATGCAGTATATCTGCACTTCTTTACAGGCGGTAGCAGCTGTATATATTTCTGGTAAGAATGAGTTAATTCATCTGTTATAGTCTGGTCAGTGTTTAGTTCTGAAAGCCAACTTCTTATTACATTGTTTACCTCATTCTCTAGTTCCTTATCCATACCGAAAAGTCCGTTTAGATACGCCTGCAATAATATTGCCGACTCCTGTTGCATTTTGGTTGGATCAAGCGTTTTTAGGTATTCATAGAACCATTTTTTTGCAGTAGCATTTCTTTCAAAACGTAAATTAAAAAGGCAGAAAAACAATGAAGCTTTAATGGGATCTCTTCTAACACACTCCGAAAGTGCATTGGAAGCAACCTCTTGATAATCATTTATCCATACTGTAATGGCCAATAATGCATATGACAACCAATATCTTGAGTTTGTTATCCATAATTCTTCTGATATTTCCTGAATAGTACTGTTTCTAACCAAGTTTATATCAAAATCCTTAACGACACCTATAACAGTTTTTCTGATTGCCTCATGATCTCCAAACTGCTCCTTCAAAATTTGATCAATACGAAGAATATTTTCATGAGCTAATTGCTTTTCCTCATTTTTTATAATATCCTGTTTAAATTTACTAATACTGTCATATATCTTATTCGTAGTCTGTGTAATCCTCGCAGTAGATGTATTCACAGACTCAATTTTCACATCTACTTTTGATTTGAATGAGCCAATTGTTGCATTGAGCTTATTGACCGCATTATATGATGAACCTGCCATTCTCTTTTTCCTCCATTAGATTTCTATGCTATCAAAGACATTTACAAGCGCCTCATTCTTGGCATCTTCTGCCTTGTAGATTGCACGCCATACCTTTAGTTCTTCAAGTGCTTTCCTCAATAATTTACAACCCTCTTCCTTTTTAGCTTGTAATATTGCCTGCATATCTGATATTCTTCGCCACAGAAGAAAACTACTTACCACTCCTAACAAAATACCAATTACTAATGATATCTTATTAAATTTGAATGCTGTAATCACCAATGTAATTAGTGCGGCTACTGCCATTCCAATAAAAATCATTATATATTTGTCTTTGATGGTATCAAAAACCCTGTTCTTGTTATAATGCTTTCCAAGGTCTTCCTGTGCCTCTTGGTAGGAATCTTCATTGCAGTCCATTTCCCATCCATCAATCACAATTTTATACTTATCTTTTTCTTTCTTTCGATAATACTCTCCATATGCAACAAATCCCTTGGCTATCCATTTTTTTAAATAGGATAACGCAAATTTCTTTACGGTAATATCGACCTGTGAAGCGTCCTCTTCAAAGGCCCATGTATATAACAAATCATCCAATGCCTGTGTCTGAGGATTGTTAGGAAATTCAATATTGTAGTATTGTTGTGCTTGTCCCAAATCACCCTTCGCTTTAATAATCATTTCATTATATCTTTTGTTTTTTATGACTTTTAGCTCTTCTTTGTCATATGCATTAATAAGGTCATATAAAATATTTTCAATACGCTGAAACATATTCTCTTCTATTTCATTATCAGCTTCAAAAACCTTTCTGTAGTGAATTGCCAACACTTCATTTTTCTCTGCTAATGAAAGAAGTCCTTTAATATCTTCATATTCGGGAGAATTTCTTCTTAAAGTTGTAAATTCATTCTCTGTTATATGTATATATGATTTTGAATAATTAAGTGTCCGCTCAACAACCTTGTTACCGTAATTAGGATGCATACTTTCCATTTGCTCAAGAAAATTTGTCAAATACCGATGTACCAATGAATTGAATTCTTGATCAACACCAAATACTCCCGACAAATATGTTTGCAAAAGATATTGCCATTCTTTGCCCAAATTCTCCATATCCACTCTATCAAGATATGAAAGATACCATTTTTTTGCTGCAGCAATTCTTGTAAATCGCAAATTGATTAACAAGAAAAAAAGCGAACAGCTATAATAATCCATGGTCAACGCTTTTGACATTGCCCTTTTTGCAGCTTCTTCTTCATCACTAGCCCAAAGCATAACTGCCATTATAGCATATGCAAGCCAATACTCTGTATTCTGAAGATATGTTTCTTCGACTTTTTTACGCATAGTCTCATCAAAGCATATATGAGCATCAAGACCAATTACATATCCCAATGTAATCCTTCTCAATTCATTGAAAAACTTAAATTTCGTAAAATATTCATCATTAAACTGCGTAACTTTTTTTGATGCTGTACTAAGATTCTTAAATGTAAAGTAGGAGTTAGTAAGGCCATCAATTAAAGTATATAACTCTGCTGTGTTCACATCCGCTTCAATGACACGTTTTTTTACATACTCCATGGATTTATTTACCGTTACATCCATGGCCTTTGTGTTATTTGTCAATATATTTATATTTCGTATGAGTGTTTCAAGCTCCACCTCTAGATTCCGATTTTCTACATAAGCTCTTGCAATTTGCGCTTGAAGTCTGCTAATTTCAGCTCTGAGTCGCCTAGCTTCTTCCGCTTCAGCTCTTGCTTCTTCAGCAGTCATATATCCACCTCCTTAATTTCTTTTTCCTGCTTCATATGCAGCCAGATGTTTCTCATAACTTACAACATTACTATAGTCGGGTGACCAATCATTTATTTCACCACTCCATTATTCAATTGTGCTATTTTCCCCACTTTCAACACTCCCACCTAAGTTTAAAATAGCGAGAACATTTTATTTTCCTCACATAATTGTAATGTCAACGATGATAAAGAAGCCTTATTCTCTCCAACATACTTTTTAAACTTTACTGTTGCACCATTGGAAATAATATCAGTATTAAGTTTTACTCGCAGTGCATTAAATTGGTTCACAATCGCTTCGGCAATATCAACACTGTCCAATACATTTAATACATATGCCTGAAATGCATTGCAAGAAATACTGTTTCCATTATGACTTATATTTGCATTCCGGCCGCTAATATCACTATTCACTGCATGAATTAATTTTTCATTATGACGAACCTTATCTATATCCTTGCAAAACAACAAAAATTTTACATATGCAACTGAACTAATCAAATAATTATGTAATGTCAACAAATTAAACATTTCTTCCGAAAACTCATCCGGTTGTTTAAGCGACAAAATGTACGAATCTAGAGTATCGGTTTTAATTTGTGTTCCATTTTGAACAAGCTGTCTGATATTTTCAATCTTTGGTTTTATATCGTCATTTGAAGATATTACATACCGAGAAAGCACACCTGAATCCACTTTAAAGCCCTGCTTAATCAAGTAGTCAGTTATTCTGTTTCTCAATGCCTCTGAATCAACTGAATAAAGCATATAATCGGATAGTAAATCGCCAACATAGATTTTATTAATTCCGGTAGCAAATATCTTCTCTATGACATCAAGCTTACCCTCTCCATCAGTCTGTGTTTTTATCACATAATTTTTAACTGTTCCTGTTGATATTGGAGCACCTGTTACCAATAAAACATTTATTATATTTTTTCTCGTCTCAACATCATCAGAATTGTTATTGAGATAATAATTGTAAATTGCATCTAATGCCTTTGAGTCTAAATTAAATCCAAGTATTTTCTTTAAAATTTCTGTCTTCTCCTTTCCTGCAAAGTGGGAACTATCAAAAAAGGAAATCACCGTTTTAGCATTCAATGCAACAAAAACATTTTTGGCAATCAAAATATCGAAAAATGCATTTTGAATCTCATAACTCTTATTAACCATCAAGCAAAATACTAATAAAGCTTCCGTTTCTTGATCACTAATCTTAATATCATATATGGAATCAAACAATCGTCTTGCATCATCGTAGCCATTAAGCTGATCTTGTGTATTTTTTACGATCGTTTCTGCATTAACATGAATATCTGTAGTATTTAGTAATTTAACTACTTCAGCTTTAACCTCCACCGAATCACATACAGTGACAAAATAATTTTCAAAAAATTTCTTTGTCAAATAAGTAGCCGTTTCGGCGTTAAATAATACCTTAATCAGTTGTATCTTCTTATCATTGCACGGATAATGTTCCATTATCTCTTGCAATGATGCCTTTCTGTCAATGTGTCCTATATTACTGATAATCTTATCAACCACATCATATTCATTTCTTCTAATAGCCACTTTTAATAACATCTTATTAGCATGTGGAGAAAAAACCTTTTCTGGTTGCAGCTTTGATGAAATAAAATCTATTCTTCCAGCATCTCCTAACGTATCGAACACTACTAATAAATTTGCAAAAATATCTCCCGCATCATCACCAAACGCTTCATATAGGTTGATTTCGTCTTCAGCAATTATCGGAAAATCTTGCCTTAAACGTGCACCAAAAATCTTAACCTTATCCAAACTTCCCCTTGCTTCATCCTGCGTTTTGGCACAGGAAATATTAGAAAGGTTATAGCTTAGATTAGCCAAAAGTGTGCCAATGTGTTTATGTCCTTTTCGCTCACAATCCTCAAGATTCTTACTAGCACTATCCATCTTCTGATAGGCTATATCCATAAATGTCTGTCTAACAACATCACTTACTCCTTCAATTCCATCAACATGAACTTTGTCAAATGTAGCCTCTCTCTCAACTACAGTTCCGCAATATTTGCATATCCATATTTTTTTATTTAAATGGTACTCAAGCATTCCGCCACAAGCACATTTTCTTGCAACAAAAACCGCCATTTTAGTGCGCTCCCCTTATTTAGATATCATAAGCTTCTTATTTCTCTCCACAAATAAAAGCTCAATTTTGCCACAAAGTTCTTTTACCCTCACCATATCGCCCAAATCAAAAGTTGTTCTCAATTCTGCCATATATTGCATAATCATTTGCTCTTGTATAGCAACTACACTGTTGGATATGGGATCAGAATACTTTATGGTTTCAGATAATTTCTTCAATGCACCTGTTGTTTCAGCATCTACACTTCTCTGCACCAGCATTTCCACATCTACATTAAGCCCTTTAATAAAATTAACACTCTCTTTTATTTTGCTGTCAGTATTCTGAACAACATCTCTGGTCGTAATAGCGATAATGGCAACAACAATGAAAAGGCACAACAATAAAGCCTGTATTAATATAGCTATTTTCACACTTGCCAAATTTTTAAATATCATAAATACCAAACTACAAAATAATTCAGCACACACAAAATATATAGAAAAGGACAGCAAAGGAATGCCAAAAAATACAGCTCTTACATTCATATTTTTAGCAATAAAAAAGACACAAAAAATATGAATAAAATACGATGCAAGCATAAATGCATAACTAGTCCAAAATACCGCATTAAAACCTTTAAATAGCATAAACACAAACAGATTGTATACCACGAAAATCATAAAGTATATCAAGACACCCATTGTTCCGTATTTCTTCTTTTGATTCATTTCTACTTTTCCTCCTTAACAACTTTCTCAAACCCTTTTTATTCCGCACTCGGGACAAAATTTCATCTCTGTTGTGAATACATATCCGCAGTTACTACAAACGTCCTTTTGCTGAACTTTTGCACCACATTCATCACAAAATTTCGCTCTAGGTGCTAAAGGATGTCCGCAATTTTTGCAGAATTTCCCGCCCGCAATCATTTTAGGTTCTTCAGCACTAGGTTGCTCTGCTACACCAACACTATTCTGTGTACCAGAATTCTGTTCACCTTCGGAGCTCTTCTTTGTATAATTGCTCATAAATCCAACTACATCAAAAGGCCTTGCGCTTCGATCATCAATCGAAGAATACGCATTTCTTAAATCTGTCGGGGGATTTTGAGTTGGAACACGATCAGGACTAAGCGCATTTCTTGCCATATCTGCCACGCTACCACCAAATGCACCACCCATCATAAAACCACCAACAGCGCCACCTATATTTCCCATCGTGCCCTCATTATCTGCAAATGTTTGAGCAATATCCATTTGTCTTTCTTCCTGCCAAGTATACCCTTGAATAATGCGAGAAGCTCTTGCCTCCTTAGCTTTCTTAACAGCATCAAAGTCCTCATCTGGCACTGTAATAGACTCAATATTAAATTGAATAACATCAATTCCATAATCAGCAAATAGAGGTATCAGTTGCTCTTTTACTACCTCTGATATCTCAAATAGATTTTCATTCATGTCGAAATAGCTAACTTTTCCGACATTCATTATCTTCGCAATATAAGATTTTACATACTGCTTAATAATCCCCCTGAATTTTGAGACCATCTGAGTAGCATCAAAATCATCTCTAAATCCAACTAGTTTTAACATGAATTGTCTTGCACCTTCATCCTTGATGTGAAAATTCATATTTCCACACATACCAATGTGGAGGAAGATACCATATAAGGGATCATTCAGTGTAATTTCTCCCGGAATCCCCCAAGTAATATCCATCTGGTGGACTTTATTAATATAAAATACCTTGCAGGGAAATGATGTCTTTCCACTAGCGGGAATATTTATTATCTTTTTTACCAACGGTATATTAGGTGTCTCAAGCGTATGTCTTCCGGGTGAAAACAAATCGCAAGCATTACCATTTACTACCAATAATGCAACATGTGTCTCTGGTACAATTAGTATAGATGTTGTGTTAAAATCCTCAATTGGGCTTTTCCATACTAACTTATCAGGGCTACCATCAAAATTAATCACTTGCGAAATGTCCATCTCTTTTCCTCCTCATTCAGAAAAACATTTATCTATGCCCTTCACAATTATGAAATCTATTTCCCAAACATATTCCCACAAATATAATATTTATCATTATCTAATAGGACTGTACTACATTAGGTATCGTCTTCTATAATCTCTACAATTGTTTGTTCTTCAAAAACTTTATATATGTTATATTCTAAAGCTATTTTATGTGCTTTTTCGCACAAAGTCAACATTTTTCGACATTTTTCGCTTTCCCCTTTTTTCAAATGGTCCTAATTTTTTAGATATTAAATAGAGTATTCACGTTACTCCACTTAGTTGTAATTTTATAAACATATTTTCATAAGCTCTATACGATGCAAAGGTCCTTTCATTTCAAACAGTTTTTCTTTACAGTAAAGTCATCTATTAGTTCCTCCGCACAAAATAGAAACAGGCAGGAATTACCTGCCTGTTCTGATATTCATAAATAATTTCTTTATAGTGGCTTATCGTGGATTTCACTATGCAATTCCTGCAGCGATTTCACTTCGCTTTCTTCATGCGTTCTCAGGTAATGAATTCCTTCCGCAGTTACTTTTGCCGCCGCAACTGTAGTAATATAAGGTATTTTTGCCTTGATTGCCGCCTTTCGCAGATAACTGTCATCATGAACGCCAAATTTTCCTATGGGAGAGTTAATGATAAGATCAAAATCTCCATTGGTGATCATATCCCCAACATTAGGCCTTCCTTCATAAAGTTTCTTTGCCTTCTTAGCCGGAATTCCTGCTGCGGTAATAAGTTCACAGGTTCCTTCTGTTGCTACGATTTCAAAACCATCTCCGGCAAGACTTCTTGCAACCTCCACTACTTCATCCTTATCCTTCTTATTTACTGAAATCAACACAGTTCCTTCTAACGGAAGTTTTGACTGAATTGCTTCCTGTGTTTTGAAAAACGCCTCACCATAAGAGCGGGACAGACCAAGGACCTCTCCGGTAGAACGCATTTCCGGTCCAAGAATGGGGTCCACCTCCGGGAACATATTAAAGGGGAACACTGCCTCCTTCACTCCATAATAAGGAATCACTTTTTCCTTCAAATTCGGAACCGGTGAAGGACTCCCCGTAATTTCGGAAGTAATAATCTCTGTTGCAAGCGGAACCATACGAATATTGCATACCTTTGACACCAGCGGCACTGTCCGTGATGCTCTTGGATTGGCTTCCAAAACAAAAACCTTTCCGTTTTCAATAGCATACTGCATGTTCATAAGTCCCTTTACATGCATTTCCTCTGCGATTTTTCTCGTATATTCCTTGATTGTCTCCACATGTTCAGGCTGAATATGTACAGACGGAATAATACATGCAGAGTCTCCCGAATGAATGCCTGCAAGCTCAATGTGCTCCATAACGGCAGGTACAAAGGCATGTGTTCCGTCGCTGATGGCATCTGCCTCACACTCTAAAGCATGATTTAAGAAACGGTCAATCAAAATAGGACGGTCCGGAGTCACGCCTACTGCCGCTTCCATATATTCTGTCATGCTCTCATCATCATAAACCACTTCCATGCCTCTGCCGCCAAGGACATAGGACGGACGAACCATGACCGGATATCCGATTTCCTTCGCTATGGAAAGCGCTTCCTCCACAGTAGTTGCCATACCTGATTCCGGCATTGGAATCTCAAGCTTATCCATCATAGCGCGGAATTGATCCCTATCTTCAGCCAAATCAATGACAGCAGGAGAAGTTCCCAGAATCCTGACACCGTTCTTCTCCAGCTCTGACGCCAGATTCAAAGGTGTCTGTCCGCCAAACTGTGCAATTACCCCAACCGGCTTTTCTTTTTTATAAATGCTCAATACATCTTCCAGAGTAAGCGGTTCAAAATATAATTTGTCGGAGGTGTCATAGTCAGTGGAAACCGTCTCCGGATTACAATTGACAATGATAGTCTCAAATCCGAGCTGCCTTAATGCTATCGCAGCGTGGACGCAGCAGTAATCAAACTCAATTCCCTGACCGATTCGGTTCGGTCCTCCTCCAAGAATCATAATCTTCGGCTTATCTTCATTGACCGGATTCTTATCCGGCGCATTGTAAGTAGAATAATAGTATGCGCTATCCTCCGTACCGCTTACATGAACGCCTTCCCATGCTTCTTCCACGCCTAATTCTATACGGCGGTTACGAACAACATCCTCCGGAATTTCCAAAATCTGACTTAAGTATTTATCTGAAAATCCATCCTTTTTGGCAGTGATCAACATTTCATCTGTGGGAAGACCGCCTTTATATTTCATAATTGCTTCTTCCTCTTCCACAAGTTCTTTCATCTGCTCAATAAAGTACGTCTTAACCTTGGTTATTTCAAATATTTCATCAACAGTTGCTCCCTTACGAAGCGCTTCATACATGAGAAAATGACGTTCGCTGGATGGCGTTATCAAACGTCTTAACAATTCTTCCTTGGACAAAGAATCAAAATCCTTTGCATGCCCTAATCCATAACGCCCTGTTTCCAATGAACGGATGGCTTTCTGGAAAGCTTCCTTGTAGGTTTTTCCGATACTCATAACCTCGCCAACCGCACGCATCTGCGTTCCAAGCTTATCCTCCACCCCTTTAAACTTTTCAAAAGCCCAACGTGCAAACTTAATTACCACATAGTCACCATCTGGCACATACTTGTCCAAAGTCCCATACTTGCCGCAGGGAATATCTTTCAACGTCAACCCCGCCGCCAACATAGAGGATACCAGCGCAATGGGGAATCCTGTCGCCTTGGAAGCCAATGCCGATGAGCGCGAGGTACGGGGATTAATCTCAATGACAATGATACGGTCTGTCACCGGATCATGCGCAAACTGCACATTGGTTCCCCCAATCACCTTAACCGCTTCCACAATCTTGTATGCCTGTTCCTGCAGTCTCTTCTGGCAATCTTCTGAAATGGTAAGCATTGGCGCCGAGCAGAAAGAATCCCCTGTATGAACGCCCAAAGGATCAATATTTTCAATAAAGCAAACCGTAATAATGTTATTATCCGCATCACGGACTACTTCAAGTTCCAATTCTTCCCATCCCAGAACGGATTCTTCCACCAAAACCTGTCCCACCAGACTTGCCTGAAGCCCTCTGGCACAAACTACCTTCAATTCTTCTTTATTATAAACCAGACCGCCTCCTGCACCGCCCATGGTGTAAGCAGGACGCAGAACCACCGGATATCCCAGCTTCTCCGCAATGCCAAGCGCCTCATCCACCGAATAGGCAACTTCGCTGCGCGCCATCTCAATGCCGAGCTGATTCATTGTCTTCTTAAATTCAATACGGTCTTCTCCCCTCTCAATGGCATCCACCTGCACACCGATAACTTTCACCTGATATTTATCCAAAATACCTGCTTTATTTAACTCTGCGCACAAATTAAGCCCGGACTGTCCTCCTAAATTAGGAAGTAAAGCATCAGGGCGTTCTTTCGCAATGATTTGTTCTAATCGTTCTACATTAAGGGGTTCTATATAAGTCACATCTGCCGTCTCAGGATCCGTCATGATTGTGGCAGGATTAGAATTGACTAATACAATTTCATATCCCAATTTCTTAAGCGCTTTGCACGCCTGAGTCCCCGAATAATCAAATTCACATGCCTGTCCTATAATGATCGGACCTGAACCAATGATTAGTACCTTATGAATATCTGTTCTGCGCGGCATAAATATCCCTCCATTCTTAAAAACCGGGAATCTGCGCATATGAGCAAATTCCCCCATTCATTCCGTATTTTTTCTTCCGCCTAATATTGTATCATTTCACATACCTTGCTGTCAATTTTAACCTTTTGTAAGTTATAAGGAATTTGGATGCCCTCAACAAATATAGTAGCCACACGGCCTGCACCAACTGTTCTACCACCCTCTCGGTATTTGAATAGCGTTTTTTTGGTATTTTCTATGCTTTCTATTGTGAAAAACAGCATAAATTAGTTGTTTTTATGTGGCTTATTTTTATAACTTTCTAATCGGAAAAACATATAATTCTTTCCTGTCTGCGGGCAAGTAAAATCATGAACTGCACCAACTAATGGAATGTTGTTATCCTTCATATACTCTATTGTCTTTGGAAATGTATCATCACTATCGCATTCTACATAAATATATTCATAACCGGGAATAATCCACTTTGTCCAACCACTAGGAGCTTCTGCATCATCAACACATTCCACTCCTGCAAGATAAAGTCCCTTGCTAAAATTCTCCCACGGTTTAAAAGAACGGGAAAAATCAGACATTGCTCCCCATATTCCGACTATATTTCCATTTTCATCTTTCTTTGCCAAATGCTTGACTTCTTCAAAATGAAGATTTGCGTTATCCCATAACTCTTGTACAAAAGTCTCACCATCTGATGTGGAACCTTCCTTACCAATTACTACAAAAGATTTTTTAACACACTTATTTATTTTCACAACAATACCTCCATAATTACAGACTTATATTTATATTGCTTTTAATTTTTCTTCTTAATCGGAATCCATATCTCCGCATAATAATTCTTGTCATTGGTTCCGTTAGCATATTTATCTGCTGATGGATTATAAATGTCCGCAATCAAATACTCAAAACGCTCCTGCCAAAACAAAGGAATATTGTCTTATTCCTACGCACAATTGAGGGTGAATTTCCATGAAAACAGTGAAAAGCTTTGGCAAAACTATCAGGTAAGTCATATCCGTATTTTATTGCAAGTTCCATAACTGTAATATCACTTGTAAGCAATTCCTGTCCGGCAAGTGACAGTCTGCGGTTTCTGATATATTCTGTTATATGTTTTTCAATGTAGAGGATTGCTTCTCTTATCGCTTCTGTCCATTCCACGATTATCAGCCTCCTTCGCTGTGATTACAGTATATCATCGAAATCATTTTACGTCCCGACATTGCTTGCTCTCTTTTGTCGTCCTGCTCTCCCTTATAGTAATCTCTTTTTTTGAATCCAGCCTAATAAGAAAATGACTATTATTTGATTATACCATTTCTGCACTCTATTGACCACTCAAACATAGGATACATCAATCTCCATGTCGCACACTTCTTATCGTTCCAACGACTTTTCAATCTTTTGTTTCTGCCTGCTGAAGATATAGAGTAATTGAAAAGATTTAGGGTATTGCATTATTACCTACAGAGTGTTAATCTAAATTAAAACCTACAAAACGTTAAGATAAAAGGAGGACAATATGGCACAGCAAATTTCTGAATCTGAGCTGATACTAATGAAAATCATTTGGAAAAATGGAGGAGCAGCTTTATACTCCCTCATCATGGAGGAATTGGAAAAAGACAAAAACGAATGGAAGAACAACACTGTACTCACGCTGCTTTCCCGGCTGGGAGAAAAAAAGTTTTTGAAAGTCAAGAAAATCGGCAGACGGAATGAATATGTGGCTACGGTAACAGAAGCAGAATATCAAACTATTCAGACACACAGCTTTCTTAATAAAGTTTATGGCGGGAACGTGAAAAACTTAGTATCAACGTTGTTGCGGCAAGATATTCTTTCGGCAGATGAATTGAAAGAGATTGAATCATTTTGGAGAGAAGAAAATGAATGAATTTATGAAAATACTATTGTCTCTGTCTGTTTCTGGCGCATTGTTATTACTTCTCATTTTGGGATTGAAGCCGTTATATAAAAATAAATTCAGCAGGCATTGGCAGTATTATATTTGGATAATTGTTACATTACGTTTTTTGCTTCCTTTTACTCCCGATACTACGATTGTTGGGAGCCTGTTTGAAAAGTTCGGTACAAAAACAATAACGAATGATAACCCTATAAATCCTAATATGCCAGTTACAGTAAATGCAGGCAACAATGAAAGTGGACAAACACAGGAAAATAAGAATATAAATGCAACCTCTGTTGTACACAATCCGCTAAGCGTATATGCTGGTACTTTTCATGTGTGGGCAGTATTGGTACTAGTTCTTTTTGTTCGTAAAATAACGCTTTACCAAGGATTTATCCAATATATCAAAACGGGGAATACAGCGGTATCAGATATTAAAACCTTGAATTTGCTGTCTGAATGTGAAGAAAAACTAAATATCAAAGCAAGAGTAGAACTATATCATAATGCGTTGATTACTTCGCCTATGATGATTGGTTTCTTTCACCCAAGTATTGTTTTGCCTGTTGGAGAATTAGAAGATAAAGAGTTATATTATATCTTTGCGCATGAGTTAATCCACTACAAGCAGAAAGATATGTTTTACAAATGGTTGATACAGATTGTTGTCTGCATTCATTGGTTCAATCCTTTTATTTATCTACTAGAAAAAGAAGTAAATAAATCTTGTGAATTGTCATGTGATGAAAAGATTATATCTATACTTAGCGATAAAGCAAGGCGCGAATATGGGGATATACTGATTTCTTTTTTGAAGTCAAATAGCCTTTACAAAAGCTCTTTGGCTTTCGTTACTCTGACAGAGGGCGCAGAACAATTAAAAGAACGGTTAGGTGCAATCATGAATTTTAAGAAAAAGACAAAGTTTATCACCATAATATCGCTTATGGCGGCATTCCTGCTTTCTGTTGGGGGCTTTGCTATTGGGGCATATGCAGCCCAGCCAACACCCAAAGAAAATAAAGCAAGTTTAACGGAAGATATTACAGTACAAGAAAATAACAACGGAATAAAAGAAACTACATCGATTATCCATGAAAGTGCAGATATTCTTTATTACGAAGATGGGAGTCCGTATATACATGACATATTAACAAACAATACAGATGAACGCATTATTGAAACAGAGTATTGTATGTTAGCCTATAACGAAAAAGGATCACCATTAAAGCTGCATTGGAATTTTCTTGATAGCAGCACAGAAAGTAGCTATGAAAATCTTGTTCAGACAAAGACGAGCATTTTACCCAACCAAACAGAAGATTATCATGGCGGTTGGTCATTGTATGACGGTGAGCTAGTGGAAAATATGCCGAAGACTGAAAGTGGTGAAACTAATCAAGTCGCATTCCCACTATTTTGTCTAAAACAAGTTGTTTTTGAAGATGGTACCGTTTGGGATAACCCAAATTATGAGAATTGGTTTAAGACCTATGTAGGGAAAGAGATAGGCATAGACGAATTACAAAATTATTATCCATATAAATATGAGTTAAAATCAGATTAAAAATAACCATAAATCACACAATGTTCAATGAGGGAGAAAAGGAAGTTTTCTATGATTTGCACAGAAGTATACAGGAAACACATCATGTATACTTTCAATGGCTTCTGTAAAGTTGGCATACGCTATGCAGCCTATCAACGCATTACACCAAAAAGATTTCACACTATTTTCTGTAAATTGATAGTGTCAAGATTTTTTCGCAAATTTAATTCCTGCTCCCTGGTAGCCATTAGTCAATCGGCTGTAATATCAGCCAGCAGACCATCCTCTGGTTTGTTGAGATGCTCCATGTTCATGTAGCGGCATGTCCCCCATTGGGGCCCCGCCACATGGCGCAGTCTGGCGCATCCCAGCAGCAGGGCACTCTGCCCATCCAGGAAGGCACCATTGCCTTTGTCCGGCGTTTGATCTCCCGGTTTAGGCGTTCAATGGTGTTGTTTGTCTGTATCCTGGTCCAATGCTGGGTGGGAAAGTCCATGTAAGTAAGGGTCTCCTCAATACCATCCTGAAGTTTCTTTGCTGCTGAGTTTAGCTTCATCTCTTTCAGCTTATCTGCCACCTGGCGGCTTTTTCACGACCTGCTTCCTTGTTCTCCTATGCATGGATGGCTTTCAGCATCATGACAACACTCTTCATCTTATTTGCGTGGTGTAACAGAAAAAATGTTCCGATAAAAGTGGACAGTGCAGCGCTGGTAACGGGCATCAGGGAATACTTCCGGTATGGTTTCAAGCATTCTGGGATTCTTATCCCCAATGATCAGCCGGACACCGGTAAGCCCCCTTCTCTGAGCCATACAAAGAAGGAGGCCAGCTTTCCTTATCCTTTTTCATACCCTCAGCAGCACCAATGATCTCACGGCAGCCGTCATTGCTGACCCCAATCGCAACGAGGATGGAGACATTCTGAATCTCACCGCCCCAGCCGTGCTTTAAGTAAACACCGTCTGCATAGACATAGGGGTATTCGCCGGACAGCGGGCGGGTGCGCCAAGTTTCGATATGTTCATAAGCCTTTTTGTTGAGGCTGCAGATGGTACCCGGAGATACTTTTGTCCCCCACAGGGCTTCCGTAATATCCTCTACTCGGCGTATAGATACACCTGCTAGGTACATTTCAATTTCAATCAGTGCTTCCTCTACGGAAGACTCCCTGCGGCGGTAGCGTTCGATGATGGCGGTCTCAAAAGGGACACCTTTGAGCTTGGGAACCTGCAGTTCCACCTCACCGGCAGTGGTATGGAAGTTCCGTTTATAGTGACCGGAGCAGTATTCCTGGCGTTCTGCAGAGCGCTCATATCTGTGGGCATTTACAAGCTCATCCGCTTCTTTATCAAGCAGGGCATTGAGAGTTTCTTCTACACTGGAACGGACAAGATCCTTTAAATCGTGCTTTATTAAATCCTCGTTTAGCTGTATAATGTTATCAGACATGGTTTTTAGCCTCCTTTAGTAGGTTTTGTGTGGTAACTTAATTCTACCAAACGGTATAGACCATGTCTATTTTCTATGAAACTACAATTTGCGAAATCTATTATATGTTATCTTTTTATGAAATTAATTTGCGAAACTTATTATACCTCATCGATAAAAGCAGCCATTTCCGGCTACTTTCTGCAAACTATACTTATTCACGTTTTACATATGGGTGAATATTACTGCTCTTATTCGTTTCGATTTCTGCAATTTACTTCTATCTCCTTCCTGCTCTTATCACTATAAATAAATTCCTATATTCCAAAAAATTCCCTAGTTTTAAATAATCCCTATATTAACTCTGCACCACATAGGACATATTGTAGCTGCTTTAAGTAATGACTTACCAAATAACTCATAATGTAAAATATTTTCCAAAAGAACTTTCAACATAGAATTATTTACATAAACCTATAATGTGTTCCTAAATTTGAAGTTGGCTATCTCGAGCCTCAATTAGCTTTTTTAATGGAATATTCTGTTTCATTAATTGTTGTAATTCAAGTATTATTTCTACCCATTCTTCATCCTCAAAAGTAACTAACTTTTTAGCTATTTCATTATTAGCATTATATAGCATAACTTTTTTTTTATTTATTGAAGGAACTTCAAGCTGTTTATCTCTTAACAAAGTTACTCGTTTATATAACGAAACTAAACTTTCTCTTGCATAATATTGGTTTTTCCAAATAGTATAATTTGGAATACTAGGCTGTAAATCTTTTGGCTCAACAAATCGTTTTTCACTAACCAAACTACCAAAACGCGTCCAATATTCTAATATGTAAGAAAAAGAATCCATTGTGTGTATGATATAATCGTTCATTGACAGAATATCATCATATAAATCTTCTCTACTTCTTTTTTCATTCAATTTTTGGTCTACTTTTTCTATAATTTCTTCTACAAGCACATATGAAAAAATATCACAAATTAATTCTTTTCTGTAATCTATGCTAAAATCTGCTTTAATATCATGAATCAACTCTTCTATTCCTACTTCATCAATTTCAAAATCAGATAATATTTGCGATTTTATCACCCCATCCATGATACAAAAAAAGTCCTTTTCATAAAGATTATATAAAATAGAACCAAAATCCATACGTTCAAACAAAAGATGCGAAAATTCATGTCCTAATGCCAATAACTGACAATACATCATATCAATAAATGATGTAGAATTTGTTATGATATTGTCATAATTAGCCGCTCTTTTATAATCCTGATATTTTTTTGCAAAAAGATAAGATAATTCAGGCGCAATATATGTAACACGAATAGATAGTGCTGCATAAATATTCATTTTATATATTTGAATCGCTAATTCCTTATGTTTATTAATATAAAGTAAGGCAGACAATAAAAATTTCTCAAGAATTTCCCATTGATAATTATCCCATATCAATGTTAATGCAGGTTTAGTATCCACAACTTCTGAAAAGATAGATGCACTAGAAATATTTTTAAAATCAATTTTTGTATTGGCTTTCTTAAAGCAATCCATACTCCTAAGCTTTTCAAATGTCATCCGGATTATGTCATCATATCTCCCTTGCCATACTGGTAACATTTTTTTGGTCAAGGCTATGTATTCTTCACCCGTCATTGTGATTCCTCTAACGTTCTCAATATTCTTTCTACTTCTTTTGCATTATATCCTTCAAGATTTATATCTCCTTCTTTTGTAATAATAACCCTCCGAGAATTAGCACTAATAGAATTATTATTATCTTTATTATTATCTTTGCTGGCATTGTCTGTATTTTGTTCAGATTTCCAGTCAGCAAGCACCGTATAAAGAAAACCAATTGTTGCTACTGTCAAATTTACAGCCGAAACAATTATTGCTACTTCATCAAGACCTAAAATTCCATTCCGATTTAAAATTTCTATGTTCTCAGAACCAAAAAAATCTTTACATAAATTTTGTAATTCATCATTTTTTTGACATCCTAATACAATCTTCATAAACTTTTCCTCTCTAATTATTTTATAATAATGTAACCAATTATTTAAACTATTAAATAACAGTTTTTTATTTCTCTAAAAATAGATATTTTACCATATATTACTCCATATGTCATTCAATTTGAGTTATTTTAAAAATAAGTTTAACTGTAAGTTATAAGGAATTTCAATGTCCTCAACAAATTTACATAAACGATGCCAAAATATGCCACCGATTACTTGACAAGATATAGCAGTTTTACTGATAAAATCAATATTACTCAATGATAGTAGCCACACGACCTGAACCACCTATTCTACCATCCTCATGGTATTTTGTGAATAAAATCGGTGTGATTTTTTGGGTGTTTTCGGTGGTTTTTTGCTCGAAACACACACTGTATCTGAGGTTTTTCGGATTTTTGTTATCACGGTTTAGGCAATCCGATTTTTATAATTCTCTTCTAAACATTTTCTGACAAACTCATCGAGATATGATAAACAATATTATTGGTGTTCCCCTCTGCCACTATATATCTTGTGTCCGCAAGCATTTTAAAATACCTTCGCACTGTCGCAGCAGACTTTCCGGTAATAGTTTCAGCTTCTTTAGGAGTGATTTCTCCATGTTCTTCCATAAATTTAACAATTCTTCTTACTTTATCATAATCTTTTTGCGTCAAAACTTCGCTCAAAACTTCGCTCAAACTTCGCTCATTTTTTTGAGCGAAGTTTTTATTCTCGGTTTCAAACTTTTCATGAATCCTTATTGTAGTAATCATATAAGTTCTGTCCGCATCCGTTTCAAATTCGGGTATGGGTGAACCGTTTCTTTTTAACTCGCGCAAAATTTTTGATATGCCCGTTGATTTCTTCTCAGACAGATCAATTTCCTTGAAAAATTCTCCAATCTTAGGATTTCTGTATCTTCTTGCCCTGACTTTCCCCGCTGCAAACTTTTCCATATCAATATAATGATCCGGTCCGGGAAAATTGATAATTTGGATCTGATCTAAATAAATTCGAATCTCTACCGGCACATCCTCTTTGTAATTTTTGTGTAAAACCGCATTTACAAGTGCTTCTTCTAACGCATTATATGGATAATTGAAAAATCGGTCTGCCTCTGCCCTTCCATCAATCTTCACAACCTTTTCTTCAATCAAATTTGTTTTAATGTAGTCTAACGCATCCCTTACCTGTTTCCATATCGGACCGTAAAATGTCTTCTCTGTAAAATCAGATGCCTCCGCTTCCTTATCATGAAAACGCACCAATTCAATTTTGCTTCCTGCAATCA